>CAVVII010000011.1:0-507379 GCA_963748055.1 uncultured Verrucomicrobiae bacterium | reverse complement strand
CTAGCCCCAATATTTCATAGGCCGATCCAAATTGCGGGCTCAATTTTCGCTAACCGGCCGATCATGAGTCACTTCGGTCAGGTACACGGCGCCGTTTGCCTTTAGCAGTCTGTTTTTGGGACGGCAGCGGGATTTCGGCGGGTTGGGTGGCTCTTTGAGTGGCTTGGACTTGAGGCAGTTGGTTTCGGACCAGGTGTAATTCGCCGCGATCCAGCAGTTCCCACTGCACTTCTTCACCAGCTTCCAGACCGATCGCCGCCGCCAAGGGCAAGGGAAAATAGACATAGAGCCGCGCCTGCTGATTCTTGGAGCGGATGGCCTGTATTTTAAGTGGATATTTTGTTTGCATAATTTATAAAGCTAGCCTATAGACTAGCTACATGGCAACCTCTTCTCCCCAGCTTCCTACCGACTTTCAGCCCCTGCTCTTTAACAGCCTGGGTTCGCGTCAGGTGGTCACCGACTTCTCCGCAGGACACCTCAGCAGTGATGGCGGCATGCTCTTGTTGCGTCAGGTCGATGAGGGTCTGGGGATTTCTCGCTCCCTGGCCGGGTGCTTTAGCGATCTGCGCAACCCGCTCCTGATCGAACACTCCGTTCGCGAACTGGTGGCCCAGCGTTTGCTGGGGCTGGCCGCTGGCTACGAGGATCTCAATGATCATAGTCTTTTACGGCTCGATCCTCTCTTTGCCGTGGCCGTCGGTAAAGAGGATCCTCTGGGAACTGGGCGCGCTCCCCAGGATCAAGGCAAGGCGCTGGCCAGCGCTTCGACCCTCAACCGGCTGGAACTCGGAAACAATAAAAAAACAGGTTACCATAGGATCAGCGCCAACCACGAAGCGATCCAGGGCACCCTTTTGCGCAAGGGGGTGAGCTGTTTGCCCAAGCATAGCAAAGAGGTGGTCATCGATCTGGATGCCAGTGACGATCCGCTCCACGGCCAGCAGGAAGGACGTTTCTTTCACGGCTACTATGGCTGTTACTGCTATCTGCCTCTCTTTGCCTTTGTCGGCTCGGTCCCGCTCTGGGCCGAGTTGCGCACCAGCGACGGGGATGCGGCCCGAGGGGCCGTCGAGGCGCTTCAGAAAATCGTTCCGGCGATCCGTAAACGTTGCCCCAAAGCGCAGATCATTGTCCGGGCCGATAGCGGTTTTTGTCGCGAGGAGATCATGGCCTGGTGCGAGGCACAGCCACCAAAGGTCTATTATTGTCTGGGGCTGGCTCGCAACAGCCGGCTTCGGGAATTGTTGGAGGTTAAATTTGCCCGGGTCCGCGAGTCGGCCATTTTGTGTGGCGGGGTGGCGCGCGGCTTTACTGAGTTCCAATATCAGACCCTCAAAAGTTGGACTCTCAGTCGCCGGGTGATCGGCAAAGCGGAGGTCTTAGGGGACAAAGACAATCCGCGTTTTATCGTCACCAACCTGGCTGTCGAAGGTTTTGGCGACGACCAGCAGTCCCCTGATCGCTTCTGCGCTCAAAAGTGTTATGAAGACTTTTACTGTGCGCGCGGCAACATGGAAAACCAGATCAAGCAGCAGTATCTGGATCTGGACGCCGATCGCACCAGCACCCACTGGATGGCGAGTAATCAGTTACGGTTATGGTTCAGCGCTTTTGCTCTGTTGCTCTTCCAGAGACTGCGAACTTTGGGCTTGCAGGGCACCGAACTGGCTCAGGCGACCGCCGGCACGATCCGGCAACGATTGTTAAAGATCGGCGCCATGGTCACGGTCAGCACGCGCCGGGTCTACATTCGGTTCGCTTCGGCATTTCCTCTTCAGAGCGTCTTCGCTCAAGCTCATCGCGCTCTGGCAGGGTTGGTGCCCGAAGAGGGTTAATTTCACCACCTCGCCAACTTCACCACTATCAATGGGTCGCCACCAAGCCGCCAAAGGGCGGAGCCTGCCCGGAATCGATCGAAATTCGGGCTCCCACGGCGCCACAGCCGACGGGAAAGTCGCTCCGATCAACTTCCGGAGCCAATCAGGCTATGAGCTAGCTTTATAGCTAGCTTATCCTTGGTCTTAAAACCCCAGCAACATTTAAGATTTCACTACCCGGACGGCTTATGAAATATGCGGGCTAGTACTAGCCCGCAATGAGCTCATCGCTTCGACCTTTGCGGTAGAGTCGAGATCTGGCGCGGTGACGGCCATGCCGGTCCGTTTCCAGATCCCGCTCATCAAACTGGACGTGCAGATTTCCCGCATCCAGCTTTGGGACCAAGGTCCATTCATGCTTTCGCCCACGGGAAGTTGCGCGTTGTTTGTTCCAATCGGACCAACCCGAGTGTCTCGTAGAGATACTCGTCGGGATAGGTTCGGGTGCCAGCTCCCTGGTGTTGGTGTTTGGCGCACAACCACTGTCGCAGCCGATATCGGCTATGGGCATCCACCGCGCGGTAGGCTTTGGTGACCGGGCCGAGCCTGAAATAATTGCCCCATCCTCCTATCAACGCGTTGAGTTCCCTGACCTTTTCGGCGATTCCCTGCTTCAAGGTACCGCGGCCCGTCTTTTGACTGACCCGCTCCATGATTCCCTTCACCTTCTTCTGGCTAGGTCGTGTTCCAATGTAGGCTCTCCCGGTCTTAGTCGAATAACATCGTCCAAAACTGTATCCCAAGAACTCGAATGTCTCCTCGGGTACCCGGCATATCCGCGTCTTGTCTTCATTGACTTCCAACTCCAGCCTCTCCATCATCCGCTTCATTGCCTCGTAGGCTTCCTGACCCTTGTTGACACAGAGGATTACGAAGTCGTCCGCGTAGTTGACGATCCGCGCTTTGAGCCCCTCTTCGTACCCCAATTGCTTCCATCCCAACACGAAACGTCTCATGTAAAGATTGGCGAGCAAGGGCGAGAATACTCCTCGTACACAAAGCATAACTTGCTCTCGGTTGGCCCTCCTTGCTTCGTGAGATCGGAATCGAATGGTGGATGGTCAAAGTGTCGCCATCAACAACGATCTGCTTAATGACCAGTCGGACGACCTTCTGCCGCTCAACGACCTCCAAGTTCTTTGCCGATTGTCGCAGAGCAGCCAGGAAATTCTCCATCGAGGCGTTCAATTGCGTCAACCGGCTTTTCTCTAAGGCTTGCAAAGCGACTCCTTCAAGTTCCTTTTCTATGGCGGCTTGTCTGCGCCTCAATTCCGGTGCTCGGCTTCTCAAATCGCCCAATCCGATCAGGTCCTCTTGATAAGCATCCAGTAACTTATCCAATTGGGAAGCGATGCGTTTTAATTCCCGTTCCAAGCGCAATTTGCGCTGCTGCACCGGATCACTGCTCTGGCTTTCCTGGATACGCCGCTCGATTTCAGCGCGCACTAATTCAGGCTCGTTGAGCAATTGCACGACTTCCTCCCATACCAGTTCGTCGAGGTAATCCTGGCGAATCGGTCGGCACTGGCATGCCGGTCCACGCAAATGATGATACCGGTCAGAACCCAAGCACCGATAATATTGGACCTGCCGTTTGCTGGTCTTGGTTGAAGTCCGATAGAGCCCATAGCCACATTGGCCACAGATCAGCAGCCCCTGTAAGAGAGTCCGAATCTTGGTCCTTCGCGCCGAGAGGCGTTTATTTTCAATCAATCGCTCCTGGGCCATAGCAAAGGTCTCTGCGCTGACCAGCGCAGGAACCGGCACTGCGATCCATTCTTGTGGTTCGCGTTCGCGATTAGCGCTGGATCGAGTCGAAAAACCTCCCTTCTGTCGCAAAGGTCTAGTGATCTTGCGCCGCGGAACTCTTTCAGTTTTTCCAAAGCAGGCCATGCCCTGATAGGCTGGGTTTCTTAACATTCCCCAGATGGTCGATCTTTCCCAGGGCCCTCTGGCAAATCGCGTCGGAACTCCTCGCTGGTTAAGCTGGCGGGCGATCGCGCCGATGCTCCGGAGTTCTTTGGCATACAACTCGAAGACCTCTCGAACTACTTCTGCTTCGGACTCGATCACCGCGTAATAAACCTCTGCTGCATCGGTTTTCCTGACGTATCGATAGCCATATGGCGCCCCTGAGAGCACATTGACGCATCCTGTTTTGGCGCGATGTTTTTTACCTCGACGACTCCTCTCGATGATCTGCGCTCTCTCATATTCGGCGATCATGCCTTGAAACTGTAACAGCAAGCGTTCCTCGGGATTCTCGCCGCCGGCTGATCGCAGAAAAATCGTCTCCACTCCCCGACGGCCGAACTCCTCGAGCAACAGCACCTGATAGGCATATTTTCGGCTCAAGCGATCCGGTGCATAGACAAGGACAGTTTCAATGAGCCCCTCGGCCTCGTTACCCGCTTCTTCACTACTATGAACCTCTCCGACTCCCGCTCTCACCGCTTCATCCCCTCGCGGGGCTTGCGTTGGGTCCTTGCCTCCCCATGAGGGCGGGTCTCCCGTGTTCCTACGAATTTCCTCTGTGTTCATGCTGTCGTCACTACTCCGGCGGACTTCCTTGGGCTTGTTTCGCTCGTGGTGTCCTCTCACCCCGGACCAGGGATTTGCCCTCCGAATGCCAGCCTTCGCCCAAAATCAACGGGCTCGGCGTCCGCATTGCCCCTTTCGAAGCTTGCTCAACGTTCACTCGCGTTACGGCCTGAACACTCCCTGAGCTGCTCAATACAGCCCTTTTCCTGATGTGCTTGATCGATTTCGTTTCCTCCATCAACCCTCCAGGTGGTTCCGGGTGGAGCGTTAGTTCCCGGGTGGGCTTTCTTTATCTCTCCCACTGGAGATTCGCGGCTTTTCACGGCACACTGATTTTTGCGGGCTAGAGCCAACAGTATGCCCGATTTGCTATGCCATCTTCAGGAAAGGGCGTTGGCAACGGACGGGTTGCTTCATTGCAGCGGGCCGGGAAGCGCTTTGGTCGTTACGTTCACGCCGCGCGCGGCGAGGGCTTGTGCCGTCATGGGTGAGACGACGCCGGTCAGGATGACAGCGTAGCCGGAAACCGGGCTGGTGAATTTCTGGGACTTGAGTGCAATGATGAAACGCTCAGTCATCGGCGTCCATGCTGCGTAATCCCATTGGATCGGGACGACCACGGTGCCGTCTTTGGTCTGGCAGACGGTGAGGCCGCTGAGATGGGTTATGCGGACGACGGGCGTGCTGTTGTTCAGATTGGCCATTAGTTGGACGCTCTGCTGGAAGGCGATCGCGTCGTGTTCGTCCTGGCTGGTAGCGGCCCGACGGATCAATTCCGCTTGACCGGGGATGTTGCCAAGTTGTGCGAGGGCTGCGACGAGGATCGTCTGGGTGGTTGGGGAAATGGCGTTGTTGTTCAAGAAGGCGTCGGCCGTCGCGCGGGAGACGCCCATATTATTCGTGAGCAGGCCGAGATTCATCAGGCGGAGCTCTGTTGGGCTCTTGTCGCGCAACGCATCGGTGAGGGTGCCGGTCCAATTGACGGCCGAGAGCGCCGCACCGCCGACCGCAGCCATCGCGAGGTTCACGGTGAATTTTCCCAGGAACGCCGGCCAGGCGACCTTGTTCAGCTCTTGCTGGAAGACTTCGTTCTTACTGTAAGGATCGACCCCGAGTTTGATGGCGAGATCGCGTTTGGTTTTGGAGAATCCGGTCATGTTTTCCACTGCGTTGCCTTCGGCCGCGGTGCCTTGGCGGCCTTCCGCGACTTCCTTCACGGTCTGTCCTGCTTGATTGAGGAAGCTCCAAATGCCTTTCGGAACGCTGGAGATCGTGGCCACGGGACTAGTGACTAAATCCTGGGCAACCCTGAGCGGCACTTTCGCCGCCTGCGCCGCGGCCTGCGTGAACTCTTTGGTCTGCGACATCGCCTGCAGCTTAGCGATCGCGTTGATTTCTGCTACGCGACGCATGAGCATCGCGTTACCGTTCGCTTCAAAGGCCCCAAAATCGGAGTCGATCGTGTAGCGGTTCGAGCCGAACGAAGTCGGCACTGGATTCCGCACGGTAAAGTTTGGCCCCTGCAAATACTGCGGCTGCAGAATATCGCTGGCGTTGAGCGTCGGCAGCGGTTCGTAAGCGATAGGCGCAACGGTGGCGGCTGGCGTTACAGTGGCGGCCGGCCGTTGCGCTGACGGTTGCCAGCGGCTCTTGAACCTGTGCGTATAGCTGAACCACGGGGGCGAGGACGCTGGCAGCGAGTAGGAGGATGTTGGTCTGTTTCATGGGTAGCTGTGGAGTTGAAAGTACTTCCTTTTTTGCGTTCAGGTATAGGGCTGCGCGTAGATGGCCTCTTAGCATCATGCAATCCCAATTTTCTCGCGGGCCAAGGCTTCGTTCGCAGCCACCGATAGGTCGCTGCGCAGCTGGGCCCAGTCCTCATGGCGATCGGTCCAAGCGCGAAGTTGAAAGGTGACCGCACCGGCACTGAAATTGGTTACGTAGACCTGCGGCGTTGGCTCCTTTGCGACACCAGGATGACCGGCAGCAGTACTTTTCAACAATTCAATCACGCGTTGGGGATCGGCGCCTCCAACGACGTTAACGGAAACTTCGACCACACGCTGTCGATCCGAAAATGTCCAGTTAGTCACCTGGCTCGAGATGAGCGATCCATTCGGCACGATGACTTCCGAACCGTCCGCAGTGCGAATAACGCTAGCCCGGATGCCGATGCGGCTGACCTCTCCCACATTGCCACCTACCTCGATGACGTCACCGACTTTAATCGGACGTTCAAAAAGCAGAATCAGGCCGGAGACAAAATTATTGATTATGTTTTGTAGTCCGAATCCGATCCCCACGGTGAATGCCCCAACCAGGATTGTAACCTTGGTCAGATCGATTCCGAGCGCTCCCAAGGCGACGAAGAAGCCTACGAGCAGGATGACATAGTGAAGCATCGTCGAGATCGCGTATGGAATTCCGCGGGCCAGATGCAAACGACGATAGACGTCTTCTTCCAGCAGAAAACGCAAGAATTTCGAGACCAGAAAAGACGCCCAAACCGTGATCAGGAATGCCAGAATGTGGCCCGGAGTTATGCTGAAGGAGCCGATTGCGAGGTTAGCGTTCAGCGCCGATTCGATCGTCGCGATTAACGAAGTCCGTAGACCGAAAAAGCTCAGCAGCAGATTCAACCAAAATAAAAAAGCTAGAATCTCAAGTGTGCGGCACGTTCGCCGCTGAATCATCTGCCGATGCAGACTAACGACCCGCAACGAACCAAGTGGTCGAACCTGCAGTGCGATGATCATCAATCCTTCAATGATCCGAATGGCGGTGTAGAGCATGGCCGCGAGGTAAGCGCTTCTGAGAAAAATGATCCCCAGAATGTTCCCCAGGTTGACGTATCCGAAAATATTTGCGAGGAACGCGGCCGGCAAAAAAATAAGCCCGATTTTGGCCATCGCCCGGATAGTCCGCCAAGCTCGGCCGTGGGTCTCAGCAACTTCAGTCGGCAGGTGCCAGCTCCGGAGCAGCCAGACAAGAAAGACAGTCGCCCCTACGATTTGGGCGAGAAATATGAACCTGGACAATATCGGTAAAGACGCCGCAAGTATTCGCAGTTGACCGACGAAATACAGGATAACGATCGCACTGAGGATTGGATAAGAATTACGTGCCAGTAACCGCCGAAGAACCAACGCGGTTGGGATGAGCGTGACGGTTCCCATGATTGTATGAATCAAGCGGGGAGCTTGCTCATATATTACGGGTACGAGCAGCATTGAAAGCGCGAGGGCAGTTGAGACGGGGAGATCGAGGATGGGCAGAGCGCGCTGGAGATCCGGTTTCTCCTCCGCCAATTTTCGAATTCTGCGCCGCATCCAGTGAAGCGCGGCCGCGATCAGCACAATAAAAAGAGCGTGGATCAAGAAAGTAAAAGGGAGTCGTTTGGCGAACGCGATGGATGTTTCCAGTTGGGAAGAAATCGACGCGCCGCTGTGCTTCGCCCACTCTGTGCCCAGACTCGCCTCGAGGCTCCAGATGGGTGAGCTATCTCTGACAAAAATATTCTTCAAGGCCCGGGTTTCTGCCTGCTCGATTGAAGACAGAGCCGTTCGCGTACGGGCTTCGTCGTCGAAAAGGCGGCTCTGCAAGGTCAACATATGCTCTTGGCTGGCTTCGGCCGTCGGTCGCATCCGCTCAACGGCGTCGACGACGCTCTGCACCTGCTGCAAGACCGCCGGGGGCGTTTCGGGCTGTTTCGCCGCTTGGAGTGTTGCCTGCCAGGTCTTGTTCAACTGGTCCAGGCGGGCGAGTTGTTCTGCCAGACTCGTGGAGTGCTCTGTCAGCTCGCGATCTGATACCAACAAGCGAACGCGAAAACTCTCCCAGGCAACCTTGAGCCGATAAAGCATATCCAGAGGCGGACTCGTGGTCAGAAGCCTGGTGTCGTCACCGATTCTGGCATTGATTTCATTTGTCAGGTCCAAGAGCTTGCTGGCGATGACGTCCGCGCTTGATTGATCCCTCGACACGTTCGCGGCGATCTCTTGCAGAGAGGAAAGCGCGGACTGCGCTTCCAAAGGGACTTTGGCCAGTGGGATGGGAGTGGACGCCGGACCCGGTTTCGCCGGTGCGCCAGAAGCTTGCTGACCTGGCGCCGTGCCGCCGCTGGAAACCAAAAAAAGGATAATAAGTAAAACGATTCTGATTAGCGGTTGCATAGAGCGCAACAGAGGCTCAGAGCGTATCGTACGATCTGCGCGGTTCATTGACCCAAGCCGAGATGTTCCGAATCATGCGCCGCCAATTGGATACCGATCTCCATCATGTTCTGGGAGAATAACGCCACCCAGGCGGTGCCGTCGGCCTGCTCCAGATGCCCTCCGGTGGGAGTGGCGCGCTACGGTCAAACACGCCGATGTTGTCCAGACCCAGAAAACCAACTTCAAAGACGCTCTTGCCGAAGCGGTCCTTCCGGTTCACCCACCGGGTAAAGTTCAGCATGAGCTTTCCAATCCTTGACGTAGGAGCTCGAATTGGGCTTCCCGAAGAGCCGTTCGTTGTTCGTTTCGTTTTCCTTTGCATGCGCTAACTAAATCCTCAAACCTCACCTTTTCCCGGTTGATTTCTTCTTCCCATCTTTAAATGTTGCCAGGCCGTCCTTAGCTCTCGGTGTAGACCTCGATATGTCCTTTCTGGGCCGCGCGCACCAGTGCCTTGTAATCGCTCTCGTTCTGCTCGGCATAGGCAGTCGCGAAGTCGGCAAGGGCTTCGTCAAACTGATCGCCTTTGCCCAGATAACCTGCGATCAGGGAGGGTTGGCCGGCCCGGGCATGGGCCCGCGCCAACGCCCAACCGCAATACTCCGCGTACTGAACCATCACGCTGAGGGAAAAGAGCTCGACCAGAAGCTTGATCTTCATGTCATGTAGTTGCCGGAGGTAGAAGTGGCGACCCTCGAGGCCCTCGGTCCACCCAAGAAACATGTCGCTGGCCGACTGCATCAGCCTCTGACCGGTGACCACACGCTGACCGTGGTTCGCATAAATGCTCTTTCCCGCGTAGGGCTCCAAGACGGATGGTCCGGCCTCCTTGACCTGGAGGAACAGCGGGTCATCCACGTCGGCCATCATCAAGAGGATGGCACAAAACGTGCCTACGCTTCCCACACCAACGACCTTCATGGCCAAGTCCTTCCTCTGGTATCGATCCAGCAGAACGCGGCGCTCGTCGGGCAGCGTCTCCCGGTAACGCGCAAATGCGTCGGCCACCCTGGCCTCGAACTTCGAGCCGGCTTGCTCGCTCAAGTGGTAAATCAGGGGAGGATTGTCCCGGATCGTTGGCTCCCCCTTTTCCAATGTGACGAGTTTCGGGAAAGTCCGACTCTTGTACGTCGCTGGCTTCGGCCTTCCGTACTCGGCGCTCGAGGCGTTTCTCGGCCTCCTGGTCCTTGATCGAAGGAAGAATCGTCTCCAGGTCCAATCGTGAATACCAGACTTCCAGAGTGCGCATCTGCGCGAATTCGTTCATCCGCTCCCGGTAGCTTCGAACGCAGCGGAGAGCCGTTTTGCGGGCGTCGGCTTCGCCGAAGCCGTTGCTGCGACTGGCGATCAGAAAGCTAGTCGCCAACCGCTTGACGTCCCATTCCCACGGTGCCGGGAGCGTTTCGTCGAAATCGTTAATGTCGAAGATCAACCGTCGCTCCGGTGTGGCGAATGCCCCAAAGTTCATCAGGTGAGCGTCACCACAGGACTGGACCCGAATCCCTGTGGTCGGCGTGTGCGCCAGGTCGGCTGCCATGATCGCCGCCGCGCCGCGGAAAAACACAAAGGGCGAGGGGATCATTCGTCCGTAACGGACCGGAATCAGCTCTGGAAGCCGTCCCTTGTTGGATGCTTCCAACATCTCGATGGTGTCCACGCGGCCTGCCGGAGGTTTCCAACCCGCGTGATTTGCCCGGGGGCAAGCATCGCGAATCGCCTTGCCCTCCGCATATTGTTGATCCCGCGAGCGGTACCCCACCACGGCAGGGCTCACGGCCTTTTCCACTTTACCTCGAATGCGTTTATTTTTCGCCATAACCTTATACCTGTAATGGTTTTGCTTGATTTTCTCCGAGTAAGGTATTGATGTTCGACCTTCGATCTCCCGGTGGGGGAATGGGAAGTTGGCCTTGTCAGGTCAACTTCCTCAGGAACCCAGCCAGGTTGGTTAATTGCCGTGGGAAGCGGAATGTCTTACTGGGGAGCCAAGACCGGAAGTTGCTGGGCCCTCATGATTGGAGGCGGATTCCATTTGCCGGTCAACGCTTCGGACTTCGGAGCATAGAGGCGCAGGCAAAGGTTGAAGGGCCCTTTGGGAGCGGGAAGCCAGTTCGCTTCCTTGTCTGCGCCTGGGCTCTCGTTCTGAAAATAAATGTCTAGCGACCCGTCCGGGCTATACTGGAATGGCATCCAGCTACTGACGGCGAAACGGTTCAGGCTGTTAGCGACCTGAAAGCCGTCCTGGTCGTAGAGTGTGATCGACCAGAAAGCGTTCACAGGCGGAATATTCGCTTTGTCGAAGTGGATTGTGTACTTGTTCGTGCCGTCAAGCGGCTTGCCGGACTCGTCGCCAAGGTTCAATGGGTAAATCGCGTCCTCGGGCAGGTTCGCGCCGAGGCCTAATTGCGTGACAATGGCGCGTTTGAGGTAGTAGTTGCCGTAAACGCCCATCGTATCGGTGTTCATCGACCATCCGTTGACGACCCTGGCCAGGCTCGCGACCTTCCACCTCATCAACTCCCGGGCGCCCTGCGGTACACGCTCAAGCGCTTTCCTCAAGGCGGGATCCACCTTGTCAATGTCGAAGCTTTCGCCGACCTCGATCCCGATGCGCTTCATCAACGCGATGATGGGCTGATCGGTGATGTGCGGCGGCTGCAACTTCAGCAGTTCTGATGCGTACGCGAAGAACTTGCCGGCCTCCATCGTATCGACCTGGATCTTCGGCGGAGTCTTCATGTCGATCGTTGGGTCGATCTTGAACTGAACCGGCTCGGGTGCCTTACCCCACTGCGAAAGCGGCGTGATCTTATAGCCTGCCTGGATCTTATGAACTGCTTCGTAGTCCTCCGGTCCGTCGGTCTTTGTGCGGCCGATGATCCAAACGTAAGAAGTCGGGGCATCGATGCGCTGGGTGTTTTTCGGCAGCTTGAACTCCTCGATGAGCCGATCTCTCAAATCGGGCCGCCACCCGGGCGGAACGACAACGAAATTGCCGGCCTGCGTGCCGGTTGTGCGCCAACCCGGCGACGCGAACACATCCGTCCACATGTCGAGCATCGGCAATAGGTAATAACGGCCGTCCGTATCGGGGACCGAGACGACCATCGGCTCCTTGGTCAGATCAAGCCATCCAGAAGAGTATAGGGTGTCGAAATTCGGCCGAACAACGACTCTCAGATCCGCGGAGGGATACTCAGAAATGTTTGCGAACGCGTTCATCGGCCCGCCAATCCCTTTCCCAGGCTCGGCGTTGGTGAGCTGTTTGCGCGTTATGTCCATGGTGACGAGCGAGTAAAAATAGAGGTAAGCGTTGATTCCGATCGCGTAGGCCTCCTGCTCAGTGGGAGAGGTCTGGGCTTTGGCCGTGTCTGTCGCAAGCGGCGCTAAGAATGTGAGCGCCCCGGCCGCCGTCGCGAATAATTTCGAAAGGGTCCTGATTACGTGGAAAGCTTGCTTTTTCATCGGGTGCTATCTTCGTGCTCTATTCTCCAGCCGGCCCTTCCGGATGGCGCCAATTAGCCCCGTGCACCCAACGCCACCAAGCCGATAAATCATTGAGCGGGACCGGTCCAGGCGTTGGGGTAAAGACCAGCGCTCCCGGAGCAAGAGCGCCGTTGTCCGGCTTCGGCGCGTCAGGCGGAAGCTCCTTTTTTAAGTCCTCCCAGTTGATCTGACGTTCCGCCGTGGTCACGTATCCGGTCGATTCGATAAACTTGGCGAACTCCGCGTTGGTAACATCATGCTCATCCATCCAATACCCCTGGACCTGAACAAGGTGAGCGGGCCGCTCGTTAGGAAAACTCTCCTTGTCGTTGGTTCCCATCAGAAACGCTCCTCCGTTGGTCCAGGCCATGGCCGGCGCCGCCTTCCTGCCGGCTTGACCCCAAGAGGTCCCATCTGGATTTGAACCGATAGCAGAAGGGCTCGCCATTGTTTTGCTTGAAACCAGCATTGTAGAGGCGATCCCAAGAAGAGCGCAAAGTAAAAATGCAAGTTGAGCACGTTTCGAAATCGCACCCGCCCCGCTAACAGCGGAGCCACGGATTTTTATCCACAACGGATGCACAGGTTGATCCATATCGATCAGATGACGTAGCCTGCGCTACTCCCGGGGCGTCTGTGGACTCGACTGGAAAACGCAGTCTTCTGTGGTTTGGTCGAAAGAGTTATTTAAATTGGTTAGTTTATGCCACACCGCGGTCAGCTGTATATTTTACCTTGGTACAATGCCAAGCCGCGCGGCAGTTGGGCTGTCTCCCACATCACTCACTCCCCGGAGCGGAGTGCTTGACGGACAAGGGCGAGAAATTCCTGCTCGTCACGGATTGGCAGCGCAGCGCATTGCGTAACGGTGCGATTGACCAGCGAGAAAAGAAACTGTTGCGTACCGCGCTATCGTCCTAAGGTACCATTTCGGTGGCTAATCAGGCTTGATACACTTTTGCCTCGGGCTCCTGAATATGAATCTCATTGTTAAGCTGAGCGTAGTACCAATTTTCTTTCTGCCACTCATCGCGGGATGGGCTGGTCAAAGCGCCAACGACTTCCTTTATCAGATGACATTGCGGGGGACACAGGTCACAGTTAGGATTATCTTTTAGGAGGCTTCGCAAGCCATTTGTCGGCGCGGTGCTGCTGGAGACCGTGCGCTCGCTGCTCGGACGCAATGGTTCCCCTGGCGAAAGCCCTGGAACATGAGTCCAACACACTGAACTAATGCTCGCCAAATAACTCCTTTCGCATGGAAAAGAACTCCGAAAAGACCTCTACCTGGCTCGCATTGCGAAACCCCGTTTTCAGAAAACTCTGGTTGGCCATGGTAGTCTCCGGAAGTTGCATTGGAGCCCACAACACAACTATCTTTTGGGCGCTCAACTCGCTGGGTGCCTCAACGGTAATTATCTCACTGATGGCGACGGTTTCAGCACTGCCCTACACGCTGTTCACCTTACCGGCGGGCGCTATCGCCGACATGGTAGACCGCAAAAAGATTTTGTTGTGGGTTCAAATCTGGCATGCCTCCCTCGCGATCACTCTGGCGATTCTGTGGATGGCGCATCTGCTTAATCCCTACCTTATTTTGGCAAGCGCGTTTCTCTTCAGCGCTGGCTTCGCGATTGGCTCCCCAGCCCACTCCTCTGTCATCGCCGAGATGGTTTCCGCGGAAGAATTGGGCTCCGCGTATACTCTCGCCGGATTGCAGATGGACGTTTCCGGAATTATCGGGCCGCTGCTTGCAGGGCTCTTGATTCCATTGGCCGGAGCAAGCTTCATCTTCGGCGCCAATGGACTGGGTTTCCTTCTCATGTTCCTGGCGGTTCTGCAGTGGAAGCGGGTAACGACGCAGTCGGACCTTCCACTGGAGACCTTCTTCGAGTCATTGACGACGGCGATCCGCTACGTACGCTACACTTCCGGGATCAAGATTCTTATGGTCCGGCACGCGTTGTTCTCGTTCTTTATCTCCGTTATCCCGTCGTTAATGCCGGTCGTAGGTCTGAAAGAATTGCATCTGAAAGCCTCTCATCTGGGATATCTCTTCACGAGTATGGCCGTTGGTTCGGTCATCAGCAGCGCTTTCATCATTCCGTGGACACGTGCCCGCTATTCGCCGCAACGGATCACGACCTTCGCTAATTCTTTGTTGATCTTAAATTGCTGTCTAATGGCCTTTGTCCATAGGCCGTACGTCTTTTTAGTGGTTGCTGCGCTCGGCGGCGTGGGTTGGACTCTTTCTGCTTCCGAACTCTGGGTAGCAAGTCAACGCGCGATGCCTGACTGGGCGCGGGGACGAATGAACGCGACAATGGTCGTAGTTGCAAATGCAGCCACCGCTCTTGGCGGAATACTCTGGGGATTGTCAGCGCATAATCTTGGAATTGTTACCACTTTTCTGGGGGCAGCCGTGTTCGCCCTGGCGCTGATGATCATCGTCCGTGTTGTTCCAGCCCTTCGGATCTCGATCGACTTTACCAAGAGCCTCAGCTTCGAGTCCGCACCAGGCACGATTTTTTCCCAGAACCTTGACCCGAGCCGGTTACCTGCGCCCAAAGATGGCCCTGTATCCATAACAGCAGAATTCCAGATTGATTCAACGCGCCGAAATGAATGCATCGAATTGATGCGTGACGCTCGGATGATCTTCTTGCGCAACGGTGCGTACCGGTGGCATCTGTACGAGGACTTAAAGCAACCGAACAAATTACGAATGGAAGTAGTGGTGCCCTCTTGGAAGCAACACTTGCTTCAACGCGAGCGGATGACTAAGAACGAAAAGGATGTAATCGAAAAGCTTCGCAGTCTGCGGACCGATCCAAATCCGCCTGAAGAATGGGTCTCTCTTTCTGTGGAGAAGGAAGTTCTTAACCGGAGAGTTAGAACCGGGGGACTACCACCGGATTACATCGATGAGTAAGCTCTCTTACGGCGATTTCCTGTATGTTGTTCAACTCCTGTTTAGCAGACGCCCAAGCAACGAATGTCCAGTGGTTAGTAGATACCTGTATCGTAGGATTCTGCTGCTAGTCCTCCCAAGGCATGACCTGAAGCTTGCAAACAGGTGGACCTGCTGCGCTCAAGTCACACGATGTCGAGCAGTCGTGGATATCGGATTTTGGCGCTACGATCGCTCTTCATGTGTCATCTTTCCTCTCCGCTAATTTATCTCGTTTCAGCGCCGCCTGGATAGCGCCAAACAAAGCATCTTCGCTGAAAGGCTTGCCCAGGAAGTCCACCGCACCTCCGGCCATGGCCTGTCGGCGCTCGCTTTCGTTCGCGTGGGCGGTGACAAAAACAATCGGAATCCGCTTGTTAGCATTCGCCAGATTTCGCTGTAATTCCAAGCCGTCCATCCCCGGCATTCGTACGTCAAGGATTAGACATCTCGCCTCCTCGATAAGGCTTGAACTCAGAAATTCCTGAGCAGATAAGAAGGCTTCGGCCCTGAAACCAAACGAGCGAACAAGGTATCGTGTTGAGTCTGCTATCGAGGCATCATCGTCTACAATGCAAACAAGAGGGGCAGCAGTTGGTTTGACGTCTTTAGGCACTTTGGTTCTTCGATCTTTTGCTTCTCAGCGGCTTACCCTAGCCCTCGATAGCGGGCCAATTCTATTGGACCTTGGTCCTAGCAAGCTCAAACTTGAGGAGTAGGGTCCTGGTTCGGCTGTAGAAGAAACACAGTTGATGGTTGAACGAGATGTTCGGGTTGCGGGTCACGTCGCGAAAAATCTGGACCACAGGCGCTCGCCGCATATTTTTGTGGGGGCTGAGAAAAGGACAGACCTGAAGCGCACTATGGCAACCTCTGAGACGGTGTTTTTGATTGACGATGATCCCTCGTTTCGTCGATCCACCGAGATGCTGATTGAGTCGGCGGGTTTGAGCGTCCAAGCCTTCAGCTCGGCCGAGGAGTTTTTGTGCAGTCGGCGTCCAGACGTCCCCGCGTGTCTGGTGCTTGATGTGCGGCTGCCTCACTTAAGCGGTCTGGATTTGCAGCGAGAATTAGCGAAAGTGGGCGTTCAAGTCCCGATCATCTTCATTACCGGCCACGGGGATATCCCGATGACAGTCCAGGCGATAAAAGCTGGTGCGATCGAGTTTCTCACCAAACCATTCCGTGAACAGGAATTTCTGGATGCCATCCACCGGGCAATCAATTCCGACCGCGGTGCCCGTCTACAGCGGGGAAAGCTCGCAGAGTTGCGCGGGCGTTATAAGGCGCTTACGGCACGCGAGCGTGAAGTGATGGCTCATGTCGTCACGGGGATGCTGAACAAGCAAATCGCCCACGAGCTGGGCACAACCGAAAAAACCATCAAGGTCCATCGCGGTCACGTCATGCAAAAGATGGGGGCGAAGTCTTTGGCCGACCTTGTCCGGATGGCTGAGAGATTGGGAATTTTCGGCCATACGTCATAGCCTGCTTGGACCAAGGTCCAATAGAACCGCTCGCTCCGGGTCTTAGGTTGGTGAGGCAAAGGAGTGATCGTGAAAGCAAGCTAAGCTATCCACAGATGATCTCGAACCCTTTGTCGAAGGTCAACGAAGCGCTGGAGCATTTGCGTGCAGGCAAAGCGCACTATCGCATCGTTTTGATTAACGACGAAGCCTAGCGAGCAAAACAAAAAGCTACGAACGCAGATTCCAGCCCTTTTTCCAAGTGAGGAGTCTAATTCTTAGCGGAATCTACAGTATTTCCCGCGTTACAAGTCGATTACGACGTCGCCCTTAGGTTGGGAGCAACAGATTAGCAGATTGCCCTGGGCGGGCGGCTCGAGCGGTTCGGGTTGGTAGTTGACACTGCCCGAGATTAAGCCGCTTTCGCAAGTGTGGCAGACCCCCGTACGGCACGCCCAGCGCACCGGCACATCACAGGCTTCCGCGAATTCGAGAAGGCTCGAAAACTTTGCGTTCCAGCACACATTGAGGCCGCTGCGCACCAGCAACACTCGTGGGCCCGAACCCACAGGCCCCCCCGGCGGGTGCGGAGCTGCATGCGACGGATCGAGGACGCCGGGCGTTATCGGTTTTCCCGGGCCGAAAATCTCCGTGTGCACCTGGTCGTCTGAAACGCCCCAAGCCATCAGTCCGTTACTCAAATCCCGCAGGAACGGAGGAGGCCCGCACAGATAGAAATCGGCATCGCGCGGCACACCAAGTTTTTCGAGCACTTCGACTGTGATACGTCCTGAAGCATCGAAGTCCACGCCCGGACGATCTCGAGGACCCGGGCGGCTGTAGGCAATGAAGCTTTTGCCGCGCGGTAGCGCTTTGACCAGGTTGCGTGACTCATCCGCAAACGAGTGATCCTCGCCGTTTCGGGCTCCGAACAGCCACCAGACTTCGCGGGGCGAGATTTCGGCAGCTAGCGAATGCAGCATCGCCAGCACCGGAGTTGCTCCAACACCCGCGCTGAGTAACACCACCTGGTTGTCGCCCGGCTGCAGCGTGAAATTCCCCCTCGGCGCTGCCACATCGAGCAAATCGCCCACCCTGACTTGGTTGTGCAAATAGGTGCTGGCGGCGCCATTCACCTCCAGCTTGATGCTCACCCGGTAGTGGTCCGCACTGGGCAAATTGGAAAGCGAATAGTTGCGCAACAGAACTGGACCTTTGGGCTCCGGTTGCATACGCAAAATAATGAACTGGCCGGGCTGAGCAGCAACGAGTGGGCGGCCGTCCGCAGGTATCAACGTCAATGATACCACGCTGATGTTCTCCCGGTCGATACTTGACACTTTCAGCGGTCGGAATCCCGGCCACGCAGGCGGCGGACCGCTCGGCGGCGCGATTCCTGGGTTCCCTGCCTCTGGGCTTCCACTCGTCTTCTGTTGCAGGATCGCCTGAAACGAACCCTGCCACCCCTTGCTCAATGCCGGAATGCGCAGAGCGCGCTCTAGTTGCTCGGGGATATGCCCGGGCAGATAAAGCAGTGCATCCATCTCGGCGACGCTCATGTGCTCCGGGCCGTCTGCGACCTTTACAATTTCGTCGCCGGCTCCGACTTCCCCTTCTTCCAGTACACGAAAGTAAAAACCCGGTCGATGATGCGCTACCAACAGGGCTGCCATTTGCGGTTCGTCCATGCGGATGCCGACGCGGTAGCACGTGACGCGCGGCTGTGATACTTCGAATAAAGCGGTGCCGATCCGGTAGCGGTCGCCGATACACACTTCGACGTCAGGCAAGCCATCGACGGTGAAGTTTTCCCCAAATTGTCCGTACGAAAAATTAGTGCGGCTGAGTTTGCGCTCCCAATATCGGTAAGAATCCAGCTGGTAAACCATGACAGCACGATTCACGCCTCCATGGCCGCCCAAGTCTCCTTGGCCATCACCATCGATATTGAGCTTTCGGACGATGACGCGGCCCGGCACTGGACTCTTCCAGATGCCCGTGTGGACGGTTTTGCCGCGCCACGTGATATCGCGTGGCAAACCGATGTTGATAGACACAAGCCGTGCTGCCAATTCTCCTCCCAACGCTTTGCCAACGTGCCACAAACCGTTCGGAGCCGCGCCCACAAAAACTTCTCGAATGCTGCGCTACAGCTACAGGGGTCATCGGCGTAAGCAATTTTTCATTGTTTGAGCCGCAGACCTTTCGGGACGGAGACGCGGTCCAGTCCGTCGAAGAAGAACTGCACCAGCAGTGCGAGCAAGGCAGCGGGAATTGCGCCCTGCAAAATCGTGCTGTAGTCATTCAGATTGAGCCCGCTGATAATTGGTTCTCCCAATCCACCGACCCCGATGAGTGCGGCCAGCGTAGCGGTACCGACGTCAATGATCGCGCTGGTTTTTACCCCTGCCAGAATCGTGGGTGAGGCAAGCGGAAAGAAAACTTTCCAAAGTTGTGCGTGTGGCTCCAATCCCAGCGCCGCAGCGGACTCACGGACAGCCGTTGGGATCTCCCGCAGACCGGTGGCGGTATTCCGAACGATCGGCAGCAGGCTGTATAAAAACAGAGCGAAAATCGCCGTTACCGGGCTGATCCCGAAGAATGGGAGTGGCACAAGCAACGCGAGTAAGGCAAGAGACGGGATAGTTTGGATCACGCCGGTGGTGGAGAGAATGAAGTTACTGACCGGTCCGGGGCGACTGGCCCGAATGCCAAGCGGTATGCCAACAATGATTCCTAGGAAAAGCGAGGCCCCAACCAATTCTAAGTGTCGCAATGTCCAGCGCCCGATGTTTCCGATGAGGTTATTGGAAGGGGAGACTGGCTCTTGGCCAAAGTAAAGCGCCGCGGCCAAAGCGTAATCTTTTGTCCGTTCAGCTTCAGAGTTTAAGCGCCTCATGCGGTCTTCATCGAGCGTGCCCGCGAGTTTTTCCAACGCGGCCACTGCACGAATGTCCATATCGAGCCGGTAAAGAAACACCGCTTTGTATTGCGGAAAAAATTGAAGATCATCATCGAGGACGACGAGGTTGTTTTCCGCGATCTTGGCGTCCGTCGAGTAGGCGTCTTTGAGGTCAATCGAGCCATTCGCTACCGCGGCGTAGCCAAGGGCGTGGTCGATCCCACGCACGTTGTGCATCTGTAAGCCGTAACGTGTGCTGAGCGGCGCCCAGCCATCCTGGCGGTCAAGGAATTCGTGTGTCACCCCAATGTTCAGCTCAGGGTGGTTCCGCAGGTCGCTGATCTTGCGGATACCGAGTTTGGCAGCACGATCTCGCCGCATAACTAGCGCGTACGTGTTGTTGAAACCAAGCTCCCCGGTCATGCCAACGCCCTCCTGGCGAAGCAGCGCGCGCATTCCATCTGTGCTCAAGGGTTGCTTTGGTTTTAATATTTCCTCGGTAATTGTGCCGGTGTACTCGGGATAAAGCGTAATTTCGCCGCCGCGCAATGCTTGCCACAAAATGATCGTGCCGCCCATTCCCTGTTTGTGTTGGACCGTGAAACCGGCGTTTTGCAAAGCGATACTGGCAATCTCGCCCAACACGTAGGACTCAGTGAATCTCTTTGAGCCGACAACAATTTGTTGCGGCTGCGCTACCGAACAGAAGGCGAAAATCGCGAAAAGTATGGCTGCCGATTTCATATCGCTGCAAGTCCGCGCTGCGCGTGCAGAAAGTCACTGACGAATGTCGAGGCCGGCCTGTTACGCAGGTCGTCGAGCGTTCCGGATTGGACAACACGGCCTTCGTTCAGCAACACAATGAGGTTCGCAAAAAAGCCGGCCTCTGCCATGTCGTGCGTGACCAACACGGTCGTCTGTTGCAGGCGCTGAAAAATTCCCTTCAGCTCATCCTGGAGGCTTGCTCGGACCATTGGATCAAGTGCGCCGAGCGGCTCGTCGAGCAGCAGCACGTTCGGTTGCAGCATCAGCGCCCGCATCAGACTCACGCGCTGCCGTTGCCCACCGGAGAGCTCGACAGGATAGCGAGTGAGTGCATTTTCGGGAAAATGAGTTAGCTCGCACAGCTCGCGCAGTCGAGTCTGCATTTGCCGGGCCGGCTGGTTTAAATGCTTCGCCATCAGCAACACATTCTGTGCGGCAGTCAAATGGGCGAACAGGCCGCCTTCCTGAATCACGTAGCCGATCCGCCGCCGCAGGGCCAGAACACTGCTCGCCGAGACGCGCTGACCTTCGATTTTGATTGTGCCGGTCGTCGGCTCGAGCAAGCCAATGATTAACCTCAAAATCGTCGACTTGCCGCAGCCGCTGGGCCCGATGAGAACGGTTGTTCTTCCCGCGTCAATGCACAGATCCGTTTCGTGAAGGGCGATCGTTGCGCCAAATTTCTTGCTGACTGATTCGAGTTCAATCATTCGACCGCGAAATAATGCACGCTAGGCACGACTAAGATTCCAGTAGAAAAGAGAGACCACGCCAAAGGTAAAATCGACTCGGCCTCACCAGGAGCCAAGTCGTTCCTCTTCGTCGGGCTGGTTCTCGAACGTGTTTTCATTGTAGCCTACCCAGCAGGATTCGATCCTCGGAAAGAACGTGGACTGGTCGTCTAATCTCAGTTTCCCGCGCTGCAGTGATACACTGCGTCGGATCAAGGTTTCTCGAGCTCAAATGCTAGCAAGCGGTCGCAGTTCGCCGAGCATGGTCGGAATAAGTTCCGAAACGGTTGGGTGAATATGCACTGCCCTCTGCATCACCGTATAGGGCGCATTAGCATACATTAAATCCAGGATCGAGTGAACGACCTCATCGCCACCGGTCCCCAAAACGGCGGCACCCAAGATTTGCTTCGTATCCGCGGCGACCACTATCTTCATGAAACCTTGAGTCTCGCCTTTTTCGATCGCACGACTCACTTTCGTCATCGGGCGTTTTCCGACCAATGCGGGCTTGCCCGCGCTGCGGACCTCCGTCTCGCTCATCCCTGCTCTCCCCAACGACGGATCGATATAAAGTGCATAGGCAGGGATCCGGTCGCTCACCCGCCGGGGATCCTTATCGAGAATAGTCGCGGCGACGATTTCATAGTCATTATAGGCCGTATGGGTAAAGGCGCCCTTCCCGTTGCAGTCTCCCATGGCCCAGATGCCCGGGACGTTCGTACGCAGCGCATCGTCGACCTCGATGTAGCCATGCTGATCGACAGAAACTCCTGCCTTATCGAGCCCGAGGTCATCGGTATTGGGACGACGTCCTACTGCGAGCAAGAGATGGGACCCGCTAACTTCGGGACTGCCGTTTGTGCAGTCAAGCGTAACTGCCAGTTCCTTCCCCTGTTTCCTTACGGCGAGGCACTTTGCGTTAAGGCGCACGTTGATGCCCTCGTGCTCCAGTATCTCTCTTACTCCGGTCGAGACATCTTCATCTTCGCGCTGAATCAAACGCGGCCCCATTTCGATAATTGTGACTTCACTGCCAAAACGCCGATACATTTGGCCAAACTCAAGGCCCACGTAGCTGCCGCCTATGACCAGCAAATGCCGAGGGAGAAAATCGACGTCCATCATCGAGCTATTGGTAAGGTATTCGACCTGATCAAGCCCGGGCATTGGAGGCGTTTGAGCACGCCCTCCGACATTGATGAATATGTGCGTCGCCGTTAGCAGCGTTGCTCCTACGCTCATCTCGGTGGGAGATGTGAAACGGGCGTGGCCTTGGTAAACCGTACAGTTCTGCAACTGCTTTAGCCACGACTCGACATTTTTTTGCGATTGGCCCGACACGGCGTCTTTCCTGGCCTTCACTTTCTTCATATCCACGCCCACTTGGCCATTGATCACTACACCAAAGTCGGCAGCCCGACGCGCCAAATGGGCCGCGTAGGCACTTGCTACCAAAGTTTTAGTGGGTGTGCATCCCGTATTAACACAAGTGCCGCCGAATAGTTTGCGCTCAATGATAGCAACCTTCATCCCGGCCTCACTCAAACGCCCCGCCAGAGGCGCTCCGGCTTGTCCCGTTCCGACTATAATAGCGTCATATGCATTCGACATAAACAGGTCCTTTCTCATGCTGCTGCCGCGGCAATTCCCTCGTTTTCCGCAAGAATTTCGTCATCGTGCTCGCTCTCGATCGAGGTACCAACGATATTCTCCTTTTCTCTGGTCCGGCGTTGCTGGCTGTGCCGAAGATTTGATTAGTGTGTCGATACTTTCGTTCCCAGATTTAGTACCAAGGTCGCGTCGATTGACCTCAAGAAATCGGATCATTTGCCAAGGACAGTTATCGCTTGATCGCCACATGTTAGCGGACACCGAGATACTGCACGCTGAACCATTTATCGCCATCCATCCAAGTATTGACAACCTCAAATCCGGCTCTTTGAGCCAACTCTCTAAATTCTACTAAGCTGTATTTGTAAGAGTATTCGGTAGTTATGTATTCATCTTCACCGAAAAATAACTCGCGATTTCCGAGACGCACAATTTGTGGTTGCAGGCTGATCAATCGCATTTCGATTCGTCCTAGCGCCTCATCGTAGATCGCCTGATGGCGAAAGGAAGAAAGGTCGAAGCCGGTACCGAGTTCGCGGTTTGCGCGAGCCAAAAGATTGAGGTTAAAAGAAGCTGTCACACCCTTATGATCATTGTAAGCCGTCTCCAGGAGCTGTCGGTCTTTCTTGAGGTCGACCCCCACTAACAGACCGCCATTTCGACCGCACAGAGAAGCAACTCGTCGCAAAAACCAGAGAGCTTCGGACGGTTCGAAGTTGCCAATCGTTGAACCGGGGAAGAAGGCGACAATTTTCTGCGCAGATGTATCTCGGTATGGTAGTTGAAAAACACCTGTATAATCGGCGGAGATCGGCAGGATTTCCAACGCCGGAAAGTCCTCGGCCAATTTCTGACACGAATCGAAAAGCTGAGCGCTCGCAATGTCGATCGGAATGTAGCTCGCTAGATTCTCGAGATGCTCCAGAAGCAGGCGTGTTTTTGCGCTCGTGCCGCTGCCAAATTCAACCAGGCAACACCCACGCCCGATCGCTCGAGTGATTGCCCAAATGTTGTTCCGCAGAATCTTTGTCTCGGTACGAGTTGGGTAATATTCGTCCAGTTCACAGATCTGGTTAAATAGCCGTGATCCCTCTTCATCGTACAGAAACTTGCTGGGCAATGTTTTCTCCGGTTTTAGTAGACCGATAGAGACCGCTCTAAAAAAATCGTCGTTGTCCGACTGAAGATCGACAACTGGACTGGCAATTGCGCTAGTGCTCATTTAACCTTTTTGGCTAGACGAAATCCTGTGAACTGCCAACGGGCCTCTGGTGGGAAGAAATTGCGATACGTCCGTCGAATGTGTGATTTAGATGTAGCGCAGGAGCCACCTCGAAGAACGAACTGATTACACATGAACTTGCCATTGTATTCGCCAAGTGCTCCAGCCACCGGTGTGTAGCCCGGATACGGCGAATACGGACTGCCCGTCCATTCCCAGACATCCCCGAACATTTGCGCTGGGCTCACTGCTTCTGAATCCAACGGCACAGGGTGAAAGAACTCGTTATCAACAAAATTACCTTCCAGAGGTACACCGAGTGAGGCGAGCTCCCATTCCTCCTCCGAGGGCAATCTCGCCCCGGACCAACGAGCGAATGCCTCTGCTTCGAAAAAGCTGACATGACAAACGGGTTCTTCAAGACATACATCCCGCATACCCGACAATGTCATCATCCGCCAAACGCCGTCCTGCTGCTCCCAATACAGCGGCGCCTGCCACCCTTTTTCCTTTACCGTGTTCCACCCAAGGGAAAGCCAAAGCTCCGGGCGCTGGTAACCGTCATCCTCCATAAAGGCAAGGTACTCCTTGTTCGTTACGAGGCGCGAAGATAGAAGAAAAGAGTTAGTAAAAACGCGATGGAACGGTTCTTCATTATCATAGCTGAATCCCGAGGCCCGATTGCCGATAGAGTGGATGCCTTCCTTAAATCTCAACCATTTTATGGGTTGGGTAGGATTTGCTCCGGCTGTACGTCGTTTTCGATATATGGGACGCAACGGATTTCCCGAAAAGACATGCTTAATGTCGGTGAGCATCAGCTCCTGGTGCTGCTGCTCATGATTGAGACCGAGTGTAATACGTGGTCCCAAAGTATCCAGTTTTCGCTCATCTGCACGATCCAGAAGTTCTAACATTAATCCATCCACGTAGTTGCGATAGTTATAGACTTCTCTGACTGTAGGCCGGGAAAGCAGTCCGCGCTTGGGCCGGCAATGGAATGGACCCACGGCATTGTAGTATGAATTGAACAGGTAGTTGTATTGTGGATGAGCCGACCGGTAATTAGAAATGTTAGGTTGGAGCAAAAACGTTTCGAAAAACCAACTGGTGTGCGCGAGATGCCATTTGGTGGGGCTGACTTCCGGCATCGATTGGATGACAAAATCTTCCGTCTCGAGTGTTTCGCATAAGTGTTCGGAAAGTTTTCGTACTTCTTGATACCGGCGTTTTGGATCACTGCTCGAGGCAGGGATCTCTTTTCGTTTCGAATGCTTTAGACCGTGTTTAGTATTATTATTTCCGGTGTTTAAACGTGCGCCTTCAGTAAGAGCGTTCATGCGATCGGTTCTCTCGGTTATCAGTGGTTTAGGCCGTTCCTTCGACGGAAAAGATGATTTTTGCGGAGGGGGTGGGTTCATTTCAATTCTGGGGTTACTGTGCTGTTTCGTTTCCATGTTGGTAACTTCTCGCTTCCGCTCTCTCTACCGATTTCTTTCTGCGCGGGGTAATTGGCTCCACTCAATGGTCGCCCTTGTTTGTCTCACACCCCTGCGCCCCGGTTTCCCCCAGAGCCTTTTTTACCGTAGCCTGTCCGGTCCCCGCGAATCGCGGCCGGATGTTTCCTGCGACTTCACCGTAAGCTGCGATGCGAGGTCTGTTCCATTGGACCTTAGTCCAAGCGGACTACGCCGTATGGCCAAACCTCACTGCAGCGCGGGACACTACACGGCAATCCATGCCCTCTCCGGCCGCCTCAATCGGAGCACCCCACCACCCCGCCGCCTTTTGTTGGCTGACCAGGCGAAGAATTGTGTAGATTGCGGGTGACTGGAGGCCGGTCTGTGATTGAGCTCTCAAAATATGTCCTCGAGGCGCTGCGGAAGGATGAAGAGTTTATCTTTTATCGCGGGCGGAGTAAGGAAGATGCTTCACAAGTTCTTGTGCTTTCACCTGTGGCGGAGCATCCCACGCCGGAAAGTCTGAAACGGCTGGAGCACGAATGTTCTCTCAGAGAAGCGCTGGATCCCGCGTGGGCCGTCCGACCGATCGCGATGGTTCGCCACTGGGACCGCACGGTACTCGTATCGGAGGATCCCGGCGGTGTGCCTCTCGATCAATTGCTCAGTCAGTCATTGGACTTAGCGTCTTCGTTGCGTCTAGCTACTGGCGTTTCGATCGCGATCGATCACTTGCATCAGAGCAGAATTATCCACAAGGACATCAAGCCGGCCAATGTTCTGGTGAACTCCGTCACCGGCCAGTGCCGGCTGATGGGCTTTGGTATCGCGTCGCGGCTTCCACGCGAGCGCCAGTCTGCCGAACCTCCCGAGTTTGTCGCCGGGACACTTGCCTACATGGCACCCGAGCAGACCGGACGGATGAATCGTTCCATCGATTCGCGGAGCGATCTCTATTCGCTCGGCGTCACGCTTTACGAAATGCTGACTGGGAGTCTTCCATTCACGGCGACCGATCCGATGGAATGGGTGCACTGCCACATTGCCAGACAGCCAGTCCCGCCCCAAGAGCGGTTGAAGAATGTCCCGGCTTGTGTCTCTGCAATCATCATGAAGCTGCTGGCCAAGACGGCTGAGGAACGCTACCAGACAGCCGCCGGCGCTGAGAGTGATCTTCGACGCTGCCTTGTCGAATGGGAAACTCAGTGCCGCATCGACGAATTCGCGCTTGGGGAACACGACACGCCAGACAGGCTACTAATTCCCGAGAAACTGTACGGGCGCGCACACGAGATCGATACTTTGCTCGCCTCCTTTGACCGCGTCGTAGCTAGCGGCACCCCGGAGTTGGTGCTCGTCTCCGGATATTCTGGTATCGGCAAGTCCTCCGTCGTCAATGAGCTCCACAAAGTGCTGGTTCCGCCGCGCGGCCTTTTTGCAGCAGGCAAGTTCGACCAGTACAAGCGTGACATTCCTTATGCCACTTTAGCGCAAGCCTTTCAGAGCCTTATCCGTTCGCTTCTGAGCAAGAGCGAAGCCGAGCTGCGCACTTGGCGGGACGCCCTTCATGGGGCGTTGGGTCCAAACGGACCGCTTATTGTGGACCTGGTTCCCGAATTGAAGCTCATCATCAGGAGAACAGCCACCAGTCCCTGAGCTTCCGCCACAGGACGCGCAACGCCGCTTCCAATTGGTGTTCCGGCGATTTATCGGCGTATTCGCACGGCCGGAACATCCGCTTGCCCTGTTCCTTGACGATCTGCAATGGCTCGACACGGCGACGCTCGATTTGCTCGAACATCTGGTGAGCCAGCCGGATGTGCAGCACTTGATGTTGGTTGGTGCCTACCGAGACAACGAAGTTAATTGCTTCCACCCGCTGATGCGCAAGCTCGAAGCCATCCGCCAAGCTGGAGCGAGAGTGAAGGAGGTCATCCTTGCGCCCTTGGCCCTTTCAGACGTGACCCGGTTGATTGCGGATGCTCTTCAAATCGAACCGGTGCGGGTTACTCCGCTGGCACGACTGGTCCACGAAAAGACTGCTGGCAATCCATTTTTTGCCATTCAGTTTATTTCTGCGCTGGCTGAGGAGGCGTTACTCACCTTCGATCATAGCGATGGGAGATGGTTTTGGGACCTGAGTCGCATTCAGGCCAAGAGTTACACCGATAATGTGGTGGACCTCATGGTGGGAAAGTTGAATCGCCTGCCCATCGAAACCCAGAAGGCGCTACAAGAGTTTGCCTGCCTGGGAAACAGTGCTGAAATCGCCAAGCTTACCATCGTTCACGGGACATCGGAGGAGGAGGTCCACTCGGATCTGTGGGAGGCTCTGCGTCAGGAGTTCATTGTGCGTTTGGAAGGCTCTTATAAGTTTGTCCACGACCGTGTCCAGGAAGCAGCCTATTCACTGATCCCGGAACAAGTACGCGCCGAGGCCCATTTGCGAATAGGGAGGCTGCTTACAGCGCGCACTCCGCCAGAGCGTCGGGAAGAGGCGGTCTTTGAGTTCGTCAACCAGATCAATCGCGGCGCCGCCTTGATCACGTCACAAGCCGAACGCGACCAAATCGCCGAGCTCAACCTTATCGCGGGCAAGCGCGCCAAGGCTTCCACAGCCTACACCTCAGCACTCAAGTATCTCATCGCCGGTGCAGCACTTTTTGGGAATGACTCTTGGGAACGCCGGCATGAGCTCGCTTTCGACCTGGAATTGAACCGAGCCGAATGCGAATTCCTGACCGGACAGTCGGCGGCTGCGGAGGAGCGCCTGACGATGCTTTTATCTCGCGCCGCAAATACGAGCGAACTAGCGACGGTCACGTGTTTGCGCGTCGATCTGTACTCGACTCTCAGTCACAGCAGCGAGCGCGCGGTTGCCGTCTGTCTCGACTATCTTCGACATTTGAGCGTCGAATGGGCGCCCCATCCAACAGAAGAGGAAGCACGAAGCGAATACGAGCGGATCTGGTCACAACTCGGAAGTCGCACGATCGAGGATCTCGTTGAGCTGCCCTTGATGAGCGATCCGACATCCCTCGCGACCATGGATGTTCTGACCAGGGTCTTTCCGCCCGCGTTGTTTACCGACCCGAACCTTGGCTCCCTGGCCATCTGCCGAGCGGTTAATCTCAGCCTCGAGCATGGTAACACCGACGGTTCGTGCGCCGCCTATGTACACTTTAGCATGATAGCCGGACCATACTTCGGCAACTACAAGGATGGATTTCGATTCGGTCGCCTGGGCTATGACCTGGTCGAGAAACGCGGATTGAAGCGCTTCCAGGCCAGGACCTATTTGTTGTTCGGAAGTTTCGTCACGCCATGGACGAAACATGTCCGGGCCGGCCGTGACCTGATACGCCAGGCGTTCGAGGTGGCAAACAACATCGGCGACCTCTGTTTTGGTGCATACAGCTGTTATAACCTGAACACGAACCTTCTGGCGGCGGGAGATCTGCTGGTTGAAGTGCAACGTGAAGCAGAGAATGGCCTCGCGTTTGCTCAAAAGGCTCGGTTTGGTCTCGTCATTGACTTCATCACCGCACAGCTTGGGCTGATCCGGACGCTCAGCGGTTCGACGCCGAAATTCGGCTCCTTTGACGATGGACCATTCGATGAGCTCGAGTTCGAGCGCCATTTGGTGAGCGACCGGGCGCCGCTATCTGAGTGCTTTTATTGGATCCGAAAACTGCAAGCTCGCTTCTTCGCTAAGGATTATGCTTCGGCTGTCGATGCGGCATTGAAGGCGGAACGGCTGCTTTGGACATTGCCATCGCGTTTTGAATCGGCGGAATATCACTTCTATGGTGCGCTGTCCCGCGCGGCCTGCTGCGATTCTGCATTTCCCGAGCGGTACCAGCAGCATTTCGAGGCTTTGGCCGCCGACCACAGCCAGCTCGAAGCATGGGCGGAGAATTGCCCGGAGAATTTCGAAAACCGAGCCGCCCTTGTGGGTGCCGAGATCGCGCGCGTCGAAGGCCGCGAGCTCGACGCCGAGCGTCTTTACGAACAAGCCATCCGCTCGGCGCGCGCAAACGGTTTTGTCCACAATGAGGCGCTCGCTAAGGAACTCGCGGCGCGCTTTTACGGGGCACGCGGGTTCGATATATTCGCTAACGCTTACTTGCGGGATGCCCGGTACGGCTATCTCCGCTGGGGAGCCGATGGCAAGGTGCGGCAACTCGATGAGTTATATCCCCACCTGAGAGAGGAAGAGCCAGTGCACGCCGCAACCAGCACGATCGGGGCATCGGTCGAACACCTGGATCTGGCCACCGTTATCAAAGTCTCGCAAGCGGTGTCGGGCGAGATCGTCTTGGAGAAACTGATCGACACGCTTATGCGCACAGCGATTGAGCATGCGGGTGCCGAACGCGGCCTGTTGACTATTCCACGGGGAGTAGAGCAGCGAACAGAGGCGGAAGCCACCACCAGCGGCGACACTGTCATGGTCCGTTTGGGAGAAGTATCCGTCGCCGAAGCGGCGGTGCCGGAATCGATCATCAATTATGTCGTGCGTACCCAGGAGAGTGTAATTCTCGACGATGCCTCAGCCGAGAATCCGTTTTCGGCGGATCCGTACCTTCATCGGCATCACGCCCGGTCAATTCTCTGCTTGCCGTTGATTAACCAGTCCAAACTCATCGGTGTCCTCTACCTCGAAAATAACCTGACCCCCCACGTTTTTACTCCGACCCGGATCGCGGTGCTGAAACTGCTTGCGTCGCAGGCCGCGATCTCCCTGGAGAATACACGTCTTTACCGGGATCTCGAAGAGCGCGAAGCCAAGATCCGGCGCCTGTTCGACACCAACATTATCGGAATCTTCGTCTGGAACCTCGAAGGTGAGATTATTGAGGCCAACGAAGCATTTCTCCACATGGTGGAGTACAGCCGCGAGGATCTCCTCTCGGGTCGTATGCGCTGGACAGACCTTACACCGGCAGAATGGCGGGATTGGGACGAACGGGCCGTGGCAGAGCTGAAGGCGACCGGAGTCGCCCACCCGCTCCAGAAGGAGTACTTCCGGAAGGACGGCAGCCGCGTGCCCGTGCTGCTCGGCGCCGCGATGTTCGAAGGAAGTGGTAACGAGGGCGTGGCTTTCGTGCTCGACTTAAGCGAACAAAAACGCGCCGAAGAAGCTCTGCGTGCTAGCGAGGAGCGGTGGAGCAAGCTGGCTGAGAACTCATCAGCCGGCATTGCACTGATCGCTCCAGACGGCCGCTTCATCGCGGCAAACCTAGCTCTTCGGAAAATGCTCGGCTATACTGAGGGCGAACTCCAGGGACGTACCCTTTCGGGCATCAGTCATGAAGAGGATCGTGCCGCCACCGAAGCCCGTATGGCGGACGCAAACGAAGGGCAGCGACGAGTTTATCGTGTCGAGAAGCGCTACCTGCGCAAAGATGGCAGTGTAATGTGGGCCGACGTCAGCCTTGTCTTCGTCCCCGCAAGTGGAAGCAACTCCGCGTTTTTTTCAGCGATTATCGTAGACCGCACCGAACGCAAGCGGGCCGAAGAAGCGTTGCAGAAAGCGCAGGCAGAATTGGCCCATGCAACGCGAGTTATGACGATGGGCGAAGTCGCCAGCTCGATCGCCCATGAAATTAATCAGCCACTCGGGGCAATCGTTAACTATGGGAGCGCCTGTCTCAGACTCCTCAAGAGCAGTCCCGCTAACTTAGCAGAGATGGCGGCCGCGTTGTCAGCGATAGTAAGCGATGCCAATCGAGCGAGCGCCATCATTGCGCGGATTCGGGCGCTTTCGAAGAAAGCCCCTCCGCAAATAGCGGCTTTGCAGGTCAGGGATGTGGTCACTGACATCCTGGCATTAGTTCGACATGAGTTGACTGGACGCCGGATAGCACTTAAAACCGTTTTACCCGGAGATCTGTCCCCGGTCCTGGGGGACCGCATCCAGCTACAGCAGGTGCTATTGAATCTGGTCGTAAACAGCATCCAGGCTATGAACAAAGTTCCAGAAGACCGGCGACAGCTCGTTATCGAGGCGCGGTCGCATGTCTCGGAGGACAAGTCGTTTGTCCTGATCACCGTGGCGGACTCAGGGATCGGCTCTGAAGGCGGAACAGCTGCCGAAACTTTTCGAAACCTTTTACACAACAAAACCGGAAGGCATGGGCATGGGTTTGGCCATCAGTCGTTCAATCGTCGAAGCGCACGGTGGACGACTATGGGCGACACCGAATGCCGATCTTGGCGCAACCTTACAGTTCATGGTGCCAGTGCAGACCTGAAGCGCATTATGGCAACGGCTGAAACGATTGTGTTGGTCATTGATGATGATCCGTGGTTTCGTCGATCCACCGAGATGCTGATTGAGTCGGCGGACTGAAAGCGGGTGAAGGGAATCGAACCCTCGTTTGCACAGATCAGTTGATCCAGATCCCGATTACGCGTTCGGATCCCGGCGAATACACGCATGAAATTGCTACAGTTTTGGTAAGCCTTTCGAAATGATCGAAAATTCTGCGGAAGAAAATGTGCAGCCTCTGAGTACACGTGCATTTGTCGATTGGGATTCACCGATCGGCGCCGTCCCATTAGGCGTGAATCGGAATCGATTTCTTAAAATTGAAGGAACCGCTAACGCTGTTTCCAACGTCTCCCTGACGCAAGTTCATCGCCGTTCGGGAATCGGCTCCACTGAAGGGTAACAGAGTAACCACCTCGAGCGCATTCTGAGTTACGTAATTTAATTTGCGGCGTAGCGCCAACCGGCTATTTCCACTTCCCCGGTCGCGATCTCGAAGATTTCGACAAGTACCTTTGCAAGACTATAACAATCTGCTCCCAAAGCTTTCATCGGCTCAGCGAGCCTGTCGGCAAGATATTGTCGCAGCCGCTCCGCGACGACGGCCTCCGAGGGATGCACACTCATCTGCATAGCCGCTAGTTCAGCAAGATAGGCTTCCATGCGATTCTCAACTTTTGTAAGCGGTTGATTATAGGCCGCGTACGCCACGTCTTTTTTGATTCCATGGGGCGAAGTCGTCTCCCAAAGGCGAGACGCCCCTTTCCCAATCACGCCACGCGGGCCATTTTCAGAAGACCACTGCTTGCATGGTCACCTAGCCAAACGGGTAAGAAACTGCCGACCAAGCCCATTAACAAGCCTCAGTCAACGCGGGACGAAACGTCGATAACTACCTTAAGCCGAGCGACCTAGGTTGCAGGTCTCCGCTGGCCTTCGCCCCTTCCTTGTCCTTCGCAAGATAGGCTTGTCCCGGATTGGCACAGCATCTGCTTAAGGAGTCCGCTGGCTGGCGCGAGCAGCCGGGTTATACTCCACTACCCCTCGCATCATCAGATGATCGAAAAGCAATCGAATGGCCGCCAAGTGCTGTCTTTGCGCTCTCACCAAGGAAATGGAAACAAAAAACATAAAAAACACGCAACCTGCTATCGCTCTAGTCTAACTCCGTAGCAGACGGATCATCGCAAAAAATGAGTGGACAAATCTTCATCAGTTACCGTCGCGAGGAAAGTCGATGGTCAGCCAGAAGCCTGTGCGACCGTCTGACTGAGCGTTTCGATCGAAATCAAATTTTCATGGATGTCGATGCCATCGCCCTGGGTGAGGATTTTCTTAAAGCAATCGAAAAGAGGGTTGGGGTATGCGACGTGCTAATCGCGGTTATTGGAGCACAGTGGCTCAGTGCGACGGATGAACAAGGTAATCGGCGACTCGACAATCCCGATGATTTCGTGCGAATGGAGATCGCAACGGCCCTCAAACGTGATATTCGAGTGATCCCTGTTCTGGTGGACGGTGCATTGATGCCCCGGTCGACTGACCTTCCCGATGACTTGAAGCAATTGGTTCACCGAAATGCACTGCAAATCGGAGACACTCATTTCGACGACGATTGCCGGCGGCTGGTGGCCTCCATAGAGCAAGTTTTGGAGGAAAACGCGGCTGCACAGCGAGAGCGCGAGGAGAGAGAACGGCTGAAAAACGAACGCCTTGAAACCGAAGAACAGGAGCGTTTAGATGCCGAGCGCCAGCAGAAGGACGAACAGGAGCGGCTGGAAAACGAATTATCGTCGCCTCCCGCCCCGAATGCGTCAGTATTGGTAAGTCCACCCCTTGGAAAAAAGGCCTCCGCCGAAGTGGAGGTGAAGGCCAATTGTCCCGCAACTCGTCACAAAGCTGACGTATCCCTTAAAGACACGGCCCCCCCTGTGGAACCGGTTGAAGGTAGACAACCGAGAATTCCGTCGGCCTTTCTCCGGATTCGGACTGCAGTTGTAGCGTTGTCTGTTATGTGTGCAGTGGGAGCAGCTTTCCTTGCCGTAAATATCCTCCTACGTAGGCCGGAGTTGGGGACCGTTTCAATTAGGAGTAAGCCGGAAGGAGCTACCGTGAAGTGGAACAGTCAGCCAATCGGAAAAACCCCTCTGGTTGCTTACCCTTTGCCAAAGGGGAAACAGATACTCGAATTGGACTCCCCTGGTTATCAGCTCCGGCCAATCGAAGTACAGGTCACTGAAGGGAGGCTGAACGATTCCGGGTTGGTGCCACTGGTTCGCGAAGTGGGACACATTTTGCTCAAATCGGAACCCGTTGGCTTATCGTTCGAGATTGTGGATGCGGAGCAAAAGGTGACATCTGGGAATACGCCAATGATGGTCGATAACCTGCCGATAGGGAAGTATACAGTGCATATTAAGCGCCCCGGATGGCGAGACTACATCCAGGAAGTCGCTCTCCAGCCCAACGCCACCGTAACAATCGATCACTTGTTCCAGGCCGCTAATGTCAAATTAAAGAGTGATCCGCCCGGTGCGACGATCATGATGGGTCAGTCTGAACTCGGCAAGACGCCGTTGACCGTCGCTTTACCTACGGAGCCTGTCAAACTGATGTCGCGGTTTGGGACACTGGAACCTGTTATCCGCGAAGTGGTCCCGGATCAGAACGGTTCGACTGTGGTCGAGTTTAAGCATAACTATGGAGTACTTTCGGTGAGAAGTAACCGCCCAGATTCAGAAATTATTGTTGGTGGAGTGCATCTGGGCAAACCTCCAATCGAGGATCTTGTTCCCCCTGGCCAACATCAGGTGACCGCTCGCGCACCCAATGCTCCCGATCAAACGCGAGTGGCCGATATCCAAGCCAGCCAGCAAGTAGTCTTGGCGGTCAATTTTAATACGCCTCCTCAATCTCCGGTCGTTTCCCGGCCAACACCTCGGCCAACACCTCGGCCAACACCTCGGCCAACACCTCGGCCAAACTCCTCGACGAAACTCCTCGGCCAAACTCCCGATACCGTACCAACGTTCCGGAACATCGATGAATACAAACAGGCCAAAGATGAGGCATCTCGCCGCCTCGAGCAACAATGGGACACCCGCAAGAAAAAGCTGGAAAACGACAAAGACTATTACGATAACCAGGCTGATGGGTCTGAGGGAGCCATTAAAGACGCATGGAAGACGAAGAAAAAAGAGGCAGAACAGCGTCTGGATCAACTCGATGATCAGAAGGATGCTGCGGAAGACGAACTGAAAATGCGTTGGAAAAGTATGAAGCCAGCAGGTTGAGCAGAGCTGAACAGCAGTCGGGCACCAGCGGCCCGAATCGGCGGTGTCCTGAACGGCAATCCCGACTACCTGAATCCTGCGCCCTTCGGGATCAAAGCCGGTCCCCGAAGCCGAGTCCGACGTCGAAAGCTCCGATGTCGAAGGCTATTTCATAACACGCACCGCGTATTGAACTAAGGTGTACTAGCGGTGGCTGATTCTCTTGAGGCAGGATTCGCTCTGATACCAGCGCCGCCTGCGGCTCGTAACCCCCAACCACACGATGACTAAAGCAAAGATAAGGATGCATGAAAATGGGAACGGCGATAACACAATGATGCAACATTGAACAGGCGCAGCCCACGTCGCCGCGGCCGCTCTGATTATCGGCTTGCTGGCCGTCAACCAAACAGTCTTCGCGCAGGCCGAGAAACCTAAGATCATACATGACGCCGAGTACTACGTCCTCGATACGTTGCACGGCAAGGCGTGGGCCGCGCAGGATAAGGATGTTCCTCAAAGGCGACACCTTCAGCCGGCGCGATTACGTCTTCATTTACACTGCTAATATCCTGGCCGCGACGGTGAAGGGCCGCTATAAGCGCGTGTGGGTGGGTGAAAAACCAGGCTTATCCGGGGCCGCTTTCTTCGACCTCTACACCGACCCGCGAGAAGAAAACCCTAAGATGGTCCCGATGTTCCCGGCCAAGGGAATGTTCAACATCATTAAGCTCCGCCACCAACTCTGGATGGCGAAGTATCCGAATACGCGAACGCCCGCGATTTTCCGCTCACCGGCATCGAGAACGCGGGCCCGGAAACCAATGCCGCAGGGCAGCCGCGCGTGGATCCCTCGAAACTCCCGTTCGATCCGCGCGACATCATTAAGAGCCTACCGGGTTGGGACGGCGCCCAGTTCGATCAGGATGAGTGAAGAACAGCAAAACACCGCTTAAAACCATTTGTGGCTAATCAAGCTTGATACACAATACGCTATGAATTCCGTTCTAAAGCTGAGCTTAGTACCAATTTTCTTTTTTCCACTCGTCGCGGGACGGGCCGGTACACTGGAGGAGGCAAAGTTGGTTGAACAACCAGCGGCCAAAAGCCCTTGGCAAATTACGGTCGGGGGACCCGGCTGGCTTGCAGGAGCCAGCGGCCACGTCGGATTTCACGGCGTCAACCCCTACATCGACGTCGGTGTCGGACAAATCCTCAAGCACATCAACGTTATTTACTCGATGAGCGGCGAAGTTCGAAAAGGGCGCTTCGGCGTCCTTGGCGGCCTTCTATACTTGAATGCTCAAGCCGGCACTCCTCAAAGTTCAGGTCTGGTGTCAAAGGTGGATTTGGGGTATCAACAGTACTGGGGCCAACTCTTTGCTTCCTACCGAGTCATCGAAGGACCCCGTGGCTGGCTCGATCTGCTGGCGGGGTTTAGATTTACCTACCTCGGCCAGCAGGTCGGTTTACAGGCCAACAATATTGCAATCGATTCGGCGAGTACCCAATTGGTGGACCAATTTGCTCAGCAACTATGTAGTTGTCTATGGATGAAGATTGTCACCATCGACGATGCCGAGAATGTGATCCTGGGACTTCAAGACGAAATTCGTCGTTCAGAGGAATCTCGTTATGATCACCGCTTGCACGGCATATTGCTAGTTGCCTATGGAATGAACTGCTGCCAAGTGGCGGATTTACTCGGAGACTCTCCACGGACGGTGGCCTACTGGGTGGAGAGATTCGAAGAAAAGGGGAACTCGGGGGTCTGCGTGAGGGATCTCGTAGCGGACGGCCTTCGAAATTGGATGCTGATCAAATTGCTGATCTACAAAGGGTACTTCGAGGCAAGCCCAGTGACGTGAGATTGACTGGAAATCTATGGGATGGAAAGACGATGTCGGCTTACCTACGAAACAAGCACCGAGTGCAACTTCGTCCGCGACAATGTCGGCGTCTCCTGCGCGAATGGGAGTTTCGCTACCGCAAGCCTCGTCCGGTAATTGCACGCTCTGACCCGCTCAAGCAAGCAGCGCATAAAAAAACTCCACCTCCTGGCCAACGATGAAACAGTCGATCTGTGGGCCATGGATGAGGTGCACTTTCAACAATATGGATCGCGGTGTCGAATGTGGGTACCACCAGAGGTCAAAGACCCCGTGCTACCACATCACCCCACTCGCAAAAGCGTTGCCTACTTCGACGCAGTGCGTCTTCGCGACGGCAAATTCATTTTTGCCCGCGAACTCAACCGCTTTGATGCGATGACCACATGGAACTTCCTGCGTCTACTTCAGCGCCGCAGCCTCAATAGCCGGCGCCGCGTGATCGTCATTACGGACAACGCGAAATACCACCACGCCAAACTTCACAGCGCTTGGCGTCAAAAAAACGAAGGGCACTTTCGGCTTGATTACCTCCCGCCATAAAGCCCCCATCTCAATCCCATAGAAAGAGTTTGGAAGCTCACCCGAAAGCTTTGCATCCATGACCAATATTTCCCGAGCATCGCAGCCGTGATCACGGCTGTGGAAACCCAGTTTGACAAATGGACCAGCGGCAATGCCACACTTAGGCGCCTTTGTTCTATCTAATTATTTCGCATTTATTTATGTCCCTTTATAGCCACCGATGGCTCCGATGTGCGAACGCTCATCGACCGAAACATCACCGATAAGCTAGGGACCCTTGATGGCCGTAATCCAAAATTGCCGGTGGGCCCGGTTGCAGGGGGCCAAAAGGAAGTAATAGCGGATTTGATCCAACGGGCGATTGAAAGTAACGATCAGGAGCTTGTAGCTGCGATCCGCGCGGGCGCCCAGGCCAGAGTTGACCAGTTAAAAGCTGAGCTATCAAACAAGGTCGCAAAGAGTGTGACGAGCCAGCTGAATCGAAGCTTTTCGTTTTACGATAGTTGGACCGATCCGTTGATTGGTTTGCGAGGGCGACTTAATCTGAGCAAGGCGTTTTATCTGACTGCTGAAACCGATGTTGGCGGGTTCGGAATAGGATCCGACATCGCTGTTGACGCCTACGCCGCATTAGGATGTCAAATCACCCGTAATATTTATTCGGAGGTTGGATACCGGTACTATTATGACGACTTCCGTGATAAAAGCGCCAACGATTTCCTGTATCAGGTTTCATTGCATGGAGCGCAAATCACAGTCGGGCTAACATTTTAGGAGGAAGCAGTTTGCGCGCATTGCGGTTTATCTTGATGGTTTTTGCCGGTCTGGTCGGGGTGCTACTTGTCGCCTGGGGCGCCGGAGCACTCTACTTCGACTTGCCCGTCTCATTGGCATGGCGGACCCCGGTGGCAGCTACATGGGTAGTCGGAACTATCGTGCTGGGGATTTTTGGCGGTGCGCGCGGGAGGGTGATACTTCTCGCTGGCTTTGCAGCGATTCTCGCCTGGTGGCTCACATTGCGCCCAAGCCAAAATGAGGATTGGCAATCACAAGTTGCCACGCTTGCTTACGCGACCTGGGAGCGAGATCGCCTCACCGTACACGATATCAGAAATTTTGAATATTGGAGCGCAACGGACTTTACGCCGCGCTATGACACTCGAACTTTCGATTTGGCAAACCTGCACGCGCTGGATCTCTTTATCAATTATTGGGGTTCACCATACATGGCGCACCCTATTCTTTCGTTTGATTTTGGACCGCAAGGTCATCTCTGTTTCTCAATCGAGACGCGTCCCAAGCAGGGGCAGAGTTACTCCACGCTGGGAGGGCTTTATCGTCAGTTCGAGCTTATCTATATAGCGGCGGACGAGCGCGACGTTGTCCGTCTTCGGACGAATTATAAGAACGAAGATATATACCTTTATCGTCTGGCGCTTCCCCTGAAAGAGATCAGGACGCGCCTGAATGAGTATATAGGCCGGCTCAATGAACTGCATAACCATGCGGTTTGGTATAACGCCGTCACCGACAATTGTACGACCAGCATTCGCGCGCAACGCGCGCGATCCGCACAGCCTCCTTGGGACTGGCGGATCCTGGTCAACGGATTTGCCGATCAAATGCTCTATGAGAGGAACGTGCTGGCCGGGAATCTACCTTTTGCTGAACTTAAGGCCCGGGCCCTGATCAATAAGCGCGCTCAAGAGGCCGGCGACGCCCCAGATTTCTCGGAACGGATTCGCACTGGACTTGAGGGCTTTTGAGCCGCGATCTGGGAATGAAGGACGATTTGCCGTTTGTGTTTGTCGGCTTCGGAAAGGTTGGGAGAATTCGCGACAATGGAACTTATACAATTCTCCCTCAACACAACGAAAGAGTGCAAAGCTCTATCAACCCGGACTGCTCTAGCCAGAAAGTGAAGTATAGGGAGTGACGATCTGAGATTATTGTGCTTTCAGGCGCAGCCGACCGGGGGCCAAGATGAGCGCATCTCCGATCGGTACGGAACCTGCAGCCCAAGCTGACTATTCCTCCGAAAGGACGAAGCGGCGAACCGAGTCACAAAGGCAATCTGAGACTGGAGCAAAGCCGTCGCGAAATGTATAGGAAAATAGGTTTCGTCAGATGTGACTCAGCGGCGTTAAATCGCTTTCAGTTGCATCCGACGATTTGTATGAACAACAACAAAATTATCCACCTAAAGCCGCCAATTATCGTTCGCGACCTTGCCAAACAAATCGAGGTCCAGCCCTTTCAGTTGATTCACGATTTGATGGACATGAACGTCTTCGCCAACAGAAACCAGACCATCACACCGGAGGTGGCGGCGGCTATTTGCAAGAAGTACGGTTACACTTTGGTCGTTACCTGACATCATGAGCGAACTTCAAGACAAGCTGGACCGTGGCGAAATCACCTTGGAGGGATATCATGCCTCATGGATCACCCAAAATGGAAGAAAACCAGCGGCTAGACCCCGGCGTCACGACCAGCTCTATGAATATTTGATAGCTAAGTATCCCGATCCCAGCGTTGAAGCGGATGCTTTCTTTGCTTTAGAGAATCGGACGGAGTATCCACCAAAGAGCCAGCAGCGGGACCGTCCGCAAATTCGCAGACCGGATGAACTCATCGCCTCAAAATCGGTTCGATGATTGGTTATGGACTACAGCAAGGTAGATGCGGATGAATTGAAGGAGGAAACTAATCGACGCCAACAGATCGGTATTCCTGATGTATTGCCACGCATCATGAGAATCTCTTGTAGCTGCTGCCTTCGCCCGATCATGTCGGTTAGTCTCCATTGGAGCGATCATTACAAGCCGCGTGAAGCGTTACCTTGTTTGATGTGTGGTCACCAACCAATATTGACCGTAGCCTGTTCTTGGGTTGGTGGCCATGGGAAGGAATGGGATACGGAAGTAAATTACTGGATAGAGTGCAAATGTGGCCCCAAGCAAGAGTTTAGTGCTAGGAAAATTGTACCTCATCCTGCATACACCGGACGGATAAGGTTCGATCACATCTCAATACCGCATACTCCTTTACAACTTATCGGCGAATGGAACCGAATGCTCAGGCACAAGATCGAAGCCCGCCAATTGTAGTTGATCAGCCGGTTGAAACCGGGCGCTTCGATTGGCGATTCTTTAATTCAAATGTTGATCTCAGAGAAAATTAAACTGCTTTTCAGTGAGGAAATGCTGACTCGGGCGGACCAACTGTATCGAGAATCTGTTGATGGTAGTTTCCGTGAGAAAGCGGTCGAGTTGGTCCTGCCTCTCTTGCCTCTCGCGCCGGGCATGAATGGCGCTGCCGGATTGGGAGAAAGCGATCTGGATTATCTGACGGCCGTGTTGGAAGTTGCGGTCGCTATCCGTCAGTTAAAGGTTCATCCGCCTGGCGACGCCGATGATTTGACCCAATGAACGAACTTGACCGTGTGTACGCGTAGTAGAAGCGGTAATGGCAACGCCAATAACCGATGATTTACCGATTGAGATTAAAGCCGGTTGGGCAGGCACACGGGTTCAACGACGCTGATGGCCATTTTCACAGAATCCAAAGATGGGTCATCAGCCTGACAATATCCCAGCCGGAACCCAGGTCGTCTCGTCGGTGCCTATCCGTGGCACAAACGATGCGCTCGTGCATCCGCGTGGCATCACTCCCACCATTACCTCGGCTTTGCCGAAACACAGTGGCGATTGTTTTCCAGCGAAGAGTCACCGCGGATAAAACCTCTGCTTTACACCTATCGAGTGTTGCTCACGGGCATTCATCTGATGCGCTCCGGCGAGATCGAAGCAAATTTGCTGACACTCAACGAGGATTTCAGACTTCCGTTACTGCAAGAATTGATCGCGCAAAAGCTAAGTGGTCCGGAGAAAGCGAATCTTAATGGCGCGGAGATTTCCTTCACGAGGTCGAGGTGAATCGGCTGCGCCAGGAACTGGAAGCGGCCCACGCAACGAGCAGGCTGCAGGAATTGCCCAGCGATGAGACACGCTCGCAATTGAGTAAGCTGCTCGTGAGATTGCGCATCAATCCGCCAGTCAGAGGCATCCAATGACAAGCTGGATGATCTACCCCCTGAAGTCTGCCGCGGATTTTGGTTCGATAAAGTCCGCGCCCACTACCGTTGATGAAGTTTTCTGGTGGGTTGAAAATTATCTTGCGAATCTAAATTATCCTTTCAAGGCGATCCGCGTCTATCGCCGGCAGGAACTTATTGTAAACGAAGATATAGAAGTTCGTTGATCCACTACAGGGTCATCTCTCACGTCAAACTGGCGTCCATTTGGTCGCGTCCTCGAACTAGGTCTCCTTTCGCGGGTTCATCGGCTCGTCACATCAGCACTGTGGTTCTGCGAGGTTAGGAGGACGAAGACCTTTCGTGGTATCGAGGATGCAAAGTCTCGTACCAAATGGATCTCTGAGTACCGCGCACTTCCCGATTGTGATGTCGAAAGGGGCCACGATTATTTGGCACCCCTGTGCTGCATAGTGAGCTACGGCGACAACGACATCATCGACTAAGTAATGGATTTCAACTGATGAGGGAATAGTCGTCTCGCGGTGAAGTACAATTTCAGCATCGGTCTCTGGAAAGACGAGACCAACCGCCCCTTCTCCACACCACTTGGGACGCAACCCAAAAACCTTTGCGTAGTACGCGGCAGAAACTTCAACATCCTCCACACGGATCATGACACAGTCAATTTTTCGTAGCATTTGATCGCTCCTTGAAAACAATCTCTCTAATCAACAGCCAGAGCGATGCTATTACCACGATAATGGCACTGCCTACAGACGCCTGATGGGTCGGCGGCCGCCCGGCGCTTGCAAACGACGCTAAAATCACGCCACCTTCAACCCGACAGCCCCGGCCCCAGCTCTAGCCAGAATCCGCGACACCGTCGCTGGATGACGTTGTACAGGCGCGCGGCGTCAGCGCCACTTTTAGTGCCCTTTGATATCATCGCAACGATTTCTTCCTGCTGATCGGGTCTGAGCTTTGGACGACGCCCTCCGATGCAGCCCCGCTTGCGGGCGGCATCCAATCCAGCCTTGGTTCGTCCGCGGAGTATTGCTCTTGCGAGGAAGGCCGTGGCAACGCGCCCTAATATCATGAACACAGCGAAAGCCGAGACGGAAGACTATTGGGGCGAGAAATGCGCTAGGTGCGGGTTAACGCGCACTCCGGAGGGCCATGACCCTTGTATTGCCAACCTGCCTGGAGTGGTTGGAGCCTGTTGCGGACATGGTGTTGCGGGGGCCTATCTTGAATTGGAGAATGGGACTGTGCTTATTGGGGATTTTGGCATCTGTATGGAGTCGGCTGATTTGGGGAGTGGTCCCGACCGCATCAGAATTAAGGCTGGTGCGAATTAAGGCAACTCCCTAAGGGCGCGAGAGCCGATTATGACCCTGGAGATAAGGCCTGGGTGAACTGAACAGCAAGAGCCGCAAGGGCACTACTCCTTCTCTCGGCGAGTAGCCCAAAATTCGGCCAGTACAGCGGCATCTCGTTCTTGCTGTTCTTCCTCCTGGGCCTCCGGCCATTCCCTGACGGATGAGTCTAAGATATCCCAATCTTCCTCGTTCATTGGCGGCATCCCTGATGACCGCTAACCCTGCCTCGGCTAGGACTAGGGTGGGGTATCGGTGACCTTGTGCTGTCTTGAAATGTATAGCCCCGATTATTGCCTTAATTGCATTTGATGTGCTATTGAGGAATAACTCCGCTTCTGAAGTCGTTACTGCGCCATGGCGACACTTGTTTACATTTTAAACGGACCAAATCTCAATCTTCTCGGAACAAGGGAAACGGAAGTGTATGGCCAAACTACCCTCGCTGAAATAGAGAGTGCTTGTCGTTCATTTGCCGCCGATCACGGAGTGGAGGTCGAATTTCTCCAATCAAATCATGAGGGAAAATTGATTGACTGGATTCACGAAGCACGTACCAAAGGTGCGAGTATCCTGATAAATCCGGCGGCATTCACTCACACTTCAATCGCAATTCGTGATGCGCTAAGTGCCTGTACCGCACCAACAGTCGAAATTCATCTTTCGAACATTCATCGGCGGGAGCCGTTTCGTCATCTTTCTTATGTGTCTCAAGTGGCGACCGGTGTGATCTGCGGTTTTGGGTCGAAAACCTACGTGCTGGGACTTCAGGCCCTTGTGTGGCTGCTGCAACAAAAGTCGGAGTGACAGTGCGTTTATGAGCCAAATGGGTGCCTGGAAATCTCATGAAATGTAGTATGAGCCCGAAAAGCTCCGAAAAAGGCGAAACATTCCGCAAACGTTTGGGTAACCACAAGGGTGCGGCGACGTTGAAAGTGGCTGGTGTGCGGCTGTAAATTTCGAAACGCTGACTCGCCGAAACTTCTTAGCAACGACCGGAAGCCACGGTTCTCCGCCATTGTCCTGAGAACCGAATCGAATATCGCGACGACAAAGGTGGAATCGGTGATTTTCCAGACGTAAGAGAAACGCCTCTTCACTCTCTCGAAACAGACTCTTCAGTAAAACTAACGTCCTCGCGTGTCAAACCCGCTGACAATCGTTCCGCTATCGGTCGCAACGAACGTGATGGTATTGCCGTCCGGCGTAGGGTAATCATCAAAATGCAGCTTTAGCCCTGGGCTGTCGAGCTGGGTCTCAGTCTCCGACACGCTACCATCTGCATTGACCGTGAAGGTGCCCTTGAGCCTGACATGGCTGAAGACCGTACCTCCGATTGAGAACGTCACTAGGCCGCTCGTGGTCCCGTTGGCAAAGAAAGTCAAACGTCCGGCCGCCTCAAGGGGAACCAGGGTGGTCGCACCGGGCGTAGGGGGCACGTAGCCAGAGTCTTGGAAGGCGTAGGTTCCGCTCGGGATGCCCGGCTTGATACCAAAACGCCCGTCGCCTTGATTATTCTGAGCATACGCCAGTGTAGGGAGAATCAAGGTGGCTGCTACTAAACTGCACACCTTGCAAATGCGGTTGTGAAACAGTGGGAGGTTCATCTTTCTTGTATAGAGATATTTGCAAGAAAAACTCAAGGAAAACATTACAAACTCATAGGACTTTTAGCTACCCATCGTGGCCAGCGCTGGCTATTCCGGCGTTTTCTCAGCCATACCTCGTAAGTAGCCCAGCCAAGGCAGGGCAAGCGACGACTCCTTTATCCTACACGGTGAGCGGCTTCCCATAAGGGGTGGTGTTTCCATCCACTTTGATACCCGTGAAGCCGGTAACAATCACTCCGGGAACTGTTCAACTGTACCTCGATCTTCGGATCGAATGGTCTAGGTCTTTCCAACCCGGTTTCCCGGTTGCGATCATTACCGTAACTTATTACGCGACGAACTTGTCTGAAAATAGCCCAGAAAGCGCCCCTTTTACGTTCACGGTGCCATCAGTCCAAACACTCTTGCCGGGTCCAAAACCAGCAACACCCACAGGCACCTACATATCCTTAGCGCCGTTGTTGGCCACGCATCCGGGTCATCGATAAATCAAAACTCAAGCTGGAAAAACAACAACAACAGAGAGATCGCCGGGGAATGCGTAACCCGAACGACTCTCCGTGCTCTTACCAGCTAACTAACACCGCAAACAAAAGAAGGGAGCGGCCTGCGACCGGCGAAATGATTGAAAAACCGTCGCAAGCCATCAGCACTAAACCCGAATGCCTTAGCCCATTCTCAGAGAGGAGAGTGCATTTGACTATTGGCGGCGTATAGTACAAATGCATCATGCCGCTATCCTGGTATAGTCCCGGCACCAGCCCTAGCCAAAAGCCTCGATACTGTCGCCGGATGAACATTGAAAAGTCTTGCGGCGTCAGCGGCGGTTTTGGTGCCTGCCGATACCATGGTAATGATCTCATCCTGTTGGTTGGGCCGGAGTTTTGGCCGTCGCCCTCCGATGCGGCCCTGCTTACGGGCAGCATCCAATCCGGCCTTTGTTCTTTCCGCGAGTATCGATCTTTCAAACTCAGCGAATGACGGCGACAAGCTGCATCATCATGGTTCCCGAAACCGTCGTCGTATCAATCGCTTCCGTCAGACTCTTGAATCCGGCTTTAGCTTCCTGAATCCGCTCCATAATCATCAAGACATCCCGGAGCGAGCGCGAAAGTCGGTCAAGACGCCAAACGACGAGCACATCGCCCTTCCTCAGTTGGTCCAGCAGTCGATGTAGCTCGGGTCGGTCCCATCGACCACCAGACGCCTTATCCCGGAAAATCTTTTCGCAACCAGCGGACTTTAACGCAGAGACCTGGGCGGCGGTATCCTGCTCATTGGTTGAAACACGCGCATACCCTAACATCATCATTGCAAAAACCTCTCGCCATTCGTTTTCATTAAGCAATACATTTCAGCAACCCGCGGAGCCGCTTTCCTACGTGGTAGTAAATTCAGTGCTCAAAGGATCGTTTGTGCAATAGCCGCTTTCTGACCAGCGGTGCTCAAATGCGTAAGCGCGAGATCTCTAAAGGCGTCTCGGAGTCTGACATCCCATCCCGGACGAGATCAGTGTCTCTTCGTTAATGATGACCGCGCATTTCGAAATTCAGAACGGCGGAAAACACGCACCCGTCCAGATCCCACACCAGCCAACATCACACTGCACCAGCAGATTTTTTCGGAACCATGACGTTGATTGTAGTGCCTTTGTACGGCTTAGTTTTCAGGTGATGATATTTGAGCATAAACTCCTTTACGGCTCGAAAGGGACCCGTGAGACAGGGTTGCGGGAAGGTCTCAAGTTGACGCCGTCGAAACCGAAATCAAGTCGAAGCATTCACGACTTTTGGAACGACCCATGCTGATCTGTGAATAACTTTTTTAGCACAAAATATCCCATCGCATCGAAGTGAAAGACCACATGCTTTTAAGGGTTGAACAGCAGTATTCCGTAACTCAGACGGAATAGCCATTGTGCCAGAAAGGAGTTTCCAGTCTTGACGAGGATAGTGTTCATGTATCACTCCAAAAGCGATCCAAGACTTGCTGGACGAGTTGGAAGCGTCAAAGCAGAGCCGGTTGCGTGCTTGGAATGTTTTGCAGGAACTCCGCTCGGTTCTTTCCGAAACTGGAAACGTCGTGATTCCGCCACCGGCCCAGAAGACATTCGATGCGGAGGGAGCCATTCTGGAACATTGTGACCATGCGTCTCTATGCTCCGAAGTCCGAGGCACTGAAAGACAATGGATCCGCCACCGATCATGAGGACTCAAGAGATTCCGGTCTTGATGGCGAACAGGAGAAACAAAGGCAACAGAGCGTCCGTTTCTCCGTCGGCAGGCGCCTGAGGTCGAGGCACCTCAGGATGCGGCTGATCCGTTCTCCGGCCTCTCGTTCTGGTGACGGCTTGACGACCGGTTATGTACGATATTATAAATGACCTATGCCGCCAAGCAATGCGGATCGCCTGAGGGAATTGGAGTGGAGGGCTGGCATAGAGCATTCGCAACTCGTGGAAGGCGCGGAGGGCAACCGATACCATGACTTTTGGTGAACCACTTTGGTTGTTCGGGCTACTTCTGATTCCGATCTTGGCTGCGTTGATTTGGTACAACGATCGTCAACGGCAAAGGAGGCTAGAAAAACTGGCTGCTGCCCGGTTATTGCCAGAGCTTGCTGATACTGTAGCGAGATTGGGCCGACTGATTGAGCGACTACTCTTTCTGGCAGCACTCATCTGCTTCCTTATGGCATTAGCTAGGCCGCAATTCGGATTTGTCGAAGAGGAAGTCACCAAGAGTGGCCGGGATATTGTGCTTGTGATTGATACATCCAAAAGCATGCTCTCGACCGATGCTTTGCCAAACCGACTGACACGCGCAAAGTTGGCCTCCCAAGACATCATCGACGCGATGAAAGGGAACCGAATTGGTCTAGTGGCCTTCGCTGGAAATTCCCAAGTCGAAGCTCCGCTGACCATCGATTACCAGAGCGTCATCGACGCAGTGAATCAATTGAGCACGAAGACCGTTGAACGAGGAGGTACTAATATTTCGTCTGGAATACAGTCAGCCGAACTTGTGCTTGGCAAATCGGAGCATTCCGATCGAGCGGTGGTTCTACTAACCGACGGCGAAGACTTGGAGGACGATTCCGTTGCCGCCGCTAAAGAAATTGCGCGGTCTGGCATCCGCATTTTCACCGTAGGAATTGGGACTGCGGAGGGGTCATTTATTCCGATCGCCTCAGAACGCCAAAATATTCCAACCGCCCCAGAGGGTCAAAACCTGTATCTGCGGGACCGCAACGGACAGGTTGTTCGCTCTCGTCTGGACGAACGACGCCTCAGGGATATCGCGCAAGCCACCGGCGGCTTTTATGTGCATCTCGAAAACGGGGCAACCGCAAGAGTGATCAAAGAGGGTCTGAGGAAGCTAAGTGAGAGCAATATCGACGAGCGTTCCATCCGCATTCCGATGGAGCGTTATCGTTGGCCGCTTCTGCTTGGACTTACTTCGCTTCTCCTCTCTGCTTTCCTAAGGGATCGACGGAGAAAACGTCACCAGAGAGAGGCTTCCGGCTTGAAGGGCGATTCTCAGGCCGAACCGGTGACGGCGACTGGATCGACTTCCATAGTAGTCGAAGGATCACAGCCGGGGACAGGCACTCTGCTTGGCCAATCTGGAAGTCGCGCCGGTCGCTGGGATGCCCTAGAGCGTTTTTAAAGTTGAGAATCGTGGGAAGGATGGAGCTGACGCCGCCTTGGCACTAGTTTCTCACGAGAAGACGCGGGTCCTCCACCAGCAGAGGGTCCTACAATTGTTCCGAGCTGGAGTCAGGTGAAGACAAAATGGTCCCTCGCGATAACGTTAACCGTCGTCCTGATCATGGGAATTCTCTGGTCGCGGGTACCACCAATAGGGGATACCGACTCCATCGCCGTTGGGGACGACCGAGAGCCAAGCGGAAGCCGCCTTCAATCGCCGAAGCAGACGGACCTCCCGATCAGTTACAACATAGCGCCGAGCCAAAAAGTCCTTACGATCCGGTTCAACCCGGAGACAAAACAGCGTAGCTGGATGCTTTGCTGGGGGTTGATTCCGTATTGGGCGAAAGATCCCAAAATTGCGTACAAGACGATAAACGCCAGAGTCAAAACCGTCGATACAGCACGATCGTACCGACAGGCATTCAAAAACGGCGCTGTCTGATTCCCGTGGATGGTTTTTACGAATCGGAAGAAAAGTTCTCGCCGGTAGAATTCCGTACTCGATCAGCATGAAAGACGATCCCTCTTTCGTGTTCACCGGGTTGTGGGAAGGCTGGAAAGATCCCGCGAACGATCAGTGGTTGCACACTTGCACGATCATCACTGGCGAACCGAATGAGTTTGTGCGGGAAATCCACACCCGGATGCTGTCATCCTACCGGAAGAGCTATCACGAATCATTGTTGTCCGGCGAAGCCGGAAAAGAGGTTCTGGTCCCTTACCCGGCGGATCGAATTGCGAATAACGGTAAATCGCATCCTTTGAAGCGTTCTCCCGTTGGTGGCGTTCCGCCACTATGAACCGTCGGGAACGGTCAAGTGAATGACCCGGACCGTTTTCTGTAAACCTCGGATGTTACCAGCGTGCGCCATGACACTAATGGCGCACGGCGGTTTTGTTCTCCATGCTTGGGGGGGGAAAGCTTGGGGGGAAAGCTTGGGGAGTGCGATGAAAGTACCTGTTCCGATAACGTGCGCTAGGGAAGGAAGCTCAACGATCTGCTAAAGTTGCGTAGTTTACTGCATCGTCCACAATCGGAATGATTGCCCTGCCTTAAGGTTGGGATTTTCATGATAGGCAAGATCAAGCCAACCATTGCGATAAGTGCCGAGGTGCGGCTTTTTTTCCCCGAAATTGAGTTTATCGAATTTACATCGGTGGTTTTCGCAAACCTTCACGGTTATGAGATATTGACCGGCCAACCTATCGACGGTTAGGACTTTCGCGGGAAGTCGTATCATTGGGGGGTTTCTAAGTTCCGTTAACCGGCGTCTTTGGACGCGATAACCCATACGCTTATGATTTCGGCCTGTCTATTGTAATTATCAATTATTTGATTGTTACAATACTTTAACTTCATTTTTAACATACAGCTTTGGGAAGAGTCAGAAGTAATTCAGTCGCGTTGCAATTTTGTCACTTTCTGCGGAATGAGTCTCGCCCCGTTGAATCAGCTTCTCCCATGCTCTTTTCGACAGATTGACCTTGGCTCTGGATATGGCGGAGCATGATCGAAGCAGTCAATGCGATACCTCGCTGCAATCCTGATCACCTTCTTACTGAGTTGCAGCCATGTCGATTGAGCTATTTCGCTACCGAGGCGCTGCCAAGGATGGCGTACACTGGAATACGTCTTTGAGGCCGGTGAGCAGAATTCTCCCAACGCCGTAACGAAAGAGAAGGCGGCTGAGATCGCTGCCGATTTTATGACGACTTTTTATCAAGTCCAGATCGGCGCACTTGAACTATTGAACGACACGGAGGGGCAAAAAGAAGAGCCGGGATTGCTCCCGGCTCCGAAGTTCGTCGAAGAGGCAAAGCTAAATGAAAGAACTTTCTTTAGCCTCTAAGTATCGGTCAAATTCTGCTTCCGCCACCCATTCTTTTGCTTGTTCCACCCCGCGTGGAGTGCGGCAAAGGTAACCGTCTTCCAGTAAATAGATGACCCTCGTGTCGGACGGGTTGACGTAGACGCCACCGTTTTCTAATCCCCCATCCCGCGGGTACCGGAGCCAGCCGCTCAAATCGGGCGCTAAAGCGCACCCTTCTTCGTGACGATGCGTGTCGGTGTTTTCTTTGTGATTGTGGTCGGACTTATTTTCGCAAGTGCATTGTTTCATAAAAAGGTTCGTTCGGGGGGAGACACCTTTGCCTTGAATTTGTTCTGGGGTTACTGGCTCGCCTGCATCACGCTCAACCGATCATCATCGAAGCCGACAGCTAATGGGCAGAAGAATCACGTGACTCTCGCCGAACGCGTTGCCCGCTTTAGATATACGCAAAAGCAACCGTTACCCATCTTTAAAGGTATAGCGCGTTAAAAGTATTGCGCAACCGATTAATTTGCTCTTGAAATATGATCAAAAGCCAAACTCCACAAGAGCAAGAATTTGTCATCGGTGGGTACAACGAACCGGAAGGCTCTCGAAAGTATTTTGGTGCACTGCTCGTGGGTTTCTATGAAGGCAAGAGACTTTGAAGGACGCAGTCCCGGCGCTCGCAGACATCTTTCATTTAACGGACGCCGAAAGGACCGAACTTCTCCCGAGCGGTCAGCAAGCGATTCTCAACAACAGAGTCGCTTGGGCAAAAACATATTTAAAAAAGGCCGGACTACTGGAGGCTCCTCGGCGCGGCGTCTTCACTATCACCGATCGGGGAAAGAGTGTTCTTACCCAAAATCCTGCAAAGATAGATCTCAAACTCTTGGAACAGTTTCCGGAATTCTTGGCGTTCAAAGCCGAAGACGGTTCCGAAGCTGAAGATGTTCCGCCTACGGCACCAGTCGCCGTCGAAACTCCACTTGAATTACTTGAAGCCGCCTACTCGAAAATCCGTGGAGAGTTGAAAGCCGAGCTGCTTGATCGTTTAAAGGCCGAGGCCCCCGCCGTGTCATTACGACCTCAGATTTTTCGAGAGATGCGGATGAATACGTCTCAAAGATCGGGAGCAAAATCGTCTTGATAGACGGATCAAGGTGGACTGAACTAATGATCGAATTCGGCGTGGCGGTGGCCACGGACGCTACCTATACCGTAAAGCGAATCGACAACGATTTTTTTTGAGTCGATTTAGAGTTGCCGCCGGAGTGCTTCGGTCCCGGCGACATTAACGATTCGTCAGCGACAAAAGCGTTTGGGGATCGACCTCCCTCACGATCATTTTGGATTATTCCAGATGGGATAAGGACCGAGTGTCCACCCGGACATGCCAGACCCACCACAGCACATCGCCGCCCAAAAAGAACTCAAGTACCATGCGAAGTTCCGACAAACGGCCACTCGCGGTCCGGCAGTCGAGAGCAGCGATACGACCGGATTCCACAATTTTCTCAATTTTTTCTATGGGGGTCAGGATTGCTTTTGCTGCCCTAAGAATCGCGCTCTTGCAACGGGTCCGGGCCAAAACCGTCACCGAGGACTTGGCCTTTAACCAGCAAATGCGAAAAAACGAGAACACCGGGCGTCATTTAGCTACACGCCCGGTATCCAACGCCTAGTAATTAGGGAAATAAGGTAAGCGATTGCGGAGCGATTGAGAAGTTATGAGTAGAATCAAGGGAGACGTTATCGCCACCGAGGATGCTGGTCCAATGACCACTATTATGGTTACCATAACCACCGAGGATACTGCTACGGTCGTTGTCGGCGATGTTGTGGTCACCACCGCTGATGGTGGTAAGGTTGCCACTGACGGTGTTGTTAGCGCCACCGAGGATAACGCATGCGGAGCCCAAAGTAGCTACATTGCGCGTACCGCCGTAAATACCGCCATACGTCTGGTCTAGGGTATTGTATATTAGAATCCTGTGACGCATCCTCCGAATGTATAGCGTTTAAACCTATGAGCTATTCGCTGCTCGGCGTGGTCGTCGGGGATGGCTTTGCGGCCGGTGCCGGGGTTGTGTTCCAAGTGTCCAACCGCTTCTTCCAAGTACCGCCTTCACGACGATAAATCTCTGTCCAATTGCCCGTGAGTTCGAAAGGTTTGCCGTCTTGGCCTTGAAGCGTCGCCTTCACTTGCCCGTGACTCCATGCCTCGTTGCCGGTCGTTCCTATCGTGTGAGGCGAATCCGGAGCGGCCTTGTCGGCCAAGTTGATTACATGAAATTGCTTGAACATGCCTGCCCAAAATTTCTCGATGGCCTCCCGACCGTAAACTGGTCCAGTGTCCGGCACTAGAATCGCGTCCTCCGTGTAAAGGGCGGCCACGGCCGCGGCGTCGTTACTGTTGAACGCCTCCCCAGTTTTTTTACTGAGCGCACTAAGCTGCTCGGCTAGTTGCGGATCGACCTTCTCTTTCTGTTGTGCGAAGGCTGGCACAGCAAAGCCGATTGCCAGCCCTGCGAGGGTAATTAGGAAGGTTGTTTTCATCGTCTGTTCCGGAGCCGTAGATTTGATTTTCGCCAACCAACCTAGCTTCGGGATTTCTCTGAGTCGCCGGTAATAGCCGTATCGCCGGGGGCAGATGAAACGCCTTTGGTCAAAGGTCTCTGACGATGCTGCAAGTGGATGCTTCGCCAGCTTCAGTGTCAATAAGAAACGATCGTTTTGCGGCATTTGTGGTGGTCTTCGTTCTTAAGGAGTTGTCAGCGCACCGTGCTATTACTCGATTGTACCGGTGGCTATTATGCCATTGTAAGAGACACCGCTACATAGAGTTCGACGAGCGCAATCCGATCGGATGCAGGAGTGGGTCGCCCCCGTTATCGACTCAACGACAGCTCCGCTGAGACTTTCCCCCGATAGTTGTAACAGCCTTTTGGCCGTTCCTTGCCCGTACATTCTAGCTTTGGCGCACGAACACGATCCTGATACGAGAATGCGCCTTACCAAATCAGCGTTGAGTGATGCCCAATCTGGCTTTTTGTTACTAGATTGGTTTCTAATCGGCTTGCGTAGGGCCAACCAACATTTCCGCGCACTCTGAGCGGATCTCATGAGGCGTTTAAGATAGGCTGGTCGCCCTAACCGACCTGTTGCTGGTGTTTACAGGAGTTAACGCGACTCGCCTCTTCTCATTTATTTCGTCTCAGCAGGCGCGGGCGGTGGGAGGTTATGTTCCACATCTGCATCCGCGTCTTCCAAGCATCGCCCTGACGAACAAGAATCAAACAAAAATAGCCCTTATGTTCTACAGGACCGAAGTTCTCGCCTCTAATAGTTTGACTATATTTTCCGGTCACCGCCGTTTGTCGTATCACCACTACATTGCTCGCTTGAAGTTCAGATGAGGGATGACGGTGCCAAGTGACGGATCTTGGACAGGAGCCGAAATTTGATTGAATTCGTTTTCCGTGGCGGTCGCTATATTAGCGGTGCGGTCGATCCCATCCCATTGCGGGAACGTCGCCCGCTCAATATGGTAAGTCAGGGTCTTTGCCGCCTCGTCGACCGTGTACGTGCCAAAATAGGCCACCGCTTGCCCAACTGGATTCCGAGGATTGTTGGACGCCGATTTTGAGCGGTCAGCAGATATGATCTGGAAAGAAAACCGGCCATTGCTCATCGAACATGACGATCCCTTTGACATTGGGACCCCACGGTTCGTTCTTTCTCCCGTCCTGCGCCTGGTCGTAGACCGAGTCCAATAGCCAAGTGCCTACGATGAGTTCTTTGAGCGTCTTTTACTGGCCGAGTGCGTCGCTGGCGGGCGGGGCATAAAAGCCCGCACCCACAAGCGCAGGGGTTCCATCGATATTCACCGCCTTTACGTAGCTCCATTTCTGCGATGGTTGGCTCTGCCCGGGTTTGGGAAACATGTAGTCGACCCACCCCGATCCCTTGGACTGAACCACCTTCACAAACTCCTCGAAGAATACCTTGCCGTTGGAATCTTTCAGGCCACTAATATCTCGCCCCTCGAGTTTTGGAAAACCACCATTAAACAGGACCACTCCTTTTAAGTCGTTAACGAATAAATATGTGTCACCCGTCAGCCACTCGCCCTTTCTGAACTCGGGGAAGATTGACTTTCCCTTACTGTCGATCAACGTCGCCGCCTTCTCGACCAGCGCCATGACTTGTTTAGCTTGCTCGGACTCCGGCGGAGCGGCTGTGTCTTGTTGTTGGGCGAAGGTCGGCACGGTGAAGCCGATTGCCAACCCCACTAAGGCAAATAATAAGCGGATTTTCATTGTTCCTTTCTGGGGTTTAGGATGGTTTGTCGCCAACCGCCCTGCTGCGGGATTTCTCTGAGCCGCCGGTAAGAATCTGCGCCGGGAGCGGAGGGAACGCCTTTGATCAGAGGTTCTGAGCGACATCTTGATTGCACGCCTCACTCGTTTCACTGTCAACAATAAACTAAGACTATCACACACCAGTTGACAATTCGTGAGGGGCAATGGATTAGGAGCCCCAACCTATTTCGGTGTCATTACGAACATTAGCTGTGCCACACTTCTCTGGGCGTTGGTAACGTCTGCCAGTACAATATCGTGCTAGTAAACATCATATGTGTTTCTTTTAACGACCGTTTCCTCAACGTCGGATTGAGATTCGCGAAAAATTCGCTCTGGGCGGGGATTTACTGGAAACTAAAGCGGACCCTTTCTCGTACTGGATTTCGCACACTAATCTACAGCGTAATTATGTACGTATCTATAGTAATTACAGCATCGACGTAGATATAAGCCCTTTTTCAGGCATCGCCGATGAAGCTTTTGAGCGCTATCGCTCTCAGAGTCGTGACGGAAGTTGGACTGACGTGCATTTCTTTCGCGATTTGCCCGACGGTTTTCTCATTCACCGAATTCGGTGAATGACGACCGCCGACTTTAGCATTCGCCAGCTCGGAAACAATCGCTGCACGCTGACCGGCGTTTGAGGTTCGCGCTGATTACGTAGCCGATCGGATCAGACCCCTCATAGTTGGTAGTAGAATTCTCGATCGGAAATCCAACGATTTGGCACGCTGCATACCGATTTCTCCCATCTAGGATTTGGCCCTCATACAGCCGGACTTCTGCCATGGTTGTCCGACACGATATCGTCCTCTGTCAGGACGTTTGATTCGCACTTTCCGAAGCCGAAAAACTTTGCCGACTGGTCTGGACCACGTCATTTAGCGCCAAAGGTTGAGCGTTGCTCTCGTGGTATTCTCGGGCTTTGCACCGGGCCACCCACGCTCAGTTACCAGCTTTGCGGAGTTTGCGAGGCTGCAGGAAGCGTCGGACGTGAAAACCAAGGTCATGTTAAGGGTTGCGATCCTTAGCGTCTCAGGGACTCCTACTGACTTTTATTGGCCGTGACCCGAGATTTCGAGATTTCGAAGCGCCGCCCGTCGGCATTTTCACGTAGTCGACGATTCCCTTGTCTGAGGCCAAGGATGTGGTTTTGCAGAACACCGCTCCAGCTGTCCCCTCCAGACATCGACCGTCCTACGGACATCAGCCGGAGGGCGCTTAAAACGAGGTATGCAACCAAAGCCAATAAAAATAAGGGAACCAGATTTCTTTCATAAACTGTTTCCGGCCCATGCTCATCTCTTTGCCGGTCGCCGGTCCCTGCCAATGAAAGAGCTGGGTCGCCGAATCATACCAGACTTTGTCCACATGAGGTCGCTCGACAAAGGGACGGCCCTCCTGGATGGCCTTATAATCCGCCGCCGCCGTCCGAGTCGTCTGCATAAAATTAAAGGCTTCGGTGGCCTCGCCGCTTTGAACCATCTCGCAAGGGTTCTCCGCTTGAGACTGGGTCCATACCGAGGGGTAACCGGCTGGCGCTTCGGTTGCATTCGACTTGTGAGCCTTTGTTTGAGCAAGGAGCGAAGCGGGGAACCATAATGAAAACGCAATAAGAGCTAAACAAAGATGCCCGAACTTCAAAAGCATCCTCTTTTCGCTGTCGCAATTCGGACTAGCATTATCCACGTCTGTAACGCACTTAAAAATGATCATCGCGTGCTAATGGTAAGGATGTAAGTTCCATGTCCATTATCCGCCTCGTTGGCGTCAAAGATCACTTTGCCGTTTTGCACTCCGATCCAGTTCAATTCGCCTGTATCGTGGTCACGTCCACGCTGCCAGCTCACATGAGACGCTACTCTTAAGCGATGTTGTATCTCCGCTTCAGAAAATGCCTCGCCATCTAGCTTGATCCACTGAATTGTACCGACCGTACCGTCAGGATCGAATGATATGTAGATGTGCTCGCCCAAACCACGGCCCCACGGACCAACGTGGAAGTAGTGTGTATCACCGTTGGGGGCGTGAAATTCTGGACCGATGCGTTCGCGACATTGCTCCAAGGTCCAGCCAATTTGCGCTTGAGCCGCGACTGAAAGAGTGAGCAGCGCGGTGAATATTAGAACTAATGTCTTCATAAACTGACAGTTTTCTGCGAAATAAATTTCGAACCAACGCCAGATCCAGGCCACCGGAGCCACGACTCCGTATTTGGATCTAGTCGCAGGCTCAATCCTGGACAAACTTTGTGCGATTCCAGGTCCATTGGGAAACGACCTTGCCGCTCGCATCGCGTATCACGACCGTCAAACCCTTCCGGGGCAGCTCGAACCGGAGGTCGCTTGAATCATTGACCGGGAGGATCGCCCTATTGAAAGGAACCATCCTGCCATTTCTTTCGGTAAAGAAGCTCAAATGCGTAAAAGCCTCTTCCATGTAGTTTCCCCAAGCAACGGCGAGGAGCGGCTGCCGACTCGGGTAAAGAAACAGCGCGATCTCCAATGAAACCTGCGCTCCATTGCCTTCCAAAAACATGTATCCGTTGCGAGAATCGATTAGGCGATTCAGGCCCGATTCCATGAGATCTATGGGAGCCTCTTCGGTGAATTCCTGCTGCGGCAATTCAAGAAAGTAGTCTGCGATCCCTTTCTCTGCGGCGGATGCCTGAAGAACTGCCGACAGAAGGATTGCTGAGATCCAGAGAAAAGGTTTCATGTTCCGTATGGCGTTTAATCAGGAAGGGGTTGGAAGGCCGACGAATTTCCCCTTTCGTCCCCTCCTGTTGTGACACCGATCTTTGTGATTCCCAAAAAAATCTGAATGGGAATGCCAAGAGAGTCCTTCAATTGGCAATTGTATGTTGCGGCTTGTGCTCGTGGCCCAATGAGTGACACTCGATGCGAAGGAGCTGAACGATACGCACGCATTAGCCATAGCACTATTCTGGTCAGCGGTTCTCCGTCACATTGAACGTAATCCTGCGGAAGTGGCACGCTTGGCGTCAAATATCATTGAGCTGTCGACGCGCCACAATTTTGCGTATTGGCTGGCTGGAGGAGAGATTCTTCGCGGCTGGGCGCAGAGCGCTTCCAGTGACACAGCTGAAGGCATTTCGTGGATCGAGGACGGTATTGAGGATTGGCGGGCAACCGGTTCGATCTTGGTCGTGCCATATTACCTAGCACTAGAGGCCGAAGCTTTGCACCTCGCGGATCGTACTTCCGAGGCGCTTGAGGCGATTAGCGAGGCCGAAGCACTCGTCGATAAATCTGAAGAGCGCTGGTACTGCGCCGAACTGCACCGGCTTCGCGGTGTGTTTCTCACAGCCATCGGTGCAGATAGGAGCCAAATTGAGGCTGCGTTCTCCGAAGCCATCAGAATCGCAAAGGAGCAGAAGTCCGTTTCGCTAGCGAAACCAAAAAGCGAGCGCGTTGGGAGGGCGTGGGTTCCGACTATCGCTCGGCTAACTCCTAGGCTCCCTGCCTTAAGCACGCAACAATTGGCACAAGCGACTGAGCCACCAATAATGTGATCTCAGTCGGTTCCCCCCTCCGGATAATTACGATCACGCGACGAGCGCGGCTCGATCATCATGATCATCATCACCAATATCGCCGTCGAGCTTTGACCACCGCCCACCCGGCCTATTCGGAGGATTGGAGCCGTTGTCGAGTCACGTAGGGGTGATCTTAGCGAGAAGACCTTCGAGCACATCCGAAGCGCTCGCTTTGCGCGAACTAGCGTCGGATGAAGTTACGTTGGATCGGCGTGTCGAAGTCTGGGGGCCTTGGCACGCCGGTCTTTAATTCCAGAACTGGCGGGCGGAAAATGCTGCTCGCTTTCGATTACATCGCATAACCGGTCAGCGCGAACCTTCCTTCGCCTCGGCAATTCGAGCTAACGATCGGCTCGACGAGGTAGCCGTTTACAAACACAAGGGCGCGCCACACGGACGGCCAATCGGAAACCACTTCAAAACTTTTCTCGACGAACTCCACTCAGAACCTTACGGGCCGGAAATGAAATGCTCGGGACCCTCTCCCGCAATCAAGTTAAGAGCATTAACCGATATGTGCCCGGAAATATCATGGCGCACGCCGGTCTCTTTTGCCTACAATTTCAGAAGGTCAGGTCATCCCAAGCTGCTTATCCAGTGCTTTCCGGTCAAAATAGGTTTGATCTGAGAGAATTTTATCTCCTTCAATCCGAATAATGGAAGCTCCCTGAAACGAGTACCGACCGTCCCGTGGGTTCGCTTCCATCTCCACCGGGGCCGGTGTTTGTGCCGCGCACCAGCCAGTGTTGAGCGATCAGACCGGGCTCAATCTCACCAGCGTTGAGCAGTTCGACAGAAAAGTCCGGAAAAGCGGTCCATACTCCTTTTACAAATGCGGTAGGGCTTCTCCGCCAATTCCGGGGTACGTATCGGGATTGCAGTATGTGCCGTCCTTTGTGAAACGGCCAGAAGCGCTCGGGATTGCGACAACGTTCCAGACATCGAAGTAGCGTCGGATAATCTCAGTAGCCTCTCATCGCTCAAGAACCCGTATGCGAGAATTTGGGATTTCCCCGCAAGGATTTTTCTCTTTTTCCCTAAGAAGCGACGATCCCCACCGAATCATTTCTATAACCACTTTTGTGATCTGCGGGAAGGCGTGTCATGGGGGTTCGAAAATTTTAGCTGACCGGAGTCTTGAAAACCGATAACCGCTATGGTTTTACAGCCTATGTTTATCATACCATTAGGCGTTTTCGAGTACTTGTTCGTAGATTTTTTGCTCAGAACAGGTAGTCGCAGCAACTTTTCCCATGCGGAGTCGTGACTACGACACCGTCGGGAGTTTCATCGACGAACAGAGTTGTCTCGATGTTCGAAGTCATTAAGCTTGCGCACGGACCTTGTCTGAAGCAAGGCGCACCGCTTTATTGTCGCAAATGCGTCATTCGAAGTGGCGAGCGTCCGAGAATCTTCGGCAGCAAATGAGCGGAAATGTCTCGCGTGGACCGATACGACAGATCAACCTCTATTTCGAGCCAATGCTGACCCAAATTCAACGTGGTGACTACTGGGTCGCAGTTATCGTATTCGGTCTCTCGGTAAAAATAACGACCGTCTGAGCTGCTATGAGGTCTTCAGATCTGCTCGGGCGATACCGGGACTCCACTTAGGCTTCCTTCCGAAGTCAAGCCATCGGGACATCACAGTGTCGCCGGCGCGCGCGCGCGCGCGCGCGCCTATCGAAAGCAATTGCTCGCGGTATTTGCATAGAGTCCACATGGCGAGCGTATCTAGCCGCTAAATGGTATCGCATATCTTTCGATTCGAACGGTCCTGCACTTTAAGGTCAAAGCTGCATCTTCCGCTTGTGTCAAGAAAATATTCGGTTTTAACAGCTTCTTTAGCCCGTATGTGGGTCTCCGCCATAGCCACGGCCAAAGATGGTCGAAACAGACTGGATTATAGGGAGAAGCCAAGTAGTCACAGAAATTTGAACCCTCTACCGAGATACTCGGACCTGATTGGGTCCTATCACTGAAAACGCTGATAGATTCGACGAAGCCATTAGCCCGATGCTAAGAGCTATTGAATTAGAGCGGCTCTAACATAGAACTCTAGCATATAGACTCTATTCTAAGAAGGGAGTCGCAATGACATACGCATCGGTCGCAGCCTCACACAGACGTTGACGTTCGCTAATTGGGCCGAAATAATGGCGAGAATGACCTGCTCGGCACAGTGGGAGAAGATCCTTGGACTGTTGTTCAAACACATAGATACATCCCGCCGTGGCAGAACCGGAATCTACCTCCTTTGATTTATCATGACATCGTCGACAATTGCTTAAGCAGAATCCCGCCGCTGAGTTCGAAGCTTCACTCGGCTTTTGGTCTGCCTGCTTGAACCGCGTTTAGAATGTGCGGCACAACCGAGAATGTTGAGAGGCGGCTGGCGACGGGAACTAGTTTTCCCGAGATTGTCCATCAATCGAGCCTGTTCTCGCTGCACCGATCGATCCGATCCTCATAGGCACGGCGGAGAAAGTGGGTATGGCTCGCTCACTGAATCGTCCACAACGGACGTATACTTCCCTTTATTCAGGCTGGGATCTCGATAGAAAAAAGATCCAATTGACCGCCGTAACATGTGCCGTGAAAGGGTTCGATTGCTCCGAATCTCAAGGTGCGGAATGAACCTAAGTATTTTTCGAGTTCGATCTAACAAGCACACGGTATTGACTGCTCTGCTTTACCACAGTGAGGACTTTTGCGGAACTGGAGTCATTTCGAAGTCACTTTTTGATGTTCGACTTCGCCGGAGATGGGACCCACCGTCAAGCTTAAGGCACGGAGAGGACACCAGAGGAGGAGAGAGAGTTGAGGACACTCGCCCCGATCGATCCGATTCTCATAGGCACGGCGGAGGAAAGTGGGTATTGGCTCGCTCACTGAATCGTCCACAACGGGAATGACTTCCCCTCTTTAAGGCCGGGATCTCTTTCATAGAAAAGATCCAGCTGACTGCTGTGAAAGTTGCCGTGAAACGGTTTGCTTTCTCCGAATCTTAAGGTGTGGAATGAACCTAAGTATTTTTCGAGTTCGATCTGAACAAGTACACGGTATTGACGGCTCTGTTTACCACAGTGAGGACTTTTGCGGGGAATGGAGTCATTTCGAGTCACTTTCTACGTCGACTTCGCCGGAGATGGGACCCACTGTCAAAGCTTAAGGCACGGAGAGGACACCAGAGGAGGAGAGAGAGTTGAGGACACTCGCCCCATTTCCGAATAAGTCGAGCTTATTCGCAATGCAGAGAATCGGGACTGTAGTGCGACCGGAATACTTTCTAAGGCATCCTCCCGCGTCCAGTTGAATCGCCGCAACCGCTTCTCGGTAACACTCCGGGGACGAGGACACGGAGGATGTTCGAAGAACCCCATCTTCGGACCCGATTATCGCCCAAAAATACCGGAAAAAATGAGCGTGCCGGTATGCGTCGCTAGAAGTATTACGGGGTATACCGGTTCTTTTTGTCCGCCTAATCTGCTCGGGTCGTCAACCTGACAATGTTTACAAAACAAATCGGCGTGCGTCGTGTACTTCCGTCGCACGCCGACTCGTCTTGCGGTGGGGAGAAAGTGGGCGGAAAAATGCTTCGTCGGTTCGGAGCTATCCAAATACCGACCGCCGGAGAGTGTTTGCCTCCCCGCCAGTTTCAGACGTCTCCCTTAGAGGCTCTGGTCGATCAGTCTTTCAACATCTTCGATACTATTTCTTCTGTCATGTAATGCCATCCCGGTCGGGCGACGACCATCACACCGTTGTTATCCTGTGCGCAGACGATCCATTTGCCATCGTTTAGCTGCTCGGTCTCGATCTCTCGGCCTCTATAGATTTCCTATGTCGTTTCTTCCTCCGTAGCACCGGAGTCCGTCTCGCCCACGTAGCAATCCGATTCTCGTATCTGAAAAAGTTTGGATCAGTTGAATCAACTTCTCCCATCCTTTTTTGACAGATTTACCTTCCATCTTCAACTGCTTGATCTGCCATTCGGATATGGCTAGTGTTCTGTCGCATAAATAACTATACATAGATTCATGCGGCTTTCTTTAACCCTCTTTTCGGTTTTGTGCATCCTGGAGAGATTTTCTCTAACCGCTGACGACACCTTTCAATCTTTGCCAAGATGTCCTCCGCTTTGGCTGTCCAGACGAATGGCCTCGGCTCTTCATTCCATTGTGCAATGAAGTCGAAGATAGCTTCAATTAAGTCAGGCACACTGGCAAAGCTGCCTCGCCGTACGGCCTTGCCGCTGAGTTCGGCAAACCAGCGTTCCACCAAGTTGAGCCAACTCGAACTGGTTGGGATGTAATGAACTTTGAAGCGCCGATGGCGATCCAGAAAGCGGCGCACCTTCTCATGTTTGTGTGTGCCGTAGTTGTCCATGATCAAGTGTAATTCCAGATCCGGCTCAAATTCGTTATCCAGCCGGCGCAAGAATTTGATGAACTCCTGATGGCGATGACGCGGATAACATTCGCCGCTTACCTTACCGCTGGCTGCGTTGAGCGCAGCAAACAAGGTCGTTGTTCCGTGTCGGACGTAGTCGTGCGTCCAGGTGCCGCAGCGACCCTTCTTGAGCGGCAGGCCAGGCTGAGTGCGATCCAGGGCTTGAATCTGACACTTTTCATCGACACAGAGCACGATGGCGTGTTGGGGAGGATCGAGATAGACCCCCACGACGTCGAGGAGCTTTTCGACGAACTTTGCGTCACGTGAGAGTTTGAAGGTCTTTTGCCGATGCGGTTTGAGTTCGTGCTCCTGCCAGATTCGCGCCACAGTGCTGGCATGAACTCCCTGCTCCTTGGCCAGTTTTCGCGTGGTCCAATGTGTTTGCCCTGCAGGCTTGGAGTGAAGAGTGGCTTCGACAATTCGCTGAGCTAAACCAGCCTGCACTTTGCGTCCCCGACCGGCTTCTACATCCCATAGGCAGTCAACCCCGCACTCAACAAAGCGCTCTCTCCAGAGCCGACAGGTGTGCCGGTTGAGGTCCAACTCCATGGCAATCGCTTGATCGGACTTTCCGCCGGCGCTTTGCAGAATGATTTGGCAGCGCTTGGCTACTTGCTGAGGCGTACTGTGAGCGCGCACCCATTGTTCCAGTAATTGCCGTTGCGGTTCTTCCAGATTGACGCACTGGCGCCACGTCTTCATTGAAAATCACAGTATCGCGCCAGGGCCATTATGTCTAGTTATTTGTGCAGCACTACACTAGGATGGTCTAAGGAGTCAGGGTCGCCGCTATGGCCATAGTCCGAGATTGGTCCCGGTTCTTCCGGGATGAATTGAAGGCATTGGCTCGCCGCAATGCGCTTGAAGCTTGGTCACGATCGTTTTCCGTACCCAGTCGGAACTGCTCGCATCCGCAGTTGGGCGGGTTTTCTCGACGAGCCAGAATCGTCAAAGCAGAGCCCGTTGCGCACTTGGAATGTTTTGTAAAGAATCCGCTTGGTCCTTTCTTATACGGGAAACGTTGGTTTCCGCCCCCGCCCAGAAGACATTCGATTCAGAAGGAACCATTCTGGAAGATGCTCTACGAAATCTCTCCGGATTCGGAACGAGGCGATCAAAAGTCTGTGCCTCCTCGGTACGCTGTTTCCGGGACGCCACTATTAAGGAAGAGCGAAAAAGCGATTATCCGCACGCTCTTCAGGATTTGTGGAAAGCGTTGGATCGAGCCGAAGACCTGATTCAGAATTAAATCATGTGTGGTCGATACCGGCGAACTACAGCAGAGGAAGAACTGGCTCGGCGCTACAACATCCGGAGACCGAAGCAGACGGACCTCCCGATCAGCTACAACATCGCACCAAGCCAAAAAGTCCTTACGATCCGTTTCAACCCGAAGACAAAACAACGAAGCTTGGATGCCTTGCAGTGGGGGTTGATTCCGTATTGGGCGAAAGACCCAAAATTTGCGTACAAGACGATAGACGCCAGAGTCGAAACCGTCGATACAGCACCATCATACCGAGAAGCGTTTAAGAAACGGCGTTGCCTGATCCCGAGCGACGGTTTCTACGAATGGAAAAAAGTTCTGGGCGGCAAAATCCCGTACTCGATCAGCATGAAAGACGATTCCCCTTCGTGTTCGCCGGGTTGTGGGAAGGCTGGAAAGATCCCGCGAACGATCAGTGGTTGCATATACCTGCACAATCCAAACGCCAAACACGTTCTTAATTTTGCAGTTGTAAAAGCAAAACGCCAACCATTCGGTTGGCGTGCTTGCGGAGGGTCGGTCAAGTTTATTCGCCGGTTACTTTGCCACCCGCCGATTGCGAGGATGCGGTAGAAGCCGAGGCCGATGGTTTGACGGAAGTCGTCCTCGCCCCGTCGTGCACGACGCGGGTAGTGCGTACTACGCGGGTGGTATGATCGTGGACAACTACGGTTCTTTGCGGTTGCCGTTGTTGTTGCCCGCCCCGGGCCATCGTTCCCGAGATAACCCCGGAAATTACGCCTGAAAGAACATCTCCGCCCCAGCCTCCGGCGTAAACTGATGTATTTAGTCCGGCGGTGAGACCGGCGATTGCTATTAGTATAATAATTAGTTTCATAGTTTTATTGACCGAAAGTAGGTTTGGTGTCTTCGACTAGTTTAGGCGCAGTCGAGAGTGCGCCGTACTTTTCCAGCGCTTCGCGTAACTCTTGGAAAGGCCCTTTGTTAAGCCCCCGAACTGCGGCAACAACGGATTCCTTTAGCTCGCTAAAGTTGCAAGAGGAGACGGTGGCAAAAGCTACGGTGCCGCTCACCTGGCGTTGCTTTAGGGTTGCTTTCAGTTTGTCGATGTCGATTTCGCGGACAGAGTCCCGAGCGGCCATCAGGAAAGAATCCATATCCAGCACCACCGTGGAATATTGGAGCCCCTGATTAACTCCGACGAGACCGTTGATGATGATATACTCGTCTACGGGATTCTGGTTAGACACCACCACGTCGTTAATATCTCCGAGCGCGGAACGGAACTCTTGTTCCAGAGCCTCGCGGGCTCGAACATTCTCCGCCGTGATACGCAACCGGACTTTTAAGGAGTCCGCGCTTGCGGCGGCAATACAAGACATCCAGATTAGAATTGCGAGAGAAGGAGTACGCATATTATACGCAAGGTCATAAGTAATTGCGAATAGATTCTCGTAGTGGTAGTTGTCTATGGATGAAGATTGTCACCATCGACGATGCCGAGAATGTGATCCTGGGACTTCAAGACGAAATTCGTCGTTCAGAGGAATCTCGTTATGATCACCGCTTGCACGGCATATTGCTAGTTGCCTATGGAATGAACTGCTGCCAAGTGGCGGATTTACTCGGAGACGCTCCACGGACGGTGGCCTACTGGGTGGAGAGATTCGAAGAAAAGGGGCTCGGGGGTCTGCGTGAGGGATCTCGTAGCGGACGGCCTTCGAAATTGGATGCTGATCAAATTGCTGATCTACAAAGGGTACTTCGAGGCAAGCCCAGTGACGTGGGATTGACTGGAAATCTATGGGATGGAAAGACGATGTCGGCTTACCTACGAAACAAGCACCGAGTGCAACTTGGTCCGCGACAATGTCGGCGTCTCCTGCGCGAATGGGAGTTTCGCTACCGCAAGCCTCGTCCGGTAATTGCACGCTCTGACCCGCTCAAGCAAGCAGCGCATAAAAAAACTCCACCTCTTGGCCAACGATGAAACAGTCGATCTGTGGGCCATGGATGAGGTGCACTTTCAACAATATGGATCGCGGTGTCGAATGTGGGTACCACCAGAGGTCAAAGACCCCGTGCTACCACATCACCCCACTCGCAAAAGCGTTGCCTACTTCGGCGCAGTGCGTCTTCGCGACGGCAAATTCATTTTTGCCCGCGAACTCAACCGCTTTGATGCGATGACCACATGGAACTTCCTGCGTCTACTTCAGCGCCGCAGCCTCAATAGCCGGCGCCGCGTGATCGTCATTACGGACAACGCGAAATACCACCACGCCAAACTTCACAGCGCTTGGCGTCAAAAAAACGAAGGGCACTTTCGGCTTGATTACCTCCCGCCATACAGCCCCGATCTCAATCCCATAGAACGAGTTTGGAAGCTCACCCGAAAGCTTTGCATCCATGACCAATATTTCCCGAGCATCGCAGCGGTGATCACGGCTGTGGAAACCCAGTTTGACAAATGGACCAGCGGCAATGCCACACTTAGCGCCTTTGTTCTATCTAATTATTTCGCATTTATTTATGTCCCTGTGTATAGAAGTCTTTTAATTGTTCTTTGGCAAGTTTATCGAAGTAATCGAACAGCATATTCTCGCCGTCTTGGGTGACGATATTAACCCACTGGTTTCTTTCGCTCACGGTGACGTGCGTACCTTTTTCCGACGGGTTATATAACTCGGTGGAAATGGGCTGCTTCGTTTTGAGCTTGTTGTTCCGCATCCAGCTATCGCCGGAAGGCACTGGAATAAAGTCGCTCCAGCTTAGATCGTTCTTCGCGAGGAGGATTTCGATTTGCTTGTCGGAGAAACCGCCTTCAAGGTGGTAGGTAATAACAACCGCTTTTTCGTTAGAGAAAACGACCGTAACGCCAACTCCGTGCTGGCTGTATTGATAGCTGTTATGCATATCCCCCCGGTTTGGGAATTGATTATAGAGGGCGTCGCATTCGGTTTTTGTCAAGCCGAGGTGCCCGTAGGACGATATTGCAAGGCTCGTCAGGATCGCTAGAGGTAATACGAATTGTAACATTGTATGTGTTTGCAGTGTGCGAGGTTATAGGTTTTTAATATTTTCAAGGTCTTAGTGATTTTTAGCCTTGGAGAGGATTTCATTGAATTTCCACCTTTACTGTATTCACTATATCGATCGTTTGCGAGCAACCTTAAGCGGGCAAACCCCTCGACCTGAATAGGTGAAATCCCTAGAGAACCGGTCGCGCCGGGTGATCTGGTTGCGCGCGGTCATAGGTCCCCAGCGGTATCACCTGCGAGGTATGCGGCTCGTAAAATGCGCCCCGGTTATTGCGGAACATCCCCGGAATTTCGTCGTATTCGTTCTCGTACTCGGTAACGAGCTGCCCGAAGTAACCGGCCTCTAATCCGGGGACGTGAGTGCGCACCACGTAGTAGAGCGACCGTTGATTGAACGGCAAGGTTCCCTCGCCAGATGCTTCTGCAATCGCATCCCCGGCTTCGAGGATTTCAAGGACTTGGTTTCTTTGGCTCTTCTTTTTTGGACTCTTATGTTCGTCTCCCTCATCGCTAATTTCATCGTCATGGCGAGAAATCAATTGAGGTGGACTCTTTCGTGCTGAGCGCCGGATCGCAGTCTCAACCACTTTTTGAATCGCATTTCGGAACAAGTTCAGCGACGGAGTCTTATTGTCACCAAGGATCGGGATATGGGGTGAAGTGATATTGAGGGCGAATCTAAATGCGCCCCTTTGGCACAGATAGTTCACAACGCGTATCGCCCAAAACGAGCGAGACATTCCGGCTTCTTCCTTCACGAAAAGAGACAAACTGAACAATTACTGGCGATCGATTGATCGTGAATCCAATGATGTCTGTCGCATAGACATCATCATCATCGTCGGCATCGACTTGGGTTTCGCAAGTTGCCACCCAAGCCTCCACAAGAAAGGGTATTTGCGCCTGAGGCGAGCGACCACTCTCGAACGTTCCTTCCTCGCATGCATACCCGTCGTTGAGTTGCTCGTGTTTCCATGCTCCGCACTTCATCGGCCCAAGCTGCTTAGGCGTGATCACGCTGTGGTCTTTGCGCCGGAGCAGGTTCAACAGTTCAGTCGCCTGCGGTTTGCTGAGGTCTCGGCAAAGACGCCCCTTACCGAATTTTTCGGTCACTAGTTGTCCGATCTGCCTGGAAGAGCATCGATCAAGCTGCGAAACAAACCATGCCAAGGTGTACGCGGGATCGATTGCCGCCAGCATATTCAAGCAGAGATGGTCCGCGTCAAACCACCACGGCGACGGTTTTCGTCCAAACGGTTTGTCGCTATTGCGGGCGAGTCAGAATTGCCAATTGCGCCCATTCGAGAGTGTTTTCATTCGCGGGGTAAGCTGGGTCGATCTCGATGGTTATTGCCGTCCCTACCGGCCAATCGATCTTTTGGACGTCATCGATTGCCGTGGTACCGTCGATCCGTGGACGCAGGGTGACTTGGCGGTTGCGTGTCTTAATCATTTACCTCGCTTCGTTTGATAAACACAGACCCCGGTTTTGTCATCGTTGGGATAGCGCCCGGTGGTTATTTCTTTTCCGATCCAGCTGACCTTTCTACCATTGTGACAAATGGTCTCATGAGTGATGTAACTCCCCTTATCGCTCGGTTCATGATTCTGATTTATCTCTTCATTCATATTGAACTCCTTTGCGTCCCGCGTATGTCCAGGGTAGTACCTTGTCGATTCCGAAAATTCGTCGTCATATTGATCTTGTGGCATAGTTTTGATCAGAGATTCCTGGTCACCGCCGCCTTAGTGCAAGCAATATCGGCTACTCGATATCCTCCACCCAGATATCCCGATCTGGAAAGATGTCCTGGCGTGCGGCCAGATAGTCATCGTCCTCCTCGCGAAATTTATGCCTTTTCAGATGGGAGACGAGCTCGTCCTCTGAGTCCGCCTGGACGACGTCCTCCCGGTTACCCGCGTCATCTTTGACGCACTGCGTGATCCAGCCGACCCAATTGCCGCCCTTGGTCCGGTAAATCGCTATATTGGTTCCTTCGTCGTCGGAATCCGGTGGCCAGCACCCAAAGCAGCTTGCTCGCCGGACCATCGTGTCTTCCGGCCATTAAAGCAGATCGTTTCGTAGTGGTCGGTTTTCGGTTCTTCAGGCAGGAGCCTTTTGTTCATTCATATAAGAGCCTTACTAATCACTATAAAACGTATTAGCAATCGCTTTTTGACCGACGGATCTAGACGAAAATTATTAACTGCCGCGTATGTGCCTGCAAACGGCTAGAGTTATGTATTAACAAAGCCGGAAAAGAAAAATTTGTGCCTCCAGAGTCGTTAAAATCGTTTGACAATCGTCATTAGTTGAGTCGCGGAGGTATGAGCTCTTTGATCACACCGGTATTAACTAACAGGGGCGCCCGTTGGAGACCTTAAGGCGGAAAAAGGTTTCGAAAAATTCTAAAAGATTTCGGGGCGAAATCCGGTTTCAAATAACGAGGTGCTCGTTCTATAAGGACATGGAACAACGAGAATCTCCATCCAGCAAAGTGACGCAACCCTTTGCTGACGATGTGCCGGTCAATGCCAACGAACTTGCACTTGCCATGCGGGTGTCCCGCTGGACGATCTACCGCTGGAAAAAGCAAGGTTATCGCTTTGAATTTCGACGTCGGACTACCGTTGGTCACCTCAAGGCCTGGTTGAGAACGGAAGTATCAACCGAGAACGGAGGACCACTAAGATCCTTAATCACTGACGCACAAGGTGCCTGAGCAACTTTTCCCGTTGGCTACGGCTGCCTCGTTAAGTTTAGCGGAAGTGGCGGAGAAAACCGGAATCAATGCCTCAACGTTGCAGAAAAAAATGCAAAGCCGGACTGATACCTGGAACTTTCCAAGTAGGAGGTAGTGGCTGCTGGCGTTTCAAACGAAAGCGATTGGAAGAGTGGTGGGCCGGTCTAGGAGAGAACCACCGCTTGCGACGGCGATGATTCTCACCTGAAAGTCTTAAGCGACCATTTGGATTATTTTATTGTCCATCCCAGGGCGAATATTGAACCACGCATGGCCATCGCCGGGTTCCAGGGTCTCCGTGTACCAGCGTTTCATGGTTTCTTCGGTATCGCCCATCGCTTGGGAGACCTTACCGGGCGATTCGATGGAAAGTCGATAACTGGCGTAGGAGTTTCGATAACCGTTCTTAGGAAGTTTCAATCCTAATGCCCGACGCAATTCACCGTGAAGCTGAGTGTACCGGGTAAGTGACATATCTAAAATCGGCCCCTCGGACCGCGCTACCAGCTTCAGCCATTCCTTGGCGGAAGGCTCCAGCGGCGGGTATCGTAACCGGTTTTTCGCCTTGGTCTCTTTGGCAACTTCATGCCGAACCATGATGAGGTTTTTGTTCCAGAGGATGTCTTTCCAGTCAATCACTGGATCAGCGGGATCGGTAGGAATGATTTCACAATCGCGTATCCCTGCCAGCCCACCCAGTACGTATCGCGGAAGTAAACGTTGAAAACGCGAGGTTGGTGCTTCACCAGGACGAATTGGCTCAAGCCCGGCGGTCACAAACAAGAGGCGGCGAAAAGTTTCCAGATCCATCTTTTCAGTGTTTTCGTTCCATTTATCCTCTGATTTAATTCCCGCCATTAGATTGGTCGCCGTGTATCCTTCTTGCGCCATGCCCAGGTAAAAAACTTTTTGGTCCGGATAAAGAAGGTCTTGCGTGTGCCTCCCGGAGGATACTTCCCAATGCAATCCGTCAATGTTATCAAGCGTAATCTCTGTCATTGGAGTCGCTGCTCCGAGCGCAGGGATCAGTTTATCGCGCAACGCTTGACGGTCACTCCAGACTAGTGCGGATTGAGCGCTTCTCATGCCTTGATATTTGATGAACGCAACGCAGGCTTCTTCCAGCGTTGACGTCTTTGTGACGCTCAAGACCTGCTTTATATATAATCGAATCGCTTCCAGCATTTGCTGCGGGCTTAAACCCTCTTCCTTGGCCAGAGTGAGCGTCGCCTCGTCCGCGGCGGTAATCTTCAATCTTGATGCATCGGCACGTTGCAAAATCTCCTTAATTGCCTCGTTCGCTTCGTCCTTGGTCTGGAAAAGTTGCGTTCTCTTTTTCCCGTCGTTAAACCGAGCCGGGATAATCACCCTCCATCGGTTCCGGATTGGGTACTTTTTGGGTTTCACGAAACTTACAGTAGTTCCCCGTTTCACTTTGTTCCACTTTTGTAGCACTTTTTTGAGCAGAAAGGCCCGAAATCCGCGATTTTGGGACGGATTCGGTACGTGGCTTTCTGGAGAAGTGATCGCCCAGAGATCCTTTACTGGAGCGGTTTCTCTGAGGAAATATGGATTTTGGGTTGGGTGGGGCTCGAACCCACAACCAACGCCTTAAAAGGGCGCTGCTCTACCATTGAGCTACCAACCCCTCAGGAAATGAACAGGGAAAGTATTACCAAATCTCGACGCCGCAACTGAAAATCCTCGGAAACGGGCAACAGTGTCATCGCACGTCTCATCATCCCTTCTCGATCATCGCGTATGCGTTGTGATTGTGGATCGATTCGTAGTTCTCTGCCTCGACCCTGTACCAATCGATGCGTTTGTCTTCATTTGCCTTGACCGCAATGTTTCGGACCAGATCCTCAACGAAAACAGGGTACTCGTACGCACGTTCGGTGACAGCTTTTTCGTCAGGGCGTTTGAGCAGGCTGTACAATTCCGAGCTGGCAGAAGATTCCACCAGTTGAATCAGATCCTCGATCCAAATGCGTGTATTGAAACGAACCGAAAATCTTACCTGACTACGCTGGTTATGCGCCCCGAAACGGCTGATCGCCTTTGAGCAGGGACACAGTGTCGTTACGGGAACGACAACGGTTACGACGAAATCCCTGTCATCGTGCGCTGCGGTCGCGGTTAATTTCACCGTATAGTCCATCAACCCGATCGCCCCGGTGATCGGTGCCCGTTTCTCCATGAAAAATGGAAACTCGAATTCCGCGTGTGCTTGCTTGGAGTTCAAGCGATTCTGAAGATGCTGGAGGATCACCTTGATGTTATCGACATGAATCAAGGAGCCGTGCTCGTTCAATACTTCGATGAACCGGCTCATGTGGGTGCCCTTGAAATGATGCGGTAGATCGACCGTGAGAGAAACGGTGGCTACTGTGTTTTGCGAGGAATGCGCTTTGTCTCTGATTTGAATCGGGAAACGGAGATTGGTGACCCCTACACGGTCGATCGCCACCTCCCGATGGTCCGGGAGACCCTGGGTGTCAACCAGGCCGGATAATTCTTGCGAGTGCATCGTTCTAGGATCTAAATATTGCAGTTTCCATTCTGCCCAAAAGCCGGCCAAGAAAAGAGCCGTAGCGTTTGGTCCCGGATCTGTAATCCTCTGATCATCACTTTTTTCCGTGAAAGAATACCACGACTTGCTTCGCTTAGTTCTTGAAAAAGGCAAACCCAAAGAAGATCGCACCGGCGTAGGCACGATTTCCTATTTTGGAGCTCAGGCCCGATTCGATCTTTCCCGGGGATTTCCGCTCCTCACCACCAAGCGCGTGCATTTCAAGTCCATCGCGTTCGAACTTCTCTGGTTCATACGCGGCGAAACGAATATCCGGTTCCTCATGGATCACGGGGTAACGATCTGGAACGAGTGGGCGGACGAGAACGGCGATCTGGGACGGATCTACGGGGCCCAATGGTGTGACTGGAGGACCGCTGAAGACCGGTCCATCAACCAGCTGGATCGATTGGTCGCAGATATCCGGAACAAACCCCGACAGTCGAAGGCTCATTGTCACCGCCTGGAACCCAGGGGAAATCGGGGAGATGGCGTTGCCACCCTGTCACGTGATGTTCCAATTTTATGTTCAGGAAGGAAGGCTTAGCTGTCAGCTGTATCAACGAAGCGCTGACCTGTTCCTGGGTGTTCCTTTCAACATTGCGTCTTACGCGCTATTGACAGAGATGGTCGCCGTCGTCTGTGGGCTGGCGCCGGGCGAATTCGTCCATACTTTCGGCGATATCCATATCTATCAGAATCATCTCGAACAAGTCCGTGAGCAATTAGGCCGGTCTCCACGTCCGCTGCCGTCTCTGCGCTTCGCTGGCGCACCTAAGGATCTCAGGGATTTTCGGTACGAAGACTTCGAGCTGATCGACTACGATCCGCATCCGGCAATTAAGGCGCCGATCGCGGTTTAGAAATTCAGAATCCAGAATTAGAATTCAGGAGTTAAGGAGTGGCGGCAGATTGGATGGGCGAACCGGGACCACCGATGAACCGGTTTCGCTCAGAGAAGAAAGAAATCCCAAAGATTGATAAATCGAACCACACCTTCCGGAACTCGTGACTCGTGACTCCTGAATTCTGGATTCTGGATTCTGATTTTTGAATGAAAGCAATCGTTGCGATGACGCGGACCCGTGTGATTGGAAAGGACAACAAAATCCCCTGGCGTCTCCCGGGTGAACAAAAGTGGTTTAAGGAAGTGACAATGGGACATCCGATTTTGATGGGTCGCAAGACCTATACATCCATCGGTCGGCCCTTGCCAGGTCGGCGAAATCTGGTCGTTACGCGCACCGGAGTATTCGCCGGCGTCGATTTGATCCATGACTTGGATGGGTTCGATCCGGGCCCGTATGAAGCGGATGGCAAAGAGATCTTCGTTATCGGCGGCGCAGAGGTGTATAAGGCTTTGCTGGATCGCTTCGAAACGATTTACGTGACCGTCGTCAAAAAAGATTACGAGGGAGATGCTTACTTTCCGGAGTTCGAGTTCATGTTCGAAATCCCCGAGACAATTCGCGAAACGCCGGATTTCCATATTCTTTGTTACCGGCGCCAGAACGCAAACGCCTCTTGAGCCTTGGACCAGAACGAATTTCCACGGCAGGGGTTCCTGCTTCTGCTTCCCGCACAGGAACGGCTTCGGAATTATTTTGAAATTCGTTTCGAATGGTCACGAATTGCTGACCGACCCCTTCCCGACCCTCGGCTTCTGGCAAACGGAACACCACGCAGTGCTGCGGCCGGCGATGGTTTCGTGTTCCAGTAAAGTGCCGTCGCGCGGACAGCGGCCCTGATCCTGCCAGCGATGATGAATCAGCCAATTCTTTGGTAGTTCACCCCAGTTTACGCTAATCGTTTTCAGTGCCGTCCGGCAGATCGCGCGGCTGGACCGCCAGAGATTGCGCTCTTGCGAGGCGCTCAGATCACCGGTGCGAGTGGCCGGATGCAGCTTGACCTGCCACATGATTTCATCGGCCATCCAGTTGCCGACTCCAGGAAAAAGGGCTTGATCGAGCAGCACAGCCTTGACCGGCGAACGCCGCCTCCGGTGCAATTGGTCACGCAACAAGGGACGCGTAAATGCAGGCGAAATCACAGCGGGCGGTAGATTTCTCCACCACTCCGGATCCCCTTTGCCGAGTGCGAATCGGACGCGTCCGAACATCCGCGGATCGGAAAAAACCAGGCTTCGCTTTTCCTGGAACAACACCAGATGATCGTGTTCGCCTGGTGAAATACCAGCCGACTCGACACGTAGCCGTCCGCTCATCCCGAGATGAATTCCGAGCGATGCTTCCCGCGAAAAGCGAAACAACATCTGCTTTCCGTGCCCCTCCGAACCGAGGAACCTTGCCCCGGTAAGCGCCTTCTCCAGGGCCGAGACATCCGCGCCGCGAAACACCCGTTTTTCCGGACGCAGCGCCACTCCGATCACCCGGCAACTGAAACCGGGATCCCATTGGCGCCGGAAATATTCGACTTCAGCAAGTTCAGGCATAGGTGGACGCACCGGCAAGCAGCGGCGACGATCCAATTCTTACCCGGCGTGAGAGGATAGACAAGACCGAACTCCCAGCGCTCCGGCCCGCCGTTGGCTCAGGAGTCCGCCGCCAAGCTTTTTCTCGGGCGTTCGCGGAGCTGGCGATCAACGTCTGAAGGAGGCACTTCGACCTCAATTCTCTTAACCCTCACTGCATGATCCTCAGGTTCAACTCGAGAGCCATAGGTATGGGTATAAACCTGGGTAAATTCTGCACCGAAAAGCAGGATTTGCGCGGAATAATAGATCCACAAAAGCAGGGTAATCAGCGAACTGGCGGCGCCGTACGCTGAACCCGCCGCACCGCTTCCCAAATAAAGGCCAAGAATAAACTTCCCGATAACGAACAAAGCGGCCGTTAGTGAAGCTCCTATCCAAACATCGCGCCATCCAATCTTTATATCGGGCAGAAAGCGAAAAATCATCGCGAACAGGACAATGACAACCCCAACGTCCAGGACAAGGAAAAGGATGAGGGCCAAAATGTGCCCGCCGGGCAGCAGGTTTTGAAAATAGGCGCTCAAACCCCTGAGAACGCTTTCAACCGTTAGAGAAACCAACAGCAGAAAACAAACGCCGGCCACCATCGCAAAAGATAAAAAGCGCGCCCTGAAGAAAGCCCATATACTCGCGCCTGGTTTTGCTTTTACACCCCAGATTGTGTTGAGCGCTTCCTGTAGTTGGCCGAACACACCGCTGGCACCGAATAATCCCACGACAATACCGAGCGCGGTGGCTAAAATGCCACTTTGAGGCTTCGATACACTCGCGGCAATCTCCTGGATCACTTTGATCCCGCTTGGATCGACCAGGTACTGCAATTGCTCGATAATTTTGTCACGCGCGTGTTCGCTGCCAAAGAAAAGGCCGAAAAAGGCCAAGAGTATCAGCACGAGCGGCGCGAGCGAAAAGACGGTAAAATAGGCCAACGCTGCGCCGATTTGTGGGCACTTGTCATTGATCCACTGCGTCGCAGTGGTTTTTAAAAGAAACCACACAACTTCCCTCCGAGTGCCTCGCACCGCGACCGCTTTTCCCTGGACCGCGAGCGCCTTTTCCCGCGCGACTTCGTCTCGCACGGCCTCGACGGTCGGCTCGCTTGCTCGGGGTTTGCCACCCGAATAAGCCCTCCCCGGCGATAAGTCTTTTCTCCTGGCATTCACTTCGGAACTCCAGTACCTGACCCGACGCCTCAGCAAACTCATCCCGACCGCTACGCATAGTTCCATTCCCATCGACAAGATTGTCGGTCCCTTTTTCTCGCCGGTATGGACTGGTATGGGCTTTTCCGAGTGAGAGCGACCCATTGGGTCGCCATGCTGGTAGCCGATTTTTCGGTTAGACAGCAGCCGTCGAATGACACAGACGAGGATGGCGCCAAGACTCATCCACATGGCGAGGGGGTGACTCAAGAGAACGTTCCGTGGATCGACACCCGAAATGCCAACCTGTGTCTTGGAAACCGAAACCCCGTTTCCTGCTGCGTTCCCTCCCTTGGCAGAACTATTCATGGTTTGTCGTTGGTTTCCACGCGCAGAGAATTCGCGGGTCGGCTCGGTTTTGGTTCTGTGTGATAGTTTTGGATCCGAGGCAAGATGCCTTTGGCCCGCAAGCGATCAGGATGTCACGCCGCGTCCCGGCCAAAGAGCGAAACAACGAAACCCTACGCTGCTTCAAATGCGAACATTCAGCATTCCTATCAATGAACGACAACCGAGCACAAGCAAGACCGCGGGGTGTTCACCTGATCCCGGAAACCGCGACGTTTCTCAATCTTTGTCTCGCTGCTGGTTGTGGCTGGATTTTTCTCGCGCCTGGTAGAAAAGGTCGAAGGCGGAGCGACCCAGAAACTGGATGAACGTGTTCTTCGAGTGTTACGACACGATCACGACCCGGCTCTTCCCCGCGGACCTGAATGGCTTTCTCAGGCGGCTCAGGACGTAACCTCCCTGGGCAGTGGCTCAAATCTTACCTTGGCTGCGGGGATCGCCGTGGGCTTCCTTTGTCTGCAACGTCGGTTTCGCGCTGCCGGATTTTTGATCGTGTCACTCGGCAGCGGACTCATGCTGAGTCGTTTACTGAAGAGTTTCTTCCTTCGGGAGCGTCCGAAGGTCGTCCCACATCTGACTCATTTCGATCCCGGTAGCTTTCCGAGCGGCCATACGATGGGCACGACACTTGTCTATTTGACCCTGGGAGGTATTATTTCGCGTCAGACTCGCCGTCTGCTTAGCAAGGTATACTTCCTTTCCGTTGCGCTTGTTCTGACGCTATTGGTAGGTATCAGCAGAGTTTATCTGGGTGTCCATTTCCCGAGTGATGTCCTTGCTGGATGGGCAATCGGATCTCTATGGTCAATGTTATGTACCCAAACCGCCCGCTGGCTGCAACGTGAAGGAACCGTCGAACCCCCAAATCAGACTGAGTACCTGGCATGAACGGAAGGTTATCAATTATTAAATCTCCGGTATTGTCACCACAAATCGACTTCCGCTGACCGATCTCCGAAAAAACCTCGATAGTTCCCTTTAACTCCTCTACCAAACGCTTAGTGATCGCGAGGCCAAGACCGGTGCCTTTTATATCCTGAGAGACCCGCTTAAACTCGTCAAAAATCGAATCCAAGTGCTCAGGGGAAATCCCTATGCCGGAATCTTTAACGGCGATTTGCCAGGAACCCTGATCCAACGATCGGAAGGCGAGCACCACGGTCATCGGGATTCGTTTCTCGCGACAATAATTGATAGCGTTTGTGACCAAATTTCTAATGATCTGGCGAATCTTTTTTCGATCGCTTCGTACAACCTCAAGATCCGGATCGATTTGCAAATCCAGTCGCATGCCCGCCGCCCGCGTGACGGCACGGAAGGAATCTTCGAGCTCGCTTCCCAACGCCCTGACGTTGATCTCTTCGATTTGAATGGACGCGGCTCCTGCGATCAGCACGGAGTAATCCTTCAGGTCGTTTAGCAACTCGCCCATCTCGAGTACGTTGCGATGACAAATTTTAAGCATTTCCGAACGAATTGCCTCATCTTTGCCGGTCGTGAGCAAGGTTACGGTGAGATTCATCGTATTGAGCACGTTCGCAAGTTCGTGGCTGACCGTTCGGATAAGTCGAAGCCTCGATTCGATCTATCAGATTCAAGCTTTCATTCGCCTTCAGGAGCTTGTCATTTGCGCTTCGCAACTGATCGGTGAAATTTTCGACGTACTGCTGCACAGATCCGGCGACCGAGTCCTCAAAAAAGGCGCTCCAGATTTCTCCGGGCATTGGTGACGCTGTTGACCCATTGAGAGTTTTCTTCAAAGAATTTCTCAATCCCGTGGTCCAGGATCGATCTATGTACGATCCCAAGCTCTCGAATCACTTCAACCAGCTCGTAGCCTTGTTGCCATCTTGTCATTCCGTGTTTCAAGGCCGCCTCGATCGTTCGTCTTCGCGTCCTGGGATCAGCCTCTGTGAGGAAATATTCAACCAGATCCGCAAAGAGCTGGGGAAAATGATCTATCAACTGCTGATCCGTCAGCCGTTCCGAGCTCCGAGATCTCGCCGCTGGAGCGAATCGCGAAAACGACCTGCTCGCCGATGAACGATTGCCGGCCAGCTAGATGTTCGACCAGATACCGCCTCATTTCGCTTGTCAACGCCATGCGGTTACTACGCTCATCTTTCGGAGCTTGGCAAGAAATGCAATTGTTGTCCCGCTGGAGATTCCCGGCTTTCAATGGCACACCGATTCTTTCGAGCGTGATCGAAGGTTATCCTTCGATGGTAGGGTAAGGCTCCTGCCTGACCGGCGTGACGCGTCCGGAAACCGTGTCGGCGGACGGCTTGAGGAAATGTCTCGGAGGGCGGGTCTTTGTCGCTGTTGTCCGCTGCGCTTGGGGTCGCGGGATCCATCAAAAGAAACCTTCGATCACCGCAAACGCCGGGGTCGTATCTAAAAACATTTTTTTAGATATGACCCCAACCCGGGTCCTCCGGTTGGCTTCGTCGAGGTTCTCGGCTTCATGAGCGGCGCTGCGATTTCACGCTCCATTTCACCACTCCCCATTACTCCATCTACTCCATTACTCCACTACTCCACTACTCCATCACTCCCTGCTCCTCCTACTCCACCACTCCCTGCTCCTCCTATTCCTCCGATCACGGGTTGAAGGGCGGCTGCGGCCTGATCGAACCGCCGGCGCTACCCGTAACATTTTGGCCTCCGATAATTACCGCCGCCGACCCGGTCACAGTGTTGCCTACGCCCCCGCTCACGCTGGACTGCGTTCCGCCGGCGGCATTGCCGTCGCCGCCGCTGACGCTGGCCTGGCTATCGCTAGCGGTGTTGCTCATTCCGCCGCTAACGCTGGATCCGGAACCGCTGGCAATGTTGTTCGCGCCGCCGGCAACGGAGGCCTCTTTGCCGCTGATCGTGTTTAGCTCCCCTGCGACCAGGCCGCCAAAAGCAGCTTCCGTGAACCTGTTGTACCTCCCGAGCACCAAGTTGTGTGACCCGCCGCGGTCGCTGCTGCTCAGACCTCCCGATGGTTCGTTATAGCCAACAATCAAATTGCCAAGTCCGGTGGGATTGTCGTTGTCGTTGGTAAAGCCCGAGCCGCTGACGATATGAATATTGGCGCCCTTAAATGTGATGTGCGGACCAACCACGCCAAACTCCGCATCGGGATCGACGGTGACGAAAGGACCAAGTGCGAGTGCGGCATTGGATTGGACTACGGCCAACTGGCTCTGCAGCGACGAGACCTGCCCCTGCAGCGTGGAAACGGTCGCCTGCAGGGATGCCACCTTCGCCTGCAAAGCCTCCATTTCCTCGCGAACTCCCTCACCCTCCTCCGCCAGTGCCAAGATCGGAAGGAAACCAGCCGCCATTAAGGACCCGAGAACGGCGGAGGCGCAGATGCGCCTTAAGCTTCTTCCCATTCCGGCCCGCCGATAGAGGTTCATTTGCTGAGCGGTCACCCTGCCACTCCCGTCCCGTTTGCTCGCATTTTCAAGCAAGCCTGCGCCCGGCAAGTTATTGACGCCCGCAGACGTATTTTCCATAAGAATACCTGTTCATTATATCTTCCATATGTAAAAATGTTCTGATATTTTGGTGCCGATGCCCATTGGGCAACCGGGAAAGGCGCCAAGGACAAAGGCGACGCCACAATGGAACATTTTAGAACAGTATGAGCGACATCTTGCTCACAGCCTTCGTTCTCTTGATCGGGGCAGTGACGTACGCGCTATTGAAAGTATTGATCAGACCGGTCCGCGTGGTTGGGACCTGCATCATCGTGTTCTCCCTGGCGGCTTTGATTGCTCAAAATCGAGGGACAATCGCTCGCCAAGAGAATACTTCCGATGCTTCCCCTGACCGCCGCACAATAGACGCTCCAAGTCCGACCGGCGATCCTGGCCATCTATCGTTCCAAATTTTCAGCAAGGAAGATCACATTTTTCTAGATGAACTCCTGAAGAAGCAAGACCAGGACACCCAACAGCGGCCCGTAGCCGTCGAAGTTCAGAACTTGGTCAAGGATGGGCTGATTGGCTCCGGCAATGAGTCGGTCCCGAAGCCGGACATGTCTGTCAAAACTGCAAAAGCTAGACGCCCGGGACCGGTTACACGTGAAAAAACAGTCAAACGCGCTCAACCGGTCACCATGAACGAGACGTTTAAACCAGCGGAGCTAGTTCTGTCGCGGCAACAATGATAATTGCCCCAGGCGGCGGAAGGGGACCACGGCGCCCGATTGAACTCGAATGCTTGGGGTCTTCTTGACCGAGCCTCTATTGCAATCTCTTTCGCGCTTCGCGATATTAGCCCTCAGGTATATGCGGCGTTCGCTAAGGTTCCTTCCCATACTTTTCGCGGTCATCGCCGTGGGTTGGGTTTATCTCACGTCGGAGACATTTGTTAATCCTGAAACTGGTCGCAAAGCCCATGTGGGCCTGTCGGACACGCAGGAGCAGCAATTGGGACTTCAGAGCTTTCGTGAGGTCGTCAATCATTCCAGCGTCGTGCAATCCGGTCCCGCATATGACCTGGTTCGCAGAGTAGCTTCCCGATTGGTCCGGGTTGTCGACACCGGTTCCGAGCGATATCAGTGGCAGGTCGCAGTGGTTCAAAATCCTGCACAGAACGCCTTTTGCCTCCCCGGCGGAAAAATTGTGGTCTACACCGGTATTTTGCCAATCACACGGAACGAGGCAGGTCTTGCCACCGTTCTCGGCCACGAAATCGCACACGCGACCTCGAGACATGGCGCCCAGCGAGTTTTTCAACAAAATGCCCTACAGATAGCGATGATGGGAATCCAGGGATCGATGTCCGACCTGGACCCTCAGGCGCAGCGACAACTGCTTGGAATGCTTGGCGCCGGCGCGCAATACGGCGTCCTTTTGCCGTTCAGCCGGAAGCATGAGCTGGAGGCAGACCAGATCGGGCTTACGTACATGGCCCGGGCCGGCTACGATCCGCGTGAGTCAGTGTCTTTCTGGAAAAGGATGATGGCGGCAAGCCAGGGTTCGAAGCCCCCGGAATTGATGTCGACACATCCGGCAGACGAAACGCGGATCAATCAACTTGAGCAACTGATGCCTGCTGCACTTGAGGTTTATCAGAAGGCCGTTCAGCAGGAGTGACAACGGTGAGCAACGCGTCGGCGGACCGACGGGCGGCATGCTCGGAGGCTAACCTCCGATGGTTGGAGTGCCTCCGGCCTTCCACCACTCCACCACTCCACACTCCACCACTCCATTGCTCCTCACTCCACCACTCCGCTCCACAATCAATCCGTGACGGCCGGCCTCGTTCTCCATATGATTCTGACAGGTTGAAAGCGTGCGAAATGAGCGAACACAAGCTAAATGGTAAGGTGGCAGTCATCACAGGAGCCAGCAAAGGACTGGGAAAGGCAATGGCCTTGGCGCTGGGTGCTGCGGGCGCGAACATCGCGCTCGTTTCACGCGACGTTGAGCAGTTGAACGGAGTAAAACAAGCGGTAGAGAAGTTAGACGGCAAGGCGCAAGTTTTTCCGGTCGATGTATCGGATGAGAAGCAGATCCGCGCACTCGAACAGAATGTCATGGACGCTTTTAACGGCGTCCACATCCTGATCAACAACGCCGGCATCAATCTTCGAAAACCACTGGTCGAATTCACGCTGGAAGAATGGCGCCGAGTCCTGGATACAAACCTGACAAGCGTGTTCCTGATGTGCCGATCGTTTGTGCCGCACATGAAGGGCACAGGATACGGCCGCGTTATTAATATGGCATCTTCTATGAGTCGGGTTTCGCTGCCAGGGCGCTCGGCCTACTCAGCAAGCAAAACGGCATTGCTCGGCCTGACGCGCGCATTGGCGCTGGAACTCGCAGACGAGGGTATCACCGTTAACGCCATCAGTCCCGGGCCCTTCGCCACGGAGATGAATACCGCGTTGATACAAAACCCGGAGCTGAATCAGCAATTTCTTTCCAAAATCCCGCTTGGCCGCTGGGGACGCGTGGAAGAAATCGGCCAGCTCGCTCTCTACCTGTGCTCCGCGGATGCGGGCTTTATCACGGGCACGGATATCCTCATGGACGGTGGATGGACGGCGCAGTAGCCGTTACCATTTGTGCCTCGCGAATCCAGTTCGAGTCGTGGGCCTGACCACTCGATCGCCAAAGACAAGGAAAAGCAGGCATTTCATGTTCGCTTTGGCCATGGCCAGACTGCTAAGATTTGGCGTCATGTCCATCGTGATCCGTCCGATCGAGCCGCCCACAGCCGTCGACTTCGGTGAACAACCGGGAATACCAGGAGGCACTTACGAAGCACGCTGTGGCGAAGCCTACCGGCGTGCAGGCTGCAATTGGTTCGTTGTTTATGCCGACCGCGAGCACTCCGCCAATATGGCGTTTCTTTGTGGCTTCGAACCGCGCTTCGAGGAGGCGCTGCTCTTGCTGGGTCCGAACGGTCGTCGAATCTTGATCACAGGCAACGAGTGTGAAAGCTATGCGTTGCTCGCCGGGTTGCCGGGACTCGATGTCCAGCTTTCCCAGACCATGAGCCTGATGGGACAAGACCGTTCCCGCCGACCAAGGTTGCTGGCCGTGCTGCAAGAGGCTGGGATTGGCTCGGGCGACAGCATCGCCCTTGCGGGCTGGAAATATCTCGAAAGCGAGGAGTGGGACAGCGATGCTCCCGGATTCTTCGTACCCTCTTTCTTCATCGATGTCCTGCGCAGAGCCATCCAACCGGAAGGCACGATCATCGACGCGACGGCCTGTCTAATGCACCCCGAGACGGGCCTTCGGTCCGTCATCGATGCCAATCAAATCGCAGCCTTCGAATGGGCAGCCGCCCGGTCTTCGCAGATGCTCTGGCGAATCGTTGCCGGTATTCAAGAGGGTGAAAGCGAATTCGAGGCAGCGGCTCGGATGGATTACCAGGGCGATCCATTCAACGTCCATATGATGTTCGCCTCCGGAGATCACAGCGTTCCGGTCGTCGGCCTTCGAAGTCCGTCGAGCAGGCGTCTGCGGCGAGGCGACGGCGTCACCGCGGCAATCGGATTTTCGGGCGGCCTCGCCTCTCGTGCCGGCTTGATCACCAACTCTGACGACGATTTCCTGAAGGTAGCGTCATCTTATTTCGCGGGCTTAATCACTTGGTACGAAACCTCTGCGATCGGTGTAGCGGGCGAAGTTGTGTTCGCGTGCGGTCACCGATACGCTTGCACGCGCCAGATTGAAATCGGCACTCAATCCCGGCCACCTCACCGGTCACGACGAATGGATCCACAGCCCGGTCCGACCTGGATCTACCGATCGCATTCGTTCCGGCATGCCATTTCAAGTCGACGTCATCCCGGTGCCGCTACGAAACGGTTGGGCTCTTAACTGCGAAGATGCCGTCATCTTTGCTGAAGAATCCCTGCGGGCAGAAATACGCGCAGATCATCCGGCAACCTGGCGGCGCATCGAGGCGCGGCAGGCCTTTATGCGGAATATCCTCGGCGTCAATATCAGCGACGATATCCTGCCGATTTCCTCCACGCCGCTCTGTCTACCACCGTTCTGGCTAAAACCAGCGCTACTCTTAGCACGCGAGTGAAGCTGCTTCTCGCCTTACCTCTTCGTCCCGCTTCATACTGAAGCACTGGAACCAGGGACCCGCGATACATACAGAAAAGGCAAAGCGAGACGCATTACTTACTCCCGATCACCCAGTGACTCTTCGGGCGGCAGTCTGACACGTTCCTAAGACGTGCCACGCCGGTCAAGCGGGAGCTTGACCCTACCGCGCAATTCGCGGTGAACCCTACCTAACGTGTGACGCCAACCGCGTTCCTTACCATTGGAGGCTCACCTCCGAAACGCCGACACGCCGAACCGCCGACACATGTCCCCTAACGTCTCGTGCCGCCGAAGAGCGATCCCATGAGACCCCGTACGATTTCGCGGCCTGCTGTATTGGCAATCGTTCGCGTAAAATTCTTAGAAAGCGCTTCCACTACCGTATCGCTCTGCCGCGCTCTTGCCCCGGTGATGCCGCCGACCGCTCCGCTGACAATCTGTCCAAGAATTCCTTCCCCTGAAACGGGTGCGGCATTTCGTTGGCCCGGCGAGTTTCTTGTTGCGGCCACGAGACGCTCGTAAGCGGATTCCCGGTCAATGGATTGTTCGTAGACACCAGTGACAATGGAGTGCTGGATTAATTCTTGTCGTTGCTGAGGAGAGATTGGCCCAATCTGGCTGCGCGGCGGCACAATAAATGCCCGATCGACGACGGAGGGTTGACCCCTTTCATCGAGAAGAGATACCAAAGCTTCTCCTACACCAAGCTCAGTCAGCACCGTTGCTGTATCTATTTTGGGATTCGCCCGGAATGTTTCAGCCGCCGCCTTAACTGACGATTGGTCACGTGGGGTAAATGCGCGCAAAGCATGTTGGATTCTGTTCCCCAGTTGGCCGAGCACGTTATCCGGGATGTCACGCGGATTCTGCGTTACGAAATAAACGCCGACACCCTTCGACCTGACCAGGCGAACCACCTGTTCAACCTTTTCCAACAGCGCCCGCGGAATATCACTGAAAAGAAGGTGAGCCTCGTCGAAAAACAGAACGAACTTCGGCTTCGGCAAATCGCCGACTTCAGGCAAACGTTCGTAAAGCTCGGACAGAAGCCACAATAAGAGGGTCGCGTAAACCTTCGGTGCGCCCATAAGCTTGTCGGCGGCGAGGATGTTAACTACCCCCTGGCCATTTCCGTCGGTCTGGATCAAGTCGTCCAAATTCAGCGCGGGTTCGCCAAAAAATTTTTCGCCTCCTTGCGTTTCCAAGGTAAGCAAGCCACGTTGGATCGCCCCGATGCTAGCAGTCGAAACATTTCCGTATTGGGTTGTGTAGTCGGAAGCATGATCTCCCACGTGCTGAACGGTGGCCCGCAAATCCTTGAGATCAAGCAACAGGAGACCTGCTTCGTCTGCAATCTTGAAGACCAAGGCGAGCACGCCGCTTTGGACCTCATTCAATTGCAGCAGGCGCGAAAAGAGAAGCGGCCCCATTTCCGATACCGTCGCGCGAACGGGATGGCCCTGTTCTCCGAATACGTCCCAGAGCGTGACCGCACAGCCCCGAAATTCATAGGCATCCAGTTTTAGGTCCTGGATACGCGCCGCGACTTTCGGATTTTGCCCACCTGGTTGGCTGATTCCCGTTAGGTCGCCTTTGATATCCGCCATGAAAACCGGTACGCCCATGGCACTGAAATTTTCCGCCAGAACTTGCAGTGTCACCGTTTTCCCCGTTCCTGTGGCGCCGGCAATGAGTCCATGCCGGTTTGCCATTTGGGGAAGAAGTAAAAGATCGGCAGCGCCTTTGGCGATCAGGATGGGAAGCATAAGCAAGCAGTGAGCGGTTAAACAATGCGGTTACGGATGGAGCGGGCGGCGGTCTTCAGCCCTCAGCTTACGGATTCCCACTTAAAGTGCAACGGCGACCGGAGGTCTTCGATCACATCGTCCGCTGCGGTCGGCAGGAGCCATCCGCAATTTTAAGAAATTAAACCGTTCCGATCCATTGCGGATTCCCGAGCATTTCACGCGACCAGCACGATATTTTGCGTGAATTCTTCAATGTACGTGGCGTATTTTTCAAGGGGCAGATCCCTTTCTCGGGCCAGCAAGCATCGCATTCAAGTTCCGCACAGAGAAAGACAGGTCTTTTATGAGCGAACCCCTGAGAACTCCCCCTAGCGGTATTCCAAACGCATTTCGAGTCGGGGCAGGCGAAGACCGATTCGGCGACCATCGGGGACTCGGTATTCCGATTCGGCCAATATAATCGCCGAGCGGTTAGATCCTGGGGGGTAGTTGACGTTAGACATCCTTTGCGAACAATGGTTAGATCGTCGCTCCTCGCCTACAGGGGCACAACTACCCAAACCTCAACAACTCGATTCTGATCTGGTCGCTTGCTATCGAGAAGTTCAGTTCCTCCCATTCCTATTGTCTGCATAGCATTGAGTAAGTTTGCCTGTTCTCTGAGAACCTTGCTCACATTCTCCGCTCGCTCCTGTGAGACGCGGAGATTCTTGTCCGCGCGGCCAACGGTATCGGCATAGCCGGCCACCACCAGGATTGTCGTCGGGTCACTCAGTTTGTCCCGCGTTTCGGGCCGGCTGAACGCTTTCAGCAGTTCATCCGTAGCGGCTCTGCGCAGAATTGTCTGACCGACATCGAAGGGAACAACCGTCAGGCGTTCCATTGAACGAGCTTTATGCATTTTCCCGATCAGAGTCGCCTTTCTCTGGGCACTGACTCCAGGAAGAGCGTTGATCCGTTTGACCACCTCTTCCTTCGTCGCATCGATCTCATCCAGACTTAACGGAGTCGGAGAAGGCTCTGTGGACTGCTTTGCATTTAGGATGGTAGCCTCTTGTGGAGAAAGAGTTCGGCTCAATTCAGAAGAGGATGTTGGAATCGCCTCAGGGGAAGGGCCTGTAACCGAATCAGAAGTTGGTGTTAGAACGGCCTCTGGAGCAGGTGCCGCGCTCGCCTCTGGATCAGGTGCCGGGCTGCCCTCCGGGGCGGGTGCCGGACTCGCCTCCGGAGCAGGTGCCGGGCTGCCCTCTGGAGGGGGTGTAGTCACCCATGGAGAGCCGTCCTTTCCGATCGTCCCTGACGGAGATGGCGGGACCGCAGGCGTGGGGGAAGGCCCTTGCACTGGAACGAAACGATCAGATCGCTGGTGAAACAAAAAGAAAGCAGTCGCCGCGAACAACGCCAGGAAGAAGATGACGCCTAAGATCCCCAACCGCCTCTTCCAGGTGAGCGGATTTCGCACCGGAACTCGGGGTTTTGAAACAGGCTTAGGCTCGGAGTTAGCCGTAGAGGCAGAGGGAATGCTTGATGGAGGGGTAGCGTTTTTCAGTCGATTCCCTACTTCGGACGCGCTCTGGGGGCGTTGAACCGGATCTTTCGCTAAACAGGCCGCCACCGTTTCCTCCCAATATTTCGGAATAGCATCGCCTTTTATTCCAAGTTCGGTTCTCCTCTCGCTCATTGAAGGGGGGGGCTTCCCGTTCACCTGGTCACGAATATCCCCCGCATAAAAGGGCGGTTTGCCGGTCAGTAATTCATAGATGTTGGCTCCGAGCGAATATAGATCGTCAGTGATCGCCGGCTTTTCCCCCGCTATCCGCTGCGGGCTCCCGTACGGCAGAGTCTCGCTCGTGTCATGAATTGCCATCAACCGTCTCATCGAATCGGTGATGCAATTTGCGATTCCAAAGTCCTTCAGCTTCAGATTCCCACCGGGATCTACGATCAAGTTCTCCGGCAAAATGTCGCCCGCGATAAGCCCTGCACTTTTGTGGGCATACTCCAATGCCTCACACAAGTCCTTCATCCATTTCTCCAGGTCCCGGACTTCGAATATCTGATTCGGCTTTATCATACGCAAATGCGACAAACTATGGCCTTCCAGGTATTCCATCTGGATGGCGATTCTCCCTTTGTTTTCCACCAGGTCATAGACACTTAAAATATTGGGATGCTTGAGCGCGATTCTCCGGCGGATTTCGGCCTTCAGCTCCTCAATGGAGATCTTTCCGCTGACGATGAAATCAGGCAGAAACTTTAGTGCTACTTGTTCGAAGTGGCGTTTCGGGCTGTAATCCTGAGCCAGCCAGACCGATCCCGTGCTCCTATTTTCCAGTTCGCGCTGCAGTTCAAAACACGCAAATAGCTTCCCTGGTGTCAACTGGCCAGGAATGCCAACCGCCGGCACGGAAGACTTCTCCGGATGGTTCTTTTGGAGCGCATTGACCCCTTGCCCTACTGGTGCTCCCGTCGGCTGCCTACGCGAACTCTTGGCCACTTCGGTAAGTAAGCTGTTACGCGCTTCTCTTTTCGCAGCGATATTGCTATTCGCGGTTTTCGTGTCCGTTCCTGTAAAAGTTTGCTTCGCAGTGAGATCCTCGGTGGGCGAAAGTGGTCGGCGATTGAGCTTTGGCATTTGGTTGGGTTTCCCTGTAGCGACTGGAGGTGGTTGCAGACGAGTCCTGAAGCATCACGCATGCCAATAGCTTTACTCAAGATAAGTGCCTGGATCTGAACACCTTAACCGAAAACAAATGGGAAAAGGGCAGGCCTTGAGACGGTTTCCGTCCCGAATATCGAACAGTCAAATCCCGTTTGCGGGACACTTGGAGTCCCATGAACAACCTGTCCAAATCTGAAGTCTTCTGAAGATGAGAATTAGAGAGGCGGTAATAGGGGTCGTATCTAAAAACATAATAATTAAAATCCAATCATGAACCTTTGCCGATCCTGCGGAGGTTGCGATATTTATATTTCTAGATACGACCCCAAGTCACGGCTCCCGACCCCAGGTCACGGCTCCTCCGGCGGCTCATCGAGCTATTTGAGAATATTTTCGATTTCCGCCAGTTCGCTGTCTGTCAATGACGGATGGGAAAGGCCGGCATGAAGTTCCTCGATCTGCGTCGGGCGACTGGCGCCGATCAGGACCGAGGTGATCTGTGGGTGCCGCAAGATCCAGGTCACCGCTAGTTGGGCCAAACTCTGACCTCGACGCCGGGACAAAGCTGCCAATTGCCGGGCGCGTCCAAGCACCTCTTCGCTGACGTTTTCCGGTTTAAGAAACCGACCCGCTTTGCCAGCTCGTGAATCGGCCGGAATTCCATCTAAATAACGCTCCGTAAGAAGACCCTGTGCCAGCGGTGAGAAAACGATGCACCCAATGCCTTCCTCTTTGAGCACATCGAGAAGACCGCCCTCGATGTGCCGATCAAACATATTGTATCGCGGTTGATGCAGGAGACACGGCGTGCCCATGGCACGCAGGATGCGTGACGATTCGCGAGTTTGCTCCGGCGAGTAGTTCGAGATGCCGACATAAAGAGCTTTCCCGCTACGCACGATGTGGTCGAGCGCTCCCATCGTCTCCTCAAGAGGTGTCTCTGCGTCGGGACGGTGCGAATAAAACACGTCCACGTAGTCGAGGCCCATCCGGCTCAAGCTCTGGTCGAGACTGGCAATCAGATATTTCCGAGAACCCCATTCGCCGTACGGACCGGGCCACATGTCGAAGCCTGCTTTGGTCGCGATAACCATTTCGTCGCGATAGGCTCGGAAATCGCCGTGGAAAATCCGGCCGAAGGTACGCTCAGCGGCGCCCTGCGGCGGCCCGTAATTGTTTGCCAGGTCAAAATGGGTGATGCCCAGGTCGAAGGAGCGCCGGAGAACCGCGTAGCAGTTGGCTATTGGGTCTGCGTCGCCGAAGTTCTGCCAGAGACCGAGGGATATTGAGGGTAACAACAAACCGCTCCGTCCCGCGCGCCGAAAGGGCATATTGTCGTAGCGGGTCGTTACTGCATTGTAGGTCGGCGGCAACCAATGTGCCGTCGTGGGCAGGAAACGCTGGGCAATGGGTGTCATTTGAAAGAGTTTTATTTGAGGGTTTCTGAAAGGTCTAAAGTAAGAGCCAGACCACACTTGCGTCCAGCCCGCCATGCAATAGCGATTGGCTGCCGTCACTCGTCCGCTCTCGCGGCGATCAGGTGCCGTTTTCCGTGACTCCAAAGTAGCTAGCGACATCCGGCCAGTCGTTCACTCGGGGAAAATCGGTGTTCAGGACATTGTGAGGCGCCGTGAAGACGATTCCCTCGCCGTCGAAGGCCCGTAAGTTCGGGACACTGTCATCGACCATAAAGTCTGCCCGGATGATACTTTTGTCCCCGCAGAACACGATGTTCTTGTCCGGTATGCAAGGAAAATGCTTCTTGAGCCAGACGTACTTTGCCGGAAAGGAATTCGGGTGATCCATCGCGGCCGACGTGACAAAGACCTCGTACTTTTCCGTAAGACGTTTGACAATCATTTGGCTCCCCTCCATCAAGGGCAGTTCCAGGAAGAAATCCGGATGGTCCAGATAAGCGCGGGCAGCTTCCGCCTGGACCGTTCCGACCAAGTCATAAATTCTTTTGCCAAGCAAATCTGCCTTGGTGATGCGGGTGCCAAAATCCTGATTGCAACGATCAAGCCACGCTGTGAGCGTATCCGCCATGACTTCATCCATATCAAGGGCTATGCGTTTGCCGAATACTGCGTGCATCGTGGGGGCCATCGAGTTTAAAAATCGGTCAGAAAGCAATCCGTCTTGCCAAAATAGGCCTTTCGATTCCTAGGCTTGGTCCCGAGGACGGTCTTCGACGACCGGCGCACCGTCGCGTTCCATTACCACCTGACGCAGTCCGCGTCCACCCAGCCCTTCGTAGTCGTGGCCAGCCTCCACCGAGCAAGTCCAAAGAAAGACCAAGGGCACATCGCCGGTGTTGACCGAGCGGTGCGCCCAGAACGGAGGGACATAGGTTACTTTGCCCGGCGCGAGCTCAGCAACGCAAGTTGTTCCATCCCCCCGTTCGAATAGAACAAGACCACGTCCAGAAAGGGCTTGATAGGTCTCCGCGTGATTCCGCTTGCGGTGAAAATGACCGCGGGTCAGGTGATACTCGGAGCCTACCTTGCCGGGATAAATAATGGTTGTGCCAAAAAAGATATCGCCCTCGGCCTGGCTCTGGTTAAAGGCGTAATTCTCGTAGCAGACCGGGTCGTTTTCTTCCCGAATGCGCAGGTCCAGGGCATCAGGATCCAGATAAAATCCGCGCAATTCAGAAAGGCGTTTCTCGTAATGGGCCGTGGCCTGCGGAACCATGCCGGTATTGGCCTCAAACGAGACGCTGCAAGGCAAAGGAGAATTCATTTCTTTCATTTATTTTCCTTTACTTACGATATCTTCGATAATTCACAAAGCCAGCAATGGGCGGTCCGAGGCTGACAGCGCCGCCGTGCGTTCGCTTTAAGAGGCCCTTTTGTTCCAGGATCGAAGGTCTTTGCGAAAAGGGCGGACTTCGAGAGCTCCGAGCGAGCTTTCCCTGGTCCGGAAACAGCCTGGGAGCAACACCGCACGCTTGATATGTTCGAATTGCTACGTCTCGCAATTTACCTCCAATGCGAGGCTTGGAAGTCAACACGGTCGACTCGCTCGCAAATCAGTGGAGGATTTACCGAAGTTGTTTGACCATCCACCCACGCTCTCAGCTCGTCGGGAAGCCGCCACCGCAATGCAGTGGCCGGCAAGGGCAGGATTTGATTTCGCGCTGCTAGTACCCGTGAAAATTGTCATGGGACAGCACGAGCCCCTTATTGATCGGGTCATAGTGATCTCCAGTACCTGATCGTGCTCCAGGATCTCGACATCGTAAATGCCCTCCCGTCGAAGGATCGTCGCCACGGTCTCAGCCCCGGATACTCCCGAAGTCGCACTCAACCGGCTGTACTTGTACGCCGACCGAACTCGCAGCCTTGCCCACATCGACAATGCCATTGTGCCAACAAAAAGTAGTATTGCTAATAAGCTCAAATCCTCCAATGGTTGGTTAGGAACGCAATCGAGGAGTCGAGACGTACCGTAGACAGACAGAAGTCAGAAGACAGGAAGGCGTTGGCGGGAACCAATCGTAAATGCAGGTTTTCTTCCTTGTGAGAAGGGCGGTTCCGTCGGTGGATGGACTTCCCGGGTTAAACCTGGGCATCGTAGGATAGCCACACGCCGTGGCCGTCCGGACCGCGGTGGTGGAGGGTGTTCGTCGCACGCTTCAACCTCTCCGCTGAAATGCGTTTGCCGCTTGAGAAAAATGCTGTAATTCCGCACATAATCGAGGCTCCTGGGTGCTTCTTGATCAGGCGCAGGAGATTCGCACGGCGTGGCAAACGGGCAATGGGACTAAAGACCCAGCGCCGCGGAAACGTGTCGACGTAAAGGCGTACCGAGGGCGCACGGTCCGATCGAAGGGAGACGCTATCATCGCGCCCTGTCCGCCAATTCAGTCTCGTTCCGGGCAATCGTTCCTAAATCACTCGAAATCGTACACAACTACCTTCGTCCAAAGCGCCTTGCTCTTTTCAACGAATTCCAAATGCTGGGGATGATCTTGATAATCGTCCTGCGCCCGCTTCGTATCAAAATGGATGTTCAGTCCAACCTGGTAACTTTGATCGACGACACTGCGATGGCTACGCACCATTTTGCCCACGTGGAAGTTCAGAATGCCGGGAATCGAGGGGAGGTATTTTTTTGCGTTAGCGACCACTTCATCGGTAGCGCTCGGATTGGCCGGGTCCGTCCAAAAAATCACAACGTGCGAAAACATTTGCCCGTCTTATGAGTGATTTCCCGGGTTGGCGCAACCTCGAAATGGACCGCCACATGGGTGCCCCGACCGCCACTGAGTGCATTTCTTGCCGGGACATTCGGTCCCGGCCCGCTGGTGTGAGAGGCTATTCGTATGCTGCGGGCGAACTGAGCACTGCCAGCGCGCGCACAGAGGCTGCGGTTCGGGTTTCGACCTCGAGCTTGCCAAAAATCTCGAGGACGTATTTTTTTACTGTGGATTCACTGTTGCGGAGAATGGCTGCGATCTCACCGTTTGTTTTACCTTGAGCAAGCCAGAGCAGCGTTTCGGCAGCACGCGGGGTTAAGCCAAGGACTTCCTCCAACGGTTTTGCAGAATGGAAGTTAGGTTTGAATTCCGGTACTGTCTGCTGGAGAGAACGTTCGAGACGCGAATGGATCGCGGCCAACAATTCAGGCTTGGCAACCGGTTTGATAAGGTAATCATCCGCACCAAGGTTCATTCCGGCACGAACGTCGCGAGTTTCGCTTTTGGCCGTGAGAAAGATGAACGGGATGGCGGCGGTCTCTGCGTCGGCGCGAAGCGAAGCGATCACGCCGTAACCGTCCAGTTCGGGCATCATCACGTCGCAAAGAATGAGGTTAGGCTTTTCCTTCTTCGCCAAGTCCACTCCGATCCGTCCGTTTTCGGCGGGCAGCGGGTGAAAATTCTCCAACCGAAGGACGGTCACCAGGTTGCGACGCATCTCCGGTTCGTCTTCGATAACCAAGATTTTTTTCATAAACTCGTTCAAAGACGTTCAGACGAGAACGGAGGATTGAGCGTTGGCAGTCTGACAGTCACCGCGGTGCCTTCACCCAATTTGCTCTCCACCTCAATGCTGCCGCCGTGCAAATCGAGACAGCGCTTTACAATTACCAGACCGAGCCCCGTTCCCGGACGGTCACTGACGTTATGTCCGCGATGGAAGGCGTTAAAGAGCCACTTTCGATCGGCTTCTGGAATTCCGATCCCTTCGTCGCGAATCGCGCAAACAATCTCTGCTGCCTCGCACCTCATTTCGAAACGGACCGCCCGGCCGAGGTCCGAATACTTCACAGCGTTCGTTAGCAAATTGGTGAAGATGTGCCGCAACAGTCGCTTATCGGCCTGAATCTCGAGAGGAATTTCGGCAAATGACATTTCAATCGGACATCGCCGGCCCGTTGCCGACAGCACTTCATCCACGAGACCGCGGACGAATGCCCCCAGTTCTAACGACGCTACCTTAAATTCCATCTTGCCGGCATCGAGACTTCCGATAAGCAACGCCTCCTCCATCAACCGGGCCATGCGTCGCGTGTTTTTCCGGATGGATTGGAGATGCTCTTTGCGCTCTCCGGGCTCCAACCGGTCGAGGTAGTCCTCCAGAATTTCGGCGGATGACTGGATGATGCCCAGCGGCGTACGAAATTCGTGCGATACCATCGACACGAAATTGCTTCGCAACTGCCCAAGTTCCTTCTCGCGGGCAAGCGTTCTTAGCAACTCGGTCTCGGCCCGCTTGCGCTCCGTAATGTCGAGACCGATAACCAGCATGTGCGGCTCTCGATTGATTTCGATAACGTCGGCCGATTGCACGATCGTGTGAACGGTACCTCGCCGGGTTCGAAGCTGGCACTCGACCTCTCGCAGTGATCCGTTGCGCTCGAGATCCGATAGAAACTTCGCGCGGTCATCGAGATTCACCCAAATGCCCAACTCCTTCGAGTCGCGCCCGGGAATCTCGTCACCGCGCAGGCCGAACCACCGGACAAAAGCATCGTTCGCCTCGATGAACTTTTTATCACTCAACCGCAAGATCGTAATGTTCACCGGGCTGGCGCGAAACGCCTTACTGAAGCGTTCTTCACTCTCTCGCAGCAAGTGTTCCGAATGGGCACGACTTGATTCTTCCAATGCCAGAGAAACCATCGACGCGAGCGCTGAAACAAAGTCGATTTCCTCCGCTGACCAGTCACGAGCCGGGCCGGTATGCTCGTGGCAAAGAACGCCTACGACCTTGCCGGAGACCCAAACGGGCGCGTCGAGCATGGAGGTAATGCCGAACGGCTCGAGGTAATTCTCCGCCAGCCCGCACGAGGCGGGATGCACCAATACGCGGCTCGCAACGATCGGCCGCTTGGTGGCCAATGCACCGAAATAAGCGGGACAATCAGAAAAGCTTAGGCAGGCGCCTTTGAAGTGCTCATCACAGCTTTCCTCATCGCGGAGATAGAGGACTTCGCAAACAATGGCAGAATTATTTTCCTGCAAAGACCAGTAGCTAACGCGCGCTACGTCCAGCGTTGCGGCCGATCGAGAACAAATCTTCCGAACTGCTTTCTCGAGGTCCGATTTGTCGGAGCGGGCCAATTCAAGGAGCACGTCACGGTGTATCTCCACCTGCTCGCCGTGCTTGCGCAATTGTTCTTCGGCGCGTTTCAGCTGGTCGTTCGACCGCACGAGTTCGATTGTGCGCTCGGCCACTCGTTTCTCGAGCGAAGCGTTGAGCTGACGAATTTCGCTCTCGGCCCGCTTGCGCTCCTCGCGCGTCCGGAGAGCGGTCACTCCATAGGCCAGGTTATTCGCCAAATCCGAATACTGCTCGATCGCACTTTCCGTGAAGGCATCGGGCTCTTCGGCGTAGAGGGCAAGCGCGCCGAAAGCTTCGCCATGAGATATCAGGGGAAGGGAAATTAAGGACGCGTAGCGGCGCCTTAGCGCTTCGGCCCGCCAAGGAATCATATTTGGGTCAGTCAGGATGTCCCTGTTCCAGCGCGTGGTACCGGTCCGGATGGCTGTGCCCATGGGTCCGCGACCGCTGTCGGTATCACCCCAGGTAATGCTGATTTGTCTCAGATACCCGGCCTCGTAGCCAGCCTGGGCAACCGGCTTAACCGTTTTGTCTTCGTCGAATTCGCGGTAGCCGACCCATGCCATCCGAAGACCGCCAACCTCGACCAGGATTCGGCACACAGACTGCAACAACTCGTACTCCTCAGTCGCACGGACCAGGGCCTGGTTGCACTGGTAGAGAGTCTGAAGCGTGCGGTTCAGTCGGGCGAGTTTGTCTTCCGCCCGCTTCCGCTCGATACCTTGCGCGATTCCGTCAGCCACCACCTCGAGGGCCTCGAGAGTGTCCTGCCCCAGAAACTTACGTGCAAACATCGCCAAAACACCGACCAGACGTCCCTCGACCAGAAGCGGGTAACCGACAAAAGAGGTTATTCGCTCCTCTCTAGCCCATTCGGGATGACTTATTTGAGCATCGTTTGGTACATCGTTTGTCAGGTGAGGTTTGCGCTGCTCTGCGATGAGGCCAATTTTGAGTTTCCCAACGGGCACCCGGGCATGTTCGCCATCCAAGCGGGTGTACAGGCCTGCGCTGGCTTGCAACTCCAATATGTTCTGTCGGTCGTTCAGCGTCCAGATACGTGCAAAAGTCCCGTCGAGGTGACGCACCACGGCCTCAGCGCTGCACTGGAGGATTGTTTGCAAAGCATTTTCGGACCGAACGGAGAACGCGGCATGAATATCCGCGCGCAGCGCCGCTTGACGCGCTCGCCTGGCCTGTAGTTCTTCAGCCCGTTTTAATTCCGTGATGTCCGTCGCGATGCCGCAAACCGCATACGGCTTCACCGCGCGGTCCCGCAGCAAAAACTTTACGACGACGAATTGTCGCTCGCCACCCTCCGTCGGTACGGTTTCCTCAAATTGGATGGGCACATCCGCTTCGATCACGTGGCGGTCGTTCGCCCGCACTGTTTCTGCTACGTCATGAGGAAGAATGTCAAAGTCGGTTTTGCCCCGGATTTCGTCACGCTGCACCTGATGGCGCCGTTCATATTCGCGGTTCACTAAAATGTAACGAAGCTCAAGATCCTTCACGAACACGACGGCCGTCGTGTTATCCAGAATATCTTGCAATCGCTGTTCGCTCGCGCGAAGCGCCTCTTCTGCCCGTTCGCGTTCGCTCGTCTCAGCGATTAGCGCGTCCCTTTTCTTTTGAATGTCTGCGCCGCGCTTTTTCACTCTTGGCAACTGGGAATATTGTCTACGTAATGTCCAAACACTACGGCCGACCTTAGACACATTAACAGCGATCCAGTCAAGCCCTCCTGCTCCGAGTCAAAAAGCTTGCAACCCGCAGTTTGGATATTTCGCGCGCTTCGTAAAGGCGCGAATAAATCGCATATGAGATTCTCTCGCCCCCTTCAGGGCCAAACACATTAACTTCCCTGAGCGGCTGCCCAGGGCCAGCATCGCCGCTCGTTCTGCTCTGAATCGCGTTCCGCAGATCCGTCTCAGTTGGAGTGATTAAGGACTTTTCTAGATCGACTAACGGATCGGCCCGCAAACTACTATTAGTTAGCATTCGCGGCGATGTCCCAGGTCATCGGTATCGCCGTCCCGGGTGCGCCTTTGTCGTCTTGCGGAACGTAGTCCAGACTTACCTTGGAAAAGTTGAGTGTCACATTTTCTGTTAGTCGATCCTCGCCACCAGAGCCTCCCGTTGAAACGGAAGCGACCAGAACTTCGTCCAATTTAATCTTCAGGTACTCAACCGGCTTTTCGCCGGCTTTCCGCACCACCAAAACCGCGTCCTTGAAATGCTTGCCAGAGCAGCATGCCAAGGCCAACTTCGGCGTCGAGCTATCCACCCATTTGGTGAAAGTGAGATCCTGAACATTGACCTTCCCGGCTCCGGCGCCACTGCCGACATGAGCCGAACCACTGTTACTCATACCCCACGTCCAAGAGAGGACATCAATCTCTTTTTTGTGTTTGGAATCCTGTGCCTCGCCATCGACCGTGTCGATCTTAATAAACATGTCTACTGCCATAATATTTTTTTATCCTTTCGGTTTGTTTCAGGGCCGCTCAGGAGCGGCGGCAGCGACGGGCGATCCCTCCGTACCGATACGCGCTGCGTGCCAACCCTATTTACGAACCTAGATTCATTTGCACGGCCGTACCCGTAGATGATTCATCGATGGTCGTAAATGGAACGAAAGTTCCACCGGTTTCGCCGATAAAGCGGCCCAAGGGAGTTTCATCCCATGACAGCGCGCCTGGCTCTTCTAACAAGTATGGCGGAATTGTAACTTTCGATTAGCCGGCGGGAAGATGATTGTCGGACCACAGGAGAATTTTATGAATCACGAGAACGTCAATTCTTACAGGGTGGATCTGCATCGAAGGATCGCCTTAGTTCTCAGGAAGGAACCAGGACTCGTCCGCGGCCTGGCTGAGCAACTGAGATCGAAGCTGGCCACAGCAAGATCCGCAGTGGGCGCCGATGAATGGGAATGGTATATTATCCTCACTCTGTGGTCCCCTCTGCAAGTGATTAGACTACTAGAGGATTCCAGTGAACAATCGGTCCGCCTCCGCCAGAATTCCCCATTCGTCTCTCTGTTGTCGACGCCTAAGCAACGTGGGACCCGTCTCGATCCCGATTAAACATGAGCTTCCTCCGTGGTCGACCCAGACGATAAGTCGCTTGCCGACGGGTCACCCCATCGTCGATTTTTTCGTTGAACTCGTTGCTCGTACACAGGTGCAGCGCCGCTGGTCGTATATGCGTTCCGGCGCGTCTGGCGTGGCACGTCCATAGAAGATTCAATGCAATGGTAGGTGCTGGTATTGCTGGATTGTTTCAATATTGTAACATTTACGCTTTAGCGATCCTGCTCATCAGGTGTTTTCTTGTTTCCATTGGACCAGTGACCCGGGTCGCAGTTCTCCGGGAAGTCGACACCGGCGGCGCAACCCCCGATTGATGCTATGGGAGAAACCAGAATTGCCCGAAGCTTCACGACTAAAAGCTTTTTCTCCAAACGTTCACGCGCAAGCGAAACCTCGGACCCATCGGTCGGGAATGTACGGACTATCGTGGAGGTCGACCGAGTTGACTTTTACTATCGTGCCTCCAGGGCATTACACAGCATTAACCTCCAGATCCCGGAAAAGAAGGTAACAGCGTTCATAGGACCTTCCGGCTGTGGAAAGTCGACGCTGCTGCGTTGCTTTAATCGAATGAACGACTTGGTCGACCACGCGAAAGTTACGGCGGGCGAGATCCGGATTGATGGCGTGAATATAAACTCGCCGGACGTGGATGTGACCGAGTTGCGTAAACGAGTCGGAATGGTTTTCCAAAAATCGAATCCATTTCCGAAATCGATTTACGAGAACATCGCTTACGGACTTCGGATCGCAGGGGTTCGTGACAAGCGCACCATTGATGAAGCCGTAGAAGCCAGCCTGACAGCAGCGGCGCTCTGGGACGAAGTCAAAGATCGGCTGCACAAGAGCGCGCTCGGCCTTTCTGGAGGTCAACAACAACGTCTATGTATCGCCCGCACTATCGCAGGGGAGCCCGAAATCATCTTGATGGACGAGACTTGCTCTGCGCTTGACCCGATCGCGACGGCAAAAATCGAAGAGCTTGTTGTTTCACTTAAGACCCGATTTACGATCGTCATTGTGACCCACAATATGCAGCAGGCGACCCGTTGCTCCGACTTTACGGCGTTCTTTTATCTAGGCAAGTTGATCGAGATAGATCGAACGGAGAAAATATTCGGTAACCCAGGTCAAAAACAGACGGACGACTATATCTCAGGCCGGTTCGGTTAGGTTCAATGTTCGGGACGCGCGTGACGAACAGCGTCAGCTCTCCTTTGGAACGCTTCTTGGACGCTAGTGCTGGCGCTCAGCCCTCGTTCGGTTTTTCCGGCAGGTAGAAAAACAGAATGCCGAGAATCAGATAGACAGACAACAGCTGCACGCCCTCAAGCCAATTCGTTTCGCCGTCGCCGTTGATTTGAAAAATCAAATGCACGGCGACAATTACGGCCACGACCTCGGGCAATGTAAACTCCAGATCCATCGGCCGTCCGAAAAGATGCGAGAAAAAGACGAGCACAGGCGCGACAAAGAGGGCGATCTGCAAACTCGATCCCACGGCGATGCCGAGACTGAGGCCCATCTTGTTTTTCATCGCCATCAAGACCGCCGTCGAGTGCTCAGCCGCGTTGCCGATCACTGCGATCACGATGACACCGACAAAAACTTCGGTGAGTCCCAGCGTCGTTCGAGCGGCTTCCACCGCCCCAACCAGAAACTCGGACATCAAGGCAACCAGAGAAGTAGCAACGATCAGGACCAGAAGCGATTTGGAGATCGACCAGCCATGGGCTCCCTTCGTATCTTCACCACCGTCCTCCAAGTCTCCGGCGTAAAGTTGTTTGTGAGTGATCAACTCGAAGCCGAGCGTGCAAGCGTAAGTCACGAAAAGAACGATTGCTATGGCAAAGGAAAGCTTATGCTCGGTCGTCTGGCTCCACCCGCCGGCAGCCGTGACATGGAACAATGTGGGAATGGCCAGTGCAACCGCCGCGAGCGTCAGCGTAGTCGTCGAAGTGCGCGCAGCGGTTTTATTGAAGCGTTGCTCTCGAAATCTCATGCCGCCGGCAAGAATCGAAGCCCCCATGACGAGCAGGACGTTGCCGATTATCGAGCCTGTGATGGATGCCTTTACCACGCCGGTCAGCCCTTTCGAGAGCGCCATCAAAGCGATGATCAATTCAGCGGCGTTACCAAAAGTCGCATTCAGCAATCCACCAATTCCGTGACCCAGATGTTCGGCGAGTTCCTCGGTTGCGCGGCCCATCCAGCCTGCGAGCGGAATGATCGCGAAACAGGAGCAGATAAACAAGGCGGTCTCGTTCCCGAACTGCGGCCAGACCCGCAGTACAACAGCAATTGGGACAAAGCCCAGCAGCCAATTGAGCGAGGGCTTTAGCAACGCCTTCATACTGTAAAACAAAAAGTTTGCACGAAAGCCATTGCGTAAAGGTCGCTAATCCGCCTATCCAATTTTTCCCTTAAAGGCCGTCGATTGTACACTCACAAATTCCGGATCATGTGAAAGTATTCTTTTCCCGCGATCCACCTGGTGTAGTCGGAACAAAAACCTGCTCGTTCATACAACCGTTTGGCCGCGGCATTGTCCACCTCGACAAGAAGCGCCATCCGGATGTGTCCTAGCTTGCGGGCCCGGTCACACCCAGCTTCGATCAATTTGCGGCCGTAGCCTTTCCCCTGGCAGCCCGGACTCACGCTCAGTGTGTCCAGGTAAAACTCTGACTCTTCAGCCTCGGTGGGGATGCAGTAGTTGGAGTCTCCCGACTTCTTGGCCGCCGCGCTCTCGAGCGGTAGATCCAGTTCTCGCGCTTTGGCACCATCATAAAGGATGACGACCCCAAACAGCTCTCTTCCTTCTCCCATTACCAGGGCGTTTTGATAGCTGATGCGGTTTTCATCCTTTCCAAAAAAGTCGCATAATATCGAGGCCGTTTCTTCGCCGTCGCTTGTTCCGGATAGAACAAATGCGATGTGACCAATCGCCTGCAGGATCAACGGGACGGCTTTTACAGCGTCCCCACAAACTGCTTGCCTGATCATCCAGCAGAGATAGGGCAAGCGGTTAGGCAAACCAAGCGTAAATGGCGGCGGCGCGGATAGCCTACCGCGAGATTGGCGAATCTCCTGATGTTCCTGCCCGACGCAGGTTTCGGCGCGGGTGATTGGGTTGAGCTTGCTTCTTGACCGGGCTATATACTCGCAGCAATGCGAACCGAGATCATTAGCGGACTGAATCTAGGCCAGTTTGCAGCCGGCCTCCTGCACCTCTCAGTCCTGCTAGTTTTCCAGTTTGGAGTCAATCGGCTCGCAAAAAAACTACGCATCGATCGTCTTTCGCTGGTCAATGACAGGAGAATGAAAACTGCCGTGATCCGTTCGTTGCTGACCCGGTTTGACCTTTGGGTATGGGGATGTGGCTTATACACCCTCCTGGCCTGGCACTTCAATGCACTAGTCTCCCCAGTCCTCGGACCACATTGGGCAACACCTGCTCGACAGGCATCAGCGCTGCAGGTTATCACTGTCCTGGCGCTCAGTTCCTTGGTCGCAAGGTTGATTTACGTCACCAATCGGCGCCTGCGGGCACTTGCGGCCGGCGACTCTTCCCATTGGGAAAGCGTCGTCGCCGTCCTATGCGCAGACTCGCTACAGGTCGGAATCCCGCTGGTCGCTACGGTTTTCGCGCTCAGTCGAGTCGGTTTCCCCTCTTTTGTCACGGCCAACTCGCGGGACATCATCAACGCGGTGGTGATCCTGGCAACCGGTTACCTCGCGTGCCGCCAGGTGAGCTTGGCTGCAGACAAGATCATTCAATCACATCGGGTTCGCGGAGGAGTCGATGTTCGATCCCGGGCGCTCTATACGGAGGTTTCGGCGCTGCGCAAGGCGATTCTGTTTGTTCTGGCTTTCCTCACCGTTGCGACCGCAATGATCTTTTGTGCGCCTTTGCGCCACCTTGGCACGAGCCTGTTAGCATCGGCAGGCCTCATCACCGTGCTGGCCGGGGTCGTGGTGCAGCGCTCGCTTGGCCATCTCTTCGCCGGGTTTCAATTGGCGTTAACGCAACCGATCCTGTTGGATGACCTGGTGGCTATAGAGGGTGAGTTAGGCAGGGTGGAGGAAATCACGCTGGCCTACGTTGTCGTCCATTTGTGGGACCAGCGACGTCTTGTCGTTCCAATCAACTATTTTCTGGAGAAACCGTTCGAAAACTGGACGCGCCGCTCGTCCGAACTTCTCGGAACAGTATTCCTTTATTTCGACTATCATTTGCCTGTGAACGAGCTCAGGGAGGAGTTTTTTCGATGTGTTGAATCGCATCCTGCGTGGGATAGACGGACAAAATCACTGGTAATCACGGACGCCAAAGAAACTTCGATACAGATCCGTGCCTTGGTCAGTGCCGCCGATCCAGACAAGCTCTGGACCCTGCGGTGCGATGTTCGTGAGGCTCTCATCACCTACGTGCAGCAAAAACATCCAACTCACTTGGTCAGAACGCGCGTAAGCGTCCAAACGTTGCCGCCGCAGACGATGGCTTTGACTCAGCCGGCACTCAATTTTGGACAAGAGGACGGGACGAGTCCATCGGCTGCTCGCCCGGGACATTGATTCGAGGCTCTTGTTACGGCTTCAATCCGGTCTTGTTTAAGTTTAGATCGCTCGCCCAGGTGCCGATTCTCGGCGACTGCATTTCGCCGTTTCCCGGCTTCTTGACTTCTTGCGATCGGCACCCAATGTTGCTGGAAGAAGCGATTCCTACCCTGTTTCATGGCTCCAGGCCCTTTGGCGGCCGCCCGATCGCGTCAGGGCGCAACTTCGCGAGGCGTTGAAGGGCAGGAATCGGTTCCGCGAACCTTCTTTGAATTATGGCCAATGCATTGTTTGACCTGTCCGGAAAAAAGGCCCTCGTAACCGGAGCGAGCAGAGGTATCGGGTACACGATTGCTGTCGAACTCGCAAAGCAGGGGGTCGATCTGATTGTGACGTCTCGCAACCATGACGACCTCGACGCGGTCCTGCGGGCGGCGCAAAACGAGGGTCGGACCGCGCACGCGCTGAGCGCCGATCTAAATCAACATGTCGAGGTTGTTCGGCTAGCGGAAGAGGCGCTGGGGATTTGGCCGGCCCTTGCGTTCCTTTTGTCCCTTGAGGGACCGGCACGATTTTTGCCTGCCAACCCCGAAAACGAAACCGCCATTATCACGCCAGCGATTCAGCCATCGTCCGCATTTGGATCTCGATGATCCGTGATCCAGGCGACTGGGTACAGGCCAGCAGGACAGCGCCGGCAACATCTTCCGGGTCGAGCATATTCGACTGACTCACGCTCTCCTCAGTTCGTCCGCGGCCGAGTGCGAACTCGGTCTTGACTCCGCCGGGACAGATCACGCCAACCTTGATTCCCTGGGTACGCAACTCCTTATCCAGTGCCTGTGCAAAGCCGACCTGGGCGAATTTAGTTGCGCAATAGACCGCTTCGCCTCCAAACCCATAGATACCAGCCATAGACGAGATCATGAGGATGATGCCCTCTTTCTGTTTGAGCATGACCGGAACGGCATGCCGGGTAAACAGGAACGTGGAGCGCACGTTGGTGTCCATCATGTCGTCGTATTCTTCGGCGCTCGTGTCGACAAGGTTCTTGTAGTTACCCACGCCCGTGTTGTTGATCAGGATGTCGATCTGACCGAAGGATTGGATCGCAGCCGCGACCGTTTTTATCGCCGTGGCCTCCTCCCGGGCGTCGCCGATGACGCCGATAGCCTTGGTGCCGAGTTTCTCCGCCTCCTGCGCGAGTTGATCGAGCCGCTCTTGACGTCGCGCGGTCAGGACGAGCCTCGCTCCTTCTTGCGCCAGGAGCCGCGCGCAAGCCTGCCCAATGCCTGCACTCGCTCCAGTGACTAAGGCAACTTTTCCAGTAAGTTTTGCTGTCATTTGTTTGCTTTCTTGTTCGGTTCGTGGCGCATTGCGAACGCCCCGATCATGCTAGCTGTCAACGTGGCTAGGCATTTCGCAGTCGCTCGATGCCTTCGTCTTAATCCTCGCCAATAACTCGAGAATATCGCCATCGTCAATAGAAGCGGGTCGACGCCTCATCGAGCCACTGTCCGAATTTCTCGGTTCATTAGGCAAGCTCTAACCCTCGGCACTTTCACCGTGCATCATCAGGCATCTGCAAATTCCGCGTACGACCCTCGCGCCAACGCCCCGACCGAACCAGCACCAGTAGTGCACCGACCCGATTGCGTCAAACGATGACGCACTCGCCAATGGCTGCGCCGGGCACGTTCCAAATTTCGCAACCGTTCGATGTCCCTTGTACGTCCCGCGCACAAACGCGTTCATTCTAACGTCGCAGTCGACACACGCCTGATTTTTCCGGAAAGGCGGTCAGCACAGTCCAGCCAAAATCTGCGGAAAAGCGAACATGCTTTATGAATTCAAAGCATCTTACGAACTACATGAAGGACCATTTCGCCGGTTCGGTCGCCGCCGTGGAGCTGCTCGATCATCTGGTTTCCTCTCACCGCGGGAAGACCCACGAACAATTTTTTGTCCGATTGCGAGAGGAGGTTGGCGAGGATCAGGAAATCCTGCAGGAATTGTTGCACGATCTGGATGCCGGTGGCGGTGCGATACGCAACACGACAGCGTTTCTGAGCGAGAAGCTCGCCCGAATCAAACTTCTGCTCGAAGATCCCGCAGGCGGTCAACTCGCGCGACTCGAGAAACTGGAAGCGCTTGCCCTGGGAATTGAAGGCAAGCGAGCACTTTGGCGCGCTCTTCTCACCGTAGCCGAGGAAATACCTGGTTTGCGCAAAGTCGATCTAGCCAGATTATATCAACGTGCCGAAGAACAGCGCGGGCGCATCGAATCCCATCGAATCGAAGCCGCCCAAGAAGCTCTTCTGCCTTCAAACTCCGGCGGGTAATTTCGCTTAAAATTAAAACAGGGCCGCCCAGCGCAGCAAAGCTCAATCCTGGGAGGCAAGGGTAATGCGCCGCTCCGGCGGAAAATGAGGGTAGATCCAGCCTCTGGAACACCGACCTGAAGCGCGAGGTGGAGCACCTTGCCTAGTTCCTGCACATGGCCGTCGATTACAAGAAACAGATCGGATTCAAGGGAGCCTTCTACCTCGAACCGAAACCCAAGGACCGACCGCACATCGGCTGTATGGACGCCTTTGCACGCGGCCTAAAGATCGCAGCGGCGATTCGCGCCGACGGTCGCCTCGCCGCCCTGGTAAAGAACCGTTGCGTGTCCTGGGACAGCGGCATTGGCGCGGCCATCGAAGCGGACAAAGAGGATTTCACCTCCCTTGAAAAACACGCTCTGAGCCAACCCGACCCCATCCAATACACCAGCGGCCGCCAGGAACTTTTCGAAAATATCATCAACGACTTCATCTAAACGCCTGAGGGGTCGTATCTAAAAATATAATAATTGAAAACCGTATCATGACCCTTCCGGTCATGCGAGCGGCGCAATATTTATTTTTTTAGATACGACCCCAACGAAGCCGTCTCGGGAGAGTCGCGGCACCGGCGGGCGCGACCTCGTTGCCTGTCGCGCAGGACCGGTCGAGACGAGAGAATCGAGGGGAGTTTAGTTTTCTCCGGTTTTGGACTTAATTCGCGGACTCCCCGAAGCGTCCTGCCGAGCCTTGGTAATTCTTCTATAGGCGTGGAGAGAAGGGCGAATGAATATTGCAGGCGCCGAAGTCGAGGGCGTTCCGAGGGGGATTAGAGTGTGACCTTTGAGAGGCAGCTGTTACTAACTTACACGACCAACCCTTGAACAAGGAAACTTAGTTTCTCGCGGTCAACTATCCATTCTGCACTACGTTCGATCGCTGCGCGCTTAGTTCCCTGCTCTTCCATCAGCGCCAAGACCACAAGTATCGCTGCGACCAAAATTGTCAATCCAAAGATGATCGCCCAAACCTTCATCTCGCCCGAGTTTTGTTTCATTTTCTTATAGGATTCCTGGAGGGGTCTGTGTCCTAATCGCGCTGAAAACCGGCGTGCCTCGGACCAGGTTTGATCAACGCTGTCTGTCGAACTAATTCGAACCTCACGCTAACGATCGTTCTGAAATGAGGCGACAAAAAAATAATTTTCGAGCAGGTTATTTTTGTGGTCGATGTACGATCTGGAATTGCAAAAGATCCCTGCTATCGGGCGGATGACCGCTAGTGCCGTCAAAGCTAGGGTTAGAGGGAATACGCAGGGGTTGCCGCCGGCGAGTTTGAGTGCGAACGACCACTGAGGTCCGACGAGCCCTTTCGTTGCTCCTCACATATCTTTATTCTGTTGTTATAGTGGATGAACTTTCGGAAGTCTCCACCTGCTTGGCTAGTGCCACCAACGTAAACGCCTAGTCGTAAGGATCGTATCTAAAAATATAATAATTAAACGCCCTTTGATGACCTTGTCGGTCATGTCGGCATCGCGATATTTATATTTTTAGATACGACCCCAACCGCATCACGCGACCCCAACCGCATCACGCGTGTCTAAAAATGCTCTTTAAGTCGCGTACGCAATAAACCATACTCCTTGCCGGCCACCGTTTATGCGAATCCTTATTCTCGAAGACGACAAGAAAATCGCGGACTTCGTGGGAAATGGGCTCAAACAGGCGGGATATGCAGTCGATGTGATAGGTGATGGTGAGGAGGGCTTGCACTTTGGGCTAAACAACGCTTACGACGCGGCGGTCATCGACATCATGCTACCGGGCTGTGACGGCCTCAGCGTCATCGAGCAGTGGCGAAAGACGAGGATCGCAACCCCAGTCATTATCCTAAGCGCAAAACACTCCGTGGATGATCGCGTGCGCGGACTACAGTCTGGCGGCGACGATTATCTCACGAAGCCTTTCGCATTTTCGGAATTACTCGCGCGAGTCCAGGCCCTGATTCGCCGATCAACCCATACCTCCGAGCCGACGGTGTTGAATTTTGCCGATCTGTCCATGAACCTGCTCACCCGCGAGGTGACGCGTGGCGCCAGGAAAATTGAGCTGCAGGCCCGGGAATTCTCATTGCTCGAATACATGTTGCGCAATCCGGGACGCGTGCTCTCGAAGACGATGATTCTGGAGCACGTCTGGGACTACGCGTTCGATCCAAAAACCAATGTCGTCGACGTGCTCGTGTGCCGACTACGGAACAAGATTGAGCGTAACCTGGATCCCAAGCTCATCCATACGCTGCGTGGTTTCGGCTATGCCCTCAAGCTGGCTTAAAGGCGAGCGGCGCACGTTCGGTTTTCGGGTCCATGTCTGGTTCGCGCTGGTGCTGATTGGGTTGACGGCGGCGCTCTTTGCAGCGGCTTACTGGTTCCTCTTTCGAGCCGTGCAGGAGCGCGACCGCCAGGTGGTGAGTGCGCAATTCGATGTCTATCGAGCATGGTATCAGGAGGGCGGGCTTCCCGCGCTGATTCGTCAGTTTTCCGAACGCCACTACAGCGGACGGGAGCTTTTTTTTGTCCGAGTGGTCGGTCCGCAACGGACCGGCTTGTTTGTCAGCTTCCCACCGCGCTTCGATGTCTTCGATGTAGAGGAACTCGAGCGGATGACTCCAAATGAGGCGTTGGGTTGGCTGACGGTGCCGTCACGAAGTCACAGCGGCTGGTGGCTGGTGGCGACGGAAAGGCTGCCGGACGGTGATTGGTTGCAAGTAGGCAAGACGATGGACGCCCAAGGCGCTTTGTTCGTACAGTTCCGCGACGTCTCACTCTGGGTGATGCTGGTGGCGCTCGCACTCGGGATCGCCGGCGGCGCATGGCTGACCCGACGGACGCTGGCGCCGATTCGGAAACTGATCGACGCAGTCAGGCAGGTCATCGCCACCGGGCACATGGACGAGCGAATGCCCGAGGCGAAAGCGCATGATGAGTTGAGTGAGTTAACGCGCCTTTTCAACCTAATGCTCGAAAAGAACAACGCGCTCATTACCGGGATGCGCGAGGCGCTCGACAATGTCGCACACGACTTGCGCACGCCGCTCGCACGATTCCGCTCGACGGCAGAGACAGCGTTGGAGGCGCCGGAAGATGTCGCAGTCTATCGGGATGCGCTGCTCGATTCAATGGAGGAATCCGAGCGCCTGCTGACAATGTTGAACACGCTGATGGACATCTCCGAAGCGGAGACGGGCTTGATGCATCTCGACCGTCAGCGCTTCCTGTTGGCTCCGCTCGTGGCGGAGATTGTGGAGTTGTTCGAATTGGTGGCCGAGGATAAGGAGATCACCCAGAGGACCGAAGTGCCGGCGGAGCTGGTTTGTTTTGGGGATCGGAACCGACTCCGGCAGGTGCTGGCGAACCTGCTCGACAACGCGCTCAAGTACACGCCCCCCGGAGGAAACGTAGAAATATCCGCGCATGCAGAGGTCGACGGCGTGGCGATCGTTTGCCGGGATTCCGGCATCGGCATTTTCACAGAGGACGTGCCCAGGATCTGGGATCGGCTCTATCGTGCAGACAAGAGCAGGTCGCAGCGGGGGCTCGGACTCGGGCTCAGCCTCGTGCGCGCCTTCATTAACGCGCACGGTGGGAGGGCTGAGGTGCAGAGCACACCGGGTCAGGGGTCAACCTTCATCATACATTTACCCATGCCGCCCCAGGCGGCGCAGCCGGTCAGCCCGCACGGTCCGGAAGCGACGCGGGGATGACACGTTCAATTTGTGCCCGCGCCACCCAACCCGAGCGACCATCGGCTGTGTGCACGAGTACGAAATTACCTAGCTCTTTTTTCGCAGTGACGATTTCACCCTCGGCCAAGGGGAAAACCTGTCCGGCGGCATCTGCCGGTGCGACGAGTGCGTTGACATGGGAACTCACCACGACGACTCGACTGAGTTCGGGCCAACGAAACCAAAGCGCGGCGGTTGAAATCAGCACGGTCACCGCGCACGTGACCCCCAGGATTTTAGCCGGTTGACCCAAGCGCATCGGGAGGAGTCGTCCAAAAAGGGCCACTCCGCAGACGAACGCGAGCGCCAGTGAGCCGCTCCAAGCCCATTCGTCCATCGTCAGCACGCGGGCGGAAGATTGCCACCAAGCAGGTGTTGACGCGGCGAGGCCCGCGGTGTCGCGGACCGCCTTGAGGTTAAGCGCGATGGCAGGATCGCGCGGAGCAAGTTGTAGCGCGCGTTCGTAGGCGAGAATTGCCGGACCGGGCTTGCCCTCACGCACAAACGCATTGCCGCGGTTGAAAAGCGCAGGTGCAGATCCCTGCAACGGCGCAGCGGCTTCTGCGGAGAACGAACTGCCGAGCATCAACCCGCCGACAAGCGCCGCAAATAGCAGTTTTCCTCCCGCTATTTTTTTGATTTGAGCGACCCGATTCACATCGTGCGGGAGGTCGATGCCATGTCGCAGAGGTAAGAAATTCATTCCTTCCACTGGCGAAACAATATGAGGTGCAGGTTGCTGATTCGGGGATGAATAGGAAATCATAGGATTAGAGATGAGCAAGTTGTTGCGCGATGTCGGCGCGCCATTGGGCAAGTTCGCCGGCAGTGACCTTTTCATGGCTGTAGGCCACTTCGTCGCCGCGTTTGAAAAGAGCACAGATGTTTTCTCCCTTGCCATTGAGGCGCGCCGTGATTTCGGCGGGCGTAACCCGGCTGGCAGGCACGTTCCACCGTTCGGCGAAGCGCTCCGCCACAGCTTTCTGCGCGGCATGGAAGAACCCGACACCATTGCGGTTCTTGATTGCCTCGTCCATCGCGGAGAGCGCTTCCCGGACGGCGGCAGACGCCGCGGCGGCGCGCATTCGCTCAGGATCGTTCGCCAGCCGTTCCCACCAACGACCTATGAGCAAGCCGAAAGCGGCCGCAAACGCCATCAGGCCGTTGCCGATCAGAAACCACGGAGCGAGCACCACGGGGCGCAAGCTTGATAGGCGGCCGTTTTCCGGACGACCAGGTACGAGGCCGTCGGTAGCCCGCGCGGTTGCGGGAGTTTTGGCGGGAACGAGCGTGGAAGGAGTGGCGGTGCCGGGTGCGATATCGATCGGAATCGGGTTCGTCGTTTTCGTGACGTAGTTCCGGGTATCGGGATCGAAGTAACTGAAGCTCAGCGCCGGGATTTCCGAAGGTCCGGCAACGTTAGGCATGATCGCCTGCTCGAAGGTCTTTGTGCCGGCCAGGCCTTCGCGATCCGCCGGCTCGAACCGCCCTTTCGGCTTGTAGCTTTTCCAGGCCGAACCGGAGGCCAGACCGTTTGTGGTCACCCGGTCGAAATTGCCTTGACCGGTAATCTTCATGTTTAAGGTGATCGGATCGCCGGTCACGACTTTGGTCGCAGACGCCTCGGCAATCACGTCGAACTTCCCGACCGCCCCGGAGAAATCCGCCGGGCGGCCTTGCACGGGCAACGCCTGGATTCGCAGGGGAGTGCCGTCGCTGTGCAAAGTAAGAGGTTTCTCCGTCACCTGGCCGAAGAAATCGTCGAAGACCGAGTCATCGAATGGCGAGGACTCGCCGAAGAAATCTTTGAACGGATTGCGTCCGCTACCGCGCTTCCCCTTCTCCTGCACGCGTACCATTACGGGCAGTTCCACATTGAGCGGGTAGTCGCCGGCCTGAACCGCACATAGGGCAGACGACCACGTAAGCACGTTGTATGCTTGACCATCGATTACCTCGCGGGTCTGTTCCGGATTGTCGCCCAGCTTGTTCAGTGCGAAGGCGCCGCCGGTCAGCATGGGCAGGCCATTCAAGGAAGCTGACATGCCGGCCGGGAAGCACGCCTTCAGTTCCACTGGCACCAGTTCGCCAACCGTGAGTTCCTGTTTGGGCAGAACTATGCGAAGGAAGGGTTGTTGGCCTTTAGCATCCGCAGGGGCATCCTCATCCCGCCGCGAACCGCCCGGCGCAGACAGACCTGAGCTGCCTGACTGCGGAGATTGCGAGTTCTGTCCGTTCGGATTCTTATCGACGCGGAACGCGACAGGCTGGGTCCTGCCACCGCCGGGAACCTCGATTGCGGGGATGGTGAAATTACCTGACCGGTTCGGTGTGACCTGATACAAGTACCTGACTTCTGCCGAAGCGGCACCGTTAATGATTCGCATCGAGCTTTGCTGTCCGACGGGCGTTATCTCGAGACCGTCCACTGCTGGGACACTTGGTTCCACAGGTTGCGAGCCCTTAACGGTTACCGCGAGTTGTGCGGACTCCCCAAGCGACAGGCCGAGCCTATCGAGCTGTGCAGTGACCTGGTCCGGCGCCGCCCAGGCAGGAGTCACCAGTACTGAGGCGGCGAAGACGCCGCCGAGGATATAACGCTGGAATGAGGTGAGTGTGTTCATAGATTTTACCAGTCTTTGAGCGGTTGCTGTGAGTCGTTGGACTGACCCGCGGCGCGGCCTTGCATCGACATGGAAGGCACCTTGCGCTCGTCGTTCTTGAGTGCGTCGAGGAGCTGCTGCGCTTCCTCTTTCGTCATCTGGCCGGGTTCCCGGCGGTCCCCGCCCGCGCTAGCGGACTCGTTCGGCTCAGGGCGCTGACCGTTCGCCGCTTGCGGCTGTCCTTTGGAAGGCTTCTTGCCAGTGGGGTTCAGCGGCTCGGGACCGGTTGCATCCGGGCGAGCGTTCTGCGCCTGATCCTGCTTCTTCTGATCCTTGGGGTCCCCAGCATTCTGGGCGGCTTGCTGATCCTTAGAGTCGCTCTTCTGATCTCTGGAATCGCTCTTCTGAGCCTGTTGTTGCTGCTTCTGATCCTTCGGATCCCGGCTGTTCTGTCCGGCCGGCTGGTCTTTCGGATCGTCCTTCCGAGCCTGTTGCTGATCCTTTGGTTCCTGACCATTCTGACCGGGTTGCTGGTTCTTGGAATCACCCTTCTGATCCTTGGTATCCTTCTTCTGATCCTGTTGCTGCTGTTGATTTCTCGGTTCCTGACCATTCTGACCACCCTGCTGGTTCCTGGGATCACTCTTCTGGTCCTTGGAATCGTTCTTCTGATCCTGTTTCTGCTGTTGATCCTTCGGTTCCTGACCATTCTGACCGCCCTGCTGGTTCTTGGGATCATTCTTCTGGTCTTTGGAATCGTTCTTCTGATCCTGCTGTTGCTGTTGCTGATTCTTTTGTTCTTCCTTCTTCAATTGCTCGATCTTACGCTTCACCAGATCTCGATTGTGTTTCGCCTGACTGTCTCCCGGCTCGATTTGCAGCGCAGCATCGTAAGACCGTACGGCTTTGCCCCAGGTCTCGATCGTCTCCTTCGGGTTGCTCTTCTCTGTCTTCTGCCCGAGGCGAAACTGCGTATTGCCGAGGTTAAAATACGCGCGCTGCTGCACCGGCACCTCCTCGGTATGAAGACTGTTTTGGAAAGCCGTTGCTGCCCGTTGCAGGTCGCCGGCTTTGTAAGCCGCCGACCCCGCATTGAATTGAAGTTCTGTCTTCGCCGGCTGCTTCGCTGCCGCCGCGGCATACTCTTCCAGAGACTTCGTGTAATCTCCCCGTTGATAGGCCTGCTCGGCTGTCTGCGGCAAAGCAGCATAAGACGTGGCGGTCACGCAAAGTAAGGCAAGACCGAGGGCGACCGTCATGCCGGTCGCGGGCGGATGAGCCCACGCGGGTTTCGGCTTCACCGGCGCCTGAGCGATTTTGACTTCGCGCACCTTTCGTCGCGTGCCGACGAGCATCTCAGCGATGAAGCACCCGAGCGCGGCAAGCAGGGCCCACTGGAACTGCTCGAGATATACCTTCGCCTGCCGGGAACTCAGGTCGTGGCGAGTGAACGCCCCGAGTCCATGGTCGTAGATCTCGTTCAGCCCTTCGCCGTGCTGGCCAAGCGGCTGGTACATGCCGCCGCTGACCTCGGCGATTTGCTTGAGGGTGGCCTCATCGAGGTGGGACTTCACGAGCTGGCCGGAGGCATCTTTGGCGAATCCGGCTTCGCCATTTTCACTCGGCACGGGCACGAGTTCGCCGGTAGTGCTTCCAACGCCGACAGTGAATATTTTCACACCGTTACTGGCCGCCTCTCTCGCAGCGGCGATGCCTTCGCCGCCAAGGTCTTCACCGTCGGTGATGAGTACGAGAATTTTCTCCGCCGCTGTGCGCGTTTTGAAGACAGCCTCGGCTTCGCGGATAGCCGCGGCGATATCCGTGCCGCCGCGCGGGATCACTTTCGTATCGAGGGCGTCGAGAGATTCGCGAAAGGCGTCGTAATCGAGGGTCACAGGACATTGCAGAAAGGCGTTGCCGGCAAAGGCCACAAGACCCACGCCGTCGCCATTCAGTTTGTCCACGAGATCATGCACGGCGAGCTTTGCGCGGGAGAGCCGGTCCGGCTTCACGTCCTGGGCGAGCATGCTTTTCGAGGTGTCAACGGCGAAAAGGAGTTCCAGACCTTTGCGGTGCGTTTCCTGCCACTCGTAGCCGGCCTGTGGTCGCGCGAGAGCGACAAACAGGCAGCCAACTCCCAGGATGAAGAGAGTCTGCTTTGCCTTCCGGCGAGCTGGAGAGACAGATACGGTGAGCCTGTCCAGCAGACGCGCGGCGGCGAACCGCGCGAGTGTCGCACGTTGCTGGGTTTGGAATTGGCGATTTCGCCAGAGCAGGAAGGCGCATGCGGCCAAGCCCGCGAGAAGCCAGAGAGGTTGAGCGAATTGCATCGTATGGATAGGTTGAAAGGTTCAGTGAGAAGTCACGGCAGGCGACGGAAACGCGTCTGTTGGAGGCCAAAGCAGACGCCCATCAGCGCGAGAGCAGGCACCACGGCCCAGGCAAAGAGCTCGGAGTGATGTTCGAATTTCTTGATCTGGTGGGTGGTCTTCTCCAGCCGGTCGATCTCGGTATAAATGTTCTTGAGCGAGTCGGAATCCGTCGCGCGAAAGAACTTTCCGCCAGTGGTGTCTGCGATCTTCTTCAGCGTCTCCTCATCGACATCGACCTTGGCCATCGCGAGGCGCTTGTTGCCAAAGGCATCGGTCACGGGCACCGGAGCTTCGCCCCTGATACCTGCGGCGATGGTATAAACCTTCACACCGAGCGCCTTCGCTGCCTGCGCGGCGGTGTCAGGCGCAATCTTGCCCATGTTGTTTTCACCGTCGGTGAGCAGCACGACGACCTTCGATTTGCTAGGCTGATCGCGCAAACGGTTCACGCTCGTGGCAAGTGCGGATCCAATGGCAGTGCCATCTTCCACCGCACCAATCTGGACTCGTTCGAGATTTTGCTGCAGCCAGCCGTGATCAAGCGTCAGCGGACTCACGAGATACGGCGCGCCGGCGAATCCGACCAGTCCGATGCGGTCGTTCGGGCGCGCATCGATGAACTTTGAGACGACTGACTTAACCACATCGAGACGGTTCGTAGGCTGCCCGTCAAGTTTAAAGTCAAGCGCCTCCATTGAGCCCGAGCAATCCAGGGCAAGGATCATGTCGACGCCGCTCGCTTCGACCGTCGAGGTGCTGCGACCGAATTGTGGTCGAGCCAGACCGATAATGACAAAGCTGAGCGCAAGGAGACTCAGGGTACTGATCCAGCGACCCGCCCGACTGCGCGTCTCCCGTGCCACCTGCCGGGCGATGTCGGCGCTGGAATATTTCACGGCAGCCACCGCTCCGCGCTTCCCGCGCAATAGCGCAAGGAGAGGAAGCAGAGCGAGCAGCCAGAGAAGTTGAGGATAAAGGAAACGGATCATAATGGATAAGGGTTAAGCTTGGGTGACTGCCGGCTGAGACCCGAGAGAGGTATTTTGAGGACGCCGTGCTTTCAGGGGCCGTCCGGTAGCGAGGATGAAAGCGCGGGCGCTTTGCAACATCGCCTCCATTTGCGGTACACTGAGCTGCCACTTCGCGAATTTCGCGAGATCGCAGTGACCGAGGAATTCGCCGAGCGTGTCACGATGCCCCGCGAGCGGACCGTCCGCAGTGACGACAAGGTCGTAAAGAAACTCCTCAGTGGTTCGATGCGCGGCGCGTACCGGGAACGTTTGCTCGATGAAGGAGCGAACGACCTCGGAGACCAGGCCCGAAAAGGTCTGAGCATGCTCAGGACTGAGGAACTGACGTGCGGCCAGCAATCTCTCGAGCGCGATTTCATAAGGCAGCTTGGTGCACAATTTGCCGCGGAGAAACCTCCACCCAACATAACCGAGTGCCGCGATAGCAAGCGCCCCAGCGCCCCAACCAGCCCAGAAGACTTCCTCGGCGATGTGAAATGGCGGCCGGATATCGAAGATGTCTTCCTCCGGCGCAACGGATGGAAGCATTTTCCCCGCCGGCGCGCCGGCAACACCAGCAGAAGCCGGCGGAGCGGCAATGGACGCCGCCCGAGCGCTCAGACTCAAGAAACAGAGCGACAGGACTGCCGCTGCAAGAGGTCGACGAGAAGAGAGAATAGAGAAGAGAGTTTTCATCGATGTTTGCGGGAACGATTTTTGAAAAAGGCCATGAGCGAGGCGACGTAGGGCTGGTCCGTGGAGAGCCGGAGCGCATCGACGGCTTCAGCGTTCAACGTGCGCTGGAGTTGCCTGGCACGATCGATCGCAATTTCTGCGAAACGCTGCCGCACCCTGGGCAAGCTCGTGTTCAGCTCGATAAGTTCGCCGGTCTCTGAGTCCTCCAAGGCAACAATCCCGACATCGGGAAGCACCTGCTCACGTGGGTCCTCGATCGGCATCGCTACAAGGTCGTGGCGCCGGTTCGTCTGGCGAAGAGCGCGCCGGAGATCAGCGACCGACTGCGGGCTTTGCTGGCCGGTCTGGAAGTCAGACAACAGGAACACGATCGCGCGCCGACTGATGACGTCGTTCACGAAATCGAGCGCGCGGACGAGATTCGTGCCGCGGCGGTAGGGTTCGAACCCAAGGACTTCGCGCACCAATCTCAGGACGTGTCGGCGCCCTTTGCGCGGCGGCACGTAGAGTTCGATCTGATCGCTAAAGAGAATTAACCCGACCTTGTCGCTATTGTGCACCGCGGAGAATGCCAGGACGCTGGCGATCTCCGCGGCAAGTTCGCGCTTGCTCTGCCCGCCCGAACCGAAATCACCCGAAGCACTCACATCGACCATCAGCATCAAAGTAAGCTCGCGTTCCTCGACGAATTTTTTCACGAACGGACGGCCGGCACGTGCGGTCACGTTCCAGTCGATCGTTCGTACTTCGTCGCCAGCGGCATATTCGCGCACGGCGTCGAAGTTCATACCCCGCCCTTTGAAAACGCTGTGGTATTGGCCCGCCAGCGTGTCGGTCACGAGCCGGTTAGTGCGGATCTCGATCTGCCGCACTTTGCGCAGAATTTCTCTTGTTTGTTCGGAAGTCATACCATTGAGTCTGGGTGCGCATGCCGCGCGATTAGGGAACCGGCATTCCTTCCAGGATTCCGGCGATGATGTTCTCCGACGTGATGTTCTCCGCCTCGGCCTCGTAGCTAACGATAATCCGGTGGCGCAATACATCATAGGCGACATCCTTCACATCCTGCGGGGTGACGTAACCGCGCCCCTGAAGGAACGCGATAGCCCGGCCTGCGAGCGTAAGGCCGATCGTGGCGCGTGGGGACGCCCCGCATTGAACGTACCCGTTGAGGTCGATTCCGTAGGGCTGCGGATCGCGCGTCGCGAGGACAATGTCCACGATGTAATCCTTCACCTTTTCATCGACATAGATGCTGCTGACGACTTGGCGCGCCTGCAGGATGTCTTCCGCGCTAACTACCCGCTGCACATCGAACGAGCGCTCGGCGACGGCCATGGTATCGAGAATCGCGCGCTCTTCGCTGCGATTCGGATATTTGACCAGGACTTTCAGCATGAAGCGATCAACTTGCGCTTCGGGCAGTGCGTAGGTGCCTTCCTGCTCAAGAGGGTTTTGCGTTGCCAGGACGAGGAAGGGGTCTGGCAGGCGATGGCTCTCGTCACCAAGCGTGACTTGGCGCTCCTGCATGGCTTCAAGCAAGGCACTCTGGACCTTGGCAGGCGCGCGGTTTATTTCATCCGCGAGCACCAGATTCGCGAAAACGGGGCCATGCTTTGTGCTGAAGGAGCCGTCGCGCGGGCTATAGATCATCGTGCCGACGATGTCCGCGGGCAGCATGTCCGGCGTGAACTGGAGGCGGCTGAAGCTTAAGCCCACGGTGCCGGCGAGAGTTTTCAGGGCTAGGGTTTTGGCGAGGCCGGGCACGCCTTCAAGAAGGATATGGCCGTTGCTAATTAAGCCGACAATGAGGCGATCGACGAGATGCTGTTGCCCTACAATGACGCTACCAATTTCCTGGCGGAGTGGCTGCACCCACGTGGAATTTTGACAGACAGCGTCGTTGATGGCCTGAATGCCGGCGTTCGGATTGCCCGCCATTGGCATGGGCGCGGTCGTCGGCGCTCTGCGGCCAAAGGGGCTGCGCACAATCGGCGCAGGGGTGTATTTCACGGCGTCGAATTGAGCGTCGGTGAGATTGGGGTGAACGGCTGCCGAGGACTTGTCAGCAGTTGCCGGGTTGGTTGGATGTAAATCGGAAGTCTGCATGTGATTTGGCTTTTTTGGTCTAGTCAATATTCCTGGCACCGCGGGGATGCTTTTCTTGACGCCACTATCTTGACCTCTCTGGGTGGCACCGACCTTTCGCTCTCATTACACGTACGAAAGGTTCAGCTCCGGGCTCTTCAGTACCGGAACTCCGGAGACCTGGGTCTTAAGATTTGAACCTGAGTGAGGGTCTGAAGTTTCCGGCTCACCCTGAACAGGAACGCGCTGCGGCAGATCGTGATTCGACGCGGAGGACGTGCATGGATTTTCTGTAATGTTCGCGAAAGGGACGGGCAACTCGCACACGCCATGGTGCCGGAGTCAGATATCCGCGGCAGCCTTCCGGCGACCGTGGGCCAAAACAAATAACATCCAGATCCACTCCAAATGAAATTGAAATACCTCACCCCGCTCGCCGCGCTTGCTCTCGTTGCGCCGGCTCTCGCGGAGCACCCAACTGTCTTGAAAGACCAACGCGACAAAGCCAGCTACAGCATTGGTGTCAATATCGGCAGCGGCATGAAAGCCAACGCCCTTGACTTGAATAACGAGGCGCTCGTGGCAGGGCTGGAAGACGGTCTCTCCGGCGCGAAACCGCAGATGGGCGACAAGGAACGCGCAGAGACTCTCACGGCGTTCGAACAAGACCTAATGAAGAAAGAGACCGAGCGACTAAAGGAACTCGCTGAAAAGAATAAGAAGGAAGGCGCGGATTTTCTCGCCGCCAACAAAACGAAGGAAGGCGTGAAGACTCTGCCGAGCGGCCTCCAATATAAGGTGCTCGCCGAAGGCAACGGCGCGCAGCCGAAGCCGACCGATCAGATCACCGTAAACTATCGCGGCACACTGCTGGACGGTACGGAATTCGACAGCTCCTATAAGCGCGGCGAGCCGGTTACCTTCCCGGTGAACGGTGTGATCAAAGCCTGGTCCGAAGCCCTGCCGCTCATGAAAACCGGCGCGAAATGGGAGCTTTTCGTGCCCGCGGATCTGGCCTATGGCGAACACGGCGCGGGTCGCGCCATTGGTCCGAATTCGACGCTGATCTTTGAAGTCGAACTCGTCGGCATTAAGAGCTGACCTCCCTGCCCAGGAGCCGTCCAGCAGGTAGATCCGCCGGACGGCTTCGGCAACCCAATCATCACTAAATACTCAATTCGATCATGAAACTGCGCACCCGTTTCCTCGTCATCGCCGGCTCACTTATTATCACGGTCGCCGGCATTGCGACTACGCGACCCGCTGCCCCGCTTTCCGGCGAGACCGAGTCCGCATCAGGCAATGTCGTGCGTTTGACCACGGCGATGCTGGAACGCTCCCAATTCGCACATCACCGGCTCGACGACGAACTGGCGGCCAAGTTTCTCGATCGCTATCTTGACGCTCTCGACAGCTCGCGCACTCTCTTCCTCCAGTCCGACCTGGATGAGTTCGCGATTCTCCGACACTCGCTCGCGGAGAGCACTCGACTGGACGGCGACCTGAGTCCGGCCCGGGCCATCTTTCAACGCTACCTTCAGCGACTCGATCAACGCGCCGCGTTCCTGACCGCAGAACTGCAAACCCAGACCTTTGATTTCGGCGATCATGAGCGCTACGGATACGACCGCACAGATGCCTCGCGGCCCAAAGACCTCGAATCCGCGCATTCGCTCTGGCGGCAACAACTCCGGGCCGAATACCTTGTCGAAAAGATCAACGGTAAGGGCCCGGCCGAAATCGTGAAGACTCTGACCGCGCGGCAGGCACGCATGGTGCAGATGATGAAGAGCTTCGACGAGGGAGAAGTATCGGAAGTCTACCTGAACGCATTGGCTCACGTATACGACCCGCACTCAGATTATTTCGGACCTGAGGAGGCGAAGAACTTCTCAATCTCCATGAATTTGTCGCTGGTGGGCATCGGCGCCACGCTCGAAGCCACCGACAACGGCTGCAAGATTCGCGAACTCGTCACCGGCGGACCCGCTGAGCGGAGTGGCAAGCTCCAGCCCGGCGACCAGATCGTGGCCGTCGCGCAGGATGGAAAAGAACCCGTAGATATTGTGAGTATGCCGCTCACCCGCGCGATCGAGCTGATTCGCGGAGTCAAAGGCACGGCCGTCGAGCTAACGATCATCCCTGCCGGTCCGGGCCATGAATCTACACGAAAAACTGTACGAATCGTGCGCGACGAGGTTAAACTGGAGCAACAACAGGCCAAGGCGCGGATCGTTGATCTCCCGGGCGCGGATGGACAGGCAACCCGGCTCGGCGTCATCGACTTACCATCCTTTTACGAGGGAACCGACAGCGCGCACCGTAGCGCGACGGCAGACGTTGCCCGCCTGATAGTGAAGCTAAAGGCCGAAGGCGTGCGCGGCATTGTACTCGATCTGCGGCGCAACGGCGGCGGCTCGCTGGAAGAGGCTATTCATTTGACCGGTCTCTTCATCCGCCGCGGACCCGTAGTGCAAACGCGCGGTCCGGCGGGCGACATTGAGGTTGGCAACGACAACGACCCGTCGGAGCTTTACAACGGCCCGTTGATACTGCTCACGAGCCGGCTTAGCGCTTCCGCGTCCGAGATTCTCGCAGGCGCGCTTCAGGATTACGGTCGGGCCCTGATCGTGGGCGACTCTTCTACCTTCGGCAAAGGCACGGTACAAACGATCCTACCGCTGGCGCCGATCCTGAAGCAGAACGGCTTGGACTCGGCCGACAACGCCGGCGCTTTAAAAGTGACAATTCGCAAATTCTATCGCCCAAGCGGCGCCTCGACACAGCTCCGGGGTGTTAGGGCTGACATCGTGTTACCTTCCACGAGCGACCTGAGCGAAATTGGAGAGTCGGCCATGAAGGATCCGCTGCCATGGGACACGGTACCGAGCGCGCGTTTTGCAAAGGAAGACCGCGTGCAACCCGTTGTTGAAGCCCTGCGGACAAAGTCGGCGCAACGAGTGGCGACTGAGCACGACTTCGCGTGGATCCGGGACGAAATTGCAATGCGCGAAAAAAACCACGCGACAAAATCGGTTTCCTTGAATGAAACCGAACGCCGGGCCGAGAAAGAACAGCTCAAGGCGCGGAAGAAAGCACGCGAACAGGAACTGGCGCTGCTCGCCGGACAGACGCCGCGCACTTACGAAATCACTCTCAAGAACTCGGACACAGCCGGTTTGCCTTCGCCGCAGACACCGCAGGCGCCGAAAGCCAACGCGTCAGAAAATGAGGACGAAGACGGCCCTTCCCTATCCGATCGAGACGTGATCATGAACGAAGCGCAACGCATCCTCGCTGACTATATCGGGATGGAAACGGATCGGTCGAGGGTTGCCCAATCACCCGCAGCTTCTGATTCAATTCGCTGATTGACTTGAAACTCTGCTCCTTCGACTTCCTAGCCGCGGTCTTGACCTATTCCGGCTGATCACTCGCTGGTCCGGCGCGGCGGTGCTCTGACGTCCAATGAGCGTGGGCTTAATCGTCTGCGAGCGACTCGCCTTGTCCTGGCTCAATTGACTGATCAGACACTTCACGCTCGAACTGGCCAGCGTTGCAAAATCCTGTTTGATGGTCGTCAGAGGAGGCAAAAAGAACCCGGCTTCCGGAACATCATCAAACCCGACCACCGAGATTGTCCTCGGAATATGGATCCCGTTTTCTTCGAAAGCGCGCATGGCCCCCAGTGCCATCTGGTCATTTGCGGCAACCAAGGCCGAAAATTCGCCCAAATGCTGGGCGACAAGCTTCTGCGTCGACCTGAAACCTGACTCAGCGGTCCAATCTCCGCCAACTACGGGTCCTGGCTCAAGCCCAGCCGCTTTCAATTCCTTAAGCCAACCCTCGAAGCGCAATCCCGCTGCCCGCCAGAAGAGCGGCCCCTGCAGATACGCGATTTTCTTATGCCCGAGTTGAATCAATTGCCGGGTAGCGATACGGGATCCGAGTTCTTGATTGATGTAGATTGCCGGGCACTTGAATCCCAGATTGGAATCGACCGCGACAATTGGCACATTTCTGCACACGTCCTGCAGATCGCGCAGATCGATGCGCAATGGGAGGTAGAGCAAAATACCGCAGACCTGGTGAGCGCAGAGCTCGTTTACCGCACGGCGGATCTCGGGGGTCGTTTGGTCGACGATGCCGCTAAACATGAAGCTTAAACCCATTTCTTTACTGGCTTGCTCGCAGTTGGCGAGGATCTGGGCAGGTCCGTAGAAACTGGTTGCGAACGTCACCAGTCCGACGGTGGTTGAGCGTTGACTGGCAAGTTGCCGAGCCGTCATGTTCGGCCGGAACCCGACCTCCTGCATCACCGCCTGGACTCTTTCACGCGTCGCGGGCGAAACATGCGGCATCCCGTTCAAGACGCGCGAGACCGTCTGATAAGAGACTCCGGTGCGGCCGGCGATGTCATAAATCGTCAGATTCTTATTTCTCTTTCTGGGGGTGGATCTCATGGCTTTAGTGAATAGCCCTTTCGGAACTAATGTACATCGGTCGGCGTTTTCCTGCTCGCAAAGAGAGCGATTAACCACTACGTCGTTGTGAGCGCTCTCGGACTCCTTCGGGCTTTCTTTCGCGCGATGGTCGTCCAGTTTCCGTGAGTGCTCACGGAAAGCCTTAATCTAGCCGCAAACCGTTGCGAAACAAGTCAACCGTCGGAGTATTTCGCATTTGTGCGAGGCCTTTAAACAGAAATAAGCCGCGCTGGGCGGCAGGAGGCAGAACTTTTCCTTGCAGAGAGGACGCAACCTGCGATCATCCCGTGAGCGGTCACGGGTTGACCCGCACGCCGTTCATGACCCCGAAAAAAAATGAAATCATTCAAGTTTCTTCTTAACTGACACTGGCTCTCGGCCTAATGTCGCTCTCCCCGCGGGCTTTCGCTGACGACAAGGGCACGATTGGCATTTCCATGCCGACAAAATCGTCTGCTCGCTGGATCGCTGACGGTGACAATATTGTAAAGACCCTCAAAAGCAAGGGTTATAAAACTGATCTGCAATATGCTGAGGACGACATTCCTAATCAGCTGGCACAGATTGAGAATATGATCACGAAAGGGGTCAAAGTTCTCGTGATCGCTGCGATCGACGGAACGACTCTTTCGGACGCCCTGCAAAAAGCGGCCAATTCCGGCATCAAAGTCATCGCCTATGATCGTTTGATCCGTGGTTCACCCAACGTCGATTACTATGCGACTTTTGACAATTTCAAGGTCGGCGTGCTGCAAGCTCAATCAATCGAGAAAGAGCTTGGTCTGAAAGAAGGCAAAGGTCCGTTCAATATCGAACTGTTTGGCGGTTCGCCGGACGACAACAACGCATTCTTCTTTTACGACGGTGCGATGTCGGTATTGCAACCCTATATTGACAGCGGCAAATTAGTGGTTCAAAGCGGTCAAACGGGTATGAAGACAGTGGGAACATTACGCTGGGATGGCGCCGTTGCCCAGGCTCGGATGGACAACCTTCTTTCGGCCCACTACACCGATAAGCACGTTCACGCGGTACTCTCACCTTATGATGGATTAAGCATCGGCATTCTCTCGTCGCTCAAAGGGGTCGGATATGGAACAGCCGATCTGCCCATGCCGGTGGTGACGGGGCAGGACTGCGAGGTCCAGTCTATCAAATCGATCATCGCTCACGAACAGCGTTCATCCATTTACAAAGACACTCGCGAACTTGCGAAAGTCGCATCCAGCATGGTTGACGCTTTGGTGGCAGGTGGCAAACCAGAAATCAATGACACCAAGACCTACAATAATGGCGTGAAAGTAGTGCCCTCCTACCTACTGACCCCGGTCCCGGTCGACATTTCGAACTACAAAGCCGTCCTGATCGACGGTGGTTATTACACGGCAGATCAAATCAAGTAGATCGAGCTAGCAATCAGCCAAGGCACGCGTTATTCCTTCAGGTCGCAAAGCAACTTGTGACGATTAACTTTCGCGTGCACTGGCGTGACCAATTCGAGAGACTGCCTTTCGTCGGTGTAGCACCATGAACATCCTCGAAATGCGCGGTATCACGAAGACGTTTCCCGGCGTCAAAGCGCTGGACAATGTCAACCTTTCCGTCCGCCAAGGCGATATTCACGCCTTGGTGGGGGAAAATGGCGCCGGCAAATCGACTTTGATGAAGGTGTTAAGCGGCGTCTATCCACATGGCACCTACTCTGGAGAAATCGTCTATCAGGGTGAAGAACGACATCTGCGGGGTATTCACGACAGCGAGAAGTTAGGAATCATCATCATTCACCAGGAACTCGCGCTGGTTCCTCTCCTATCGATCACCGAGAATATCTTTCTTGGGAACGAACAAGCCAAGCACGGAATAATCGACTGGGACGCAGCAGAAAATCGAACGCGGGCCCTGCTCGGTAAAGTTGGTCTCAAGGAAAACCCTGAAACCCTGGTCACGAATCTCGGCGTCGGAAAACAACAACTGATCGAGATTGCCAAGGCGCTTTCAAAGGAAGTAAAACTCCTCATTCTCGACGAGCCGACTGCCAGTCTGAACGAAAACGATAGTGACGCGCTGCTGGCCCTTTTGCTTGAATTTAAACAGCATGGGATCACTTCGATCCTGATTTCTCATAAGCTGAACGAAGTCAAGAAAGTAGCGGATCAGATCACGATCTTGCGCGACGGAGCGACCATCGAAACGCTGGATACCCCCGAAATCAGCGAGACCCGGATTATCACGAGCATGGTCGGGCGGGAGTTAGTCGACCGATTTCCCAAACGAACTCCAAATGTAGGTGAGCCAATTTTTGAAGTGAAAGATTGGGTGGCTTACCACCCCGTTCATGCCGACCGGCAAATGATCAAAGGCATCAACCTCAATGTGAAAAAGGGGGAGATCGTCGGTATCGCGGGATTGATGGGGGCCGGCCGGACGGAATTCGCCATGAGTGTGTTCGGCAGATCGTACGGGCGTCGAATCAGCGGCGAAGTTTTTCTTCACGGCAAGAAGGTCGATGTCAGTACCATTGGTAAAGCGGTGGCGCACGGCATTGCTTATGTCACTGAGGACCGCAAAACGTATGGCCTGAATCTTATTGACCACATCAAGCACAACATCACGATCGTCAATCTTAAGGGGGTCTCCAAAGCCGGTGTGATCGACGATATGCAAGAACTGGGTGTTGCCAATGAGTATCGGGCGAAAACCAATATCCGGTCTTCTAACGTTTACCAGCTCACGGGCAACCTGAGCGGGGGAAATCAGCAAAAGGTAGTTCTTAGCAAATGGTTGTTTGCTAATCCCGAAATACTGATCCTGGACGAACCGACACGTGGTATTGATGTCGGCGCCAAATACGAGATTTACACGATTATCGGCAAACTGGCCAACGAGGGAAAAGGTGTGATTGTTATCTCCTCGGAAATGCCTGAGTTACTCGGGATCTGTGATCGAATTTACGTCATGAACGACGGGAAGCTGGTGAGCGAAATGCTAGCAAAAGATGCTTCTCAAGAAAAAATTATGCGCGCTATACTTCGCGCTGACACAAAGACGGAATGAGCACGCAGGCAGCAGCAGTTTTAGCGACGAAAAAAACGGAGAAAACCACCAGCCAAGGCAATTTCCGTGAATATGGCCTCATGATCGCGCTTGTCGTGATCATGGTATTTTTCCAGTTCATGACCAACGGCACGTTGTTCAAGCCGCTTAACCTTACCAATCTTGTTCTCCAGAACAGCTATGTCATCATCATGGCGTTGGGCATGCTGCTGGTCATCGTTGCGGGCTACATTGACCTTTCAGTTGGTTCTGTTGCAGGATTCATAGGCGCCTTAGCCGCGGTCATGATGGTGCGGTTCGGTATCGATTTTCGACTCGCGATGATCTTGTGCCTGATTGTCGGAGGAGCAATCGGCGCAGCCCAAGGTTACTGGATCGCCTATCACAAAATCCCCTCCTTCATCGTAACCTTGGCGGGAATGTTGGTCTTTAGAGGGCTTACGCTGGCTTTACTCGGTGGTAATTCGATCGGACCCTTTGCGGTACCATTTCAACAATTGAGCTCGGGTTTCATTCCCGGATTTACCCGGCCAAACCGGTTTCCGCATCACTTCGATGGCGATTGGCGCGCTGGTGGCTGTAGCCATGTTTTACAACAGTCTCCGAAGGAGACTGAATCGCGAGAAGCATGGTTTTCAGGGGGGGTCCTTCGCGCTCTTTGTGCTGGAGAACCTAATTATTTCAGGGCTTGTCCTTTATTTGAGCTATCAGCTTGCGTCCTACAAGGGTTTGCCAAATGTTCTGATTATTATGGGCATTTTGATTGCCCTCTTTGGCTTTATCACGACGCGGACAACGGTCGGCAGACGCATCTATGCGCTGGGCGGCAATGAAAAGGCTGCCAAACTCTCCGGCATCAAGACTGAGAGGTTGGCGTTCGGTACTTTCGTTACAATGGGGGCGCTTGCCGCGCTTGCCGGTTTGGTTTTTACTGCGCGTTTGAATACGGCCACCCCAAAAGCCGGCGTTGGATTCGAGCTTGATGTGATTGCGGCTGTTTTTATCGGCGGCGCTTCGGCTTCAGGCGGGGTCGGAAAAGTGATGGGGGCGGTCATAGGCGCTTTCATCATGGGGGTAATGAATAACGGCATGTCGATCATGGGTGTGGGAATTGACTGGCAGCAGGTTGTCAAGGGATTGGTCTTGCTGGCCGCCGTGATTTTCGACGTTTACAACAAGAACAAGGCCTGATTCGTCATTAGCCTGCATCGCTCACAAATCCTTAGAGATTTGTAATCGATGCAGGCTCAGGCAGCAGAATTCCCCGGCTACGCCGGAAAATTCGACTGCTTTTTAGAGAGAATAAGTATGCAACAGTTTGTCTCAATTCATTTATCTTAAAACAGGCTCTTAAACAGACGCGCAGCGTCTGTTTAAGAGCTTCCTAGCCCGCAATGAGCTCATCGCTTCGACCTTTGCGTGATTTTTGCGGGCTAGGGGCGTCGTATCGGCGGGGCGGCGTGATCGGAGGTCATCCTCCGATAAGGGCTGAACGCCGAACACCAAACGCCGAACGTCAATAACGCTGTAGCACGCTTGGAAGGCTCCTCCCCTGCGCGCAAAGGGGAGTCAGAATTTCTTGTATTCTTGACTTCTTACCCCAACCATGGCGCTTTCAGTTCGTTAGGAACAGATTCCAAGGTATGAACATCGGCCAAATTATCGTGTGGATCATTGTCGGCGGCTTTGCCGGCACGCTCGCGGGGCGCGCCGTCACTATGAAAAAGGAGGGATTAGGGCGCTGGACGAACCTCCTGGTCGGTATGGCTGGGGCGATCATCGGCGGCGAGTTTTTCAAGCTCTTCAGGATCGACTTCGGCCTTGGGGAGCTGAAGGTCACCTTTGAGGATCTTATTGCCGCCTTCCTTGGGTCACTACTCGTGATCCTGGTGTGGCGGACGGTTGCGAAAACCAAAGCAAAGGGCGCCAAAAAGGAGACTACCAAACGTTAGGCGGCGAGTTTAACTTTAACTCGGAGCCGCGACAGTGATGTCCTGGCCGGCCCGCGTGGACCGCCCCGCTGAGCGATTGGTCGCACGTCCACGTCGGTTGTGCGGCGCAACCCTACCACGCCACATGTGCGGTAACGCCTTCCAGACATGCAACGCCGAATCGCGTTCCTTCATCGGAGGATAACCTCCGATCACGCCGTTACGCCGACCCGCCGACACGCTCCCCCGCTAGCTCCTTCTCTTTTCTTCTCTTCTCTTTCTCCGCTGTGCTGCTCCTTCGCCGCTCTCTCCCTTCCCCTTTGCCGCTTCGTCTGTGTCCGTTGTGCTCTTTGCCGCGGTCTTCTTTTGCTTTGGTGCTCGTTGTCCGCCGTGCGCTCTTTCCGGTGGGGCCCCTCATTCATGTCCAGCTCACGCCGGCGGCGCCGCCGTGTGGCCAGTGGCCAGCCCGCTCGCCACCTCCAGGCGGCGGCGTGGGGGCCGTGCGCTTGTTTCGTGGCGGCCGGTCGGGCCGCCGTTGGTGCGGTCCGCCTTGGGCCGCTCCGCTTGTCGGTCGTCGCGCGGCCCGCGCGTCTGGGCGGTCGTGGGCGCCTCGCGCGCGTTCCGTCGCCTCCACATCTCGCGCATCCGCGCGGCGACATCGGCGCGGAGGTCGCCGCCGCGCGTTTTCTCGCTTTGCCGGATCTCCACGGGCCAAGCCCGGCATTCGAAAAGACCGAGGATGGCTTCCGGGATGAATCGGCTCCGCGGCGCGAACATGTAGGAGTCGCCGTAACGATGTTGTTGGCTGCGGAAAAAACGCAGAGGCTGGATCAAATGAAGGTGCAGCTTGGCACGCGTCATGGCGACGCCCAGAACGCGGCGTTCTTCCTCGATTTGTTCCGGGCTACCCGTCGCCATGTCGGACGGTATGCAACCGTCTGCGACATTCAAGATGAACACCACGTCCCATTCCTGTCCCTTGGCGGAATGGATGGTCGATAGAATGAGGTAGTCTTCGTCGAGTAACGGCGTGCCGGCTTCGGCACCGGTCGCCTCCGGAGGATCGAGTGTGAGCTCTGTGAGAAAGCGCTCACGCGACGAATAACCTGCGGAGATCTGCTCCAGCTTGTCAAGATCACCCACTCGTGCCGTTGGGTGATCGTAAAGCCTCTCGAGATGTGGCTGGTACCACCCGCGAAGCAAGCCTATTTGTCCGATCCACGGAGTCGCCGAATCGCAAAGCCGGGCCATCGTCGCGCAAAGCTCGCTCCAATGCGACGCCGCCGCGGGCGGGACACTGATGTCTTTCAGCGCTTTGAATACGAAATTACATTCGGAGAGTCGCCCAAGCACGTTTCTTGCCGAAGCTGGTCCGACCCCCGGCAGAAGCAGGAGCACCCGGAACCCGGCTACCGCGTCTCTTGGGTTCTCCGCCCAACGAAGCACGCACAGCACGTCTTTCACATGTGCAGCCTCGAGGAACTTCAGACCGCCGTATTTCACAAAGGGGATGTCTCGCCGAGCAAGCTCGATCTCCAGTGCCGCGCTGTGATGAGCCGAACGAAACAGGACTGCCTGTCGCTTAAGGTCGATGCCGGCCTCGCGGTGTTCCAGGATTCGCTCAACCACGTATTGAACCTGCGACGGTTCGTCGGCAGAGCTGACGAATTGCGGCTTCTCCCCCGAGAGCCTGGTTGAGAAAAGGCGCTTCGAATAACGTTCCGGCGCCAGACCGATAACCGCATTGCAAGCATCGAGTATCGGCTGTGTGGAGCGGTAGTTTTGTTCCAAAGTCACTACCGTTGCCGGCGGAGAGAAGTGCTTCGGAAAGTCCAGGATATTGCGCACTGTCGCGGCGCGAAATGAATAGATCGATTGCGCGTCATCGCCGACCACGGCCAGGCCGCGACCATCGGGCTTCATGCGGAGGAGAATCGCCGCCTGGAGCGCGTTGGTGTCCTGGTATTCGTCGACGAGAATATAGTCGAATCTCGCTCCCACTTCTGCCGCAAGGGCGGGCTCCTCCATCATATGCCGCCAGTAGAGCAGGAGGTCGTCATAGTCGAGCACGTTGTTACTCTGCTTGGCCATGACGTACGCGCGGAACAGTTCCTTGAGCTCGTCGGGCCACGGAGCACACCAGGGAAACGTGACGCGCAGCGTTTCGGCCAGCTCACAGCAGGCGTTCACCGCGTGGGAATAGATCGCCAAACAGGTATCCTTCTTTGGAAAACGTGCGGCCTTTTTGGGAAGACCAAGGTCGTTTCGGACCAAATTCATCAGGTCGGCCGAGTCGGAACGGTCCAGAACGGTGAAGGATGGGTCCAGACCGATCGACTGGGCGTGAAGGCGGAGTAATCTGTTCGCAATGGCATGAAATGTCCCAGACCAGCCGATGTCACTAACCGAAACGCCTATCCCAATCCCATGAGATGCACGGCGTGTTTCGCCAAGGATCCTGGCGGCTCGTCGTGTCATCTCCGCGGCTGCGCGGCGGGTAAAAGTCAGCAGCAGGATGCGTTGGGGATCCGTACCGTTGCGGGACAAGGTGCGCGACACGATGGGCAAGAGTCTTCGTCTTGCCGGTACCCGCGCCCGCGATGATAAGAAGCGGGGCAGACGATTCGCCATCTCCGGTGCCGAATTCCACCGCTGCCCTTTGGCTATCGTTCAAGTCCATAGGATTACAACGTTCCATGGCTTAGGCGAGAGGCGCCGATACAGATCGAAGTTTAATCTCCCGATGATAGCCGGTTCCTTCCGAGGCGCAATCGTTCAGCGCGTTGACGGATCAGTCTCGCGTGGATCGCAGACATCCACGCGTCAGGTTCCCCGCGGGCCAAGCCCGGTTTACCGGCGGCGATCGGACACAAAAGCAGCAAAACCGTTCATGAAGGTCGCGAGGCGCTCTCGGGTCTTCTCGTCGATCAATTGTCCCTGGCCGTCGAAAACTCTTGCGGCATTCGATAACATCAGCCGACCCCCGAACCAAGGTGCCGTACCAAGCGTCCGCAAAACCGGAAGCCATGCAGTCTGTGCCAGCGAGGTGCCCACCTGTCCCGGAGTTGTGCCGATGATAGCCACGGGGCGGCCGCCGAACACGTTCTGAATGTCTTCGGAAGGTCTGGACAGCCAATCAATCGCGTTCTTCAAAACACCAGGAATCGAATTGTTGTATTCGGGAGTGGCGATCAAGAGACCATCCGATGCAGTGATCCTCGTCTTCAGTTCCTGTACCGCCGCCGGAATGCCTTCGGCCGCTTCGACGTCACCGTCGTACAAGGGAATCCCGCGTATGGACGCGATTTCAATGGTGGTACCAGCCGGCGCCAATTGCGACGCGGCACGAAGCAGCATCGAATTGAAAGATTCGCGCCTGAGACTTCCACTCAATCCTATAATGGCAGCCATTGATTTTAATCCATGCCCAACGGACCGAAGGGCCAAGGTGATTCGTATTCCGCCGTACCGACTTCGACAGTGGCCGGGCCAATCGTCACACCTCCCCCGTTGACCGGGCGCTGGTTGTTGCCTGCAACGCCTCCGTTCTCGCTTGCACAGGAAGAGAAGCCTGCCGCGACAAAAAGCAGAATCCCTCCCATAGCCATCGAAAAAAGATTGCGCATTTGGTTTGCGAATTAATAATCCCTAGTCGCCGGTCCTGCAAACGCTTGTCCGGCAAAACTTGTCGCGATGAAGGCCTATTAGAATGAAGCAACTTATCTTGCTTACGACAGCTGCGTTATTGCTCGGACTTCTTCCTCAGGATAGCGCGGTCGCTCAGACTGCCAATGACCAGTTCAGGGGATCATCCTGGAGGCTGATCTCAGGCAAAGTCGAGCGAGGCGGCAAAGAGGTTCGTTTGAGCGCTCCTCGCCTGCAGGGCTTCCTGATATTTGATAGCCAAGACCACTTTTTGATAGTTATCACGCCGTTCCGGCCTTTCCAAAAATCGCATCCGATTCTGGCTCGACGGGAGCCCTCAAGGACGACAAAGCCACCTTACAAAAGAGCGTAGCCTGCTTCGGAACCTACTTGATCAGCGACGCAAACCATACGATCAAGGCTCACATCGAGGGCAGCACCGTTCCGAAATGGACCGGAACTGATCAGAAACGTCAATTCACCGTTACCGGCGACAAACTGAAGTGGACGAATTTGGCCTCGTCGGGCGGCACAGGAACCGCTGAGTTAGTCTGGGAGCGAGTCAAGTAGTTGAACGATCCCTCGGGCTGGTGCTGCGGATACTTCGGCTCTCAAAGACAGGATCCCCTCCGGCGAGACTTTGACGCTGCCCGTGGCCCAGCAGCCAGCCAAAAGTCGCGCGCCACGAAGTCCGCAAAATTAATCCTTTCCTGTACGGCGAATTCGTCCTAAAACAGGGAATGGGCATTTTCTCCTGGATCCTTCTGGGCCTCATTGCCGGGGCTCTCGCTAAATTCATCATGCCCGGGAAAGATCCCGGCGGCATCTTTGTCACGATCCTGATCGGCATCGCAGGGGGGATCGTCGGCGGTTTTCTTGGCAGCTTCATCGGTCTCGGGAAGGTCGAATCTTTTGACCTCGGGGGCATATTTATCGCCACCGTGGGCGCGATTGTCCTCCTCGTCATTTACCGATTGCTCAGAAAGAGATCGTAGGACGCGGGATTCCGAGCGGCTCGGTCGAAATTGACGCATTTCCTTCCTCTGGTTTCGTTTCGGGGTGACACAGGCCGGGCAGATTCATTCCTCCCAGAGAAGCCGAGGTTGGATGACTAGGCTCGCTAGAAGAACCGTCCTTTCGAAGGACAGATTGTCGCATTAGCGGACAAGACGGCAATCGCCCAAGGACGCACGATCTGGCAGCGGCGACTATGCTTGCCGATCAGACGGATTGTCTTGTCCGCCGGGCGGGTGCTGCTCCTCGAGGACCGTTAGCTTGCTGACGCGCAGGTTTTCCACCTCAAGTTGATCGATCTTTAGATAGCGAAGGTGAACTCGCTGGATCAGCAACTGCCGGATCAGCAGGCGGCCTATTACTAAACAGCCAATAGCGAAACCGCCAATCGCTAACGCACCGATCGCTACGGCACCGGTCGCACTGCCTCCGACCGCTTCTGCGATCGTGGCGCGGGAACTTAACGCCTCGGTACCGATTCTCAAACCATCGATGTTATCTAGTTCTTTCGCGTTCACGCAGGAACCCAAACATAGCTTTCGAATCCAGGCCTCTCGTTTCATGGGAACATTATGCCACGAATCGGCGAGGCCACCCAGAAGGCCCTCGAAAATCCCGGACGGGTTGCCGGCGTATGCGCGGTTGCGGCAAGAGCGCGCAGTTATCCTGAGCGTGCAGGCGGCGGAAGGAAGCGTCGAAGACACGGAACGCCGAACCCGCGGGATTGTTCCCTCGACCCGCCGTTTCCTTAATCGAGCCGCCATTGAGAACGCGTCCAATCGCCGACCATCAGATGTAAGCTCCGAAGTCAGCTTGAACGAGCACATCGTCAACCCGGGTTACGTCAACGGAAATCTCCGCCCTTTTGAACGGCTTTTCCGCCTCCAAAGCAGCATGCGACCTGTTGTTCCAACCTCGCGATTTCCGCCAAATGGATCGATTTCTCCCGTGCAGCGTCGCGGTAAAAAGGACGGCGATCATAAGGAATATTGCCCCAACAAAGATGCTGATCAGACTCCCGACGATGGAATATGCATCCTCAACGAAGAAGCCGTTTGCAGCCTCTTCCGGATGCCTGTTCATAAAAGATAGGCACCCTAGAGAGACGAATCCTATCGCTAAGACTAGCAGTCCTGCGCCAGTTGATAATTTGTCGAGATGTCTTGGTGTTTTCATTTCTGAGCAAACCTTTCTGAGGTAGGGCGTTTCCTGTTAACAGAGACAACGTCCTGGTGAAGCTCTGGAGGCCAGACGAACCGTCCACCTTCCGAGCGGAAGCGCGACGATGTGAAGCTGGTCGCCCGGCGAGCGAAGTGGAAAGGACAGCAGACGCTGCGAATGCGAGCGGTATCGTGCCGCGCGAGGAATCGAACATCGTTGGGAGCGTTGCCAGAAACCGCTTTCAGAATTTAACGAGGATATGTAACGAGGATTCATTAAATGGTGCCATGATTGGTGTGCACGGATGGTTACCGCGTTCACGGCTCTGTGAATAGCAGCGCGGTAATCGATCGTAAATGGAACGAAAGGTGTATCGACCGGACTCCGCGGGAGCCGATTAGACCTTTCGTTCCATTTACGCGAGACAAGCCGACTCATAGGTTAGGTGTCATGCGAGAAAGGAAATTCAACAGCGGGCGGCTCAGTCACAATCGGTAAAGCCACCGTGCATCACTCATTTTCCAATGACGACCCAAAATTGGCCGCCCGTACGAACGGACGTCGCTTAAGGAGCGTTGCCCCGGTCGAGCTCCGCCTGAGCCGAATTCGGTTGCAACCTGAAGTTGCGAACTCTCCAGCTCCCCGATTGTCAACTATGCATAGCTCGGTGTAGAGATTGGCGGTCGGGTTTGATTTTGGATGGGAAAACGCGTCAAACTTCGCGAACCAGAAATGGAAGCAAGGTGCAACAATAATGGCCGTAGATTGGACGAGACCGAGTCGATGTTTGACCTTCTCTTTGAACGCACTGCGGATGCTGTCTGGTTGTTCGACCCACGCACTGCGATCATAGCGGATTGCAATGAGGCAGCGGTGGCACTAATGCGTTGCAGGAGTAGAGCCGACCTGGTCGGAAAGGGTGCAGCAGATCTCTCGGCGCCGGTACAGCCGGACGGTTCGCCCACTGTGGAATCGGTCGCGCGACGCATCGAGGAAACGCTGAAAAGTGGTAACAGCCGGTTCGAATGGACTGCACGGCGATTTGACGGCACGGAAGTCCCACTGGAAGTAAACGCTACGGCGATCGAGCGCAACGGCAGCCCTGTATTTGTATTGGTCTCACGCGACATCACGGAGCGAAAAGAGGCTGAAGCCGCGTTGCTCCAGAGCGAGGCACGATTCCGTTCGCTCTTTGAGCGGAGCGCTGACGCGATGTCCCTCTTTGACCCCCAGAGCGGCCGGTTCATCGAGTCGAACGATGCGGTGGTGCGGCAAACGGGAGCTCCTAACAGGGAAGCCCTGGGCAACTCTTCGCCGGCGGAGATCTCGCCGGAGCGCCAACCCGACGGCCGGCTTTCAAGCGAGAAGGTCAAGGAGATGGTGAAACTCGCGCTGATCCAGGGCAGTCATCGCTTCGAATGGCTGACCCGCCGCTACGATGGAAGCGAGTTGCCCCTCGACATCGTGATGACCGCGGTCCCCTTCGGTGAACGGACCCTGCTTTTTGTCGTGTCGCGCGACATTTCCGGACACAAGCAGGCAGCGAAAGAAATCCGGCAGCTCAACGCTTCCCTTGAAAGACGAGTCGCCGCGCGCACTAACGAACTCTTGCGGTCGAACGAACAGCTCAGGCAAGCGGAAGAATATTTGCGCAAACGCAATGAACAGGTGCAGAAACATAGGGACGTACTTCTTGAAATTGCGCAGTCTGACAAATCCGATCTAGACAAAGCACTCCAAAAAATTTGTTCGCTATCGGCCGCAACGCTTGATGTGGCGCGCGTCAGCTACTGGTCGCTGCAGGAAAACGGTTCCGCCATAACCTGTGAACTCCTACATCTGCGCAATACGAACAGCATTGACGAGAAGTTCAAAGGTTCCCGCCTGGGTGCCTCCGATTGTCCTGCGTATTTTGAGGCGTTGGCCGCCGAACGGCCTGTCATTGCCGGCAATGCGTTGGCGCACCCGGCCACGAGCGGACTGGCGGACAATTACCTCGCGCCGCTCGGCATTACGTCGATGCTCGACGCGCCGGTCTGGGTGCGTGGAGAGGTCGTAGGCGTGCTTTGTCACGAGCACGTCGGCCCGGCTCGTGATTGGTCGGCGGAGGAAATTGACTTCGCGTCAGCGCTGGCGGCAATGGTTTCCCTGGCGTTGGAAGAATCTCATCGCGGGCTTTCGGAACACCTGTTGCGCAAGTCCGAGGAAAAGTTCCGCGCGCTCTTCGAAGGCACCAGCCAGCCGGCCGTTTTGCATGATGAAAACGGGATCCAGGAGGCGAACCCAAGCTGGTTAAAGTATATGGGCTATTCGAGCGTGGACGATGTCAAAGGCAAACATCCCGCGGAAGTCTCCGCACCAATTCAGCCCGGCGGCGAGAGCGCCGACGTCCTGGCAAAAAAGCACATTACCAGCGCGCTGACCGCTGGCGGCGCTCGTTTCGAATGGGTAGTAGTGCGCCGTGACGGCACCGAAATGCCGATTGAAGTGTTCCTTACGCCCATCCAGCTCGGCAGCCGTCAGCTTTTTCAGGCCGTTTGCAACGACATCACGGTGCGCAAGCGGGCCGAAGAGGAATTGCGGAAGAGCGAGGCGCGCCTGCGAGAGAGTGAGGCGCGCTTCAGCACGGCATTTCGCGCCAGCCCTGTGCTTATCACAATTTCGCGACTGAGCGACGCAAGGTTCATCGAGGCGAACGACGCATTCGTACGGTGGATTGGATTAAATCATGACGAAATTGTCGGTCACGATTCCGGCGAACTGGGCATCTGGATGAATCTTGAAGATCGCACGAAGTTCCTGACAGATCTTCACCGCTACGGGTCGCTGATCGAGGTCGAGTGCCAGCTACGCAGCCGGCGCGGCACCGTCCACACAATGCTGCTCTCGGCCGACCTGATCGAAATCAACCGCGAGGCGCATATGCTCGTCTTTGCCGTTGATATCACACAGCGCAAACAGGCGGAGGCTGAGCTGCTTCGCACGTTGGCGAGAGAGAAGGAATTGGGACAATTGCGAAGCAAATTCGTGTCAATGGTATCACACGAGTTCCGCACGCCATTGGCCATCATCCAGTCTTCGGCAGAAATCCTGGATGACTACCTCGACCAGTTGGAACCTGCCGAGCGAAAGGATCATCTCCAATCTATCCGCAACAACACGCGACGGATGGCCTCTCTGATGGAAGAAACCCTGCTCATCGGAAGCTTCGACGCGGGCAGGATCGAATTCAAGCCCGAGCCGCTGGAGTTGCGAACTTTCGCGCGAAGACTTATCGACGAAGTCCTTTCGGCAACCGATCGGCGATGTCCGATCGAATGCTTGCTTGAAGAAATGCCCGACAGGATATTGGCCGACGAGCGCTTGCTGCGGCATATTTTCACGAATTTGTTAACCAATGCGGTGAAATATTCTGACGCCGGACGGGTAGTGCAGTTTGAAATCGTTTTCGCCAAGGCAGACATTGTATGTACCATCCGTGACCAGGGCATTGGAATTCCAGAAGCCGACCGGGAGTGGCTCTTTCACGCCTTCCATCGGGGGCGTAATGTCGGTGAACGTCCGGGTACGGGTCTTGGACTCGTCATTGTAAAGCGATGCGTCGATCTGCACGGCGGCAAGATCAAAGTGGATAGCAAACCGGGCGAAGGTACGTCAGTGACTGTATGGCTGCCAATATTGAACCCAGAATCCGCGGCGGAAGAGATACATTTATGAAGAAAATTTTGGTCATTGAAGACGAGCCGGAGATGCGACGCAATCTGACGACCATTCTCCGATTAGAGAAGTTTCACCCACTTCCCGCCGAAAACGGTCGCGTCGGCCTTGAGCTGGCGAAAAGGGAAAGGCCCGACCTCATTCTTTGCGATGTGATGATGCCGGGACTGGACGGATACGGCGTCATCGCCGCCCTCCGCGCCGACGCCGAGACAGTCACTATCCCGTTTATCTTTCTGACCGCCAGGGGCGAGAAGCCGGACATACGCGCCGGAATGAATCTCGGAGCGGATGATTACCTAACCAAGCCGGTCGCAAAATCAGACCTGCTGGCCGCCATCCGCTCGCGTCTCGAGCGTGCCGTTCAACAAACAGTACCGGAGTTCAAACCTAACTTCCAATCTGCAAAACCCCTGGAAGCAGTGCTCGGCCTAACTCCGCGGGTCGCGGAAACTTTGCTCTGGCTTGCCCAAGGCAAAACCAACGGCGAGATAGCCACCATTCTCGGCAACACCGAATCCACAGTAAAAAAGCATGTCCTCGAGATATTCGACACGCTGGGCGTCGAAACCCGAACGGCAGCCGGCTTGCGCGCTCTGGAAGTACTTAGTTCGCCGGCGGCTCGGGCATAGACCCTGAGCCGATCCTTTTCATTCTTCCGTCTGAATCACCCGTGACACCCATCGGTGTCATTCCTCATCCTCGATTGAGACACCGCAAGCAGCCGCAAGTATTTCCATGCCTGGTCAAAGGCTTCTTCGATGAGCTCTTCCAGGCGGAGTCAAATTCTGGTATGTCCATTGCAGAAGGTCCGCTTCTAACCGCCGCGCCTAGCCCGCAAAAATCACGCAAAGGTCGAAGCGATGAGCTCATTGCGGGCTAGGAAGCTCTTAAACAGACGCTGCGCGTCTGTTTAAGAGCCTGTTTTAGATAAATGAATTGAGACAAACTGTTGCATAACTATTCTCTCTAAATCTAAAAAGCAGTCGAATTTTCCGGCGTAGCCGGGGAATTCTGCTGCCTGAGCCTGCATCGCTCACAAATCTCTAAGGATTTGTGAGCGATGCAGGCTAGCGGCAGACGAGAGGAAAACGGGAATCACCGGGGTTCCGGATAAGTTATCCAGCCAAAATCCTGCGTTCTGTTATGAAACGCAGGATTCTCCAGGGTAGCAAAATCGTAAGTATCTGGTAACACGGGTGCTGGCCTATCTTCTGAACTCGGATCATTCAAAGGAGCGCAAGCAAAGGCCAACACAACGGCCGGAAATGCGGCGTTTTGGAGAAAGTCTTCAAACCAGATTTTCATGACAGAGAAATGTTTGGTGTTACCAGTGCGCCAGTTCTGCGAGCAACTACGTGGTCTTCATGTTTTGCGAATGTCGCCCAACCCATAGATCATCTGCTGATCATCGTAAATGGAACTAAAGATCCAGCGTCAGAAGTGGATCCGATACTCATTCAGGTTCCGTCGCAGCCGCTCATCGAAACGACCGGGGCTTTGGACCCTGAGAGCAACTCGGTCCACACTGAACTGCTTCTTGGACGGCACCCGGCTTCAGCAACTCTTTATTGTTAGATGGCTTGAGCGAATCATCGTCCTGAAACGTGACTGAAGACTTTATGCTGGCCAAACCACCGGGTTTTTCTTCCATTGACTTGGCGAACTGCAATGTTTTTTCAAAAGATCCCCGCTTATGAGATTTTTTATAAAACTGGGAATGGCTCCGATTCTTTCCCTTCAACTCATCGCAGGATAGGCCGGCACCTTACAAGAAGAGGACTCCCGCCGGTCCGGGACGCGGTCGGTTTTTTGGCCGCGAACCTGAATCACTTCTGCGCCGAAAGGGCATGTCCGCAGCTTCCGCAAAAGCGGTCTTCATCCCGAGCCGGCTTGCCGCACTGGGTGCAGAACCGCTTTGCTGGCTCAGACTCTCTTTCGGCCGACCCCATGCTCATGTGCATGCCGCCCATCCGCAATTCCATTGGCCGCATACGCCCCATCGGCTTCATCGGCTCCATTGGTTTCATTGGGGCCATTGGCTCCATCGGTTTTAAAGCAACGCTCTCCTCCGATTTCTTAAGCTTTAGCCTTTCCGCATTTTCCAGCTCTGGCTCGCTTCGCATCGACTGGATTTGATTGCCGCGAACTCGGATGTACTCCACGCCCCTTTTACTTTCGAAACGCAGTACATATTTTCCATTGGCGCGAAAAAGCTCTGGCGGCTTCGACCATTTTCCGGTCACAAAGCCTGTGCACTGACTTTGTTGTTGTCCTTGATCATGAGTGCTCAATGCAACGAGCGTATCGTCGCCGTCATTCTCTACGATGAGCCTTTGTCCATTTTCCAAGTCATAGGCGTACGTCATAAATTCTCCTTTGTGCGGCTACACAATAGCATTCTGGCTCGTAACGAGTATCCGCTCATTTCAGGGTAAAGATGATGCGGGCAACTCCTACCTTTAACCATGTCTTTTCTCCTATTCTCATTTCTGTTCCTTCACTCCTTTGTAGTCCTTTCCGGGGCGGCGCCCGCTACACCGCGCCAATTTGTCCAATTAGTCAAGGGCGGGTAAATTGGCCTAAAGCATTGGAAGTTGAGACCGACGCGATCCCAGCGGGAAGGCTTCTTCGATCCGGGCGATTTCCGCCTCGGTCAAATAGAACTCCGCGGCCATCGCGTTTTCCGCGGCATGCTCGGAGTTGGAAGCTTTCGGTATCGCGAAAAGCGACGGACGCCTCACCAGGAACCGGAGCGCAACCTGCCGAACGGTCGCGTTGTACGCGGCGGCGATTTGCTGTAACACGCGGCCTCCGGCCTTGCGAGGACCAGGAAATTGACCGTGACCAAACGGACTATACGCGACCACAGCCACTCCATGCTTCTCACACCACGGGATCACGGCATGCTCGATCGCACGTTCTTCCAAATGGTAGAGGACTTGATTGCAAGCCATTTTGCCCTCCCCTGCGATCTTCAGAACATCTTCAAGGTCACGCAGATCGAAGTTGCTCATCCCCCAGGAAAGGATTTTGCCGGCACTCTTCAGCTCCTCGAAGGCTGCGATCGTGTCCTCGAGCGGATGATGTCCGCGCCAGTGCAAAAGGTAGCTTTCCAGCCGATCGGTTTTTAGACGAGCGAGAGAGCTGTTACAAGCCAGGATCGTCCCGGTGCGAGACGCATGGTGGGGAAGCACTTTGGAGACTACGAAGACTTCATCGCGGCGTCCGGCGATTGCCTCGGCAACTATCTCCTCGGCTGCTCCCGAACCATACATTTCCGCAGTGTCGATGTGGGTCAAGCCAAAATCGAGACCGCGACGCAGAGTGGCGATCGCCACCCCGATGCCACCTTTGGCATTGTCCAGGCACCAGGTCCCTTGACCGATTATCGCGACGTCACGCCCAGAGGAACCGAATTTGCGCCATTCCATAGTGCGACTCTAACTTGATGTGTTCGGGCCGCATCATCAAATCAGTTTAGCCGCATTTCGGACACGATTTCTCAGGATAAATTCCGTGTTGAGCTCCATGGCAAGAGTTAACCAGAGGCAAAGCGGCATCATCCAAAGACCAGCCGGTGAAGCCTTTCGGAAGGTTTTCGCGGTTTCGACGGCCAGCAACCAGGAGAGCAGCAAGCTGGCTAAGGCATAGTCGGGACGCTTCAGATCACCGAAGATCCTGGTCCAGATCGATGTGACTGTCGCTTGCAAGAACCAAAGCAAAAGTCCTCCGCGCCTCGGCTCGCCGAATGCCTTGGCAGCGAAAATCGCCGCCGCCATACTAGACGTGGCATAGTTCACCGGCCACATCGCGGCGAAAACCCAACCCGGAGGAGTCAAAGGCGAGACCTGCGCCTGCCGGTACCAGCTCTCGCGAAAAAACGTCGCCTTTCCCCCCGCGACTCGAGCGATCAAGAGTCGGATACCCAGGAGCCAAATGAACCACGACATCAAGTTCGAGGACTTCTTCATTTCCTTGAAAACCGGCCGCTCCAGGTTTGTCATCGCCTGCACCCAATCAGCGCCGGACCTTTTGCCAAAAGGATCGTCGAGGGACGAAGACATCAAAACTTTTCCATCCGGCAAACTTCGCCCAGCGGAATTTTGCGGACCGCTTACGGCCATTGCCAGCGGTCCGCAAATCTAACCCTTTATGGGAGCAAAATGGTATCAATGACGTGGATAACGCCATTTGATTGGTTCACATCGGCAATCGTCACCGTTGACGTGTTCCCAGAGTGATCTTTCAGCATGATCATTTTACCATTGGTCATGGCGGTCAGCGTCTCGCCGTCGACAGTCTTCAAAGTGGCTTTCCCTCCACCCTGCTTGATTTCATCAGCTAACGTTGCGGCGCTGAGTTTGCCCGCGATGACGTGATAGGTGAGAATTTTTGTCAATTTAGCCTTGTTCTCAGGCTTCAAAAGCGTGTCGACAGTTCCAGCAGGAAGCTTCTGGAAGGCTTCATTTGTCGGAGCGAACACAGTGAATGGACCTTTACCCTCCAATATCGGCGCCAAGCCGGCCGCCTTGACGGCAGCAACAAGCGTAGTGTGATCTGCTGAATTGACTGCGTTTTGAACGATGTTCTTGGTCGGGTACATTTCTTTCCCGCCCACAATTGGGTAAGTCGCTGCATGCAGTACTGGCGTACTGAGGATGAGCGCGACGCAGATGTTTCTAATATTTCGGATCATGTTTTTGTTTGGCTTTGTTTAAATTTTGGCCTCCAGGAGACGTGAGGAATCGCCGCGCCGGAACGGGCGGCTTCCGAGAAAATTGCTATCTCTGCTCTTCGGCAAGTCGTGACAGCCGATTCGAGAGGATTAACAGGCTGGGGACCCATAGCCCGATGAAAATGCCGAATCGCTCGGCATGAGCTCGATCTTCGCCCTTCCGCGAAACCCATGTTGCGATTGAGGCAGCGATCGAGATGAGGCCTGCTACGAGTGAAATACTCGAAAGCTGCCTCAGACTTTGTGTGTCTAGTTTTGTATTCATTTGAACGTTTTCTGAGACCAAGCAGCTGAATCCAGGATGGATGCGCCGCCATTGTCTATTTATTGTCTATCATAGATTCCCCGAAAATGTCCAGCTGTCAAGCTATTGTCGAATATTTTGGGTTCATTTGTGGCCATGTCTAGGATTGCGGTGCTACTCGGCAAGGAATATTCTCCGCGATCGAGCGACCAGCATCGGAGCCCACCAGAATTCCGCGAAAGCGCGAGGCATTCCGCGCGAGCAAACCAAACTCGTTCTCACAAGGGGCTTAGTGCGGACGCCCTGGTTCAGCGGCCCAATCCCGTTTGACGCAAGAGAACGGAATAACACTAGACAAAACATCGACATCGGGGCATATAAAAAGGAAATGATAGACACCCGATCTATGGCAGAGCTTTTTTCGATATGAAACGGAGTGATTATCTCCGTGACCGCTTAGTGGCCAAAGCCCAACCGATCAGCCAATCTCCTTTGCTGTTTGATCCTAAGAAAGAATCTTTTTTTAGTTCTGAAATTTGGCTGCCAAGACTACCAGAGGACATTTTTTCTTTCTTTGGAGACGCTCACAATCTTGAAATACTCACTCCGCCCTGGTTGCGCTTTGAGATCCTGTCTGAAGGACCGATCGCGATGCGTCCGGGGACTCTGATCGATTACCGGATTAGCCTTCGCGGCATTCAAATGCGTTGGCGAACAAAGATAGAGGTTTGGACACCGCCCGATCGATTCACCGACGTCCAGATCAGAGGTCCATACCGTAGGTGGTATCACGAGCACATTTTCGAATCGCGGGACGATGGAACCTTATGCCGAGACAGGGTCCGATACGCGGTTCTGGGCGGACCTTTGGTAGATCGGTTATTCGTGCGGCGTGACATCGAGCGAATATTTGAGTTCCGCAGGAAAAAGCTGCTGGAGATATTTGACGGAGGTCAAGAGTAGAGCGGGCGGACAAGAGGCGTTACCACCCAGTCCTGCCTTGAAGAATAGAGACCAACGCCGATTGAAACTGTTCAGGAAAAGTCTCATCGAGTTGTTTCCACCTTGCACCAATGTATCCATCAGGACGGACTAAAACGGCGCCATTGGCGGTGATACCGTAAAGCTCTTCGAAACCCTCAGCCGTAAAATCTTTCCCGTTCTGAAAGAGAGTCACATCGGGAGCATTGAACGGCATTGATGTGAAGGCCGCACCAGTCAGGAGGATGAATGTTCCTCCGAAGAAATCGAGCGTCGAGATTTTCGCGCCGCGTTGTTCAACCCAAAGATGGGGCGCGCGCGATCCGGGCCGAGCCGAGGGTACATAGTCGTTTATTGGATCCTCCACGGCGGGCAGTTCAGAATCATCTGGCAGAAAGGCTCCGCTTGAGTAGGAGATACCGAGATCCTGTCCAAGGCCGGCACCATTCCGCCGGCTATTGGCGATGAGATGGCGCACCGTATCCCAATCATTTTCAAGAGCACGAGAGACGATGGCGAAAATTTCATCCGCATTGCGGTTGGTATTCTGCATCGTCCAGAATGCCGCACCGCGGCGTTCTTCGTGATAGGTGTCGAGAAGCGTATCCGACGCGTGACCACCTACCACGTGAGCAAGCTTCCACGCCAGATTGTGCACGGCTTGGAGTCCACTGTTCAATCCCAGACCACCGGCTGGTGAGAGCCGGGCGGCAGCATCGCCAACCAGCAACACCCTGCCAATCCGGTATAATTCCGCAACCTTCGGACTCATCACCCAAGGCATAATGCTTAAGATTTCCACGGGCTCTAAAGGTAAGCCGGATGCCTTGGCAACTATTCCCTGGAGGCGCTCTATTGGAAATTCCCGCGACTTCTCCCCGGGTTGCAGGAAATGGTGCATCAACCAAAGATCGGTACCGTTGACCGCCACGAAATGCTCGAAATACTCGCTGGAGACAGCGGGATACAGGATCGCGCGCCGCTCTCGGAGGTAGGGCTCATAGCTCGCCCGGAACATCACGTTAAGAAAGTGTCCCATGTCACCCGGTCCAGCGGTTTCGACGTGAAGCTGACGTCGGACCCCACTTCCTGCTCCATCCGCAGCCACTAACCATTGAAAAGTTAACAATTCATTTCCGGATAGAGAAAGTAACACCCGGTCCGATTGTGATTCGACGCCGACTGCCTCACAGTCAAATCTGATATCCGCCAGCGGTTCTCCCATCAAGGCATCAAAAAGTACCCTTTCGGTCCACGTCTGCGGACAATGCAGCGCGGAACAGGGGCTGAATCGATCAGAAACCTCGGCGAACGGCACCCGGCCAAGTTCTTCGCCCACAAGGGATTTTGCCCAGATGGCAAGAAACCGCTCCTCGACTGGAAGCGAACCTCTCCTGATTGAATCCAGTAGTCCTAGTTGCCGGTAAATTTCGCAGGTCCGACGCGAGATGCCCATTGCTTTGGGATGGATGGAAATTCCAGATCTCTTTTCAAAAACAGTGCATCTTATGCCGGCACGAGCAAGCAAGAGGGCACTCATCAGTCCGCATGGACCACCGCCGACGATCGCGACCGGTACGTCTGAATTCATGGAAAGCGGGAGGAGCTCGTATTCCGGGTTAGTCCTTCCGTAGATTTGTCGTTTCAAGAATCGTCGAAAGGCTGGCCTACAATCTCATCAAGCCCTCTGTTCGCAACCGCATGTCCCGACCTGAAATAGCACCCATTTCCGCGTGCGACTTTGCGAACCGATGCGGCTAGGAAAATATTCTGGGAGCCTTTACCTTCTCGAACTCGATTGGGCTTGAAAACCACGAACGAATTAACGATAAGGAGCCGCAACACGTTATGGTTAGTTATCAAAAATACGAAAAAATCCCTTGAATTAAAATCTGAAAGCGAAACCATGAAAGCACCCTCGCAGTGTCCCCGTCCTGACGAAGACCATTTCGCTACTTGGCGTGATAGAACTACGAGCACTTGTGCAAAACAGATTACCTCTTCAAACCGAAGCGAAAACCATGAGCAGAATTTTTCAACCCCGATCCAACCGTTTAGCGCTAATAATCAGTTCGCTGGGTAGCCTACTCATACCCAGCGCAGCCTTTGCTCATCATGCTGAGTGGATGAAGGACAAACCTTTCATCCAAGGCTTGAGCATGCCTATCCACGGAGTAGACCACATGCTAGTCACGTTTGCTGTCGGTTTGATCGCAGTTCAAATTGGCGGATACGCCTTATGGGCTATTCCTGCAGCATTCAGCATCCTGCTTCTTCTCGGAGGGGTGGTGAACGTGTCGGGCATTGCCGTACCGTTCGATGAGCATGCCATCTTCGCGTCAATCATTGTCCTTGGCAGCCTTTTGGCCTACAAAAAACAACTTCCGTTGCTGATCGGGTTGGCCGTCGTCGCCTTTTTCGCGATGTTCCATGGCGTCGCGATTGTCGGAGAGGGTCCGCACAACGGCTGGTTCGCCGTCTTTGCCGCTGGCTGCCTAATCGCAGCTTGGGTTGTTTTGGGCTGTGGAATGGTTATTGGGCTTTTGCTGAAGAGGTTAAACCAGGCACAAGCCATACGGTACACGGGATGGGCGATGATCGGAGCGGCGGTATTAATTGCCGTCTTCCCGAGCTTTAACGATGTGATCATCCATTTTCTGGAATAGCTTCTCGCCTTGGTTCGTCTTTTGGCGGGACGCGTCTAGCGTCCCGGCAATCTTGTAAAGCCGTCGGCGCTCCACTCTTCGCTCCCGACCCCGTGGTGAACAAAGAATAGCCCGGCGGGGTCATATTTCTTCTTCACTTCTGCGAGTCGCGGATAGTTCGAACCCCAAAACGACTTTTGCCAGACGTCGTCAAAGAAATTGCTCTCCGATACATACGCGCCGCCGAACGGTACGATTGCGCGCAACTCATCTGCGGCGGCGGTAATGGCGGCAGCCGCCTTGCGGCCGGCGGCGAGATCGGGTTCATGGCCGGACAGACCCGGTGATGTGTGTGGATCACCGCCCGCGATGATCGCGAGTGCGAATGCATTCAGAACCGCGGGATTCATGGCGGTGTCGCGAGCCTCCGCCAATCTATCTTCGGACGCACCCGCAAGTCCCTTGTTGAAATGCAACTGGACCTCGAAGTGCCGCGTGCTGGCAAACAGCGAATCGGCAAGGCGTTCCTGGTGCTCCAGTAAAGAGGCAGGCAGCCACAAGGACTCGTATCCATAAATGAAAATATTGACCTCGATCTGGTTTCCCGACCAGGAAACGTTATCCGGCGACGCGCCGGGTCGGTTGTCGGTCACCACCGATTTGGGAAGGACTCGCTTCCGGTATTCGGGATCCCAATAATGCCGGGCGGGAATTGCAGTGAACTTCGGCGCTTCCAGTACGACAAAGTCCTGCGGCGCCCCGGCAAGAAAATCAAGGAACGGCTTCCACGCGTCCTCCGCCTGAGACTGGTCGAGTCCCTGAAACACCATATGAATTAGCAATTTGTTGTCTGCACCGAACGAGACCGACTCGCCCCAGTTTCGGTTGAAGAGCGTCTTTTCGTAGAACTCCATGAACGCACCAATCAGTTTGCGGTACGCGACATCGGAATTCGCCTTGAGCAAGGTCTTTGCCGAGCCGAAGAACGCCGGGAGTTCGTGGGTCGCGAGTGTGACCTTGGTAACAACGCCGAAACTGCCGCCACCACCTCCCTTCAGCGCCCAGAAAAGATCTGGATTGATGCAGCCGTTGGCGAGGAGCACCTTGCCGTCAGCGGTAACGATCTCGGCCTGCAGGAGACTAGCCGCAGCCAGTCCGTAGTTCTTCGAAAAGCTGCCGAAGCCGCCGCTTTGGATCAGTCCCGCGACACCGACAGTTGCGCATCCGCCACCCTGGACATAACGACCCGCTTTGGTAGTGATCGCGTTATACGTCGGCATCCACATGGCGCCGGCCTCGATTGTGGCTGCCGGCCGTGGTGCAGTGGCCACGCAGCCCTCGGGCACGAAGTCCTCATGCACAGCGATGTCGCGCATTTCCCGGGTCCAGATCAACAGGGAATCCGCGGCATTTGACGTCCCCTGGTAACTGTGGCCGCCCCCTTTCACCACGAGTCGCAGATTGTTGTCGCGGGCGAAATTAACGGCGGCGACAACGTCCTCGGTGCGGCGGGTGACGACTGCGTAGGCGCTTGGTGCAGAAGTCCAGCCGTCTAGCCAGCCCGAGGTCTGAGTGCCGCCCGCCTGGTCGCCAATGAAATAGGGATTCTTCAACTCCTCGACTCGCGCGGCGCATGCCGCACTGCCGGGCGCGTCGACGCATGGGACGAGCGGAGAGGACACGGAGATAAGACGTCCCCCGACTTGCTGCTTTAGCTCGTCCCAGCTTTCCGGTGTGGGCCATGACGCATCAGTGGGTCGGACGCGACGAAAAGGAGGTGCTCCTCCAGGTCTGCCGCCACGTACCAATGTCACGAAGCATGACCACACGATGGGCAAGACGGGGATCGATCGAAGATGCCTAAGAAATGCTCGTCTGTCTATGCACGAAATTAATTGCTGATTTATCGATGGAATCACAAGGAATAATTGCGATCTCAGATATGGGCGCTTCGCTCGCGCCTTGAAAAACGATTCCCCAGACGCCCCGCGATCGACGACAGATCCGGCAAGATGTTTTGCGACGAATGATCTGATGAGCGAAGCGCCGTCCTCTCTAACCGGACCTGATTTCCGCTAGAAGGACACATAGAATGTTCTAGAAAATGACAACCGAACAGTTTGAAGAGCTGGAGGAAGCAATCGAAGAAATCGAGCTTGCCAGGATCGAGCAGGAGGAGGGGCCCCAAAAAGCCCGACTCCAAAGGGCCCGGGACATTATCGAGGTGTTTCTGAAGTCGTATGTAGAGGTGCCTGTGCTGGAATCGATCGAGTAAAGCCCAGGTTACCTCCGAAACTCGGGTTTCTCTGACGGCGCCCAAAAGCAGACCAGCGACCGTTACCCCAGACCGAGCCGCCTCATTCACGAGGTCAGCCGGCCAAACCGAAAAATCCACCGAATTACACGCAGTCTTTCGGGGCCGCTTTTCACTGGTGGCGCAACCGGCGCTATTCCACGTTGATGGGCCCCTTCCTGTCGTAAGATGATTTACCGGCGACAATCCTCTTCGCCTCGCAATGGAGACAATCCCGTGCATCGAATTGTTGCACTGACCTCAAGCGACTGTTTGGAATCTGTTCGAGCTCAAGATAGAGATAGAACCGAATATGCACGAATCCGGTTCAGCCGACAGCGTCCGAACAAAAGTCGAAGATCTCAACCTTGTCCACCTGGCCCTCGTCATTGTCTTCGGCATTTTTGCCACGACGCTACCCCAGCCGCAAGCACTGGGCAAATTGCCCCTTCAATTCCTGCTGAAGAACGAGGTGGGCGTCAGTCGGGAGCAGATGGCAGCATTTTTCTTCTGGTGCGGGTTAGCATGGTACCTGAAGCCCTTTGCCGGCATCCTTACCGACGCCTTCCCGCTTTTCAGAACACGCCGACGTTATTATCTGCTCATCAGCTCGGTGCTCGCCTCCGCGAGCTGGATCGGCATGAGCTTTCTTCCGCATAGTTATGGGGCTCTGCTCTGGGGTGCGCTGATTGTTAATCTGTTCATGGTCATGGCCTCGACGGTCACCGGTGCGTTCCTTGTGGAAGCGGGACAAAAACTGGGCGCTACAGGTCGGCTGACCGCCCTGCGAATGTTGGTCTCTAGCTTCTGCAGCCTCATTACAGGACCGCTCGGCGGTTTGCTAGCAACCGGCGGCTTCATGTGGGCAACAGGAGCGAACGCGGCACTCGTTCTTTCAATCTTTCCCATTGCATACATTTTTTTGCGAGAGCGCCCCGCCGCTAAAGGCCGGGGCAGCGAGGTTTTCCATAATGCCAGTCAGCAATTGAAAACGATTGTCCGGTCGAAGGACCTCTGGATGGCATTGCTGCTCCTTGCACTATTCTATTTCTCACCCGGATTTTCCACGCCACTGTTCTACAAGCAAACTGACGAGCTACACTTCTCGAAGCAGGCTATCGGAAATCTTGGCGTCTTCGGCGGCTCCTTCGGAATCCTGGCCGCGCTTCTCTACGGGCAACTCATTAAGCGTGTTCAGATTCGCATGATGCTAATGATAGGGATTGCGACGGCGGCCGCAGGAACGCTCCTCTATCTGTACTATTCGACCTGGACGCGAGCGATCCTCATCGAATCGCAGAATGGTTTCTTTTTTTCCCTTGCTGAACTCGCCCTTCTGGACCTTGCGGCGCGGTCTACGCCCAGGGGGTGCGAGGGTCTTGGGTACTCGCTGATGCTTTCGATGCGGAACGTCGCCTTATTCGGCGCCGACATCGTAGGCTCGCACCTGGCGGACCACAAATGGCCATTCGCCAGTCTCGTTTTTCTGAACGCGGGCACGACAGCAATCGCACTAGTGCTGCTCCCTATTCTGCCCGCCGAGTTGATGCGCAGCAAGGATGAAACACCAGGCAGTAGTGCGCGCGACGGATCGGCGACCGGACAAGGGTAGATTTCTGGCGCAAGTCGCCGGCTTGCGCGAGCTGGCGCGATACGTTATCGTGTCGTGTTTTTTTACTCCCAAAAGTAAATCAGACTTTAACGCTGCAAAAGTTGTGGAAGTAGAAATCCCCACCCCGCCCGGAGCTTAATGCCAAGACCCTCAATCACCGAAATGCCCACCGGAACAATCGAATTCAAGTGCATCAGGATAAACCTGAAAAGGATTTCTACTTTCGAACCAGACGAAAGCCATATCGACTCGCTCATTGAGTTTGACCTCGATACCGGCGATCAGTGCCTCCGGGATTTAAGCGTCGAGGTACGTCAACTGAGCGGAACAGACTTTCAGAGCCAACCATTGGAAGTGGGAAATGTGATTGGGCATGATGGGCTTTGGAATAATGAAGAATTCCGAGAGTTCTGCGAGGTATACTATCGCGACGTCATCGGATCTTCGGGCATGGGCCATACGATCGAAAGAGGAGAACGGAACCTGATCCAACGAGTTGCCATCCGTCTTTACCGACGCGAAGAGATCAATCTTCCGTCTTCTGGGGACGAGTTGATGCGCGCGAAAGCTGCACGACAGGAAGAGAGCCGTCGCTAGGGCTAGGGCAGTGTCCGGTCCCCTAAATAACGGGCATATTGCCGCCGGTCGGTTGACTGTTTTTCAAGGCGCGAGCGAAGCGCCCATGTCTTAGTCATACGGGTCGAACGAGCACCGCGGCCACCAGCCCATTTTCAAGGCGACCCCTCAGGACCGCCGCCGATCGCCCTGCATTTTCCTCCGGTCTCCACCCGCACGGCGGGTGAGCCGCCTGCCCAGGTAGGAAACTTGCTTCAATTCCGGACAAAACATTCTTGCGTCAAAGGATTGAACCGGGACGTTTAAAGCTGCAGACGAGAACGATCGGGGTATTATCCTATGTTGCCATTAGGCGGCCCCCGCAGCACCGAGCCTAAGAATAACCGAGAACTACTTCTACAATGTCCGACTCCACGAATTTCTCACGCAGTGCACCCATCACTACCCGTGATCCTTCCGTGCCACTTTCCCACAACAAACATCTCCTGAAGTGGATTCAGAAAATGTTCGCCCTTACGCAGCCCGACGCCATTCATTGGGTGGACGGTTCGCAGGAGGAATACGACGCCCTCTGCCGGCTGTTGATGGAGGAAGGCACCTTCGTCAAGCTCAACGAAGAATTATGGCCCGGCTGCTACTATGCCAAGTCAGATCCGGGCGACGTGGCGCGCGTGGAAGACCGCACGTTCATCTGCTCCCTCTCCAAGGACGGCGCCGGCCCGACGAACAACTGGGCAAACCCTTTTGAAATGCGGCGCACGTTGAAAGAGCTTTTCAACGGCTGCATGCGCGGGCGCACCATGTATGTGCTGCCGTTCAGCATGGGCCATGTCGGTTCGCCTATGTCGCAAATCGGGGTTCAGTTGACCGACTCGCCCTATGTCGTTGTTAACACGCGTATCATGGCACGCATCGGCTTGCCGGTTTACAAGGTAATCGAAGCCAACTCTAAACGAGTCGTGCCCTGCGTACACTCGGTCGGCGCTCCACTTGAGATCGGTCAAAAGGATGTCTCATGGCCCTGCAACGCAGAAAAATACATTGTTCACTTTCCCGAGACCCGTGAAATCTGGAGCTACGGATCGGGTTACGGCGGCAACGCCCTGCTTGGGAAAAAATGCTTCGCCCTTCGCATTGCCTCCAACATCGCTCGCGACGAGGGCTGGATGGCCGAGCACATGCTCATTCTCGGGGTGGAAAATCCGGAGGGCAAGAAAACCTACGTTACTGCGGCTTTCCCCAGCGCCTGCGGCAAGACTAATTTCGCGATGCTCATTCCACCTCACCGTTTTCGGCAGGAAGGGTGGAAAGTCTGGACTGTTGGCGACGACATTGCCTGGATTCGACCCGATGCGGAGGGTCGCCTCCGTGCGATCAATCCGGAATTTGGCTTCTTCGGCGTCGCTCCCGGTACTTCCCTGAAGACAAACCCAAACGCGATGGCGTCACTTGCGAGGAACACGATTTTCACCAACGTTGCCCTTACGCCAGAGCGAGGGGTCTGGTGGGAGGGCATGAGTGATCCGCCTCCGCCGGAGTGTCTCGACTGGCAGGGAAATAGATGGACGCCTGCGATTGCCAAAGAGACCGGCGCCAAGGCCGCCCATCCGAACGCACGTTTCACTGCTCCGGCCTCTCAATGCCCAACCATCGATCCTGCGTGGGAGGATCCCGAGGGCGTGCTCATCAGCGCGATCATCTTCGGCGGACGCCGCGCCACGACCATGCCGCTGGTTTACCAGGCGTTCAACTGGAGCGCAGGTGTGTACATGGGCGCGACAATGGGGTCCGAGATGACCGCAGCGGCCGCGGGCCAATTAGGTAAGGTTCGCCGCGATCCCATGGCTATGCTGCCGTTTTGTGGTTACCACATGGGCGACTATTTTCGCCATTGGATCAATATGCAGCGTTCGCTCAGCGAAACTCCCCGCATTTTTCACGTCAACTGGTTCCGCAAGGGCGCGGACGGCAAATTCCTCTGGCCCGGTTTCGGCGAAAACATGCGCGTGCTGATGTGGATTGTGGACCGGGCTTGCGGTCGCGCCCGCGGCAAAGAAGCTGCCATCGGCTGGCAACCTCGTTACGAAGACATCAAGTGGGACGGACTGGATTTTCCGAAGGAAAAGTTCGAGGAACTCCAACGGGTGGACCGCGCCGCCTGGCGAGAGGAAATCATTGGTAACGAGGAGCTTTTCCTCGACCTGCACACCCACCTCCCGAAGGAACTTATCTACGAACGTGAACTTCTCATCTGCCGCATGTAACGTTAGCCCGCAAAGACCAAACTTCGAGGAAGCGGGGAGCTCGTAGCGGGGCTAGCGGCATTTCTGGCGCTAACGGCATGGACCTGGATGTAGCAGGATGAGGTTCTTTCTTGCTACAACGCATAGTCGCCCCAATACCGCTGAATCTCCAGGGTTTGAACTAGTCGCCCGCACTCTTCCAGTGCCTCGCCGGTTGCATGATAACGATCCACGAGATCCAGAGTCCGCAACGCCGCTTCCATATTCTCGCCCACCAGGATTCGCATTTGGCGAATCCTTTCGACTGCCCGGTCCATTTCGGCCAGCCTGTCGAGGACGCTCGGCAGTTCGCGCCTGCAGTCGCCCTGACGGATACATTTGGCAAAGGCGTCCAGCATCTGCTTAAACCCGGCTTCCAAATTCTCGAGCTGCGGCCTCAGGACCACTCGTGTGGATTGCGGCAAGAGTTGTTTCCGAGAAATCAGGTCTGTGACGTGGGTCACCAGGGCTTGCAGCGCGCGAACTAAGGCGCCGACTCGATCCCTTTCCTCTTGGGGACATCCGGCAATTCGAATCTGACGAGTCGCCTGCAGGGCCTCTACTGGGAGAATCGCCAGTTGAGTTTGAATTTTTTCCCGATGCGGATCGCCGCTCAGCAACGCTTTGATTTGCGCAAAAACCGCGAGCAAATTTTCCTGCAACACTCTTTGCGGCAAGACCGGCCAAATGAGTCTGCCTACGACCGTACCGATCCACATTCCGATCATCAAACCACGAAAAGTATCGATGATCGTCCGCGACGCTACGGGCTCCTGCGGATTTAGCCCGACGAAGGCACTGACGCCTAACTGCCCGAGCAGTATCCAAAAATTAATGCCAGCGCTGCGAGCGGTGAGGAAGCCGAATGCAAACAAAATGAGGAACAATACCAAATTCATTACGAGATAATCAGCCAGAAATGGCGTGATGAGAACGAGCAGGAACCCGCAACCGGCAAGTGCAAGGGTCGCGAGGAATGCATTCCGAAAGGCCCGTAAATCACCCGTCCCCCCAGCCCGCAGGAAGGGCCGTCCAAAAATAGTGAGCGTCCACGCAAAGAGAGGAATTGAAGCTGGTCCGGGCGGATTGACCCACTTCAGGAGAACGATTGAAACCACGGCTGCTAAACCACCTTTTAGCCCTACCTTTACCCAAAACCAGTCGATAGAGGGCAAAAAGTCCCAGTGAGGCCTTGCTTCGGGTGTCGGTTGGCCGAGGCGGGGCAAACCCTCCACTCCTCTGCGAATGTTATTTAATTCACTCCGGAGCGAGCGCAGAGCAGAGAAGTGCCCATAAAACGCGGTCGTGACTTTGAGCGGTAGCGCGAGGAAAGTTCCCTGTTCTCGAATCTCATTGACCTTTGTCTCGAAGGCTGAAAACGCCTCATCCAAGCGGCTTGAACGTAGTTTTTCGCCTGGGCGATGCGGTCCAGTCAATATGTCAAACTCCTCGGAGATTGCGGCGGCCATCAAGCCAAGTTCATCCCGGATGTGACTCAAAATTGCAGGGTCTACTTGCCTCCGGCTTAGATCGAGTACGACATGAAACAGGTTAGTGAGCGAAACCAGAAACGCATTGTAATTTGACAGTCGCGCGTTGAAAACGGTGCTTTCCCGCGCCCCGGCCTGCAGCAGATTTTTTAGATCGGACAACCGTCCGGCGAAAGTTCGGTAAATTTGTTCCAGGCTGGCGGGAGTGTCCATCGGGCGGACGTACGCTTCCGTCTGCATTACGACCAATTCGCTAATCGTTCGTAGAGGAACGCGTGCCGCTTCGAGGAACTCTTCCCGGGCGTAACGGGGCCATATCAGGGTTGTGACCAGGAGTGAGCTGATGACCCCAACTAATATTTCCAACGTTCGGCAAGGGTTCGCCGGCTCCGAAGTTCGACCCGGTGTGCAAAGGCATACGTAACGCGCCGCAGGAACGCTTTCCAGCGCCCTTGAGGTGCTACACATAAAGGATAAAGCAAGCCGAGGGAATGGGAATGAGGCCAAAAGGCTGCTTTATTTCTAGGGCCTTTTATGATGTGATGCTGGCTAAGGGATGGGAGAAGTGCTCTTCTCGAAGGGGACGGGAGTCGAAGCAACGGTAGGAGCGCTCCAATGAACGAGAATCTGAACGCGTCGCCTTTTGCCGCTTTGCGAAATCCGGTGTACGGAAGGCTTTGGTTTGCAAGTGTTCTCTCTGGAACCTGTGTCGCCGCTCTCGACTGTGCCGCGGTCTGGGCGATGTATAAGCTGAACCCATCGCCGTTATTTTTATCGTTGATGTCAACTGTCGCGTCTTTGCCCTTCTTTCTCTTCATTCTGCCGGCAGGGGCATTGCTGGACATTGTAGATCGCCGCAAATTGCTTTGGGTCATGAACCTTTGGTTAGCTGTCGCCGCCGGACTGCTCGCCGTCTTTGCCTACCTACGGATTCTCAATCCGTACGTGATTCTTACCTGTGTCTTTCTGCTCGGGATCGGTCTCGCCTTCAGCGCTCCTGCCTGGCCGGCAATTGTACCGGAAGTGGTATCGAATGAGGAATTGCACTCGGCCACGATCCTGGGCGGCTTACAGCTGTCTATTTCAGGGATTATTGGACCGACTGTTGGCGGCATATTACTTCCGCTAGTCGGCGCACGCTGGATATTTACGCTATCCGCGATCTGCTTTCTGGTCGTGATCCTGGCCGTCTTGGCGTGGAACCGGAAAGTAAAACCCGATAAGCTACCATTAGAAAACTTCCTGGAGTCCTTCTTTACTTCAATTCGGTATGTCCGGCATGCGCCGGGGATAAAGGTGGTGTTAATACGGAATACCCTCTTTGCCTTTTTTATCTCGCTGATTCCCGCGCTCATACCGATTGTCGGCCTCAAGGAACTCAAACTAACAGCGCTGGGTTGTGGGCTTATGTTCAGCTCTATGGCTGCGGGAGCCGTAATAGCAGCAATTGTCGTAGCGGCATGGATTCGAGCACATATTTCTCCTAACATGTTAACCATCGTTGCTAATATCTTGATTGCGATTGTTTACCTTCTCATGGCGTGCGTCCGTGATCAGATGCAGTTTATGTATGTGGCTGCTCTGGCCGGGATTGGATGGACTTTATCCGCCTCAGAGCTTTGGATCGCGGGACAGCGCGCGATGCCAGATTGGGCGAGAGGCCGGATGAACGCCACCTTTATCATGTTTTCCCAAGGAGCAATGGCCTTGGGCGGAATCGCCTGGGGAGCGGCTGCAACTGTTTTCGGGGTCAATCATGCTTTATTCGCGGGAGCGGCCCTTCTAATCCTCAGTCTTCTCGCCGCTATTCCCTTGTCGATAAATTTTACAAGGACGCTCAACCTAGAGCCCGCGCCCGTAACGGGCTTCTCCCATAAGCTCATCAACCTGCCCCGGCCAAGTGATGGGCCTGTTTCAATCCACTTTGACATCGAAATGGATCGGGCACGTGAAGGCGAGTTTTTAGAAACGATGAAACATGTCCGGATGGTTCACCTGCGAAACGGCGCCTTCAGCTGGCGGCTTCACGAAGATTTAGGGCGACTCAACACCTTCCGCGTCGAAATCATGGTTCCGTCTTGGAGCCAGTACCTCTTGCAGCATGAGCGGCTTACCAAGGCAGAAAAAATTATCCTTGAGCGAGCGAAAAGCTTTCACGTCGGAAAGAACATCATCGAAGAGAAAATGTTCCTCTGTGTAAACAGGGAGCTGCACAGTCACCGAAGACTCGAGAAACATCCCTCAACGGTGCCCACGAGTTCCCTTGATCTCAATTCCCCAACCGTGCAAGGAGCGAGCTGACCCACGCGTAATTCAATTTCTGCATAGGTAGCGCCCCGATTCTTATCGAGGAAAACTTGTCTTCGGTGAGACGTTGAGAGGGCGCCAACCTTTAAAACAAAATCAGGAAACGATTGCTAAGCGAAAGCAAGTATTAACTGCGATTGACCCTCACCGCGGTCTGCGCAATCGCTACGGACCGCGGTGGAATCGCGTGGCTAGGCTTTGGCTTCGACGTTAATCGATTTGGCCAAGGTGGTTAGCTTTTTATCTGCCGATTCTTCTTCCTTTAGCGTTTCGGCTAGAAGTTCGGCGGCATCGTCCTCCTCCAAAAGCTCGGCAAAGGTGTGTACGGTGCCATATCCAGCCATCTCGTAATGCTCCACACGTTGGGCGGCTGCGATCAACCCTGCATCCATAACCTCCGGCTCGGCATCCTCTTCCATCCACTCGCTACCCTCTTCAATGAGGCCTTTCATCGCGGCACAGGTGTGACCCGTAAGGGATTTGTTCGACTTTTCACCAATTTCGTTTAAACGCGCCAACTGTTCTTTTGTTTCCTCAAGGTGTTTGGTGAAAGCGGCCTTCAATTCCGGGCTGTTCGCTGCCTTGGCCATTTTCGGCAAGGCCTTCGTTAGTTGCGTTTCTGCGCTATGCAGATCTTTGAGTTGTTCGATGTAGAGATCATTTAAAGTTGAAAATTTCATAAGTCGTTATTTTGTTTTCGTTGCTATTGTGCACTCCCCCAGGCCGCGGGTTCCTGCTTTTCCGGCATGATTCGTGAACCGGCTACAAGGAGGAATTGATTTATTCCCTGTCACTTCGCGCCCCCATTCCCCAGCGGACTCAATTTGTTGGCAGAATCGAATGTTCGGCTCGGCACCGGTCCGGATAGATCCGTTCGTTGTGGCCGCGCGAATCGTAGGTGCAACACGCAACGTTATGGGGCTTAAAGGACCTGCTGAGATTCCAATGTGCATTCTGAAAGGAACACCGGGTGAGCGACAAACAAAGACACGCGGTGTTAAAAAGGGTCCTGGAGGTGGCACTACCTGTAAGCATGGAGTCCGTCTTCCAGATGTCCTTCAATGTCGTCGACCAAATCATTGTCGGTCTTCTTGGCGCCACCGCTGTCGCGGCAGTTGGCCTCTCTAACAGCATAGCGGCGATCGCTATTCTCCTGTGCGCTGCCATCGGTACGGGCAGCGGCGCGTTGATCGCACAGGCATATGGACGCAAGGACATGGAGGATGTCTCAAGGACAGCGGCGATCAGTCAAACTGTCGCAGGGACGTTCGGCGCGATATCAGCGTTACTCTTGATAATATTCTCTAAGCCACTGCTTGTTCTGGTTGGCGCTCACGATGACCTGGCAGAACTCGCCAACGGATACTTTAGATTCTTTGCGGCCTCTTTGCCGCTAATGGTTTTAGGTACTGTGACGAGCGCCGCTTTTCGATCGCTCAGCGATTCAAGGACGCCGATGACTATCACGATCGCTTCGGTCGTCCTGAACACCGGCCTGGGATTTGCCTTTGTGCTCGGCTGCGGACCAATCCCGAGACTCGGCGTTGCTGGTGCCGGGTTGGCAACCCTGATATCCCAATTTCTCCGTTGCCTCGTGCTACTCGGAACATTTTATCTTAAAAAAGGCATGCGCTGGCATTGGCCGGTTCCCGGTTCGAAAGTCAATTCGACCTCAGCTAAGTTGATCGGATTGACAACACCAATTGCGGTCTCCGAGGTGCTTTGGGGAGCGGGTAGTTTTATTTACGCTCTCGTGTTCATCCGCTTAGGGACCAGCTCGCTGGCTGCAAGTCAAATCGTAACAACGATCGAAAACATCTTCATCGTGGCAGCGGCTGGTTTGGGACCCGCGGCGGTGGCAGCTGTCGGACAGAAACTCGGGACTGGATCCGTGCAGGCCGCAAAGAAACACGCTAACGTCGTTCTGAAACTCGGCTTCGTAACTTCGGTCGTTTTGGGAATTCTTTTCGCCGGGGTTAGCCTTTTCGTTTCCATCCTTTTTCCCAAAGTCGGCGCCGAAGTTTTGCGCTTCGTAGTGGGTGGAATTCTGATCGTTGCTTGTTTTCAGCCGGCAAAAGTTTTGAACGGGATATTTGGAAATGGCCTCTTAGCAGCGGGCGGCGACACGAAATTCGTCTTGATGACAAATCTCGCGGGAACATATGGCGTGGGGCTACCGCTCGCGATGTTTCTCGGGTTGTTCACAGACCTGGGCCTGTATGGAGTCTTCTTTGCCAAAGGCGCCGATGAGATCACAAAGCTAGTTTGCTTTGTTTTCCGCTACCGGACACCAGCGTGGTACCATAAATCTCTCGAGCAACCCGCTCCTGTGGAAACCAAAAGCGCTTAGAAAGCCTTGTTCCGCTTGTTGGCAAGAGTTGCTGGCCGGAACCTCTTCCAAGCCCTTTCCTGCCTGGGGTCTCGCAGCCGCTTGGCCCATTAGTTTTTCCCAGCGGCTAGCCGCCCGGCTTGGGCAGGTCTCCCAATGTGCTCTTGCCCTGCTCGATTTTCGTCTCCAATGCGATGCGAAGCTCTTCCGCCTTGGCATCAGCGGCGGCTTTCGCCTCTTTTTCGGCTTGATCGTCTTCCGAGGATTTGTCTCGAGCCTGTTTCTCCGCGGATTTCACATCGTCCATCGCACAACTCCAACCAAACTTCGTTTCCACTCAAAAGAAAAAGGGATACCGCCACCCTCGCACGCAATCCGGATCCGGCAATGTTCAACTCGCGCCATTAATCGTCAATCGGGCTTGCTCCCGCTAGGGTTCGGCGAAATACCTCTCGGTGGGAGTAAAGAAAATCCGTCGATTCGCAACAGTTCTGGTATTAATTTCGCCGTTCAAAGGCGGTTTTTGTGAAAGCTGGAGCCACTCCCCGTTGTATCCTCAGCGGCGAGGACGATGTTACCGCCGTCACCCGGGAAGTTATGCGCAAGTCGGAACCAAACTCGCGGCGCCGTCCTGCCATTCATGCGGGAATCTGAGACGTGAAGATCCTGATCACACCGCGGTCTTTGACATTGCACCATTCGCCGCTACTCCGTCCTCTGCTCGAAGCCGGCTACGAGTTGATTTATTCGGCCGCGGGTCAGACACCCTCAGAACCGGAGCTGATGGGCCTTCTTCGGGGATGTGTCGGTTGGATCGCAGGAGTCGAGCCCATAGGGCGCACGGTCATCGCGGCGGCTGACAACCTGAAGGTGATTAGCCGGAACGGGACAGGAATCGACAACATTGACCTCGCCGCCGCGCGAGAACGGAAGATCAAGGTCTTGCGTGCCCCTGCGGCAAATTCTCGCGGTGTGGCTGAGCTTACCATTGCCCTCGCGTTCTCCGCGTTGAGGCGTTTACCATTTCTTTCCGAAAGCCTCAGGCATGGTCAGTGGAAGCGCGAACAAGGCTCCGAAATCGGAAACAAACGCTTCACTGTCGTCGGTTTCGGGGCGGTCGGGCGCCAAGTAGCGACGATGGGATTGGCCCTGAACGCGCGAGTCGCGATCGTGGATCCCTTCAGTTCCGAATCGGTCGTGCATTCCGTCGATTCACGGCTTGATTTCACCGACCTGTTCAATGCCGTTCCAGACGCAGATATCGTTAGCCTGCACTGTCCGGCGTCCGACGGCGCAAGTCCTCTCATCAGCGCCGATTTGCTGCAGCGGTTCAAGCCGGGTTCAATATTGATTAACACCGCCCGGGCCAATCTTGTCGACGAGGAGGCCGCTCTCGAAGCCTTGGACCGGAGCCAGTTATCTGTGTTTGCAACCGATGTATTTCGTGTCGAACCACCGCCGCTATCGGCGCTTTTGGCTCATCCCAAGGTGATCGCAACACCTCACCTCGGGGGCTATACCCAAGAGAGCATCGATCGAGCGACGACCGCCGCCGTCGACAATCTTCTCACCGCTCTCAACGAATCGGCGTGACCAGATGATCTTGAACTCCTGGCCGAATCATTTCTGGGTCGCTAATCGATGATATCGCCGCGTTTAATGGGGATACATTCGCGGGGGAAAACCGCATGTCGCGCTACTTCTGGTAACCTCGGATTGTCAAGAGCAGGGCGTGGAGAGCTAAGCTGAAGTCCTCTTTCGAGCTCACAAATCGAGCTCTTGCTCGATTGCAAACTACGCCTTTGCAAGACATCCACGGCCACCTCTCACCATAATTTGCGATCGTAGTGCAAATATTGCTGGGATCCGAGAGATTTTAGAGTAAGCTCTCGCAAATAAAGGCGCATTCCGTTGCGTCCAGATGAGCTGCAGCTAGTGCCCCAAGACCCTTAGATACCATCCACAAACTATAACCACGGAACCAGCGCGAGCGTTCTGTTTGGGGCGAAAATATTTGACGGGAACGCGTTACTATCGTAATTATGGTTAGTCTTGGGTAATATGGAGGGATCAACTTTACGAGATTCCTCTGGCCAGCAAAGGATCCAAACACAATGATGCGCAGCAAACTACTATCCAATGAGGAAACGGGCCCCCTCAGCTACTTAGTCAGCACTCCGAAGGCTTTGCGGATTCTTTTGACTTACAAGATTCGGGATGCCAGGTTTCAGTATCTCCTTGCTCAATGGACCTGCCTGTTCCTATCGCTGATTGGCCTCGGCGTCTGTGGATTCTTTTTGGTGCCAACATTTTGGGCCGTGGGTGCCTTCGCCCCAGCCATTTTTCTTTTTGCCCTTCTCCTTTCGATCGGAGCGGGTGATCTTTTTCTCAAATTTGCGCTAGAAGATAGCCGCTTCTTCGAGATGGCGATGCAAAGTGATGCCCTGAGCGTTTTTAAAGATGATGAACAATCCCTGCCTTAGCCGGCTCGTTGATTGATCCCCCACTTCGCCTCCTTGCCCTGTGAGAAGGCGCAACGCGTTGGCACGGATTCAGCTATCGACTCGCTCGTCAGTAAGCCGATTCCCACTCCGCACCCCAGCTTTGGGGTCGTATCTAAAAATATAAATAATCGATGCTCTGGGCGATCTGGTAAGCCTGTTTTTACTTTGCGTCAACTGATTGCTGATATTAATCATCCTCGCTCAAGATCCATTCAAGCCCGCCGAACAGATGCCCAAGAAACATCGGGGACTCGTAGGGGGCTGAGAAGTGGCCCAGGGCCGTGTAGAACACCCGGCCCCGCCCCTTCGCGGAAACACCATGCAAGCAGGATGCCAACCTCGGGGACCCGCGCGCCCTTCAGGCCCATGTCGAGATCCGAGGCGAGGGCGCGTAACAACACTTGTCAATCCGCTCGCATTTCGCGGAAGAGGTAGACTTCGTCAGTAAGCCGCCATCGGGGCCCGAAGTGCCGCGTGCCCTGGGTGTCCGCCATCGACGACCTCGATTGTGAACTCCTGTGTCCAGGGATGCCCGTCGAACCGCGCTCCCACCAGGCATCCATAATCCGGCCAGCCAACGCAGGCGTCGCTCGCGGCATGGATCGGCATGAAGCCCATCGCGCCGCAGCGGACCCTGCGCAAGATGACCTCCTTCTGGCCGTCGCTCCATGGCGTCTCTCCGATCATCGGGGACTCGGTGGACTTTTGTAGCATCTTCTTGCCCGCGAGAGTAAAGTGCTGAGCTGCGTAAGCGAGCAGCAGCTCCGTTTATGACTCTCTCGGAAGCCGAATTTATCGCGAACGAATTCAATAAGTTTACCTCTGTTCAGTCCGCAGAGGTCGTGCCGAACGTGGGCGACGATTACAGTGTGCTCGTAACGCGCACAGACGGCCGCCGCGCCATTTCTCGCGAGCTAGACGCCGCTAACGATGCCCATGCAGCTCTCCAGATTGAGGAGTCCTACGCGCAGGTGCTCTACGCAACGTTAGGTGAGGGGAATGTTCCGGTGGCCTGCTCTCGAGAGACTTGGAAGGCATGGTGGGAGCAAAACGCAGGCGGGAAGGTAGTCAAAAGCGAGCAATCCGGCGACTTCGTGACCGAGGTAATTTTCACAGGCTTTCCATCGGAGCGTGGCGGGTCGCCGAAGTATTGGACGGTCGACGCTCACAACACGAAGACCGGCGTGCGTTACTCGATCGGAAGCTTTACTACCCTCGAGGAAGCGGTTGCGTTTCTGGAATCGACCAAAGGACCAAGCTCGGAGAAATGATTGTGGGCTGGCGATACACCCATCGGCCTCGCCGTTCTTCTGCATCACCCCCGACTTCTTAGCGGACTTCCGTTTGCAGGCTCACCCTGTTGTGGCTGAGCTACGTTGAATCCCAGTTGTTCACCAGCCGCGTGCACCTCCAACGTGTCGCCCTGCTTGATGTTCCCTCGCAGGAACCCCTCAGCCAGTGGATCCTCCAGGTATTTCTCCACAGCACGGCGCATCGGTCGAGCGCCGTAGGTTGGATCGTATCCCTTATCGATCAGGAACTCGACTGCGGTTGTATCCAGGTGAACCTTGATATCCTTGGCGCGTATCCGCTCGATGACTTTTGCCACCTCGAGATCTACAATCTTGACTAGGTCGTTCCGCTCGAGTTGGTGGAAGACGATCATGTCATCCAACCGGTTCAAGAATTCCGGTTTAAACACCCGTTTTGATTCGTCCAGAATCTTGTCGCGCATCGCCTCGTACGATCCATGGCCGGCCATCGCGCCAAAGCCCAACGACGTTTGGCGTTTGATCAGTTCGGCGCCCACGTTCGAGGTCATGATTATAATCGTGTTCCGGAAATCGATCTTTTGGCCAAGGCTGTCGGTGATTTTGCCCTCTTCCAGAATCTGGAGCAGTAGATGCATGACATCCGGGTGAGCCTTTTCGATCTCATCGAATAGCACAACGGAGTAGGGGCGCCGTCGCACCGCCTCGGAAAGCTGACCGCCTTCTTCGTAGCCCACATAGCCAGGAGGCGAACCGATCAGGCGCGACGCGGTGAATTTCTCCATATACTCAGACATGTCGATCTGAATCAGAGCGTCGGCATCACCAAACATGAACTCGGTCAAGGAACGTGCCAGAAACGTTTTTCCGACGCCAGTTGGACCCAAAAAGATGAACGACCCGATTGGGCGACGTGGATCTTTCAGATCGGCCCGGGAGCGTCTCAACGCTTTGCTGATGGCGATCACCGCCTCGTCTTGGCCGATGACTTGCTGCTTCAGCTCCTCCTCCATTTTGAGGAGTTTTTGCGCTTCTTTTTGCTCCATGCGGTTCAGCGGCACCCCGGTCCACTTGGACACGATGTGCATGATATCGTCGCCCGTGACGATGACTTCGCGCTCATCGCGCTGTTCCCGCCACCCATTTAAAATTCGCTCCAGCTTGTCTTTGGTATGATGTTCGGAATCTCGCAACGCCGCTGCCTTTTCATAATCTTGGGCTTTGATCGCCGCTTCTTTCTCGGCGCGGATCGTCTTGATATTTTTCTCGAGCTCTTTTACATCCGGCGGCCGAGTCATAGAATTGATGCGCGCACGAGCGCCCGCTTCGTCCATGACATCGATGGCCTTATCCGGCAGGAAACGACCGGTGATATATCGATCGGAAAGCCGAACGGCTGCTTCTAGCGCCTCGTCGGTAAGCCTGGCTTTGTGATGGGTCTCGTACTTCGGGCGCAAGCCTTTCAGAATCTGAACCGCTTCCTCGACGGTTGGCGCTTCGACCTTGACTGTCTGGAATCGGCGTTCGAGCGCTGCATCTTTTTCGATGTACTTTCGGTACTCATTGAGGGTGGTCGCTCCAACACACTGCAGTTCGCCCCGGCTGAGTGCCGGTTTGATAATGTTTGAGGCGTCCATGGCGCCCTCTGCCGAACCCGCACCGACGATCGTGTGCAGCTCATCGATGAAGAGGATGACATTCTTCGATCGACGAATCTCATCCATTACAGCCTTGAGTCGCTCCTCGAACTGCCCACGATATTTTGTCCCGGCTACCATCAGCGCAAGATCGAGCGTGATGACGCGTTTATCACGCAACAATTCCGGCACGTTGGCAGCCGAGGCTTCTTGAGCCAGCCCTTCGACGATGGCGGTTTTTCCAACACCTGCTTCACCGATCAGCACCGGGTTGTTTTTGGTGCGTCGGCAGAGGATCTGAATCACGCGTTCGATCTCGTTCTTGCGACCGATGACAGGATCCAGCTCGCCCTTTTTCGCCAACTCGGTCAGATCGCGGCCGAATGCACGCAAGGCGGGCGTCTTTACATCTTTCTTGTCGCCCACCTGTGGGAACTCAGCCTCGCTTTCAGGCGGTGTGAAGTTCGGGTCCAATTCTTTTAAGATTTCGTTTCGCGTTCGTGCGGGATCAACTTCCAGACTCTTTAATACCCTTGCGGCAACTCCCTCACCTTCCCGCAAGAGTCCCAGCAAAATGTGTTCGGTACCGACGTAAGAATGATTTAACGTTTTGGCCTCTTTGGCTGCTAAAGCCAAAACCTTTTTGACGCGCGGCGTGTACGGAATGTTCCCGATCATCTTTGTCTCAGGAGGCGAACCGACATGCTTCTCGACCTCCATGCGAACCATCTCCAGATCGAGTCCCATCCTTTGCAGCACATTAACTGCTACGCCCTGTCCAAGTTTGATCAGCCCGAGCAACAGGTGTTCAGTTCCCACGTAGTTGTGGTTGAACCGCTCGGCCTCCTTGCTCGCAAGCACCAAGACCTGTTGGGCGCGTGGAGTAAAATCATTCATTGCTGCGTTTCCGAAGCCGGCGCCGCCTGAGCTTCCAGCTTCTTGAACCTTGATACGACACCGGCACTTCAACATTTACCATCAAACGTAAAAAAAATCGAATATTGCGACGAATAACAATCGAGATCTTTCACTCAGAAATCTCACCGCAGAGCCCGAGCTTAACTGCCCATTGAGAGACACCGCAGTTGTTAATACATCGCTAGAAAGTAAGGAGTTTTACGGATGTGTTGACTCTGGCGTTGGGCGCATTACTACGCGATCATGCGAGTCTACAGGTGAGCATTATGGGTCGGTGACGGCACAACGGCCGCGACCGTTCTGGCCGAGTCGATCTTCCGCGAAAGCCTCAAGGACGTGACCGCCGGCGCAAATCCGACCTGGCTTCAGCGCGGTATCATGCAGGCGGTTGAGGTGATCGTTTCGCTCAGGTCGCAACCGTATCGGCCAACTGGGATAAAACGATTGGCGAAATCATCGCTGACGCGATGGACAAGGTTTGGCAAGGACGGCACCGCGACATTTGGATTTTGCGCGGTAGCGCTGAGTGTGTCGACTATTCGGGCAGGGAATAGTCCTAAATAGTTGATAGCCATTGTCTGGCACCGGGCCAGAAGCCGCTTCAGCGGGATTAACTTCCGGACTTTCCGGTTGATATAGGCTACAATAAGCTATTAGCTAAAACAGCGAAAGGCACGCTGATGTGGGGATCACGTCGCAGTACTACGTGGATAAGCGGACCCGCGCCGCAGGGGTCTTGGACGCTTGCTCAAGGCCGACGACAAGGTGGTGCCGATCACGGCCACCGATTAACTCAAGGCCACCGATCACTCGCCAACCACAGAGGAGTTCGCTCACAACAAATGAAAACAGAAGAAATCAAGGTACTGATTGGACGGACACCTTTCCGGCCGTTCACCATTGAGACCACAGGCGGAAAGCAAATACTGGTCTCGCAAGAAACCGACATCCTGTTACCGGAGCGCAGGCCTGAGCTGGTGATCGCATTGACCGAGGACGGCAGCCTGCACCTGGTCGAGGACGAAGCGATTGCCAGTCTGGAGAGCAACTGAAAGGTGTCCCCAAAGCCGCAGGGAAAGACTGCAAAAGAACGGGTTTTGAATTGTGAAACCTACTGACCTCAATACGCGCGAAGGATGGTATTTCCTGGCGCCACCCATTCGCGCCGGAGCTCAACCAGCCAGTCTTTCCGCAGGATATACGAGTAATCCCACCGGCACTGGAGCCCTTTTTTATTTTGCTGCTGGTGCCGGTTCTTGAGGAACGCTTAACATTGAGGCTAAGCTGATCACGGTGTATGGGGTTGAGGGGCGGACATTATGTGGTGCTTGCCTCAACATTGGTCCTTCGATCTCATTCGCGTTCCGGTTCGTACCGAAAGGCGATCGAAAGCCGGTTCCACGAATTAATGCTCATCACGGCGAGGTTGAGGTCAACGAGTTCCTGCTCGGAGAAAACGCGGCCGGCTTCCGCGTAGACCTCGTCGGGCAAATGATGCACCGAGATTAGCGTGACCGCTTCCGCCCAAGCCAGCGCGGCGCGCTCTCGATCCGAATATTCGGACGCCTCCAGCCAGGCGTTAAGCAGATGAATCTTTCGTTCAGTGACCCCAAGCTTGAGAGCATCCCTGCGATGATAGATAATGCAATAAGCACATCGATTAATCTGGGAGACGCGCAGCTTCACCAATTCCCGAAGTTCAGCCTCGAGCGTCGATTTTCTTAGATAAACTTCGACGTCATAGAGACTCTTCAACGCCGGACCAAGCAGCTGGTTCACCTTCGGCTGCTCCACTCGCGACGAAACGGCGACTATTGTAGTCATACACAAGTATAACCGAACATTCTCCCTTATCTCCAATCATTGGGAGAAAATCACCGCGGTCGTCGCCAACGATCAAAAACTGTCAGTCCTCTCAAGTCGTCAAGACTACCTTCCCGGTGTTCTTGCGCTCTTCTATATAAGTTTGCGCCTCGCCGACCTGCTCGAGCGGAAAGCTCTTGTCCACATGGGGACGAACCCAGCCATCCGCAACGCCCTTCAGCAGTATTTCCATCCAACTCGAGATCATGTCGCTCTCGTGCCACATGTGGCCAAGGTTCACGCCGAAGGCTGATTTGTTTGAACCCATCAGCGAGAGCGGATGGAAGAACGGCATGCCGAGCGCAACCGGCAGCAGACGCAATGGCCCGAACAGCTTCGACGTCGTTGCCACCGAAACACCAAACATGCCGAGCCGTCCCGTGGAACGCAGCGCCTTGTAGCTCTTCCTCCACTGATTGCCACCGAGCGGATCGGTGATGAGCGCCACACCTTTTCCATTGGTGAGCCGGTGCAGTTCGGCCGCCCAGTCCTTCGTGCGGTAGTCGATGGCTTCGTCAAGACCGCGCTGCTTCAGGAAGGCGTGCTTGCCGCTGCTTGCCGTTCCGTAGATCTTGGCGCCGATGTGGAGCGCGATGTCGATCGCGGCAAGTCCGACGCCGCCGCCGACATTGTGAACCAGCACGGTCTCCTCGCGCTTCAGCGAGCCCATGACTACGAGCAACTGCCATGCGGTGAGGTAGTTTACCGGGATTGCCGCAGCTTGTTTATGGGAGAGCGAGGCCGGTTTCGTAAAGAGCTGTTTCTCCGGCACGACCACTACGTCCGAATAGCCGCCGAAACGCGTCAGCGCAAAGACGTCCCTGCCGACCCAGGACTGGTCCACGCCGGAACCTACTGTATCCGCCGTGCCGGAAACTTCGTAGCCAACGACGCAGGGAATCCTGGGCGAGTCGGGATAAAGGCCCTGGCGTGCGAGGATGTCGGCAAAGTTAACGCCGCTGGCTTTTACGCGAACCCGGATCTCGCCCCCGGCTGGGCTCGGGTCAGGGGATTCACGCAGCTGCAGCTTCTCCGGACCACCATGACCGACGATGAACATCTGTTTCATTTTGAAATGCGATTCTGCCTATGTAGTGTCGTCATTCTGTCAGCGCGCACGATCTCTTTTTGATCATGCAATGCGTTTTTGGCGTTCCCAACTGGAGAATGTTGTAGCCCAGTTGGGCAAGTTTTAAAGCAGGGATGTATTGAAACTCACGCGCGAACAGTCGGAGCGTCGAGAGTTGCGCCAGCAAAATCCAACACGAAAAGTGGGGGGCTTTCTCGTCCGAATCCTGCTAACCGTCAACGATGGCAGCCGAGGACGGGCGCCAATTCATTGACCTTGTATCAAGAAATCCGTAGGGTGAGGTTCTACCGAACCACGCCGGATGCGATTCATCGACCAGTGGTTTGGAAAGCACACCCCTAGACTAAATGAAGATTCTGCCGAAAGCACTCGCTGCATTTATTGGGCTCGCCCTCATTGGGTTGAGCCCTGCACTTCCTCAGGTTCTGGCTGCTGGGACTGATACGTCTGGTAAGCCCAACCAGAGGTACAAGTTTGTTGTCGTCACACATGCCACCGCTGTGCCGTTTTTCGTACCCGTCCGTAAAGGCGCTGAAGACGCCGGAAAATTGGTCGGCGCGGACGTGACTTACACCGGTCCTTCCGGGTTCGATATTCAGAAGCAAATTGATTTCATCAAATCTGCCATTGCACAGAACGTCGATGGCATCGCCACGACGATGCCTGATCCCACCGCGTTTAATGATGTGGTGAAGGAAGCAATAGGACGCGGTATTCCGGTAATTGCGTTGAACGCGGACGCGCCGACTAGCGGACGGCTCGCTTACATCGGCCAAGGTAACTATGAGGCGGGCGTATCTATGGGACAGCAGATCCTTAAAGTTGTCCCCGACGGCGGCCATGTATTGCTTTGCATCCACACCGCCGGAGCGGAAAATCTGGAAGCTCGGATCAAAGGGGTGAAGGATGTGCTGGATAAGCAGAGTGGAAAGTATTCGTACCGGGTCGTGGCTACTGGAACAGATATGGTCCGCGCGGTATCGCTCATCTCGTCAGCATTGCAGGCGGATTCGAGCATCAAGGGCATGTTCGGCGTAGAAGATGTTACAGGGTCGGCGATTGCACAGATCATCGATCGCGACAATCTGAAGGGTAAAGTAGCGGGAGGTTCGTTTGACCTGGTTGCGGATGTTCTTAACGGGATTGAAAAAGGCGAGATGCAGTTCACGATTGATCAACAGCCCTACCTGCAAGGGTTTCAGAGTGTGATCAATCTTTATCTGCTTAAGCGATACAACCTGGCTCCGACCGACATCAACACGGGTGTGGCTCCAGTTACTCAGGAAAATGTCGCAAAGGTAAAGGAGTTGGCTGCTCAAGGATATCGCTAAACCCGCCCTTTAAGCACAGATTTGCCCGACAAAACGTCACCTTGTCTCCTCTGTCTGCATAGGAACCCCACTTTTGCGCGTAAGAACATCACTTTGTCGGCTGCCGAGCCTCGAGATTCCTGTTTTTAAACGTCAAATCCTTCAAGCTTCCCTGATGCAAGTCTGAGTGCACAGTCCCTCGCTCCGCGCCTGATTTCATCGTAGAACGCGTTTGCACCCACCCCAATCTTCGGCTCATGTCCGCTGATCTGCTCCGCATTGAAAATGTCAGCAAACGGTTCGGACCGGTACAGGCTTTGTCGGAAGTGTCTTTCAGCGTCAATCAGGGAGAGATCGTTGGCTTCGCTGGCGAGAACGGCGCGGGTAAATCGACGCTGATCAAGATTCTTGCTGGTATCCACATGGCCGATCAAGGTCTTGTCTTCCTCGATAAAAAGCCTTACGCACCCAAGGATCCAAATGCAGCCGGTCGAGCCGGTCTCGCGGTTTTTCACCAGGAGATCCCAATTTGCCCGCATCTCTCAATCACGGCGAACATTTTTCTGGGAACGCAAATGCCGAAAAGACACTTCATGCCGGATTGGCGTGTCATGGAGGCTCGTTGTGTCGATTTGTATCGCGTTCTCCTAAATGAAGATGTTAATCCCAGGGCACTTATCCGCGATGTGAGCGCTGCGGAACGGCAGTTGGCTCTTCTGGTACGAGTGCTCTCGCGCGAGGCGAAGCTGATCATTCTCGACGAGCCGACGACGGCGCTCACACCGCCCGAAGTCGGGCGGCTGTTTCGTGTTATTCAGAACCTTCGCGCGAAAGGCATCAGCTTCATTTTCGTTAGTCACATGCTGGAGGAACTCGTTGAACTTTCGGACCGCATCGTGGTCCTGCGCGACGGACGCTATATCGGCACGTTGGCCAGAGAGGCATTCGAGGTAGGTACACTGTCGAGAATGATTGCGGGGCGGACTCTTATTCCGCCGGCGCGCGATTTGCCCAGTAGCGACCAGCGAATAGTACTCGACGTTCGCAATCTCAGTCTGACCGGCCATTTCTCATCAGTCACTTTTTCGCTGCGAGCCGGTGAGCTTTTAGGGATCGCCGGGCTAACGGGGTCGGGTCGGTCCGTCTTGGTCCGGAGCTTGTTTGGACTGCACAAGGTCGAATCCGGCGAGGTGACGATCAATAATCGCCAGATCCGGATTCGGTCTCCGCACGACGCGATCAGACAGGGGATAGGCTATATCCCGGAAGATCGAAAGACACTGGGCTTGTTTCCGCATCAGGATATCAAGACAAATCTGTACATCGCGCGAACTGCTCAGCGGGCGGATCTTCTTTTCAAGGACACCGCCGGTATGCGTGAGAGCGCCGCGTCGATGAAAAAGGAGCTTTCCATCAAGTTCCGCCACGAAGACGATCTCATCGGATCGCTTAGCGGCGGTAATCAACAGAAGGTGTTGTTATCACGATGGCTATTGCTCGAGCCGGCGATCATTCTTATGAATGAACCCACCCGCGGGGTAGACGTGGGCGCGAAGAAGGAAATTTATGACCTCATGTTTGCTCTTACCCTGCGAGGTTTTTCATTCATCGTCACTTCGTCGACGATCGAAGAATTGCTAGTGCTCAGTGATCGCGTGCTAGTGATGAATCGAGGGCGAGTAAGAACCATTCTGAACCGAGCCGAAGCAACCAAAGAATCGATCATCCATGCAGCGACTACCTGAATCAACCTACGCCAGCAAGGGCGGAGCTAACGACACCGGGCATCCGACGAGCGGATTCAGAAGCGCGTGGAGCCGCGCGCTTCTCATGCGCGATTTCGGGATCGCAATCGTGGCCCTGCTAATCGGGTTAGGGTTTTCCTTAGCCTCTCCGGTCTTTCTATCCACTTACAACTTGCTGAATTTGCTACGGCAGACGGCGGAACTCGGCATCATTGCAATGGCGATGACAATGCTCATTATCTCAGGGGAGTTCGATCTCTCTGTGGGTGCAATCTATGCCGTGACCGGCGTGGTTACGGGTTTACTGGCAAAGCACTTCGGGCTGGAGATCTGGGGGGCAGCCATCTGCGGGTTGGCGTCCGCGCTGATGCTGGGACTGCTGAATGGACTATTGGTAACAACGACGAAGATTAATTCCTTCATCGCTACCCTGTCCACGATGATGGTTTATCGCGGAATCGCCATGGTGCTGTCGCAGGGGCAACCGATTTCTTCTTTTCAGTTTGAGACCGCATTCTTCGACATTATGGGCCGCGGCAAGGGTTTCGGTACCATACCGGTGCCCATATTTTGGATGGCGGCATGGGGAGTATTGCTTTTCTTGCTCCTGCATCGAACAGCCTTTGGTGTAAAGGTGTATGCGACGGGGGACAATCCTGAAGCTGCCACACTTGCTGGGATCAAGATAACCCGAGTGAAGAGGGTTGGGTTTTTGATTACGTCACTCGCTGCGGGTCTGGCAGGTCTCGTATCTCTTGGATACCTCAAAACAGTGACACCGACTCAAGGAACCGGGCTGGAATTGGAGGCCATCGCCGCCGCTGTGATTGGAGGTACATCGATGGCGGGTGGGGTAGGGAGTATCGTTGGCACTTTCATCGGCACGTTTATCATGGCCGAGGTACGAACCGGACTCGTGTTGCTGGGTACTGACGCCTATATTCAGGATGCGTTTGTGGGTCTTGTGATCGCGTTGGCGGTGATCGTAAACATCAAACTCACAGACCGACGCGATGCGAAAGGTTAAACAATAGATCGACGCGCAGGTTGAGCCCCGCCGCATACCGCGCAGCGGTTTAGTCCACCGGACAGTATTCCGTTAACGGAATGCTTTCCGTTTCGTGAGGGACGCCCTATATTGGTCCCTTCCTTATGATTGATCTCTTGCAGACAAAGAGCATGACCTCGGCAAGGCAACTCCTGCTTTTCATTGTAGCCATAACGATCGGGACAGATCTTCCCGCCGCTGCCCAGCAGGACAATACGCAGGACTTTAAGGAGGCAGCTGCAGCCCTCATCGCGCAGCGCGCCCAATTGTACAATAAGAAAGATGCCGCCAGCATCGCAGCCGAGTTTACCCCGGATGCGTTTTTTGTCGAGCTTTTGCCCAGACTCGAAGTGATGCGAGGAAAAGCAGAAATCCAGAAGCACTACCAACAGCTCTTTGATGCCGGCGCCACCAGCTTTGATCAAAAGATCACGCAGGTGGAGTTGAACGGTAATGAGGCAGGAGTCATGGCTGGGGATTACTCAGTAGTCGCAAACGGCAAGACGATAACCGGGCATTGGTTCGAAATACTGCGCCAGGAGGCTGGGACATGGAAGGCCACGGTACACGTTTTCGCTCGACCCAACCCGATTATTGAATGGCAGCTTGAGTTTCCGCAGTTGCGCAAACAAGGCGAGGTTGTAACTACACGCTGATCCGCCCGGCACCGCAGCCTGCATGACTTGATCGGCAATCGTCTGTTCGATCAAAGCAAGCTAGTGCAACTTCATTTTGATAGCAGAGTCCACATCCGACGGTCCCACCTTTCGAGCAGCGCCAGGGATCATTGATCCGCTTTGCGGCAATTAGCCTCTTACGATCCGATCCCTAAAGCACGCATAACTATGGCCAGAGAAAATAATGCAACAACCGTTCCCAAGACAGTGCTGCTGCTTGACTCAAGCTTAAGCACATTATATTTAGCCGCAAACATCGTGGTCATGATTGCTGGTGGCAACGCACATAATAAAATCGCTTCTTTAGCCAACGCTCCGGTGATACCAAAAGCAACGACCACTCCCCACATGATCAGAGGATGCACTAGATTTTTATTAAACACATTGAACAGAACCGGTTTGCTAATGCTAACCTTGTCCTGAGACATGATTAAACCTAAGGCGAACAAGGACACACCTGAAGTAGTTCCGCCTATTAATTTTAACGACTCCTGCGCCAGTGCTGGAATGGGGATAGTTAAACCTGAAAATATAGCTCCGATGATGGGGGCTACAACCAAAGGTTTTTTAAACACTTTCAGCACCAAAAATATGATATTGGTTTTGGCCTCCGAAGCCTCCGCGATTTCAAGAATTGAAACGGTCAATGGTATCATAATCAAACTGGTTATCAAATTTCCGACCACGATCGAAATCAGAGCTTCTTCACCGAATAATACGAGGAAAATAGGAATCCCCATAAACGCCATATCTGGAAATGAAGAAACAAATGCGGTCTGGCAGCTATCGCTTACTGACATTCGTCGTAGATAGCGGCTGACAAAAAACGCCACCAGATACATCCCGAGTAACCCAAGACTAAAAGCCGCGATAAAGCGATAGTTAACTAAGTTTTGCAGCGATGTAGTTGCGGTTTTGGCAAAAAGAAGACAAGGAAAACTAAAACTCATTACATAGGTGGCCAGACTGGAGCTGTGCCGGGCATCAATAATATTCCGCCAACCGGCAAACCAGCCCAAAATAATGACGAAGGCCAGCGGAATCAGTGATTGTAAAATCAAATTCATAAACGAGCCATCAACAGTTTAAGCGAATATATCTAAGAGTTTTAGCGCGGCGACAGAAGAATTAGGTCCGGTCGATCAGCAGGCTTCCCGGTGCTCATCGCAAGACTCCGCCAGCAGAGGGGGAGTGCCACGGCCCGCCCACTCAGACAATGCGATTACCTGTTCTTTTGCTTCCTGCGCAAGCGGGCTGAGCTTCAGAATGGGAGGCGTCCCGTCTTGGTATAAAGTTCGTCCACTTGACGCCCAAGTTGCTCGCGCCGTAGAAAATGGCTCCGGTATTTCTGTACCTGCGCAGGAGCACACCGGCATTCCCGGCGCAAGTCTCCGTAATGTCTGGGATCCGCTTCGCAATCATCGATTTCCCAGAGCCCGGCGGGCCGATACAAAGAATGTTGTAGCCCAGTTGCGCAAGTTTTTATTGCAGGGATGTGGACGAGCACGCCTACAACGATTGCTCTCCCCTCGCTGTTCCTGCACATCCAAAAGGTCCGCTCCGCAGTGGGCTGTCCCCTGGCAGCGAACCAGTCGCCGATTGCCTGTGTGCCGATCCCTAAAGAACGAGCAACCGTCGTTCGCCCTCCACCCTCCTCGTCGGTATCGAAATCGAGCGCAAGGCTCAGAAGCGATTCCCAACCTCCGAAGTGCAATTGGTCACAATTGAAATGCTGCCGGAAGATATGCTTCAGTTGCGAAATTTGAAACGCCCATAGCGAATACCGGGCGTTGGTGCCGCCGATCTTTGACTGTTTCTATCCGCCGCGACCAGATTCGCTCATTGGCGAATACCAAATTAGAGCGGCAGTGCATCACCGGAGGAACCAGTGAAGCCGCATACTTACTAAATTCTTGCTTCTTAACAACTTTTTTGGATCACTGGTGCGTCCCTGCTGGCTATATGATGGATTCAATTAACGACAAAACGAAGAAGGTGAAACCTCAATAGAGGCCTTCAGACAGTCCAGTTAGACGAATCGCTCCAAGGGATGAGCCCCTTGGCGACACCGCAAAGCGATCAGTTGCACCGGAATCTACCACCTTGAAATCACGACGGAATAAAGAGGGGATGGTTGAGGCACCAGATAGCCTGTCCCGACCCGAGACCCGGTCGACGTTAGCAGCTGGAGAATTGAGACCACCGGATCAATAGCTGGGAACAACGAACGCAAGATGGACATCGCTTCCGATCTCGACCCGCTGGAAACCGCCGAGTGGCGCGACGCACTCGACTCTGTCCTGGCCTTCGAGGGACCCGAGCGCGCACACTTCGTCCTCTCGCAGCTCACCGAGGAAGCGCGCCGTCGCGGTGCGCCGGTGCCGTATTCGGCCAATACGCCCTATCTGAACACGATCCGCCCCGATCAGGAGGCGCGCCACCCAGGCGACCGGGCGATCGAGCACCGCATCCGCAGCCTGATCCGCTGGAACGCGGTGGCGATCGTGCTGCGCGCCAACAAGGTCTCCTCCGAACTCGGTGGCCATATCGCCAGCTTCCAGTCGGCGGCCACGCTCTACGACGTCGGCATGATGCACTTCTGGCATGCGCCGACCGACACGCATGGCGGTGACCTGATCTACTATCAGGGCCACTCCTCGCCCGGGTTCTACGCCCGCGCCTTCCTCGAAGGCCGGGTCGACGAGGACCGGATGCTCAATTTCCGCCAGGAAGTTGAGGGGCACGGCCTGTCGTCCTACCCGCACCCCTGGCTGATGCCGGATTTCTGGCAGTTCCCCACCGTCTCGATGGGCCTCGGCCCGATCATGGCGATCTATCAGGCGCGCTTCCTGCGCTACCTCGAAGGCCACGGCCTCGCGCGCACGGCGGGGCGCAAGGTCTGGGCCTTCCTCGGCGACGGCGAGACCGACGAGCCGGAGAGCCTGGGTGCGATCGGCATGGCCGGGCGCGAGCGGCTGGACAACCTGATCTTCGTGATCAACTGCAACCTGCAGCGCCTGGACGGCCCGGTGCGCGGCAACGGCAAGATCATCCAGGAACTGGAAGCCGGGTTCCGCGGTGCCGGCTGGAACGTCATCAAGGTGATCTGGGGCACCGGCTGGGATCGGCTGATCGCGGCTGACACCGACGGCCTGCTGCTCAAGCGCATGGAGGAATGCGTCGACGGCGAGTACCAGGACTTCAAGAGCAAGAACGGCGCCTACGTGCGCGAACATTTCTTCGGCAAGTATCCGAAGCTGAAGGCGATGGTCGCCGACTGGACCGACGACCAGATCTGGGCGCTGGCGCGCGGCGGACACGACCCGCAGAAGATCTACGCCGCCTACTCGGCCGCGGTGTCGCATCGCGGCCAGCCCACCGTGATCCTCGCCAAGACTGTCAAGGGCTACGGCATGGGCGAGGCGGGCGAAGGCCAGAACATCACCCATCAGCAGAAGAAGATGGGCGAGGCGCAGCTGCGGGAGTTCGCCAATCGCTTCGGGCTGCCGATCACCGACGAGCAGCTGAAGGAAGTGCCGTTCGTCCGCTTCCCTGAGGGCAGCGCGGAGGCGGAATACCTGCGCGCCCGCCGTGCCGCGCTGGGCGGCACGATGTTCCAGCGACGGCAGAAATCGGCGTCGCTGGAGGTGCCGGCGCTGTCGGCGTTCGAAAGCCAGCTGAAGGCGACCGAAGGGCGCACGATCTCCACCACGATGGCGTTCGTGCGCATTCTGAATACGCTGATGCGCGACAAGGCGATCGGAAAATACGTCGTGCCGATCGTGCCCGACGAAAGCCGCACCTTCGGCATGGAGGGCATGTTCCGCCAGTTCGGCATCTACAGCCAGGTCGGCCAGCTCTATCAGCCGGAGGACGCCAACCAGCTGATGTTCTACAAGGAAGACACCAAAGGCCAGATCCTGCAGGAGGGTCTGAACGAGCCGGGCGCGATGTCGTCCTGGATCGCCGCGGCGACCAGCTACAGCACCAACAACGTGCCGATGATCCCGTTCTACATCTACTACTCGATGTTCGGGTTCCAGCGTGTGGGCGACCTGGCGTGGGCAGCGGGCGACATGCGCGCGCACGGCTTCCTGCTCGGTGCGACCGCCGGCCGCACGACGCTGAACGGCGAGGGTCTGCAGCACGAGGACGGGCACAGCCATGTCCTGTCGTCCACCATCCCGAACTGCGTCAGCTACGACCCGACCTACTCGTACGAGGTCGCGGTGATCATCCAGGACGGCCTGCGCCGGATGTACAAGGAGCAGGAGGACGTCTTCTACTACATCACCCTGATGAACGAGAACTACGAACACCCCGCGCTGCCGGAGGGCGCGAAGCAGGGCATCCTGAAGGGCATGTACCTGCTGCGCGAAGGCGACGCCGCGGCGAAGCGCCGCGTGCAACTGCTCGGCAGCGGCACGATCCTGCGCGAGGTGATCGCCGGCGCCAATCTTCTCGCGCAGGACTATGGCATTAGCGCCGATATCTGGAGCTGCCCGAGCTTCACCGAGGCGCGCCGCGAGGCGATGGAGATCGAGCGCTGGAACATGCTGCACCCCGAGGAGACCGCGAAGGTGCCGTGGGTCACGCAATGCCTGGACGGCCGCCCCGGCCCGGTGATCGCATCGACCGACTACATCAAGATGTACGCCGACCAGATCCGCGCCTGGGTGCCGGGCCGCTATCGCGTGCTCGGGCACCGACGGTTTCGGCCGCTCCGACTACCGCCGCAAGCTGCGGTCCTTCTTCGAGGTGGACCGGCACTTCGTGGCGCTGGCGGCCTTGCAGTCGCTCGCCGCCGAGGGCGCGGTGTCGCCCACCACCTGCGCGGATGCTATCAAGCGTTACCAGATTGACCCTGAGCGCCGTAACCCGGCACGCAGCTGAAGGAGAAACGCCATGGACACGCAAACGACCGCCGCGACCGAGGTGAAGGTCCCCGACATCGGTGACTTCAAGGACGTGCCGATCATCGACATCCACGTCAAGGTCGGCGATGCGATCAACGCCGAGGACCCGCTGATCACGCTGGAGAGCGACAAGGCGACGATGGACGTGCCCGCGCCCTCTGCCGGCACGATCCGTCAGGTGCTGGTGAAGGTCGGCGACCGCGTCAGCGAAGGCACGCCGATCGTGTTCCTCGCCGGCAACGAGGAGGGCGCGATGCAGCAGCCGACGTCGCTGCTGTCGCAACAGGAACCGGCGCCCGCGGCCGCCGCACCGCCCACGCCCCCGCCCGGGACCGGCCCGACGCCGGCGGCGACCTCACCCGCGGTGTCCGCCGGCGCGCAGCCCGTCGCCGCGCAGACCGACTTCTCCGGCGTGCACGCCGGACCGAGCGTGCGCCGCATCGCGCGCGAGATGGGCGTTGATCTCACCAAGGTGACGGGCACCGGCGAGAAAGGCCGCATCACCAAGGACGACATCATGGCGTTCCTGCGCGGCCCCGCCGCGCGCCCGCACGGCCGCCGGCGCCGGCATCCCGGAAATCCCGGCGCAGGACTTCTCCAAGTTCGGCCCAATCGAAACCAAGCCGCTCTCGCGCATCAAGCGCCTGTCCGGCCCGTTCCTGCACCGCTCGTGGCTCAACGTGCCGCACGTCACCCAGAACGACGAGGCGGACATCACCGAAACCGACGCGTACCGCAAGGAACTCGACACGGCGGGCAAGGAGAAGGGCTACCGCGTCACGCTGCTGGCCTTCCTGATCAAGGCGAGCGTCTCGGCGCTCAAGCAGCACCCGGAGTTCAACGCCTCGCTCTCGCCCGAGAAGGACGCGCTGATCTACAAGCGTTACTACAATATCGGCGTGGCGGTTGACACGCCGGATGGGCTGGTCGTGCCGGTCGTCAAAGACGCCGACCGCAAGGGCATCGTCGAGATCAGCCAGGAGCTCGGCGCGATCTCCAAAAAGGCGCGCGACGGCAAGCTCTCGCCGACCGACATGGCGGGTGGCACCTTCACCATCTCCTCGCTCGGCGGCATCGGCGGTACGGCGCTCACGCCGATCGTCAACGCGCCAGAGGTGGCGATCCTCGGCGTCATGCGATCGAAGATGGCGCCGGTGTGGGACGGAAACGAGTTCAAGCCGCGGCTGATGCTGCCGGTGTGTGTGTCGTACGATCATCGCGTGATCGACGGCGCCCTCGCCGCCCGCTTCACCCGCAACCTGTGCCACGTCCTGGAAGACGTGCGCCGCATCATGCTCTGACGGGAGACGACAATGCCGATCGAAATCGCCGTCCCCGACATCGGGGACTTCAAGGACGTCGCTGTGATCGAAGTTCATGTGAAGCCGGGCGATACCGTCGCCGCGGAAGAACCGCTGATCACGCTCGAGAGCGACAAGGCGACGATGGACGTGCCGGCGCCGCAGGCGGGCACAGTCGCCGAGCTGCGCGTCAAGCTGGGCGACCGCGTCAGCCAGGGCAGCGTGATCCTGCTGTTGGAGGCGGCGGGCGCCGCCCCGGTCAAGCCGAAGGAAACCGTCCGCGAGGACGCCTCGCCCGCGCCTGAGACTCCGCCCAACTACGGCTCGCCGAGCGGCGTCTATGAAACTATCGACGTCGTCGTCCCCGACATCGGCGACTTCAAGGACGTGGCGGTCATCGAGGTGCATGCCGCCGTCGGCGAGAGCGTGAAGGCGGAGGATCCGCTGATCACGCTGGAGAGCGACAAGGCGACGATGGACGTCCCCTCGCCCGCCGCCGGCACGATCTCGGAAATCACCGTCAAGGTCGGCGACCGCGTCTCGCAGGGCAGTCTGATCCTGAAGCTGTCCACCGGCGCTAAGAAGGAAGCCATCGCGACGCTCTCGATGCCGCACGCCGCCCCCGCCGCGCGACCGCCCTCGACGACGCAGGGCGACGTGCATGCCGAAGTGCTTGTGCTCGGCTCCGGCCCCGGCGGCTACACCGCCGCGTTCCGCGCCGCCGATCTCGGCAAGAAGGTCGTCATCGTCGAACGCTGGCCGATCCTTGGCGGCGTGTGCCTCAACGTCGGCTGCATCCCGTCCAAGGCGTTGCTGCACGCCGCAAAGGTGATCGAGGAGACGCACGAGATGTCCGCGCACGGACTCTCGTTCGCGAGCCCCGCGATCGATGTCGACAAGCTGCGCGGCTGGAAGGACGGCGTGGTCAAGCGCCTCACCGCCGGCCTGTCCGGCCTGGCCAAACAGCGCAAGGTCACGGTGGTCGAGGGCGTGGGCAAGTTCGTCTCGCTCAACCAGCTCGAAGTCATCGGCAAGAACGGCACGCGGACCGTCAGCTTCGAGCAGGCGATCATTGCCGCCGGCTCCAAGCCGGTAACCTTACCGTTCATCCCGCACAGCGACCCGCGGGTGATCGACAGCACCGGCGCGCTCGAATTGGCCGACATTCCGAAGCGCCTGCTGGTGCTTGGCGCCGGGATCATCGGGCTGGAGATGGCGACGGTCTATCACGCGCTCGGCGCCCGCGTGACGGTGGTCGAGTTGATGGACCAGATCATCCCCGGTGCCGACCGCGACATTGTCACCCCGTTGCACAAGCGGATCGAGAAGCGGTACGAGAACATCTACCTGAAGACCAAGGTGACAAACGTGCAGGCTACGCCCGACGGGCTGGTCGCCTCGTTCGAGGGCGACAAGGCGCCGCCGTCGGACACGTTCGACCGCATGCTGGTCGCCGTCGGCCGGCGTCCGAACGGAAGGCTGATCGGGGCGGAGAACGCCGGTGTGCGCGTCGACGAGCGCGGATTCATCCCGGTGGATCGCCAGCAGCGCACCAACGTGCCGCACATCTTCGCGGTCGGCGACATCGTCGGCCAGCCGATGCTCGCCCACAAGGCGACGCACGAAGGCAAGGTCGCGGCCGAGGCGGCGGCGGGGCGCAACAGCTTCTTCGACGCCAAGGTGATCCCGTCGGTCGCCTACACCGACCCCGAGGTCGCCTGGGTCGGCATGACCGAGAACGAGGCCAAGGCAAATGGGATCAAGTACGGCAAGGGCGTGTTCCCGTGGGCGGCGAGTGGGCGTTCCTTGTCGCTCGGCCGCGACGAGGGTGTGACCAAGCTGCTGTTCGACGAGGCCACCAACCGCCTGCTCGGCTGCGGCATCGTCGGCCCCAACGCCGGCGACCTGATCGCAGAGGCGGTGCTGGCGATCGAGATGGGGGCGGATGCCGAGGACATCGGCCTGACCGTGCACCCGCACCCCACCCTGTCGGAGACGATTGCGTTTGCCGCCGAGCTGTTCGAAGGCACCATCACCGATCTCATCGCGCCGAAGAAGAAATAAGGGAGCGAACAAAAGTGACAGAGGCTCGTCGCGCGAAGCGCGTCACGAGTTCAAGTCGCGTTGGCCATCGACAAGGACCGCGTAGCCCTGACCGAACCTCTCCGCTGTCGCGTTGCATCGCAAAAGTCCGAGTAATGCCGTGATAGAGATAGACGCTGCGGTATCACACTATCTATTCTCGGGGCGACGGAACTCCGCGTGCAGGATCACCTTGAGGTTCGGCCCTTTCGACGAGCGCTTCGCTTACAACACGCGAGTGACGGAAACGGCGCAGGATTTGTAGGAAGGCTGCCGTGAGTACGGATCGAAGGCGGGGAACGTGAGTTCGTTTGCAGCCGAATAATGCATTGGGATAAACAGCTGGCCGGCATGGACCGTATTTGTGATGAAAACTGTCGCGGCCACCTCTGCCCGCCTAGACGCAACGAGCACCTTCTGATTGGCCTCGATCCCCAGGGGCTCCGCGTCGAGAGGATTCATCTCGACATAGATATGATCTGGGTACAGTTTTTTCAGCACGGCGGATTTTCCAGTGCGCGTCTGCGTGTGCCACTGGGACGCTGTGCCGCGCCCTGTTAGAAGCACAAACGGGTATTCCTCATCGGTGACCTCTGCCACATCGCGGGGCGCCTCAAACAGGAATTTTGCTTTCTTGTCTGAATGATAAAATAACCCGTCCTCGAACAAACGCCTCTCCTGGTCAGGGGTGATGGTCGATTCCTGTGACAGATCACCCCTTTCCGCGGAAGCGAGGCTGGAAGTATCCGGCAACGGCCACTGAATTCCTCCAGTGTCATCGATCATCCGGTAATCGCGAATGCCCGTGATTTCACAAGGCTGATCACGCGACAGCTCTTTCAGAATCTGAAACACCGATTCCGGTGAAGACCATTTTTCGAACATTCTCCCGCAGCCCCAATATTGGGCAACGAGTTTGAAGATATTGAAATCTGACAAGGCCTGACCTGGTGCCCGAGAAACCTTTTTAACCAGCCCGATTCGTCGCTCGGAGTTGATGAACGTACCAACCTTTTCACCCCATCCCGCAGCGGACAGGATCAGATGAGCGCGCTGCGCAGTTTCGGTCGTATGATACATATCCTGGACGACGAGAAAATCGAGCTTCTTGACGATCTCGTTGAAATTCCGCTGATTAATCCAGGAATGCGAAGAGTTCGTCGCAATCACCCAGAGGCCTTTAATCTTGTCGTTGGCGATGCCTTCGACGATTTGGTCGTAAGCCCAGCTATTCTGATCTGGAACCCTATTGACGTCGATGCGGAGAATTCGCGCGATCTTTGTTCGATCTTCCGCATTCAGAAAATCATGACCGGCTAGCAAGTTTGCCGTATTCGAAAAAAGCCTTGAGCCCATCGCGTTACACTGGCCGGTGATTGAATTGGCGCCAGTCCCAGGCCGCCCGATATTGCCGGTCATGAGCGCCAGATTGATGATCGCCTGCGCCGTGCGCGTGGCCTCGTGGCCTTGATTCACACCCATCGTCCACCAGAACGAAACACGGCTCCCGCGATGGATCGTCTCCGCAAATTTCTCCAACTGCTCTGCATTGAGTCCGGTGGCTTCCGTCACCACGTCTGAGGTGAACTGCCCTACAAACTCTGCAAATGCATCAAATCCGGAGGTGTGTCGGTCGATGTACTCGCGGTTGACGCAGGTATCTGCAATGAGCCTGTTTGCCAGCCCGTACAGCAAGATAAGATCGGACTTCGGCTTGATGGGGTAATGCTGGGTCGCGGCCATCGCTGTTTCCGTCTTTCTCGGATCGACTACGACGATTTCAGGTCGATGTTTGTTTCGGCATACGCGCTGCCACATGATCGGGTGCGCTATGCAAGGATTTGAACCAACAAAGATCAGCACATCTGATTCCTCGAAATCCTTGTACGTATAAGGAGGGGCATCGAACCCGAATGATTGTTTGTAAGCCGTAGCCGCGGTCGCCATGCATTGGCGCGTGTTGCCATCGCCGTGAACAACGCCCATGCCGAATTTTGCGAGGGCGCCCAAGAACGCCATTTCTTCTGTGCAGATCTGGCCCGTACCAAGCCACGCAATTGCGTCGCTACCGAATTTATCCTGGATGGCTTTAAAGCGCAGGGTAAAGACCTGCAGCGCCGTGTCCCAGTCGACCGGTTCGAGATGACCATCCGCGTTGCGCAGGTAAGGCGTTGTCGCGCGGTCAGGCGAACGCAGGGGTGTAAGCGCTTCCCAGCCTTTCGGGCAAGCCATCCCGAGGTTGACGGGATAATTCGTTGTTGGGCTCAGATTGATTGCCTGCCCATCCTTGAGGTGAATTCTCAGGCTGCAACCGGTTGAACAATAGCCGCAGATCATATCCGTCGCGTCGTCTGGTTTGAGGCGCGCGGGCACTTTTCCTAGGCCGAACTTGCCAGGATGCAATACCAGGTCCTGCGTAAGCTTGCCGTCCCACTTGCGGACAAATGAGTCGGCTTTTTTTACGAGCGGATGTTGCCGCAATCTCGCGATGGTCTTTTTCATGACGCAATCCCTCCCGGCATTTTGGGCGGAATCACCGCCGTGAAAAACAGGCAGCGCTCGAGCAGTTCGCCGAGCAACGACAAGGGAAGGATCGCTGTCGCGAAGACCGGGGGAAATACGCCAAACCCCACAAGGGCGGGCAACATGACGCCACCGACCGCGCCACAAACAAACCGCGGAATGCTCGCCCGTTTCAATACGCCCGAGATCAAGAGCGCAGAGCGTTTCAAGTCTGTCCACTCGCGATCGTTCAAATGGGCAAAGACTGTAAGCTCCCAGAGCAATTTTGCCGTCATCGCAATCGCCAGAAATCCGCATAGGAGAACAACGACATGCCGAAACGCCGACTGCGCGGCGATGGATGGCGCGAACACCGATTGCAGCGTCATCGTAAACAGGATCGTTGCCGGACCCAGCAGCAATGTTGTTCCGGTAAATTTCAGTGCGGTGAACTTCATCCGCCAAAACGTCCGCCGCGTGTCTCGATAAACCATCATCGAGGAAAACACCCCGGCCAACCCGGTAACCGCCACACCGATTCCAAACGCGTTCTGCAACGGCGAAGAGGACAATTCCCGCCAAAACGGAATACTCACAAAACGGCTCAAGGCGGGCAACCAGAACGAACCGGCGTAAATCAGGGCGAGGTTCGCGAACAGACCAAACACAATGATCTCCCTGCTCAGCCACGACGTTTTCAGTCCCACAAAAGAGCGCCACGCCTCAAGCGGTCTTCCGAGGTGCATTGTGCTCGCGCCGAGCGCCAGGAAGCCGAGCAGTAGAGCGACAAGCGAATGATATGGCGTCAGTTCACGGAGGAGCTCGGACGGGGAGAACAGCCGCAAGATCGTTGCCGCGCAAAACGCGCCCACAGAGAGTTGCGTAAGTACGAGCATGACCACAAGCGGCAGGTGCGCGTGTTCCGGCTTGACCTCATACAAATCGCCCGGAGCCATAATGGCGGGCAGAGTTTTACTAGTGCGGTACTGTGTTGTCGGCAGCGTATAGTCTGGATCAGGCGAGCCGGGCAGGAAGCTATCTTTCTTCTGACTCTGACGCACGATCTGTTGCTTGTTGACGAGCGTAATTGAGATTGCTTCGTTGGGACAGGCTTGGACGCACGCAGGTGCTTCTCCCACAGCAAGCCGACTCGCGCACATGTCGCACTTGCGAACAATGCCTCGTTTCTTTGAATACTTCGGCACGTCGTAGGGGCATTTCCAAATGCAATATTGGCAACCAATGCACTGGTCATCGAGATGGCGCACAATGCCGGTCACCGGGTCTTTGTCGTACGCCTTGACTGGACAGCCGTTCATACACGCCGGATCCACGCAGTGATGGCACGCCGTGGTGATCGTCTGCTGCACCGGGTTCGGGACTGTTCCGCCAAAAAGCACGCCAACATCGCGCCAGGTCTCATCATCGTCGAGTCCGTTCAGATTGTGGCACGCGGTAACACACGCCTTGCAACCTGTGCAGGCGTCCAGATCGACGGCGAACGCATACTGTTCGCCTGGCGCCGGCGACGAGAGCGGAATCAGGTCGCTGTAATACTTCGCCTGCGCCGGCGCAGTGTAGCGCTCGTGCTTGCGGGAGAATATGGCGACCGGCGTCAGAAGTTGCTGCTCGCCTAGCAAATCGTCGATTAGCGTGCGACCTTCAAGGGCCAGAGGGCCTCCCAGCAAATCAGTAGACATCGCGTTGGTAGCGTTTGTCGGATTTGAGTTTCTGAATGTACTCCCCGGCTGCGTCTTCGGAGCGGTCACCGGCAATTTTCACAATTTCGTGGAGAGCTTTGTCTACATCTTTGGCCATCCGACTGGCATCACCGCAGACATAAAAATGCGCGCCCTGCTCAAGCCAGTTCCAAAGCTCCTTTGCTTTTTCCATCATGCGGGTCTGGACATAAATTTTATAATTCTGATCCCGCGAAAACGCTGTATCGAACCGCGTTAAAACACCGTCGCGCTGATACGATTCCAGCTCTTCTTTGTAAAAGAAATCGCAGCTTGATTTTTGCGCCCCGAAAAAGAGCCAGTTTCCGCCTTTCGCGCCGGTCGCCTTTCGCTCCTCCAGAAATGCCCGAAACGGCGCAATTCCGGTACCGGGACCAACCATGATAATTGGCATGTCACCGTTCTCCGGCACCCGGAAATGCTTCGAGACCTGAATAAAAACCGGTACCGGCGTGTCTTTGCCGGCACGTTCGGCCAGGAAGTTCGAGCACACCCCCTTGCGCTTACGGCCATGAATTTCATAGCGGACGGTGTCTACAGTCAGATGCACTTGTTCGGGGTGCGCCTTCAGGCTCGACGCGATCGAATAGAGCCGCGGCTGAAGTTTTTTCAGCAGTGAGACAAATTCTTCCGGATCAAATTTCACTCCGGGCGATTCGAGGAGAAAATCGATCATTTCGCGCCCCCAGAGAAACTTGTCCAATTCGGTGCGAACGTCCGAGCTGATCAGTTCTCTAAGGTATTGATCAGCGGCGGCGTGTTCGGCCATGGCGTTTAAAAATTCGAGATGGGGCGCACGGATCTGGTATTCCCGCAGAAGCGCGAGCCGAATCGGAATTTTTTCGCTTTCGGGCGTACTGACTTCCTCCTCGCCGTCAAAGTGCAGAGCCTTCAAGATTTCATCGACGAGCTCCGGTGAATTCGTCGGCATAATCCCAAGAGCATCCCCGGCTTCGTAAGTTAGCCCGGACCCCCGGAGGCAGATCTCATAGTGTCGTGTGTCTTTTTCGGAGCCTTCCCCGGTGAGTTTGCGATTCAGGAGCAGCCGCGCAGAAAATGGATTTTTGCGCGAGTAACCTGCGGGCTTTTCCTCTGCCGGCGCTGGTTCCAACATTGGCGCCGCACCGTTGACCGAACCATTCAATTGAGGTGCGCCGCCCAACAGGTCAACATTTTTCAACGCTTCGAAAACGCCGGTCTGCCAGCGCGAGGCACCCGCTTCGAAATCCACGTTGCAATCGACCCGGTCGAAAATCCGTTTCGCTCCCAGAGCCTCGAGGCGGCTATCGAGACTTTTGCCAAAGCCGCAAAAGTGCTGATAGTTTGTGTCACCCAAGGCGAGGACGGAATAGTTCAAACTGGCAAGCTTGAGATCATTTACCGCTTTCAGCTGTTCCCAAAATTTGACTGCGTTATCTGGAGGATCCCCCTCACCCCATGTGCTAGTGATAATAAGCGCGCACCTCTCCTGTGCGAGCGCCGCCAGGACTAGCCTTTTCAAGCGCCGCGATCGTTGCATCGTAACCCTGTTTTTTCGCTTCCTTTACCAAACTTTTGGCAATCGACTCCGCATTTCCGCTCTCCGAGCCGAACAAAACATTCAGCCTCGGTTTGGCGGCAGCGATTGGCTGTGCAGCACCGCCAGGCGCGGCCGTCTGGCAGAACATGCCGGCAAGAAAGCCATTGAGCCACGCCCGCTGTGAAGGCGTGAATGGTGCATTGTCTGGGATAAACGGAATAGATGATTGCTGGGTCATTTTACGAATTAGGCTTCTCCCAATCTGTGAGGGGGAAGTCGGAATTCTTGTAGCCGTTTTCATTGCGACTTTGCGTTTTTCATTTATTCGGAAAACAGTTCCTGCAGTTCCTTGACACTGTGCCGACGGGTGAAATCGGCAAAGCTCTCGCCGCGATCGCGCTTTGCGAGATAGACCTTCAGCACATGCTCCAGCAAAGTGGGCAACTCGTTAAATGCGACACCTCGGAAAACTTCACTTGCAACAGCTTGTTTTTCTCCGAAACCACCACCGAGGAGCACGTGGTAGCCTTCGACGGTATCGCCGCCTTGATTCACCTTTGCCCCAAGCAGGCCGATGTCGCCCATGTAGTGCTGGGCGCACGAATTCGGGCAACTGGTCAGATGAATGTTAATCGGCTGATCGAGCTCTAGTTTCTTCTCCAAATGGCGCGCCAGGAGGACAGCATGACTCTTTGTGTTCGTTGATGCCCATTGGCATCCGGTGTTTCCCGTACAGGCGATGAGTCCTCCGGAGATCGGTGTCGCCGAGTGGTGGAAACCCATCTTTACAAGATTCTTTTTCACCGTCTCGACGAAATGGTCCCGCACATTCGGGATGATGAGATTCTGCCATACAGTGAGGCGAACTTCTCCCGAGCCGTAATTCTGCGCCACGTCGGCGATGCGGCGCATCTGCTTAGGCGTCATCCGGCCGACTGTGATGACCGCACCGATATAGTTCAGGTCCCTCTGAACTTGTTTAAACACCCCAATATGGCCGTGCTGAATCGGCACCTTCCGCGGCTCGCATTGGTCGAGTGGAAGACGCAGCAGCGGGAACGCGAGCTTCTTTTCAACTTCCTCGATGTATTTCGGGATGCCCCACTTATCGATGACGTATTTGAGTCTCGCTCTTTTCCGATTCGTTCGATCGCCGTTCTCAACAAACGCACGAATGATCGCGGCGGCGACGGCAACGCATTGGTCCGGTTTCACGAGGACGCCTGAGTCCTTCGCGAACTGCTGGTGGCCGGTAATACCGGCCAGCTCAACACGGAAATAAATTCCCGGCTCGACGCCTTTGCCTTCAGGAACGCGGCACCGCGATGAACCCGATGTCGTTCGTATCGGCTACGACAGTGACGGAGCCGCCGCCATCGAACGCAACGTTAAATTTGCGGGGCAGGTCATACATGTCGCGATTGTTGAGAATGTAGTGGTGAAGCGCCTTCGCAAACGGCCGGGTATCGATCAATTCGTCCTTGTCGATGCCGGCGGTTGGGTTGGCGGTGATGTTCCGCACGTTGTCAACACCGGATCCGCGCGCCGTAAGGCCGATCTCCTGAAGTTTGAGAAGGCATTTGACCATGTTCCGCGGCGCGATTTCTCGAACCTGGAAGTTTGCGCGTGTTGTGATATCCCCGTACCCGCCTCCGTACTCCTGAGCGAGATCCGCCAGGCCTCGCAGCTGCATCGAAGTCATTTCACCTGCCGGGATCCGGCAGCGAAGCATGAACGATTTCTGTGCCGGTGCGACATAAAATAGTCCGTGATAGCGAAACCGGAACGTGTCCGGTTTATCGGGAAATTTGTCCTCGTCCGCGTGCGCGACAAGCTTATCCCAGACGTCGAGGCCATGCTGTTCAAGCTTCCAAAGCTCCTGCTCGCAGAGATCCGAAACTGGCGTGCCGTAAACCGTCTCTTCCGCCGGAGCTGCAGACTCCGCTGCGCCGTTTACCAGACCCGGCGTCGGCATATTTGTGATCCGGCCATCCGGCAGATCGCCCACGAAGGGGATCATTCCGCTACACGCCAATCCTGTGAAGTATCCCTGCAGATATTCCTTCTGCTCCCGGCTAAATCCGATATCAGGAAGAATAGTTTCGGTACTCATTTTTCTTAGCTGGTAGCTGGGCGATGCTTTTGAAGACGAGTTTCGTCGTGTCAGATCCGGGCGCCTGCCAGTGCGCCCCAAGTGCTGCGCCATCTGGTTTTCACCGCGCTGAGTCCGGCGATTGCGAGGAAACAGAGCGAGGCGAAAATAACAAACCCGTACTGGTACGAGCCTGTGATTCCTTTTGAAAATCCAAGCGAACTGGCGAGATAAAATCCGCCGATGCCACCGCCTGCGCCGACCAGGCCGGTCACTATACCCACTTCCCGCCGGAAGCGCTGAGGGAGCAGTTGAAAGACGGCACCGTTAGCCATCCCCAGCGAACCGGAGGCCACTACAAACAGTGCGAGGTTCACAGCCAGGTTGTGGACCACCGCAGCAGCGATCAATGCGAGCCCCGCCACAAGATAGACTCGATAGAGTGAACGAATGCCGCCGATCTGGTCTGCAGTCGCTCCGCCGACAGGGCGAAGCATCGCTCCCACAAACGTGCAAAGCGCTGCGAAATCGCCACCTTGTACCGGTGAGAGGCCGAACTCGCCTTTGAAATAAAGGACGTAGGAACTTGCGAGCCCGACAAACCCTCCGAAACTGATCGTGTAATAAAAGCAAAACCAATGTACATCCGGGTCTTTGAGAAGGGCCCAATAGTCGGAGAGCTTTCTCTTTTTGACTTCGCCTGGCGCCTCTTTGGAGACTACCGCGTAAAAAATCAAGACCAGAAGAGCCGGGAACAGCGCGAAACCAAATACATTTTTCCAGCCGAAGGCTTCGGCGAGTCTTGGGGCAAGCAGGCTATCCAGTACCACGCCGATATTTCCAGCACCGGCAAGACCCATCACAACGCCTTGCATGTTGGGCGGATACCAGCGTCCGGCCTGCGGCAATGCAACCGCGAAACTCGCGCCGGCGAAACCAAGCACTAGGCCCATTAAAAGTGTCGCCTCGAAGTTGGGCAATCCAAAAATCCAGGCGAGCGCAAATCCCGCTATGACCACGAGCTGGGCCATTACCCCAGCGTTTTTGGCTCCGGCACGATCGACCAGCAGCCCAAGTAAAATCCGCAGCACGGCGCCAGAGAGTATGGGCACCGCGACCATTAGACCCTTTTGTCCCGGTGAAAGATTCAGCGTCTCCCCGATCTGCGCACCCAAGGGACCGAGAACGGTCCAGACCATAAAGCTGAAGTCGAAATACAAGAAAGCAGCTAGAAGCGTCGGCCAATGGCCAGCATTTTTGAGGTCAGATAGCTTCATTCCGGTCAGTCTGCCTCCCAGCTTCAGTTGGTTTATTTATGAGCTAAAATGACGGACACGACCTTGTGTAGCGGATGGGATGCCAAATCGCTGATTTTTCGTGAAAAAAATCGTCTATCTTCAACTGCACCTGAACAAGGTCGACCGAGATTTGTAAAGAGCCACGACCTAACCGCATCGCACTGTGATCTTTGGGAGCGATGAACTTTGTGAAATTGACAACCTCTCAGCGCGCAAAGTTTTTCTGCGCACGAGAGGCGCGAGAGAAAAGGAAACATCCGCAAAGGGTTTTGACGTTGCTCCTCGGCATAATTGTCAAAAAAGTGACACCTGCCGGGATAACTTTTAACAGCGCATTGCTGACGCACAAAGGAGATTGTTGTTTTTTGAACAATTGCACTCCCGATCACGCGCACCTTAGCACCCAAAACCGGCGGAGCGGGTGTTTTCGCCGTGGAAAACATTGCCCACCGGCGCTTTTAACCCGCCATCAGCCAACGATACGAACGCGGTTCTATCGTCAACACCTCCAACAAAGCCTTCAAACAGTGGCCTGCTAATTTCAACGGCGATAGCACCATTACCTTCCACCGTCCTCGATCGCCTTCTCCATCACGCCGAAACGAACGGAGAACCCGATCCAAAACGGCGAATCAGCGAAAACATCCAACGTCTAGTATCCCAACTGATCGTCCGTTCGATAATAAAGGACGTCGGAATAGACCGCTACGCGATATGAGTAAGACTGACTCGGGAGGATAACTAACTGGCTTTGGTCTGATCGCTTCAGCTCTCTTGGGTAAAGCTCCTTGATTACTTCTTTACTCCCAGAACCGCGTCCTTTGCAGCCTTGGCAACTCGAAATTTGACGACGGTCTTGGCTGGAATCTTGATCTTCTGTTGCGTTTTAGGATTAAAACCCGTGCGCGCCTTCCTCTTCTGTTTGACCAACTTGCCAAATCCGGGCAGAACGAATTCGCCGTCCTTTTTGACTGTTTTGTAAGCGAGGGCATTAAGTGTAGCGAGGAATATTCCCGCGGTTTTTTTGTCGGTCTGGGTTGCTACGGCAAGAGCGGTTTGAAGTTCTGTCTTGGTCATTTGAAGAGAATTAGGATGTGGTTTATCGCACGAGAAGCTCTCCGCTTCATTTGTGCAAAGCAGCTTTTCGTTTCTAGAAAGGCTTTCTAGCGCATTGAGTCTAATATTACCATGTTTTAGATAATTATTCTATTAGCAATAATGACAATTGAAAGAGCAACGGTGGAAGGAGCGTATGGGCCACGCTTGACGGCGACAGTTACGATTGCGCCAACTTCAGAATGTTGTATAGGACCTTCGGGGGGTGGCAAGACCACGCTGGTGCGCCGCTCGAAGACACTGTTTCTCTCACAATCGAGATCCCGCGCGACCTCTACGACCTAGCCGCGTGCTATCAGGAGGCGCTCAAGGATGAGCCAGGATGCGGAACGCTGAATGACTACCTCGTGAGTGCGATCGAGAGCACGACCGAAGGCGATGAACGAATACATCGACTCAAAGCTCGCAGCTTCGTCAGATACAAGTGATGTCGCTTGCTGGTTTGGTGGCACACAGAGAGAGAATAAGAGCCTCCCAGCCTTTTGCTCGAGACTGAGAGCCGACTGCGTGCAGAGACTCGAAACGAAAAGACTGACCAGCTTTTGAAGCGATCCAAAAAAGAGATCGCCAGTGTTCGAGAGTGAACAATCTCTCGCGTTATACCACTCAAAAGCACGAACTACCTCTCCCGCTCTTCGGATAGTTTAACGGGTAGAGGGGTATAGATTCAGCCTCCCACAGAAGAACAAGACGTGAGTGATTAGGAGATTCTCGAGATGAGCTTTGAGCATGCGGGCGACCTCTTTGACCGGAGCCGAGCGACACCGATCGCCGCAAAACGCGCAGGTTTACGATCGCTCACATCTGGCGATGGGGTCCACCGCATGCAAACACTAAGAAGGGTGTGACGGACGCTTCGGCGATGCCGCCGACTCCTGTGGCGTTGCCGCGAAGAAGCATGGTGGCGGGCAACTCGGCGAGGCGGACGAGCGTCGAGTAGCCCAGGACGTTCTGCAGGACCTTTTGGCCAACGAACATCGCGCACACGATAGTTCCGAAGACAATCATCCCTGCGCAGGCCGCGACTCAGAGGATGCGGCGCCCGGCGATGTGGAGGTCGTATAATAGGACCTTCGCCCAACGCTGTGGCGATTACGTTTGGAACACGCAGCCCAGGGCGTCGGAAAACACCGACGAATTGAGGTTGACCTTCCTATTTTGTCCGCTTATGCGTGCCAGAAGGTCAGTTCGTTAGTTCCGGCCAAAGAGGACAATCACATGGATACCGTCGCTCGCCTGGAGCCGATTCCCCGCCCGCCGGGCCATCTGTTCGTGGGCAACCTGTTCGATCTGGACGCCAGCCATCCCATCGAAAGCCTGATGGACCTGGCACGCAAGTACGGGCCCATCTACGAAATCGAGCTGCCAGGCCGCCGCTCGCGCGTCATCGTGTCGGGCTACGAGCTGGTCGATGAGCTGTGCGACGAGTCGCGCTTCGACAAGATGCTGGGGCCGGGTTTAAACGCTTTAGCTGAAGGTCCAGTTGGTCGGGGGTTGTTTACTTCCGAGACTTCGGATCCGAACTGGCGCAAGGCCCACAATGTTCTACTGCCCGGGTTCAGTGTGGACGCGATGCGCGGTTACTACCCCCGGATGCTCGATATCGCCGTCCAGCTCATGCAAAAATGGGAGCGGCTAAACCCCGACGACACGGTGGATGTGCCAGCCGAGATGACGCGGCTCACGCTGGACACGATTGCACTCTGCGGCTTCAACTACCGGTTCAACTCCCTATACCGAGACACGCCACACCCCTTTGTCGTCGCCATGCTGGGCTCCCTCGAGGCAGCGCAGGCACGAGGAAGGGAGCTACCCATCCAGAGTAAGCTGCATCGCAAGCGGGCTCGGAAGCTTCTGGCCGACCAGCAGCTCATGTTGCAGACGGTGCAACGCATCATCCAGGAACGGCGCGCGTCTGGTACCGCGGGCACCGTCAACGACCTGCTCGACCGAATGCTGACCGGCGTCGACCGCCAGTCGGGCCAGAAGCTCGATGACACCAACATCATCGCCCAGTGCATCACCTTCCTGATTGCGGGACACGAGACAACCAGCGGCTTGCTATCGTTTGCGCTTTATGCCCTGCTCAAGAATCCCGACGTGCTCGCGCGGGCCCACGATGAAGTGGACCGCGTGCTGGGTGCGGACCTGAGCGTGCTGCCAACTTACGTCCAGGTTCGCCAGGTGTCCTACGTCGCCCAGATTCTCGAGGAGACGCTGAGGCTGTGGCCCACAGCGCCGGCGTTCACGCGCCACCCGTATGAGGACACCGTGATCGGGAGTAAATACCGGCTGGGGAAAGACACCGGCGCGACGATCCTCGTCGGGTTGCTGCACCGTGACAAGCAGGTATGGGGCGAGAACCCCGAGGCGTTCGACCCGGACCGTTTCAGCCCCGAGAACCGAGCCAACATTCCGCCGAACGCCTATAAGCCCTTCGGCACGGGGCAGCGTGCCTGCATCGGCCGGCAGTTCGCCTTGCAGGAGGCGACTCTCGCGCTGAGCATGCTCTTGCAGCGGTTCGAGTTCGTCGACTTCGCCAACTACCAGCTCGAAACCAAGCAGACGCTCACCGTTAAGCCCAACAACTTCCATATCAAGGTCAGGCTCCGAGCCGGACGCACGGCAAGCGCGCCGCTAACGGCCTCACGCCCAGCTGCCGTGGCTTCCCAGCCCGTTGCGGCACCAACACCCACTGCAAATGCGCACCAAATGCCGCTGCTGGTACTGTATGGCTCCAACCTGGGGACAGCCGAGGGCCTGGCACACACTATCGCTGAGGATGCGACCAAACGCGGGTTCGTGGCCACGGTAGGATCGCTCGACGACCACATCGGTTCGCTGCCGAAGGAAGGGGGCGTAGTCGTCGTCACCGCATCCTACAACGGCCAACCACCGGACAACGCTGCCAAGTTCTGCCACTGGCTTCAGGACCCCTCTACCATCGGATGCGTTCGCCGAGGTGGAGTACAGCGTTTTCGGTTGCGGGAACCGCGACTGGGCCCCGACGTACCAGGCGATCCCTACGCTGATCGACACCCAGCTCGAGAAACACGGTGCCAAGCGAATGTACAAGCGGGGCGAAGGCGATGCGCGCGGCGACTTCGATAGCGATTACCGCGCCTGGTATGGCGGGCTCTGGTCGTCCGTGGCCACAGCATTACACTTGCCGGACAGCGCCGCCCAGACGCAGATCACGGGGTCGCGCTTCTCGGTGACGTTCGTCAACAAGCAGGCCGCCAACCCGATTATCCGGTCATACAGTGCCGTCGGCATGACTGTTCGCGCGAACCGCGAGTTGCAGCATCGGGATTGCGAGAGGCCATCTGAACGCTCGACGCGTCATCTGGAGATCGCCCTTCCGTCAGGCGTCACCTACAATGCGGGCGACCACCTGGGCATCGTGCCGCGCAACGGCCTTGATCAGATCCAGCGCGTCCTCCTGCGGTTTAAGCTCGACGCCAGCCTGTACTTGACCATCACGCCGCGCACGAATGCCAGCACGTACCTGCCGGTCAACGAACCAGTCCCGCTGCTCGGCGTGCTGGCAAATCGGGTTGAGCTGCAGGATGTTGCCACTCGGGCCCAACTCGCTACTCTTGCCGAGCACACGCAGGATGCCGCACAGCGGGAGACACTTCTGGCATTAACTGGCGATGATGACGCCAGCCAGGTGCGCTACCGCGAACAAGTGTTCGTCCCGCACAAGTCAATTCTGGACCTGTTTGACCAGTTCCCGTCGTGTGCACTGCCATTTGAGGTGTTTCTCGATCTGCTCCCGCCATTGCGGCCGCGCTATTACTCGATCTCATCCTCTCCTCTTGTTGCATCGGATACCTGCAGCATCACTGTGGGCGTACTGGAGGCACCCGCACGCAGCGGCCAGGGAAGATTTAAGGGTATCTGCTCGAATTACCTGGCCGGGCAGCCGATCGATGCCACCGTGTACGGCTTCGTCCGCAAGCCCACAATTCCGTTTCGCCCACCCGACAACCCGCACGTTCCGATGATCATGGTCGGCCCCGGCACCGGCGTCGCGCCATTCCGTGGCTTCCTCCATGAACGGGCTGCGCTCAAGCAGCGCGGTGTTCCCGTGGGCGAGTCCATGCTATTCTTCGGTTGCCGCGATCCGCTGCAGGATTTCCTCTACGGGGATGAGATGCGAGCATTCGAAGCGGCCGGGGTCACACGGCTGTTCTCGGCCTTCTCGCGCGAGCCCGGCAAACCGAAGACGTATGTGCAGCAGGCAATCAAAGACCATAGCGAGGACGTGTGGCGCCTGCTCCAGCGGGAGGCGGTGGTCTTCGTCTGTGGCGAGGCCTCGCGCATGGCGCCGGACGTTCGGCAGGCCTTTGCCGGCGTATTCCAGGAGCATACCACCACCGCGGCCGCCGACGCGCAAGCCTGGCTCTCCGGACTGGTGGCGAGCCATCGCTACCTCGAGGATATCTGGGCGTCCGATAATTCCAACTTCAGCAATGATGCCAAGCGCCAAGCTCTTTCGAGCGATCAATGAACGCCGAAGAGCGATTCTTGCGGCCAACGGATATCGATATGGTGCTCTGCTCTAAGAGCCGGTATCCGAGACAGGTATCTGGCCAAAAGCAACGCGAACAACCGTCGACGGCAGGGGCGCTTGACCTGACGAGTGGAGAGTAGCAAGTACACAACAAAGTAAACTACGTTTAAGGAAATTCGTACTCACACACGACAAATAGGGGGCCGCTAGCGGCGACTTCAGCGCCTGTCAACGTGAAGGCAACCGCTGTATCGCTGACCGATATCGGCGCGCGGTCGGTTCCATTGATGCGAACTCTGTTTGTACCTTCAAGACCCGTGCCGCGTACCGTCACATCGCATACGGCGCCGCGCAGTGGAACAGTCGACGGGTCGAGATATCCGGACGCCCGGCCGCGAGCTTATCTTTGCGTGAATCATCCGTTTTGAACATGTATCGAAGAGTTCGCTGAGCTTCTGGGCGGCTCGATCCGCAAACATCCCTACCGGCCCGCATACAGCAACTACCCCGAATGGATTGACGGCCGCGTCCCCTTGGGCGCCGGTCATCAAACCGCCGCGAAGAACCGTGTAGATGTAGAAAATCATCGCGAGTCCGGCACCCAGGAATAGTCGCGTAACGTAGAACCAGAACCAGCTCTGCTTGTCAGCACGGTTTCCGAGAAAATCGGTCAGTGGCTTCACCGCATGGATGTAGCTGCCGAGCGCTCCAGCAGAAACTGCATGTCGAGCGAAAGCCACCATCTCCGATGAGGCGACCTTTACGACCCTCACAAATCTTTCAGTTGATTATTTGGTCGATCGCGGCGGCTGTCTTCGGTCCAATATCCTCGACCTCCATCAACTCTGTCGTGGTGGCGCTGAAACAGGCACGCACCGTCTTAAAGTGCTCAAGCAAACGCTTGGCACGATCCGGACCGATCCCAGGCAGACTTTGCAAAACGCGAAGTTGCCGAGTTTTTTTGCGCTTCGCTTTCGCCTGCCGGTAAGGTGCATACCCCGGATCCCTCAGGCGGACGAGCTGCGTCCCGATATAAAGTATCAGTCGAGCGGTTTCAGCCTGGTCTGAGGACCTGAACACTGGCACATCAAATATGAGCATAAGACTAACGAGAGCCCCTTGTAAGGACTCTCGAGACACGCCAAGTCCAGACCATTCCGCACTTGTCCCCTCGACAATGTAAGCGGGGCGCAGATGCGAAGTCGACATCCGCCCAGCTTGACAAAACAGGCGCCCGTCAATTAATGATTGCGCGAAATCAGCCGCGGTCTTTCGTTCGATTAGCACCGCCCCGTCAACGCAATAGTCCCCGACCGTCAGGCGCTCGATTTTCACTACGACTCCTTTCAGCTTTTCCAATTCGGGCACGACCCCCGGCCGTTCGCGATCGTCGACGACTATCTGAACAGCCTCAATGTCAATAGCGTCGGTCACCTCTAGTCCGATTTGTGCGGAGGCCAAGCAAGCGGACTTCGCTCAACTTTCGACCACCATCAAAGTATCCTCTATCGATTGGCTCACCACAAACTCCGATCGAGCGCCCGATATTGAACTGCTTCCGCCAGATGGCCAACTTGAATCCTTGGCGCTCCGACGAGATCTGCTATGGTCCGTGCCACCTTCAGGATCCGATCGTAGGCTCTGGCACTCAGGCTTAAATTGGTTACAGCTTCCTTTAGCAGCTCCATGCTCTCTGCGTCGAGCGCGCAGTATTTGCGGAGCAGCCGCGGTGTCATCCTCGCATTGCAAGTCACTTTACTCTGGTCGGCAAACCGTTTCAGTTGAACAAAACGAGCATGATTAACCCGCTCCCGAATCGAGGCGGATGGCTCCTCAACCGAGGTCCCCGTCAAATCTTTGAGCTCCATAGCCGGCACTTCCACGTGGATGTCTATCCGGTCCATTAACGGCCCAGACAAACGGTTCCGGTATTTCTGTACCTGCGCAGGAGCGCATCGGCATTCCCGGCGCAAGTCTCCGTAATGTCCGCAGGGACATGGATTCATCGCAGCAACCAGCATGAACTCGGATGGAAAAGTCAGCGAACCAGCCGCCCGTGATATTGTCACCTTTCCGTCCTCGAGCGGCTGACGCATGACTTCCAAGGTCGAACGATGAAACTCCGGGAGCTCATCCAGAAACAGCACACCATTGTGGGCCAGACTGACTTCTCCTGGCGTCGGCTGGCCGGTTCCGCCAAGCAATCCCGCGTCAGAAATCGTGTGATGCGGGCTCCGAAACGGACGGCTCGTCACAAACCGGTGTTGTCCGTTCAGCAGACCACATATGCTGTGAACCTTGGTAGTTTCGATCGCCTCGCGCATAGTGAGCGGAGGTAGAATCGATGGGATCCGCTTCGCAATCATCGATTTCCCAGAGCCCGGCGGCCCGATACAAAGGATATTATGCCCGCCGGCGGCGGCGACTTCGACGGCACGTTTCACATGCTGCTGGCCTTTGACTTCAGAGAAATCTAGCTCCTGTTCAGTATGTGCTGCATTCGCCCACCCGTCGGTCGAACGGACTGGCTCCAAGGATATATCTCCGCGCAGAAAATGCACGACCTCGGAAAGCGAACGAGCTCCGTATACCTCGACACCTTCAACTACCGCGGCTTCCGCAGCGTTGTCCGCCGGCACGATCAAAGTCTCGCCGATGCCGGCGCTTGGCTTCCAACGCAATCGACAGAACTCCTTTCACGGAGCGCAATTGACCTGATAAGGCCAGTTCGCCACTGATGCAGAACGCGTCAAAGTCGGGCAACCTGTTGTTGTCCTCCAATTTCAGCATTCCAAGGGCGATCGGCAGGTCAAAGCTGGGCCCTTCCTTCCTGACATCGGCCGGTGCAAGATTGATCGTGATCCTCTTTCCGTACGGCCAGCGCAACGCGCTGTTGCAAATAGCTGAGGTAACTCGATCTTTGCTTTCTTTGACGGCGGTATCCGGCAGCCCAACGACTGCGATCTTATCGGAATTGCCCCACCCGGCGTGCACTTCGATCTCCACCTCAAACGCCTCGACGCCAACGACCGCCGCGGAATAAACCTTCGATGGCATAACAGAACGATAACTTCACACCGCCGGTTTCCATTGAATTAGCCTGAGCCGGAAAGTTCGTAAATGAGACGCAGATCGGTACCTGGAAAAACAGTTTCTGTGGCTGTTAGTTCTGCGCAGATGTGACGGGCGATTGCGTCCTGAGCCTGGGTGGTCAGTGGGTGCAGGCGCACGGTGAGAGTTTTATTTTGTTGGTCGGGAATAAGGTCGACTTCGGTACGGAAGAGTTGTCGAATCAGTGACCGGGCATCATCGAGGCGTTTAATCTTCTCGCGGGCAAGCTGGGCGAGGGCTGTTTCGGCCCGATAAGCGATGAGCTTGATCGTGTCGATGAAGTGTTTTTTCTCTGAACGCAGCCGGTGGAAGCGATCTTTGTCGGGCAGATCTTTGATCTCGATGTGCTTGGCCACTGCTTTGCGTTGAGCCTTGAGTTGCGCAATTTGGTGACGGCGTTCTTCAACGGCCTGCTGCAGTTGACCCTTCTTGCTCTGATAGGCTTCGGTTTGCTGAGGCTCCATTTGCTGGGGCAAGTGGATTTCTGCAAATTCGAGCAGTTCGCGGCTGAGTAAGCCGTTTTGACGACGGATCTGGCTGTCGAGTTGGCGCCAAGCGGGGTTGATGACTCGGGTTGTATCAGGAATGGCTTCAGTTCCGTACTCGACTAACCGGTCTAAATTGTAATGTTGACGCATATATTTGAAGAAGATTTCCTGGCACCATCTGGCGAACATTGCGACGGCTACCCGGGTCAAATCAGAGCGGTAATCAGTGCTTAAAATGGAGCTCTGGTGTCCTTTTTCCGAGAGGTGACGGACTTCGCGCACCCACAGATCATTGGAGAGTTGGACGCCGCGTTCGGCCAGTTCCATGGTGACTTGCTCCCCGTTGACCAAGTTGACCTGGTGCGCCCGAAATTCTTGCTCCGACCAAAGCTCTCCAGGGAACTTGTGATAGGTAAGCACCGCGATGCGCTGCTCTTTCATCTGGGCGAAGAACTGCGGAGAGTAGCCTTCGCGGTCGAAGACGATGGTAAAGCGGCTTAAGAGCGGCTCGGCGTCCAATTGCTCTTCAGTGGGCTGGTTTGGCACATCAGCTTTGAGCCGTGGTGCAATGTGCTCGCGCAACACACTCAGTAATCCGGGGTCGACGGCACAGCTGACCACGAAGAAGGGCCGTCCGTCCATCGCATTGACCCAGTAATCGGTCGTGCCGCGCAAACAGAGCCGCTCTCGGGCAATATAACGCCGAGGCAGATCGGTGAGTTTTCCATGATAAACCCGCACATGACCATCGGCGTAAAAGACGCCGGCACATTCTGGTTCTTCCGCCATCCATTGCTTTGCCAGAGCGTTGCTCCAGCGTTCAGACAAACCCTGCTCAGAGCAAAGCTCCGTGATCTTTTGACGCAGGGTGCGCACTTCGGGGATGCGATCCAGCCCGAGCAGCTTGCCCCATTCTCCCGGCGCCACATAACGCAACGCTTCGAGCGAAGGAATACGCGCCAGAGCCATGAGCGCCAGAAGGATAAAGATGCTCTCCAGCGGATAGAAACCCTCCGGCATGGAAAACATCTCCCGACTCTTGTTCAATAGTCCAAGTAGCAAGAGCGCCGGCAGAGCGAACAGGACCCCGCCATCGGGAACATCTTTCACCAGTTCAAACTCAATGGCAGCCCCATGAAGAGTGCCTACACTGGCCGCGACCCGTTCCAAGCTGCGCGTCGTTGCTCGACCCAACGGTGCTTGAGCGTCTGCTAGACCGCGCTGGCTCTTAGTGCTCGCTATCGCACCGATGTATGGATCCTTTTTTTTCCCGGCCGCAGGCGACCCGAGCGGATCGCCTTGTGCAGGGTATTGGACAAAATCCCCAGCTGCCGACCTACTTCCGGCACCTCCAGCCCCTGGTCCAATAACCCTTGGGCCTGTTGGCAAATTTCCGCAGTTAATTTGCTGGCCGAGCGCTTCTGGGCAGGGGCAAAAAAAGCCGCGGCTCCTCCCTCCCGGTAGAGCTTCACATAGCGTTTGACCGTTACCAGCGGTACTCCGAAGGCACGAGATATCTCCGCCTGGGTGGCATTGCCATTGATGACTAATTGAGTACTAAAAAGCCGGAAAGTCGCCAGAGCACTCTTCTCATGGACAAACACCGGCAAATGGCCGTTAAAGTAGTAGACCTTTCCATCCCGCTCCTCAAAGGCGACCTCAGAATTGATGTGCGTGACTCCTGCCGGAAAGATCGGTAACTGCACTTGTGGCATGCCGAAATTGTTGCCACATCCGGGCAAAAAAAGCATCCTTCTTTCTCCCTCCTGCCATAGCGAAACCGTCTCATTTCACTTCCCCCCTCTACCCATGTTCCTGGTCGGGGGGATCAGGAGTTGTGAACTTGTTGTTTCTTCCAGACATTTGCAAGAAGTGCTTTCTCAAATCAGCTGGAACCTTCGATTCTGCCGTCCGGACTCTGGGCGAATTATTCCGCCACCCGTTTAACGGCATTCATGGCGCTTCGATATCTCTCGATTTCGCTTTTGTATTGCTCCTCGCCCTTTTTGTAAGCATCGGCGGATATCAAATGGCTCTGATACATTCCTTCCAACCGAGATCTTTTGCGCTCAGCCGCTCGCCGCTCTTTTTCCAGGGTCTTACGTCCTCCGTTCGGGCGTTCACCCTCTACGGTTTTCCGGCCAGGGTCCTTTGACTCGACCTCAGGGAGTTGACTATTATTCGCCAGCGCATTCCGATCCGCTTGCATTCCAGACTCGAGCTTTGGAACCGGGGCTGGAGAAGGCGCCGGCGATTGATCGACAATCGCATTTCCGTTCGCGACAATTCCGGACGGGGTCTGATTCGCACCCGCGCGATCGTTTTCGGCCGGCGTAGCCATTCGCATTTGCGTGGTGGGAGGCACAGCGATTATCGACGGAATTCTTCGTTGAAAACGCTTTCGGCGCCAAGGCATTGGAAGCCGTGATCCAGATCGCGATGGCACCTAACAGAACGGCAAACGTACCTGCGAGCTGCATTTTTCCCAAAACGCTTTACCGAGTTCCATGTCCCGCGAACTTCACGCTGGCGGATCTTTCTGCCCCTTGGTCAATAGCCTGTAACCGAAGTAACAAAGGATCAGTCCCCCGCCCAAACCAAGCAGCTCGTGGATCACGAAACCCACTGCGACGACATTTTCAGTCTCCATGGGAATCGCCGGATAGTACACAAGCCACCGTGAAGATCAATACAGTTTTCGCGCAAGATCAAACTGTGCCAATGCGCACAAGTGAATCCTCCAGAACACTTGTCCCTATATCAAACCCTGGGTGGAAAAGCGTGGCACAGATCTAGCTTCTTGAAACAAGGCCTAGCTCGAACGGAGTTCGGCTCATGAGTCTGCGATGAAATTCTCTGGGCATCCTGGAAAACGCTCTGGTTAGGGCGGTTGAGCCGGGATGCTGAGAGGAATCAACATGGGTACTCCGGCGATGGCGGCGTCTCTGTCTGACTCTCAAAGTTAAATGTGACTTGAGTAGAAATAGACAAAATGGAAATCATTCAACACCTATCAGACTCGGTGAACAGGAAAGGGTTTAGCCTGGTATTGAACGGAGTTAACGTTTGCGACCTGTCATTTGACGAATTCGGAAAACACACGATCGGACTGACTAACATCGACGAGGTTCACAAATTCTGTCGGGTTGCCTTGGCGGTGATCGACGACCTGCCCACTGGCGAAAGCTTCGTCGAAGGACTACCGGCAAGCTTGAGATAGACTGCTCGCTTCCCGAGGGAGGTCTCAAGGATGGCTTTAAGGCGTCGCGTTTTAATTAACATCGGCGCCGTCGGGGCTCGCCGATAATCGATTGCTGACCGTAGGCTCAGCGTCGACGGATTTACCGCCCTTATTTGAGTCAACGGCTCCTTGAAGTTTCGGGGATTCCACTACAGCTCTTGAAAGCCCTGACTCCCCTAAAAACAATAGTCGACAGAGCCGTCGGTATTTCCGCGCCAGGGTTTCATCCTGCTGCAACCGGATTCTGGCCAGCCGGATGGCAGCGGCCACTGCCGGATACTTGAGTCCACCGGCCTCCTGGCCGATCTCATTCAACCTCATTCCGGTCCTCTCCCTGGCCAAAAGCATCGCAAGATCGCGCCCGTAATCACCGTGCCGATCGCAAAACGATTCCCATGGTTGTTTCCAAACTCTTTCCACTGCCTTTACGATGGTCGACCAGTCGCGATTTTCGTAGCCGAGCTCCCTGGCCGCTGCTTGCTCATTGCGGTTCATTTCCTTAAGCCGCTTCTTCATGTCCTGCACAAATCGCAGAGACCCTAAGAACAACTGCCCGACCACCTCCTTTTTCCATCCCGTCTCAAATTGGTCCGAAGCGATCAACTCTTCGATCCCTCGCACGTATTGCATTTGATTTTGTTTGATCTCGCGATCTCCGAGGCTGCTGAGGATTGTTTCGGTTGTTAGCCAGGGAATTTTCACTTTGCCTGAATACGAGCCGTACGAACTCCATCGATAGTTGCCCAGTTCCTCAAGCAGACGATCCCGGTTTCGGGGGTCTTCGCCGACCGCCTCTGCGAGGCTGCTTCCGCCCCGGTGCGTCCCGAATCGTCTAATTTTCACTGGGTTGAGATGAATGTACCGATTGATGATCAAACCATGGCTCTCCGGTTCATGGAGTAACGCTTTAAAGCGTCCTTGGAAGAGTGTCCCGATCCTGCGATGGCGCCGGTTGAACCAGACGCTGTAAGTCACGTTCAGCCAATGGAGAGCCTGGCTGAGATTGGCTAGTTCGGTCTCAATCTGAAGATGATAATGATTGGGCATCAGCACAAACGCGTGGATTCTGAGTCTGAACCGCTCTGGCATCATCGCCAGCACAGCCAGGAATCGCTGGTAATCCTGCCGGCATGTAAACAACTTCCGCCGTTCGATCCCCCGATTAAGGACATGATACCAACCACCAGCTACTTCCAGTCGCAAAGCTCGCGCCATAATATGATGCGGTTTGTCACCGTGACGGGTGCCTGTCAATATTTATCTTTTTAGATACGACCCCACGGTTCCACGATCGTTCCGGAGAGGCTGATGACCAGGTTAAGGGCGAGCGAAAGGACTCCGATGTAGACGGCATAACTTCCCCCAAATATTTGAATTGCAAGCACGGGCTTCAGGCCTGCCGAGACGAAGCACCAGGTTCCGGCAATCATCCCGACCAGCCACCCAAGAAAGAGAGGGCGACCCGACAGGGGTATGCGATAGAGTCCGAGCACCACCGCCGGAAAAATTTGCAGGATCCAGATCCCGCCTAAGAGCTGGAGGTCGATCGCGTACTCCATCGGTAGAAATATGATGAACATCAACGCCCCCAATTTGACCAACAGGGAGACGATTTTGGCCGCCGAGGCCTCCTGCGCCGGGCTAATTCCGGGCCTGACCAAAGGCTTCCAGAGATTCCGGGTAAATAAATTGGCGGCTCCGATGGACATAATGGCGGCGGGGACAAGAGCACCGATGGCGATGGCCGAGAAGCTGAATCCGACGAACCATTCGGGAAAAATGTGAAGAAATAGTGCAGGGACGACTTCGTTCGGGCTCGCCACTTTAACATTGTCAGCAATGGCCATGTAACCGAGAAGCGCCACCAACCCGAGAAGAAGCGTGTAGGCCGGCAAGAGAATCGAGTTCCAGCGGACGGCCCGGGAGCTCGAGGAACTCAGGATGCCCGTCACCGAGTGGGGGTACATGAAGAGGGCGAATGCAGAACCGAGAGCCAGCGAGGCAAACGGCAGCATCTGCGCGGGTTTGAGCGTCAATCCTGAAGGCCCACCTTTTGCCTCAAAGAATTTGCCGGCCGCTTCGAACACCGCCCCGTATCCCCCGAGCTGGACTGGAATCACGAGCACCGCCGCAATAACCACGACGTAAATCATGATGTCCTTGACGAAGGCGATCATCGCTGGCGCCCGCAAGCCACTCGTGTAGGTGTACGAAGCCAGGATGATAAAGGCGACAATGAGCGGGAACTCGCCGCTTCCTAGCCCCAGAGCCGCAATGACGACTTGGATACCCACGAGCTGAAGGGCGATATACGGCATCGTCGCGATCAGGCCGGTTAGAGCGACAGCCATAGCGAGCGCGGGATCATTAAAGCGCTCTCTCACGAAATCTGCGGCGGTCAGGTGCCCGGCTTTGTGACAAACGGTCCAGAACCGGGGCATGACGGCAAAGACAAACGGATAGATCATGATCGCATAGGGAATAGCGAAAAATCCGTAAGCGCCGACGCTGTACACGAGCGCCGGCACAGCAATTACGGTGTAGGCAGTGTAAAGGTCGCCTCCGAGCAGAAACCAAGTGACAACGATACCGAATCTCCGCCCACCAAGTCCCCATTCGTCGAGCAGTCTCAGATCACCCGCCCTCCAGCGCGCTGCGACAGAACCCAAGGACGGTGACAAACAAAAACAGGGCGAAAAAAATGGCCAATGCGAGCCAGTGCACCTCACCACCGCTCATTTCGCCCTCCGGGCCGCAATGCGGCGCAGAACAAGTCCAATCTCAATCGATATTTGAATGTCGCAAAGGGGACTCATGCGGGGAAATAAAAATCCTGCCAGGCAATTGCGGTTCGACCTCAAGACAGCCGGGCATGGTTGAGCGGATTCTCACAATTGCAAAGAAAAGTGCCAGCAAGAACTTAATCTGTGAGGTAGGAAAGTTGCAGTTGAGCGCGAGAGGGGCGAAATGGGGCCTTTTGCAATGCCTGACATCCTCTGTCAAGTAAGAGCCGGGATTAACGGCTTGACTTTTGGTGTGAATCGAGGTTAAATCCTGACCTTCCAAGTCCGAAAACCAGCATCGGAACGAATTAGAAAGAAAGGGTGCGTTGACGAGCGTAATGCTGCATAGGACGAGACGGAAAATAGCTTAGGAGATTGCGATCAAACGATTAACCGCCAGAATCTTGCGACCGGATAAGCCTGGCCAGTCGCGAGTGGGGAGGTAAAAAAGGGAATTTGGGGAAACCATTGAACATTTCGACGGGGAAGGCTGTCGAAGTTCAGGTTTTTTAATGTGGTTAACCTTTCGTTCCCTAACCGCCCGAGTGGGGCAATCACGGAATGACAAGGTTGGCCGATTAAAAGTTAACACAAGTAATATTTTTATTATGGCTGGTGAAGATTCTGATACGGGCATTAAAATTTACCTTCGGGAGATCGGGCAGATCCCGCTGCTGACTCCGCTTAGAGGAGATCGAGCTGGCCGCGCGTATTAAGAAGGGCGACAGAGAGGCTCGGGCTTTGATGATCAAAGCGAACCTCCGACTGGTCGTGAAGATCGCCCATGACTACGCGAATTTAGGGCTTCCGCTCCTCGATTTGATTTCTGAAGGAAATATTGGTCTGATGAAAGCTGTCGAGCGTTTCGATCCGGCAAAGGGTGGCAAGTTAAGCACCTACGCTGCCTGGTGGATCAAGCAATCGATCAAACGCGCGCTGGCGAACCAGAGCAAGACAATCCGGCTTCCGGTCCATCTGGTCGATAAGATCTCGAAAATGCGGCGCGTCTCGCTGCAAATGAGCGAGGAGTTAGGCCGTGAACCGACCGACGAAGAGCTTGCCGAAGAGATCGGTATTTCGAGCGGCAAGGTTTCTCAGCTAAAGACGGTTTCTATCCGTCCGGCGTCCCTTGACGCTCCGATCAGCGATGATGATTCGACCGAATTTGGCGAGATCGTCGGCGATGAAGATGCGCAAACGCCGTTCGAGTTGCTCAGAGATAAGAACTTGCGCGACGAAGTCAGTGAGCTTTTGGAGGTATTGGATGACCGCGAGCGGAAGATTATCTTCCAGCGATTTGGGTTGGACGGCGGCAAGCCGAAAACTCTCGAGGAAGTTGGTAAGAAATTCGGGGTGACCAGAGAGCGCATCCGGCAGTTGCAGAATATCGCCTTGGCGAAGCTGCGCCGGGCCCTCAGCAAAAAGGAGAAACCGATTGACATCCCTCAAGAGGTGTTAAGCTGAGTTCGCAAAGAAATTTGTTCAAAAACAGAAGGCCGCCCGAAATGGCGGCCTTCTCTTTTCTTGGCCTGAGTTCATTACTGATTTGTAATTTGCACCAACAAGGCCATCAGGCGATTATCCGACGAGAATTACAACCATGAGATCAGGCAATCCAGTTCTTCAGGACTCGACATTCAACGACGTATCGCGGGGCGGCTACTCTAACCCGATGACATTAACCGGGGTGGTGAACCGGTCGGTGCTGCTGCTTCTGCTCGTCACAGCGAGCGCGGCCGCCGTTTGGTCATACTCCACCTCTCACCCGTCGATCATTTACCCAACCGTTATGATCGGATCGCTCGGAGGGTTTGTGGTGGGAATCGCAACTTCATTTAAGCGGAGCTGGGCGCCGGTCACGGCACCGATTTACGCGGTATTGCAGGGTCTGTTTATCGGCGGCATTTCGCTGGTGATGGAACAGCGGTTTCCGGGCCTCGTCTTTCAAGCGGTCTTGCTTACTTTCGGGGTCATGTTCGCGCTTTTGGCAGCCTATCAATCCCGAATCATCCGACCTTCAGAGACTTTCAAAGCGGTGATCGTCAGCGCGACGCTCGGAATCGTTGTCGTTTATCTGGTCAGCATGGTGCTCCAACTATTTTTCCACACGGCCATCCCTTTGATCTTTGACAGTGGTCCGGTCGGCATCACTTTCAGTCTGATCGTAGTCGGAATCGCTGCTTTGAATCTGGTGCTCGATTTCGACTTTATCGAGCATGGGATCGCTGGCGGAGCGCCGAAATGGATGGAGTGGTATGCCGCCTTCGGACTGACGGTGACGCTGGTCTGGCTCTATATCGAAATTCTCCGGCTGCTAGCCAAAATGCGGCGAAATTAGCGGTCCTGGCATCTTGAAGGCGCGGATGGCCCGTTGGGCCGTGCAGGCTGTAAGCGGCGGGGGCGAGCGCCCAAACCAGGATCAAACGGGGCGACGTTCGCAGCTTCCTTTTTCGTGAAGATCGAGGCAGGTCGCTTCGATGCGGACGCTCAGCTTAAGGGGTTTAAAGCCCATACTATTCGCCAGGAATCGTTCGCGCAGGGTGATGCATTCATCCTGAACCTGGATCACCTGTTTGCAATCGACACAGACGATATGAAATGCGGCCGGTGACTGTTCCCGATTGACTTCGTAGTAACGATGTTCACGATTCAGCTCAACCTCACGAATCAGGTGACTGTCGAGCATCATCGGCAGTGTTCGATAAATCGTCGCCAAGCGAAATGAGCCGATCCAGTTCGCGCGCTTTGGCTAAAAGATCCTCCGCATTAAAAGGTTCAGTAAACGAGACCGCAGCGCGCACGATTACCTCGCGTGGTTTGGTCACGCGAAACCCACCTTCTTTCAGGTAATTCAAAGCCTCCTGAAAAAGAGCATCAGGTAGCTTTTTGGGGCGTTCTATCACCTTCACGAGTCCTTGGCTTGGTTGTTTTCGGTTCGGAAAACTCCCGGGCGAAATCTTGTGAAGAATACACTCAGTTCGTTCGAAACTCATACGGAACGGGTTGATAATAAGCTTCAAGGGCGCCTGCGTCCAGTCCAAGCAAGAACAGCAGCGTAGTCACTGAAACTTAAACGAAGTGGATGTTTTGCCTCTCCAACCGCAGTGCCCTACTGGACCATCGGGCTACAGGGAAGGCAAAACGGAACGTTTCGTTGCCGAGAGAAAGCGCGGCCCCTGGACTTCTTGTTTACCTCCTTGCCATGCGAATAAAGAGCGTACCGCCGAGTGTCAGATAGACAAGGTTCGGCAACCAGATCAGAAATTCGGGATGCAGGTTGGGCTTGTGCTTCACGTTATCTGTTATCACAATGATAATGAAATAAGAGAAAGCGACAACGAGGCTGAGGGCGATACCGACTGACGTCTCCCGTCGCTGGGCGGTAATCGCAAGGGGGATCCCGACAAGCACAAACGTGAAAACAGCCATCGCGTTAGAAAATCTCTTGCTCACCTCGGTCTTGAATGCGGAGTCATCCCCTTTGTTCTTGTTTTGATCAAGCGCGTCTCGCAATTCGTCCAGCGTCAGCTCGTTCGGACGCTGATTATTTCGCGCTTTGCGAAGCAATTCTTCCAAAGAAATCGGCAGGACGCCTTCACGCATCGTGATACCGTGCCGCATTTTCTTCAAGTCGTCCGGAGACGCGGGATCACGTTCTTCGTAACGGGCATCATAGACATGCAGCAAGATCTGTTCGTTCTTTTTGTCGACTTCAAGCGTACCCCTGCGGGCATAGATCACTCGCATCGGCAAATTCTGCTGGTTCATCTCAAAAATGTGCAGATCGTGGAGAGTCGATCCTTCCTTCTTGCCGACATAAATTTTTCGATTCGGAAACTGATCGATTACTTCGTCACTTCCAAACAAGGCGAGCGGATCACTAGAAGCCAGATCAAAAGCCGCTGAACGGAGCCTTACCTGAGCGATCGGCGCAACATAGAGATTGATCCAGAGACAAACAACCACAAACATGATCGCTATGATAAAGACCGAGGAACAGATCCGGGGCATGCCGATCGCCGTTGGCCCGAAGCGCAACCAACTCATTATCGGAGGACAGCTTTCCGAATACGAGCAGCACCGCGACGAGCACACCCCACGGGATGGAGTAGATCATTGAAAACGGCAAGAGATAGCCGATGAAGGTCAAGATGTAAGTTATCGGAACCTGATGGCTGAGCAGAAGACCGAGCAGATCGCGCAAGACGTTCCCGAGCACGAGAATCATCGTCAGAAGGCCTACTGCCCAGATCACGGTACTCAGGATCTGCCCGCCGAGGTATCTATCAAGGATCTTCATCCTAACGTTCTAATGGTCAGCCCGAATCGATGACGCGGTTGGTTCAAGCTGGTAGTGTACCGTCTCGCATACAATGGTGATGGCGGGCCGTCGGCAAGGCGCGAGGAGAGTGTGCCAGGTTTTATCCCTGCGAAAAACTCCGTTCGTCGACCGGTACGCAACTGCAGAAAAGATTGCGGTCGCCGTAGACATTATCGATCCGACCAACCACGGGCCAGAACTTGTGCTCTCGAGTCCATGGGGCGGGATAGGCAGCCGACTCTCGCGAATAACTTCGATCCCACTGGTCTGCGAGAAGATCCTGAGCCGTGTGAGGTGAACATTTCAAGACGTTATCGCTCCCGATCGGCCTCTCCGGTTTCGATCGCACGAATTTCGCCGTAGATCGATATCATGGCATCGCAAAAGCGATCCAATTCAGCCTTCGATTCGCTTTCGGTCGGCTCAACCATCATAGTCCCCGGCACCGGCCACGACATCGTCGGTGCGTGAAATCCATAGTCCATCAGGCGCTTGGCAACATCTTCAACTTCGATTCCGGCGGACTTTCTGAACTGGCGCAGATCGATGATACACTCGTGCGCAACCAACCCATTCTTTCCTTTATAGAGAATCGGATAAAATGGCGCAAGCCGACTGGCGACGTAGTTAGCGTTCGAAATCGCAACTTTGGTCGCGTGACTCAATCCATCCGGCCCCATCAGACGGAGGTAAATCCAGGAAATGCTCAAGATACTCGCGCTTCCGTATGGAGCGGCCGAGACGGGACCAATTCCCGACCTTCGGCCGAGATCCAACGAGTGGATGACCCGGAAGATACTGAGCAAGATGAGCCTTCACCCCGATCGGACCGACTCCAGGACCGCCGCCACCATGCGGGATGCAAAAAGTCTTATGAAGGTTCAGGTGACAAACATCCGCCCCGAAATCAGCCGGCCGACAAAGCCCGACAAGGGCGTTCATGTTTGCGCCATCCATATAAACCTGTCCCCCACGTTTGTGAACGATTTCGCAAATCTCCCGGATACCTTCCTCGAACACTCCGTGCGTCGAAGGATAGGTCACCATTAGCGCGCCCAGCCGTTCGGCATACTGATCGGCCTTTGCCCGAAGATCAGGGATGTCGATGTTGCCTTGAGAATCGCACTGAACAGGGACGACACGGAACCCAGCCATCGCCGCAGAGGCAGGATTTGTTCCGTGCGCGGAGGTGGGAATCAGACAAACGGTTCGCTGATTTCGTCCATGGTTCTTGTGAAACTCGCGAATCGCCAATAAGCCAGCGTACTCGCCCTGTGACCCTGCGTTTGGCTGAACGGTCACCGCATCGAACCCGGTTATCTGCGCCAGCCAGCTTTCGAGCTCGAGGATCAACTGACGGTATCCCGCCGTTTGCGTCGCGGGCGCGAAGGGATGGATCTGACCGAACTCAGGCCAGGTAACGGGAAGCATTTCCGCTGCCCCGTTCAATTTCATCGTGCAGGATCCCAGCGGTATCATCGAAGTCGTCAACGACAAATCCCTCGATTCGAGCCGGTGCAAATAGCGCATGAGCCCGGTCTCGGTGTGATGAGTATTAAAAACCGGGTGGGTAAGATAGGGAGAGCGGCGAACGAATTCCTCGGGAAGATCGATCGTGAGATTCCCGGAAAGCTCTTGAACAGTAAGTGGCTCATCGCTGACAAAAACATCAATAAGCTCCTGGAGATCCCCGTCAGAAACCGTTTCGTCCAGAGTAATCCCGATCGAATCGTCGTCGAAAAGTCGGAAATTGATCAACTTCTTCCCCGCCTTTTCCAGGATGGCGTTCCTCCGTGAGCCGAGCTTCACATGGAGAGTATCGAAACGCGGATCATTTCCAACGTCGTAGCCAAGCTTGTCCAATGCAAGGGCCAGCGTCTCGGTTCGTAGCCGGATACGCTCCGCAATCAGCCTTAAGCGAGTTGGACCATGGTAAACGCCATAAGTCGAAGCGATCACAGCCAGCAGAACCTGCGCGGTACAAACATTACTCGTCGCTTTGTCACGCCGGATGTGCTGCTCCCGCGTTTGTAGAGACAAACGGTAACCGGGACGACCGGCAGAATCTTTCGAAACGCCAACCAGCCGTCCCGGCATATGCCGCTTGAATTCGTCGCGAGTCGAAAAAAACGCGGCATGCGGACCTCCGAATCCCAGGGGAACGCCGAAGCGCTGAGTCGAACCGACACAGATGTCAGCTCCGAACTCGCCGGGCGGAACCAGCAGGGTCAGACTGAGAAGATCGGCAGCAACGACGCCCAGCGCCTGATTCTCATGTAGACGCTTGATGAATGCTGAATCGTTGTGAATCCGTCCATCCGTAGCCGGATACTGAATCAGTGCCCCGAAAACAGGTGTGGAAAAGTCCCATGTGCGATGATCGGCGATGATCAGGTCAATTCCGAGCGGAGCGGCGCGGGTTTCGACCACGGCTATCGTCTGCGGGTGGCATGCCCGGGAAACAAAGAACGCCCGAACAGAAGGCTGTTTTCGAAGAGCGAAGCACATCGACATGCCCTCGGCGGCCGCCGTCGCTTCGTCGAGCAAGGAGGCATTTGCGATCTGCAGCCCAGTCAGATCCGTCACCATGGTCTGAAAATTCAGGAGTGCCTCGAGGCGACCCTGCGCGATTTCCGCCTGGTAAGGTGTGTAGGCCGTGTACCAACCGGGGTTCTCGAGAATATTCCGCTGGATTACGGGCGGGGTGACGCAGGCATGATATCCGAGTCCGATGTAGGATTTGGCAACTCGATTCTGCAAAGAAATCTCTCGAATCTTACGAAGGACTTCAAACTCGGTTTCAGGCTCGGGCAGATCCAATCTTCCATCGAATCGAATTCCTTCCGGAACAGCCGCGTCGATCAAGGACTCCAGTGTGTCGTGGCCGATTTGTTGCAGCATTTCGCGCAACTCCCCGGTGTCGGGTCCGACGTGCCGCTCCACGAAAGAGGGAAACCCATCGTTTGTCACCTTCCCATAGACTTTGCTGTTCGGCATCGCGAAACATCGAGTAGCGGACCTCAAAATACAAGTTGGAGGGATGTCTCGTGGGTCCGCGGTCGGTTTTCTTCGTCCTACGATTGATCATGCCGCTCGTGCGCTTATGGTTAGTCAGAACTTATTCCCGGCGATCGTCGATATTGTTTCGAGGCAGGAGCTTTCTTCGCCCGTCACTCTTGGCGGCATCCAGATGAATCTGGCGAGCATCCTGGGCCTAGCCATTGGCGGGACTTTGCTTTCTGTGATCGGACCTTACACGGTGTTCTCAATCAATTCGGCTTGCTTCCTTCTGGCGGCAGCGGCGGTCCTCGGGTGGCGTCGTCTATATTGCAGATTGCCTTTGGAAGAGTTCGCCCAGTCATTGATCGGGTGTTGCCTCTCCGAGGTTCCTACATATGATGGCACAATAGTGAGCAATTCAACCAACGCAGCCCTCGAACAAACTCCTCTTTTCGAAGAACATATAAAGCTCGGTGCAAAGATGATCGGTTTCGGCGGATGGAACATGCCGGTCTTCTATTCGAGCATTCTCGATGAACATCGGGCCGTTCGCGAACGCGTTGGGATCTTCGACATTTCCCACATGGGCCAAATAGAGGTATCGGGGCCAGCCGCCACGCACTGGTTGAATACCGTCCTGACCAACAACGTGGAGCGGCTGGACATTACTCACGGGCAATACACTCTGCTGCTGAATGAACGAGGCGGTGTCATCGATGACCTCATTATTTATCGGCGGCGTGACAACGATTATTTCCTCGTGGTAAACGCCGCGAAGACCGAAGACGATTTTGCGTGGATGCAGTCTCGGCTAAGCGGAGAAGTATCGCTATCCAACCGTAGCGCGCTCTTCGCGGCTCTCGCGATACAAGGTCCCAGGGCGCCCGATTTACTCCTGCAGTTTGGAGATCTTCCGGCCCGGAATCAAATGAAGGAACTTCGAATCCTTGGCACACCTGCCTTGGCGGCCCGCACTGGTTATACCGGTGAGGATGGGTTCGAACTCTTTTATCCGGCAGCAGCCGCTGGAATGATCTGGAATGAGCTGCTGGAACTTGGCGAAGGACTCGGTGCGAAGCCATGCGGACTTGGGGCGCGAGACACGTTGCGGATGGAGGTATGCTACCCGTTGAACGGGGCTGACCTGTCACCGGACCGCACACCCCTTGAAGCGGGTCTAGGGCTGTTCGTGGACCTCCAAAAAGCCGCGTTTATCGGGCGTGACGCTCTGCTGTCGCAGAAGGAATCCGGGTTGCGGCAACGCCTCGTCGCGCTGAAGGCGGATGGAAAATCCCCTCCCCTCCGGGCTCACTACGAGGTTTTTGCCGGTGAAAAAAGAGTCGGCGAACTGACGAGCGGCACCCTATCTCCCAGCCTTGGGATTGGGATCGGACTGGGCTACCTGGATGTCTCGTTTGCGCAACCCGGCCAAAAAGTTGAGATCGATGTTCGCGGACGAAGATTTCCCGCGACTGTGGAAAAAAAACCGCTATACAAAAAGCGATGCTAGTTCCAGATGACCTCAGATACGCCGAAACCCACGAATGGATCCGGCCAGAGGGCGGGGTTGCTACGATAGGAATTACTGATCACGCCCAGGCCGAATTAACCGACATCGTGTACGTGGAGTTGCCTCAAATCGGAGCCGCTTTAGAACCAAAACAGACCGCTGCTGTTGTCGAGTCTGTTAAAGCTGCCAGCGACATTTACTCACCAGTGACCGGCGAAGTGGTTGAAGTCAATCCGGAACTGGAAAGCAATCCAGCCCTTGTGAATACTGATCCGTATGCGGCCGGATGGCTGTTCAAGATCAAGCTTTCAAATCCGGATGAAGTCGCTTCGATGAAAAGTGCGGCTGAGTATCGGATCCAGATCGGCGCGTGACATATCAAGGCGCTCACCCGGTTGTTGCACCTCTTTTCGGATTTCGTGACCGCGCGATGCGGCGTACCCAGCAGAGCGCGTCCCGAGGTTGACGGCATGCGCACGCCGACGGAGTTAGTGTCTTATGTCTTGGATTAGCTGGTTAGAAGCGCGTGTTGGGTTTTTGGGCATTCCGCGCCTGATGCAGATGATCGCGGTATTGAATGGCTTGGTCTATCTATTGCATCTCTTTCAACCGAGCTACGTCTTTGCGCTTCTTTTAATCCCCGAAAGAATCCTCCATGGAGAAGTCTGGCGGCTTGTATCTTACATATTCGTTCCAGAAATGCTCCTGCGGGGAGGTAATCCAGCGTTGCAACCGCTCTTCCTGTTTGTTTACCTATGGTTTCTCGTCTGGATGGGCGACGCCCTCGAACACGCTTGGGGCGCCTTTCGGGTCACTCTCTTCTATTTTCTGGGCATGATCGGCGTGACGATCGCGGCCTTTCTTTTCGGGGGCGGCGGACTTTTCGCGTTCCTGCTGAACCTTTCGCTCTTTTTCGCGTTTGCTACTCTTTACCCGGACGTTCAGATCTACGTTCTTTTTGTGCTGCCGCTAAAGGTTAAATGGCTGGCTCTCGTGAGCCTGGCGCCTCTTATCCTTGAATTGCTGTTGGGTTCCTTGGCCACCAAAGCCGCGATCCTGGTTTCGTTCCTCAATTATTTCGTTTTCTTCGGACCTATGATTTATTCGAAAGCCCGAACGCGAACCGCAATCGATATCCGCCGGCGTAAGTTCGAAAGTAAAGCTGTACCCGAAGACACCCTCCATCGGTGCACGGTGTGCAAGCGGACCGAGAAGGATAGCCCCGAACTGGAATTCCGCGTTTCGCGCAACGGCGAAGAATATTGTCTAGAGCATCTTCCAAAGTGATGCGCTGAACCAGGAAATCAGGAGTCAGAATACAGGAGTCGGGAGTCAGAAGACTCCGCGACTTTCTCCCTATTCCGGATGGGGGCAAAATTCAGGCTGAGAAGAAACGTTGAAACTCCCGGAGCTTTTCCAGTCCCTGGCCCGAATCCAGGATCTCATTTGCCAATCGGATCCCAGATTCCATTCGAGAGGCAGAGCCCGCGACTACCAACGCCGCCGCTGCGTTGATCGTGATCAAATCCCGTCTCGCAGTACGGTCACGATTTGAGAGTATTTCTGTCAGCACTTTTGCGTTCTGTGCCGCGTCTCCTCCGCGCAGTTCATGGAGCGAGGGCTTTCTGAACCCAAGTTGGTCCGGAAACAAATGAAAATTGTTTAAAGCGTCCCCTCTCACTTCGTACACTTCTGTTTCCCCAAACGACGAAACCTCGTCCATCCCGGACCCGGAGAATACCTGGCCATGAACCACCCAGGCACGGCTACGGCCAACCTCCCGTAGCGCGATGGCGTATTTCTCTAAAATTGTCGGAGAAAACACCCCGGTGAGCTGGGCGGTTGGTCCTGCGGGATTTAAAAGCGGACCCAAAAGGTTAAAAACCGTGGCCGTCCCCTGCTCTGCCAGTTTTTTGCGAATAGGTGCAACCAATCGGAAGGCCGGGTGATACAAAGGAGCAAAGAAAAATCCGATTCCGGTGTGATGAATGCAATCAACCATCCGCTCGGTTGCGCAAGCGATCGGTATTCCAAGCACCTCGAGCACGTCGGCGGCACCGCACTTTGACGTGATAGCTCTATTTCCGTGTTTCAGCACAACGACGCCCGCCGCTGCGAGCACGAACATGCAGGCTGTCGAGACGTTAATCAGCTCGAGCCTGTCGCCGCCAGTGCCGACAATGTCAATCGATTGCCTGCCTTCCAACCGAAGAGTGGGACGGATCGCCATCTCCAAAAAAGAGCGAGCAAAGTAGCCGAGCTCCTCGCCAGATTCCCCCTTTTGTTTCAAGGCCACGAGAAACTCAGCCTTTTGCTCTTCGCCAATGCTGGGGTCAGCAAGCCGCCTCGACGCCTCGCGCGCCTGATCAAACCGGAGGTCAACCCGGTACCGCAATTGTTCGATGAGTTCTTTCAAGGGAAAGTGTCAGTTTCTCCTCCGGCCGCAGCGCATTCGTTGCAACAATCTTCCAAGACCGGTTACGAGCACAATTTGGGCAGGTGTCAGCTTTTGAGATTTCAATCGCTCCACTCGCCTAAGAAGGCATCCAGCAGAACCGGTAAATCATCGCTGTAACCTCCCTCCAGAATAGCCGCCGCAGGCAGTCCGGTTTCTCTTAGCCAGCGGCCGAATTTCGCAAAATGCTCCCGCTCCAGAGTCATCTCTGTGAGCGGGTCCCCCGCGAACGCATCAAAGCCTGCCGAAACGAGCAGGATATCCGGGCAAAATTCGACCAGACAGTCAAGCGCCTGCTGCACCGCTGCCACATGGTGTTTCGCTTCACTGCGCGGCGGAATCGGCCAATTGAAGACGTTGCCTCGCGACGCAGCGCCACTGCCCGGATAGCCCGGATATTGATGCACCGAAGCGAACCGTATCCGGTGATTGCCGAAAACTATCTCTTCGGTGCCATTGCCATGGTGCGCATCGAAGTCCCAGATTCCAACACGTTCGCAGCCAGTTGCGAGCGCGTAGTGAGCAGCGATCGCGATCGAGTTCAAATAGCAAAAACCCATTGCCCTTGTCGAAGTTGCGTGATGGCCCGGCGGCCGCATCAACGAGAAGCCTTTTTTACCGCGGAGCGCCAGATCGACCGAGCCGATCGCCGCTCCAGCAGCCCGCCGAGCGTGTTCCTCAATCCCAGGATAGTAGGGAGTATCAGCGTCGAAATCGATCGGTCGGCGAAGCCGATCCATATGGTTTGGGCGATGGACTCGCACAACTTCCGGTTCCGTCGCGAGCCGAGGTTCCATCCAGGTCCACTGGGGTCGTTTATCCAGAAGGTAAGCTTCAGCATTGATCAACCGGGCCGGACACTCCGGATGACCATGCTCGCCATATCTGGTCGCGGCTTCGTCGAAAATCAAAGTGAGCATAGATCTTGTTTTTCACCCAATCCGGTGGCAACGCGAGCTCTCAAGCCAAACGTACTATCCAGGCTTTCTCGCAACGTGTCGAGGTTGATCGCGGTCCTTCGTACACCTTACTCCCAGGACCAACGATCCACATTAGCGCCCCGAAGCATCGCCATGCGGGTGCCGGCATGGATCAAGACAAAGTAAAGGTCTCTCTTTTTTACCGAAAAACAGGCCGGTTTGAAGATGGCCGAGGCTGCGACGAAACAGGTTGAAAGCGTTTGTTGATGTACTATAATATCTATAATTTTTGGCAAAGACGCCAAAGAAACTCCACAGGGAAGTTTCCTATGATCTTTTATGACTATCTTTGTGGGACGTCTGGCCAGACCTTCATTTTCACGCAGTCGACCCAAGGTGGGTTAAGCGGGGTCCATGATGCGCACGGCCTTGAAGTCGACATTGAGAATCGCGCTCATTCCATTTTCGACAAGACAGCGAGAAATGCCTGACGGGACTTCGATTGCCGGGGACCTCCATGGATATCGCCTTACTCCTTCTGCTCTTTTCTCAGTTTGACTCTGACCCAGAGTTTAGCATTGCGACTCTCCGGGAACGACAGCAAGCGCGGAACGATCTTGTGAGCGCGGTTCTGACGAACGACTGTACTCTCGCAAGGAACGCACTGGAGAAGAAGGCCGATCCCGACGGTATTATTATTCTATCCCAAGGCGAGAACAGGCTTCTTAAGTCACTCAGCCCGCAAATGTACCATTACTACAGTAGCGGCGCCGATTTTCGGCCGTTACACGTGGCTGCCGGTCTAGGCGAACGAGAAATTTGCCAATTGTTGGTGGCCGGCGGTGCGAAGAAGTTCGTTTTAAGCAAGGGATATGCCTGGGCACCGGCACAGTACGCAGCAAAAATAGGCTATCCGGACCTGGCGAAGATCCTTTTGGGCATTGATACGGAAGACGACCATTATAGAATAGTCATCTCTCTTCCGTACCAGAAACTCACCGTGTTTCGAGATGGCGAACCCTACTTGATGACCAAAATATCAACGGGCCGTCGCGACAAGCCGACACCGCCCGGGAACTATCTTGTCACGGAAAAAGACCGGCAGCATCGGTCCACCCTCTACAAAGTTGCGATGCCCTACTTCCTCCGCTTATCCTTCTCGGAGTTTGGTATCCATTACGGTGTCAACCCCGGATACCCTGCCAGTCACGGCTGTATACGCGTCGGTTCGGAAGAAAGAGCCCAAAAGATCTTTGAATCCTGTCCGATCGGAACGTTTGTCAAAATAGAATAGAATCTTCGACTGACGCAGGCGTTTTTAGGTCAGGCCCAGAATCCTTTTGGGTTGCTTTTTCACTTTCCTGCGTTACTTATTGCATCCTCTTCGGAGCCGCGAGCATTGTATGAACATCATTCAGAAGATTGAGAAAGAGCAGCTGAAGCTGGACATCACGCCATTTAAGGTCGGGGATACAATCAGAGTTCACACTCGCGTGGTAGAAGGCGACAAGGAGCGGATCCAGATCTTCACGGGCATTGTGATCGGCCGACGTGGCACACGACTGAATTCTACGTTTACGGTTCGCCGTATTTCCTACGGTGAAGGAGTCGAGCGAGTATTTCCGCTGCACTCACCGCGCATCGCCAAGATCGAAGTTGAGCGAGCCGGGAGTGTTCGTCGAGCCAAGCTCAATTACCTTCGCAACCGCAAGGGCAAGCAAGCGATGACGGTGAAAGAGAAGTCTCAGAATTGAGCATGAGCGCGGCGTATGCCCTGCGACCTCAGATTCGAACGGGATCTTTGGAAAAACGGCGTTTCACTCGTTGCGGGCATTGATGAAGCGGGGCGCGGCCCTTTGGCTGGGCCCGTAGTGGCAGCGGCCGTAATTCTCCCGGCAGAATTTCCACTGACTGGGCTGAAAGACTCCAAGCAACTGCCTGAGAGGGTTCGTGAGGAACTCTTTGAAACATTGACCGACGGCGGAACTCTTATTTGTTACGGAGTTGGAATCGCCGAGCCCGCAGAGATCGATCGATTCAATATTCTACAAGCCACCTATTTGGCAATGCAGAGGGCAGTCGCGGCATTAACGATCCAACCCGAGCATCTCTTAGTCGACGGTCGTCCAGCTCCCCTCTACCGCCGACATCAAACGGCGATTGTTGGCGGCGACGCTAAATCCATGAGCATCGCTGCCGCCAGCATTATTGCGAAGGTGACCCGAGATCGTATGATGAGGGATTGGCATAAGGAGTTTCCACGATACGATTTTGACCGAAACAAAGGGTATGGAACGCCGTCGCACCTCGAAAGTCTACAGATCCATGGGCCTTGCCCGATCCATCGACGATCGTTCGAGCCGGTTTCTCAGACGTATTTTCCTTTCCATTAGATTTTGGTCAAGAGCAGTCGCCCGGCGACTTGAGGCTCCTCACCTGGTGCTCGGACGACGAGGAGAAAAATTAGCGGCGGATTATCTGCGCAGAAATGGATTTCGGCTATTGTACAAGAATTTCCGGTCCAAAAGGGGCGGTGAGATCGATCTGGTCTGCCGCGATCGCCATGAAAAAACGCTGGTATTCGTCGAAGTGAAGACCCGCACTACCGATGCGTTCGGACCGCCGCATGAAGGGGTGACCCAATCCCAGCGAGACCGCATCATCCGCGGCGCCAAAGAGTGGCTGAGATTGCTGGATGACCCCCGCGTACCTTATAGGTTCGACGTGGTAGAAGTTTTGATGGAACCCACCCCGCGTGTGCACGTAATTCGGGGAGCGTTCCAAATGCCAGACGATATTTATTTTTAGTCCCACGCAAAGAGACGTATGCCGAAAATCCTTCTGGCAGTAACTGACCAACGATTGACCGTCGCTGCCACCTCATGGATCGAGGTAGCGCTATTTGACGGAGCTCTGGCAGTGGACGCTACCGTCGGTAATGGATACGACACATTGTTTCTCGCACATCGGGTAGGCCCGAAAGGGAAAGTCCTTGGATTTGATGTGCAGAAGGCGGCGCTTGCCGGTGCCCGCGAACTGCTGAAGTTTGTTGGTTCGCTCGACCGTGTCTCATTCATTCATGACTCTCACTCGCACTTGACCAATTATCTGCCGGCAGAAACCGCCATTCAGGGCGCGATGTTCAATTTGGGGTACTTGCCTCGCGGCAATCGCCTAATCATCACGCGCCCGGACACCACGGTCTTAGCGCTGCGCAGCGTCCTCACTCACCTGGACGCACGAGGTCGCGTCACGATTCTGGTTTACCGCGGACATGAAGAGGGCATTTTGGAATATGTTGAAGTGCGGAAATTCCTGGAACAACTGTCGGGCGAAGAGTGGATGATCGAGGAATACGCGGGCACGAGCGATTCGCCGATCGCGCCAAGATTATTTCGGATCCAGAAAAATTTGAGCCCCGAGGATAAGGTAGGCCTCTTTTCACCTTAATTCTGTGCCGCATGCGGAGTTGATTTAGTTTGCTCTCGGGAAATGAGCGTTTTTTGCCCATCCCCATGCTCGCCTTCCCAATGAAATCTGCTGGAGATGAAGTGAAGGCCGCGCATCAGTTTGCCCGACCCCGGCACCAACGATTATGTTGCCGCTCGATTCAAGATGGCGTCCAATTCCAAACACCTTATGCTTGCTCTTCGTTTCGCCCTGATTGTTTCTGTCTTTTCACTATCGACCGGCTTCGCTGAACAAATACTCGAAGGCTACAGCGTGGTACGGGGCAAGGGCTTCGCGTTTGAAATAAAGGCCCCGCGACGGTGGGTTCTCGACAATGAGGCTGCCAGGGACCAAGGCCTCAATCTTGTCTTCTTTCCAACGGGCACTGACTGGGAAGCGAGCAAAGCAGTCCTTTACGTACGTGTTCGTTCGAACGAGCCCAAAATACGGAACATCGAGGACCAGGTGAACGATACGCTTCGTAACTTACGAAATACCGGCAGTCCAAATGCCACGGTCAAATACGTGAAGACGCTGACCACTCAGGACGCCAGCAAGGCACAAATCTATTACTATGCGGGCGATAAATTCGGCAATTTCGAAGCCACCGCGTACATCCAGTCCAAGGGGTCGATCCATTTCATCACTTTGTCGACTCGCGACCAGGAATCATTTCGTCAGGCGTTGCCCGCCTTTCACGCTGCCGTTACGTCCTACGAGGATCTGACGAAGCCTCCGACGACCGAGCGTGAAGCGCAATGACCCTTCTTTCCGATCGGAAGACTCGAGGACAAACCCACTCCGGCCCACCCGTCGGAACCTCATTCCGCCAGCGCTGACGGTCGGTCAAAAACGCTCTTGCTCCGGCCGAGAACTGCGCGCGGTCCGCGGAATGACGATTGGGTTGCTTTATTTACTCTCCGCGAAATGGCGAGGTTATTTCAAAACCGACTCATGAAAGCATTTCCAGTCGTCGATCCGGTTAAGAGTGACTGCGTCGCGAATACCGATGTCCAACGGCAATTGGTTTTCGCCGAGCACCGATTTCACCGTGCCTTCGTCGTGGTTGTAGCCTCGGATTGAGTCATTGAGTTTTGTTATCGAGGCCGAATCCAATCGAGTACCTGGTTGTTCCTTGATCCAGGCTTCGAACTGAATGTAGGTAGGCTTGTTTTTCGCGATAAAATCGACGACCGCTTCCTTCTTCAGACCGAGGCCATCGAGCACCATCTGATCGAAGCCCTGACCTACCGCGGGGTATCCATCTGCCAAGGCGCCCTTTGAGTCGAGGGAGACTTTAAGCCAAAGACGGGGCAAATGAAGCACGCCAAGCGGTCCAACCTCAGCAGAACCAATGAGGGGAACAGTTTTATCCATATGTTTTGGGGGTTGATTCAATTTCTAGACAGTAGTTCAGAAGGTCAGGAAGGAAATGAAGAATTTTCAAGCGGCAATAAAGCTGCTGCGATAAATAAGATCATGTCGCATGAACCGAAATGGGTCCAATGGGCCCGAGAACTGCAGTCCATCGCGCAAACCGGATTGCACTTTACGGAGTCTGAATACGATCGTGAGCGTTACCGCAAGATTTTGCAGATTTCGGTCGATATTTTTACGGAGTATTCAGGTGAAACGCCCTCAATGATCCAGGGACTTTTCGATAAACAGACCGGATACGCGACGCCGAAGGTCGATGTTCGTGGCGTTGTGTTCCGAAGCGGAAGGTTACTGCTTGTCCGGGAACGGACAGATGGACTGTGGACCTTGCCCGGAGGCTGGGCGGACGTAAGTGATTCGCCCTCTGAAGCCGTGGAAAGAGAAATACTCGAGGAATCGGGGTTTCAGACAAAGGCGGAAAGGATGCTTGCCGTGTTCGACCGAGCTAAGCATCCTCACGAGCCGCCGTTCCCGTTTCATGTCTATAAATTGTTCATACTCTGCGCACTCGAGGGGGGAGCAGCCATGACGACGTTTGAAACAAGCGGGGTTGATTTTTTTGGGGAGGACGAGATTCCGCCTCTATCGATCTCGAGGATAACTCTCGACCAAATCCATTTTTGCTTTGCAGCGCAAAAACACCCGACGGATCTCTGTAGATTCGATTAGCCCAGAGATCTTGGTCGTGAGATTCTCGCACAGAAGGTTAGTTAGTGTCAGAAGTAGTTTACGATGTCTCCGTACCTTTTGCTGCCGGCACTGCTGGCTATTGCTGCATCCAGTCTGATTTTGCGAATGGTAATTGGGTACCTCGTGCGCCCGCCGGGTGCGCCGCGGATCTCGTTGCGCCTGCCATCGGTGAATCCTCGTTGGCTAGGCCGACAGCTTGCGATGATGATCTATGGACGCAAAAAGAAAAAATGATAGCAGAAGGAGATTTTTTTCTCCAAAGAGAGTAAGACCGAAACTCGTCTACCCTTGCAGAAGCAAACGGGCCGGAGCTTCTACGCATTCTTTTACCCGGACCAGAAACGTGACCGCTTCCTTGCCATCCACCACGCGATGGTCGTAGCTGACAGCTAGATACATCATCGGACGCACCTCGATCTTATCTCCGATCACCATCGGTCGACTCTGAATTTTGTGCATTCCAAGTATACCGCTCTGGGGAGGATTCAAGATCGGTGTGCTGAGAAGAGAACCGTAAATCCCACCATTCGTGATGGTAAAGACGCCACCGGTCAGGTCATCCAAGTGCAACTTCCCTTCGCGCGCCTTTCCGGCATACGCTGTGACTTCTTTTTCAAGCTCGGCAAAGCTCTTTTTATCCGCATCGCGAATGACGGGAACAACCAACCCGCGTTCCGTTCCTACAGCGACGCCGATGTCATAATAGTGATTCAGTACCAGATCATCGCCGTCGATTCGCGCATTCATTTCCGGAACGGACTGCAGCGCGTCCACCACGGCCTTGATAAAGAACGACATGAAGCCGAGCTTCGACCCCGTGCCTTTTTTGGAAGGTCTCCTGGTACTGCGATCGAAGCTGCATCACAGCCGACATGTCGCACTCGTTGAACGTCGTGAGCATTGCTGCGCTCTGCTGGGCCAAGACCAGCTGAGCGGCAATCTTTCTTCCGCAACGGAGTCATCTTCCGCCGGGTAGACCGAGACGCTGGCGCGGTGGCACTGGGAGGTTGAAAGCGGCGACCGTCGGCAACGACGCTGCGACTCGGTTTTGCCGGAGGCGGCGGACCGCCCTTCGACTCAAGGAATTGTACCAAGTCCGTTTTCGTGACCTGCCCGTGCTTGCCGGTACCGGCTACATCCGACAGGTTGACCTTCTCCTCCTCGGCGATCCTTCGTGCCGCGGGAGATAAGGTCTCATTCCTTTCCTGCTGGTTTACCTGAACGGTTTCACCAACGAGCGCCGGGGTCACAGCGGCGGGTTGGGTTGCTGCCGCTTTCGACGCAACTCTTGCTGAGTCAGTCTCGGCGGGGGAAGCAGGCTCACCACTCCCCACCGGTGCTTTGACGTCTTCCTCCAGAAGCGCGACTACCTGGCCAATCTTAACCTCTTGACCAGCGTCAACCTGAATTCGAAGTTTGCCAGAGTCCGACCGCCGGAACCTCCGTGGAAATTTTGTCGGTCTCAAGTGTGAACAGGGCCTCGCCGTCGCTGACCACATCCCCGTTTTGCTTGTGCCAAGTCGATAAAACGCCGGAGGTGATTGATTCGCCGACGGCACGGGATTTTGACTTCGATGCTCATTGGAGAGGAGATCTTGATACTGATCCCGCAGTCACCGACTACATGGTAAACGCCTGGTGAACAAGCTCCTTCTGCTGTTGATCGTGCCATGCTTTGGAGCCCACAGCAGGGCTAGCGGCCGCCGGTCTCCCGGCATATTCGAGCGCTTGTCGAGCGACGCGGCCGAGCAACGGAGCAATATAGGTCCATGCCCCCATGTTCCTGGGCTCCTCCTGGCACCAGATCCACTTAGATGCATGGCGAAAATCGCCGATCCCTTCTTCGAGCCTTTCCAAGTTTAGAGGATAAAGTTGCTCAACGCGTACAAGAGCGGTCTCTTTGACTCGGTTCGTCTCAAGGTAAGCAATCAAGTCATAGTAAACCTTGCCGCTGCAAAAGATTAGGCGGTCGACGTCCTTCGGTTCACCGATCAGGGTCGGACCGAGGACCTGCTCGAACGCCGATTGAGTGAAATCCTCAATCCGCGAAGTCGCCCGCTCATTTCGCAAGAGCGATTTTGGCGTCATGATGATGAGCGGTTTTCGAAAATCGCGTCGAACCTGCCGTCGCAAGACATGAAAGTACTGAGCGGGTGTGGTGAGATTGCAGACTTGAATGTTATCCTCCGCACAAAGTTGCAGAAAGCGCTCCAGCCGGCACTCGAATGCTCCGGGCCCTGGCCCTCGTAACCGTGCGGTAACAGAAGAACAACCCCGCTAGGTCGCTGCCATTTTGATTCCGAACTCGCAATAAATTGGTCGATGATCACCTGCGCGCCATTCACAAAATCACCGAACTGCGCCTCCCAAAGGCAAAGCATGTCGGGAAAATCGAGCGAATATCCATAGTCGAACCCCAGAACCGCCGCCTCAGACAGCATGCTGTTGTAGACACAGAATCGGGCTTGTCCCTCGGCCAGATTTGACAGCGGCACGAATCGCTCGCGTGTCACACTATCGTAAAGGACGAGTGACGCTGACTGAAGGTCCCGCGCCGGCTATCCTGTCCGGACAAACGGATCGGCGTTCCCTCAATCAGAAGCGATCCAAGAGCGAGCGCCTCCCCGAAAGACCAGTCGTAGGGTCCGCCTCCTTGGTGCTGAGCTTTCTCCGCCGGTCCAGGAACGACTTCTTGATCTGCGGTTGAACTCGTAAAACCCTCCGGGACCTGGGTCATTCGATCTACGATCAAATCGACCACCTCCTTTGCTATTCGGGTCTCCGGCTCCTTGTGGCTATAAGGAGGCTGAAAAATTGCCGTCGATTCTTCCAATCCGCGATGAAAATCCTTCTTCGACTTCACTTCTGAGGTCTGAACCTCGGTGAGCGCATTTTCGAGTCGGCCTCGGAACTCCTTTTCCAGCGTTTCCGCCTCTTGTCCGGTGAGAACTCCCGACTGCAACATCCGGTCCTTAAAGAGTCTTGTCACAGGCGAGTGGGCATTGATTCTCTTGTAAAGCCGGGGCTGGGTAAAACTCGGCTCATCCGTCTCGTTGTGTCCGTACCGCCGATAGCAGTATAAATCCGCCACAACATCCCGGGAAAAATTTTGCCGAAACTCCAAAGCCATTTTAGCGACAAATTCCACCGCGATCGGATCGTCTCCGTTTACGTGGAAGATTGGTGCTTCGATCATTTTCGCGACGTCCGTGCAATACATCGTCGAACGAGCTTCAGCCGGCAGAGTAGTGAACCCGATCTGGTTGTTCACGATGACGTGCACGGTTCCACCTGTCTCGTAACCGGGCAGTTGAGACAGGTTCAAGACTTCGGCAACGATCCCCTGGCCGGCGAAAGCTGCGTCTCCATGCAATCAATAGCGGCAAAACTTTTTTCCGCTCCTCGGTATCACCTAAAATCCGTTGGCGCGCTCTTGCCTTGCCTTCAACGACTGGATTGACTATTTCGAGGTGGCTGGGATTGGCCGCCAGCCGGATGCCAACTTCTGCTCCCGAGTCGGTTTTCCGGACGCTCTCGTACCCGAGATGGTATTTTACATCGCCATCACCGGCAACGAGATCAGGTATGTAATTCTCGGAAAATTCCTTGAAAATGATGTTGTATGATTTTTTCAGAAAATTCGCCAGCACCGTCAACCGACCGCGGTGAGCCATTCCCATGACGATCTCATGGATACCCTTGCCGGGGCAATCGGCAAGAACGGTCTCCAGGATCACCATCAAGCTTTCGCTGCCTTGGAGCGAGAAACGCTTTTGACCAATGAATTTAGTGTGGACAAACTGTTCAAAGGTCTCCGCTTCCATCAGAATCCGGAGCAACCTTTTCTGCGAGGCAGGATCCGGTTGCGGGAGAGCGATGCGGGCTTCGATCCGTTCGCGGACCCATTCGCGAACGGTCTCGTTCTGGATATGCATGAATTCGACCCCGATCGGTCCACAGTAAATGGCCCGCAGCGTATCGATCATTTCCCGAAGGGTCATCGGCCGCGAATTCAGAAAATGACGGCATGAAACAACGGTATCGAGAGGAACATCTTCCAACCCGAGAGACGACAAAGTCAGAGCGCGTGTTTCGGGACGTCCCTGTGCCAAAGGGTCAACCTGTGCCTGAGTATGACCGAGAACGCGGTAATTGTAGACCAGACCGTCGATGCAATTTTGGACTTGGTCATATTCGCTAATTATGCCCTCTCTGTCCGTGGCGACGTCGGGTTTGCCATTACGAGTGGGCGATGAACCTAACGCAAAACCTTCAAAGAAAGCTGACCAACTCGAATCTACAGATGCCGGATCTTCCTTCCAGCGTTGGTAGTATTCGTCTAGAAGATCGGCGTTCCAATCGTTCAAATACGAAGTCTCCATGGTATAGCTCTGGCACGAGCCGTGAATCCGGAGTCTAGACGAAGTTTGGCTCGACCCAAACGGAATTTATCACAAATTTACCGAGATGCGGAGGGCAGGCTTCATTCAGGTGCTTGCGCTACCTGCCCAAACTGGAGGATGCTCGTGAGGGCCGTCGTGTCTTCCGTCCGACAACCGAAATGATCAAAGTTGAACAACTCACGAAGAAATATTCCGGGGTAACTGCCATCAGCGACCTGAGCTTCGAGGTTGGAAAAGGTGAGATTGTCGGTTTCCTCGGGCCAAATGGGGCGGGCAAAAGCACAACGATGCGGATATTATCAAGCTTTATGCCGGCGACTTCCGGGCGAGCATTGATTGCGGGCCACGACGTCTTCAAAGACTCGCTCAAAGCGCGACTGCACCTCGGATATCTCCCGGAGAACGTCCCTTTGTACGGCGACATGCGAGTCAACGAATATCTTCGATACCGCGGATCGCTGAAGGGTCTGGGTGGAAAGAAACTTCGCAATCGAGTCGAGGTAGTGAAAGAGCTCTGTAGCGTGAAGGAAGTTGAAAACAAGCTGATCGCGACCTTATCGAAGGGTTATCGTCAGCGCGTTGGCTTGGCGGACGCCCTGGTCCACAACCCAGACCTCTTGATCCTCGACGAACCGACGATCGGACTGGATCCCAACCAGATTCGGCAGGTGCGTGAACTGATAAAATCATTGGGCGAACGCCACACGATCTTGCTCTCAACTCATATCTTGTCGGAGGTGGAGGTGACATGTTCCCGGGTCATCATTATTCACCGCGGTAAAATTGAAGCGTCCGATACGCCTGAGAATCTCGTTGGACAGATCCGAACCTCAGGCACGGTTAAGCTGGAGGCCAGGACCGGCAGCGACGATCCCGTGCCCTTGATCGAGAAGATCGCCGGGGTGAAAGGCGTTTCGGCGACCGTAGAAGATGGCTGGCTGCGCTGTTCGATCCGCGTCGAAGCGAAGTCCGACCTGCGCGAAGACATATTTCGGCTGGCCGTCGAGCGGCGTTGGATCGTCAGAGAATTGACTCAAGAGCGTGCAACTTTGGAAGACGTTTTCGTTGAACTCACCCATGCCGATAATTAGGGAATAAGCCTCGCCCGATGAGACGCCTTTTCACCTTACTCCAGCGAGAGCTGTCCGTCTTTTACTACTCGCCGATCGCTTATATCGTTCTGTTCTTTTTTCTCATCCTCAACGGTCTATCGTTCTGGTTCGCCCTCGCATTGCTGAACCGCGCGCCGTCCCAGAATACGGTGGTCCAGGTTTTCTTCAATTCTGCCTTTTTTTGGATTGCCTACCTGCTGGTATTTCCCGTGATCACTATGCGGTTGTTTGCTGAAGAGTTTAAGCTGGGCACCATTGAAACATTAATGACTGCTCCAGTACGAGACTGGGAAGTCATTCTATCCAAGTTCCTCGCCGCCCTGACTTTCTACCTTAGCCTTTGGTTGCCCAGCTTATTATACTTTCTTATATTCGGCTGGCTCGGCAATCGATCGGCAATCGGCTCAGCCGGCCAATTGGCCGCTCCTTACTTGCTGTTGCTGATGATGGGCATGTTTAATGTGGCCCTGGGTTGCGTGGCTTCAGCTCTTACTTCGAACCAGATCGTCGCGGCGATGATCTCCTTGGTACTAACCATCGGCATTTTTTTTCTCACGCTTATTAATTATGTCGTCAATTTTACGTCGCCCCTTCTCCAGGATATAACAGCCTACGTGGCGCAACTGGACCACATGGATTCCTTCTCGCGAGGGGTCATAGATTCGCGAGTATTCATATTTTACCCAAGCATGACTTTTTTGTTGCTCGTCATCACCTTCCAAATTTTTCAGTACCGCCGCTGGAGGGCCTGACGATCTCTCTAATCAGCATGGCCAACCCCCTTCCCAAGCCGACTGGCATCCAGCGATTGCGCATCGGTGCGAACGTGGTTCTTCAGACGGTCATCGTTGCCTTGATTGTATTGATGATCAACTACATCGGTTTTAACAGGTATCAACGCTGGGACCTGTCCCGTTTCAATAAATACGCGCTCTCAGAGCTGACGAAGAAGGTTTTGAAGTCTCTGAAAAAAGACGTGAAGATCTACGTCTTCTTTTCCCCGACATCCCAGGGTACCGGTTCAGAACTCTACGCCGATCTCCAGAATTTGTTAAGAGAATACAAGTTCGCGGGCAAAAAGAAGATTCAGGTCGAGGTCCTCGATCCATATCGCAATCTTACGCGTGCTCGCGAGCTCCAGGCAAAGTATAACTTCGGAGCCGAAGAGAACCTGGTTATCATCGACTATCAGGACCGGAAGAAGATTCTCCGTGTGGCCGATATGGCTGACTACGATCCGCCCGGCCTGTTTGGCGAGGCACCGCAAATCAGGTCTTTTCGTGGCGAACAAGTCATTACGAGCGCCCTGGTTGAGCTGACGGAAGACAAGGTACCGAAAATCGGCTTCATTGTTGGTCACGGCGAACCTGGACTGGAGAGTGGCTCGCCGCTGACACGCTTTAAGGAGTCCGTCGAACGTCAGAATATTAAGCTTGAGTCTCTAGTCCTGACTAACTTGGAGAAGATTCCAGCCGACTATGCCGCCGTTATCCTGCTGGCTCCGAAATATGACCTTGGTGATCGCGATTTAACTCTGCTCAGAAATTATTGGAACGAGCAGGGTCGAATATTGATTCTGCTGGATCCGAAAAACAAGACACCAAAGCTTGACCAATTTCTCACCGAATTTGGCGTCCGGCCGGATGAAGATATAATTGTCACGCAGTTTAAGACAGGTATCGAAGAGCAATCTGTAACGCTTGACGTATACGGTCAGTTTATGCCAGAAACAGGATTTCTGCGGCCGCTGAGTCAAGCGACCGGCTACTTTCCGGGCGGTACCCGGTCGCTGTCGATTGACCCATCGAAGACGGCCCCGCAAGGACTGACAGTTATGAAGACCTTGACGCCGGCGGTCCGCGATTACTGGGGCGACAAGGAAGATGTTCTCAATTCCCAGAAAACTCCGACTTATGCCCAGGGCGTTGATCTGCCTCCGCCACTCTACTTCGGTGTCTCGCTCGAGAAGGGATCCATCAAGGATGCCCGCGTCCAAGTTCGTTCTTCGTCCCGCGGCATCATTCTCGGTAACGCTGATTTTCTGCGGAACGAATCGCTGAGTCAGTCTCCTCCGGATATCGATTTCATCTTGATGAGCCTTAACTGGCTCGCAGATCGAGAACAACTGGTGGCTATCGTCCCAAAGGCACCCAGGTCGTTCAGTTTGAATCTTACGGACGCACAAATGAATCAAATTGTCTTACTTACCGTGGCCGGGATTCCAATGCTAATTGGCCTCCTCGGGGCGGGAGTTTGGACGCTCCGCCGTCATTAGGGTTCAAGATCATGCGATTCCGAACCACCCTAGTTCTGCTGGTTGTCGCGGTTGCTTTGGGTGCCTTCATTTTTGGTCTCGATCGCTGGTCTCAAAGTACCCGGGAACGCCGGGAGCGAGCAGCTCATGTGGTCGAGGTAACGCGCGCGAGCATCCAAGGTTTCACTATTCGCAATGGTGATGAATTGGTCAGGGTCAAAACCGAAGGTGATGCTTGGAAGATGACCGCTCCCTGGCAAGATGACGTCGACGCGGGCGTTGTCGATCAACTTCTCGACGCCATTCAGAGTCTCCGACCCGAGAATGTGATCACCGATTTGGGCAGAGGCGACAAAAGAAGACAGACACTAAAGGATTTCGGACTCAACAAATCGAGGCTGCGGTTGAAGCTTGACGGTAAACAGATGCCGGCCGAACTCCTGTTTGGGTCAGAAACGGCGGTCCAAGGCGAGAGCTATCTCCGCATCGCGGATGACGATGCCGTTTACGTCGTAAGTAACGATCTGAAAGATATTGTCTCTAAAAAGCCGGAAGACTTTCGTGACCATCGGATGACTCCATTTCTAACGACGCTCATCAATCGGGCCATTTTCCGGGTCAGCGGTGGAGAGATCGAGCTTGCGAAGGAGCAAGACAACTGGCTCCTGGTCCGGCCGATCAAAGGAAGAGCCAACAATGATGCCGTAGTAGACATCTTGACCAGGATGAATCAAACACCGATTGCAAAGTTTGTTTCAGACAACAATTCAAACCCGGGATCTTTTGGCCTGGACTCACCTTCCAGTGTCGTCACATTGTTCGGCGATGACGGAAAGAAGGTCCAGATTGAAATCGGGGGACGCGTTCCGTCGAATCCGGATTCTATCTACGCGAGCCTTCCACAGCGGAAGTCAGTTGTCGAAGTGAACAAACAGTTTGCGAATCTGTTCAACATCACTCCGAATGACCTCCGCGATCGAAAGATTGCGCGAATGAATCCGGATCTCATTGATCGCGTCACTATCGAAAAGGCGGATGAGCCGAAAATCGTACTGGCCCGAGACGAGAACCGTTGGCGTTTCTTAAGCCCGGCAAATGGGCCGGCGAACGCGGACACCATTACGCGGCTCATCCAAGGCATTAACAATGGTGAGGTTAGTGAATTCGTATCAGATACGGCAACCGATTTGACCAAGTACGGACTTGACCAGCCGAAACTCAAAATCACCTTTAGTTCCTACTCGTCGGAAAATACCGCCGAGGCGAATGCCGGCGAGACAATCCTGACCACACTGGCGTTCGGAAATTCCGAGAAGGGCGTCACCTATGTTCGCCTCGAAGATGAGCCGTACATCTTTTCGATTACCGACCAACTGTTCGCCACTTTGCCGACGACCGAGTTCAGTTTTCGGCCCTTGGATGTTCTGGATCTGAGAAGAGACCAATTGGTGAGCTTACGTCTTGAACGTGGAGAAGCGAAACCGATCGATCTGATACGAGGCAAGCAAGGAAAATGGGTTTTGAAGGACCACGAGAACCAGCAAGACGACGGTCAGATTCAGCTTCTCTTAACGACGTTGACAGGATTGCGCGCGACGGCATGGGTCGGAAATCCGAAACCGGAATACGGCCTCGATTCGCCGTCTCTACTGATCAAAATTGCTTATCATTCCGGCGAACAAAGCCGGGAGGCAAACGTGAAGTTCGGCAGTTCTAATTCTGAAAACCAGCGTTATGGCATGAGCAGCGAACGCGAGGGTGTCTTTCTCGTCGAGGATGAGCAGTTCAAGCAGTTGAACACATCGCTGAAACAATGAAGGAAGCTGACACAGTTTGCATCGAGCTAGCCCGCAAAAATCACGCAAAGGTCGAAGCGATGAGCTCATTGCGGGCTAGGAAGCTCTTAAACAGACGCTGCGCGTCTGTTTAAGAGCCTGTTTTAAGATAAATGAATTGAGACAAACTGTTGCATGACTATTCTCTCTAAAAAGCAGTCGAATTTTCCGGCGTAGCCGGGGAATTCTGCTGCCTGAGCCTGCATCGCTCACAAATCTCTAAGGATTTGTGAGCGATGCAGGCTAGATCCTTTGCCCTGTATAGACCGTCACGATCCCCATCGTGAGCGGTTTGGCGTCGCGGTTTGCAAACCCGCAACTGCGTAGCAATTCGAGCATCGTTTCGCCTTTCGGGAAATCCTCGATGGTCCCGCCGAAGTATCGATAGGCATCCGGTTCACCTGTCAGCCAACCGGCCAAGATTGGTAAAAGGTGATGAAGATACAACCGGTAGAGAGGGCGCAAAGGCTGTCCGGGAAGGGAGAAATCCAAAATGACTAAATGACCTCCGGCCCGCAGAACTCTTCGGGCTTCCCGTAGCGCCACCTCGTGAGACGCCATATTTCGTAAACCAAAGGCGACCGTCACAACGTCGAACCCTCTATCCTGAAATGGGAGTGCCAACCCATCAGCGACCACCAATTCCTTGATTCCACGCCGACGCGCAATAGTTAGCATCGGCGCACAAAAGTCCGCTCCGACGATTCGTGCGCCAGGGATTTGACGCTTGATCTCTTGGGCCAGCACGCCACTGCCGGTGGCCAGATCCAAGATGTCGGAGGGACTCCACCTCTTGATCCGGGTTGCAACATTTGCTCGCCAAAACGAGTCGCAACCCATGCTCAAAAGGCTGTTCGCCAAGTCGTACCGATGAGCGATCCGAGCAAAAAGACGCTGGATCGTGCTCGGCTCCTTCTGCGTAAAAACGGATTCCATGCCCGGCTTGCTCACGAGAGGACTCGAACCTCCACGGGTTACCCCATACGGTCCTGAGCCGTACGCGTCTGCCGGTTCCGCCACGTGAGCGAGAGAGAGTGGAAGTTATCGGGGAAAGCGGTCTTGTAAAGAAAATTAACTGAGCCGCATCGGCATCAATACGTACAGAAACGGACCAGGAATCTTGATGACGCCCGGGCTCATCTCGTCGATGAGATCAAGGTAAATTTCATCGTTGGCCAGATTTCGCAGCGGCGCCATGAGAAATTCCGGATTAAAGGCGATAGAGAACTCGCGACCCTTGTACATGACCGGCAGCGATTCCTTGGCCTCGCCGACGTCCGGCGTGTTGGCCACAATATCGATGTTGCTCTTCGAGAAAATAAGTTTGACGGAGTTCGACTTTTCGCTTGCCAGAAGCGACACCCGACGAACCGCGGTCAGGAATGTTTCCCTCTCAAGGGTAATCCGCTCTTTGGCCTCACCCGGAATCACCTGGCGATAGTTGGGATAATTACCCTCAATGAGTTTTGAAACCAGCAAAGTTCGATTGAGCTCGAACGCAATCTGGTTTTCGCCGATGCTGACTTTGACCTCGCCTTCCTCACGAACCAGCCGTTGCAACTCGGCGACTGCCTTAGTCGGAATGATTATGTCAAGTTCCTGACTGCGAGGAAATTCCAGTTCGAGATCGACTAGCGCCAATCGCCTGCCATCGGTCGCCACCAGGGTGAGCTTATTCTCTTTGAAAGAAAAAAGGATGCCGTTCAATACGTACCGGGTTTCGTCCGTCGATATGGCATAAGAGGTCTTCTTCAAACCGTCCTTCAAATCCTTTTGCGTGATCGAAAAAACCTTTGCCTCATCAAAACGCGCCAACGGCGGAAACTCTTCTTCAGGGAGACCGAGAATCTTAAAATAGCTCGATCCGCTCCGGATCGACGCAAGATTCTTCGAATCGACGTCGAAATAGATCTCGGCGGCAGGCAATTCACGGACAATCGCAAAGAGTCTCCGCGCCGGCAATGTAGTCGCTCCTGTACGTTCCACCTGCGCTTCCACACTCCCGCGGACCCCGACATCCAGATCAGTCGTGGTCAACCGAATCTCCGCGTCACTCGCTTGCAACAACACGTTTGACAAGATCGGAAGAGTTGTGCGTGTGCTGACCACATTTTGTACGGTAGAGAGACCTTCGAGCAACTTATCCTTACTGACGCTGAATTTCATGGTGTGGGAATATCAAATCACGCGCCGGAAATCTCCGCAAGTCGCTGGAAACGAGGCGACCAAGGAATCTCCAGTAAGCTAACGAACAAATTCGAAGGCGGGTGAGCGCATTCCTCCGGTGATTAGAGAAAAATCCGGAGAAGGTCAAGAGGAACGCCGATAACGCTGTTTTTAACGTCGATATGGCCTTCCTTAACGCTCTAGCTGAGTATCAAGCAACAGGATCAGCTGGCGGACCTGATCTTCCTTTTGCATTCGAGCGCAAACTGTCTTACAGGCATGCAACACCGTCCCGTGATCACGTCCTCCAAAAGCGTCTCCAATTTCATTCAGGGAAGCTTTGGTATGGTGGCGAGCGAGGTACATCGCGACCTGACGTGGGAAAGCGATATTCGCCGGTCTCCGCTTGCTGGTCATATCGGCGAGCCGGACATCAAAATGCTCGGCGACCTTCTTCTGGATCTGATCGATGGTGACGGTTTTCTTGGCCTCTTCCTGGAGGATGTCTCTCAGGAGTTGTTCGACGGTCTCGCGAGAAATCTCCCGACCGCTTAGAGAGACGAAGGAAGCGACACGCATCAGTGCGCCCTCCAGACGCCGAACATTTGACCGAACGCGCTGCGCCAAAAACTCGAGTACCTCCTGCGCCAATTGCACATGCAGAGCCTGAGCCTTCTTCCGCAGAATCGCCATGCGAGTCTCGATATCCGGCGGCTGAAGCTCGGCGGTGAGACCCCATTCGAAGCGGGACACCAGCCGCTGTTCCAGGTTTGTTATCTCGCTGGCAGGGCGATCGCTCGAAAGTACAATCTGCTTACGGCCGTCGAACAAGGTGTTAAAGGTATGGAAAAACTCCTCCTGGGAACGCTCTTTGCCGGCAAGAAAATGAATATCGTCGATCAGCAAGAGATCAGATTGCCGATACCGTTTACGAAATTTTACCAGCGTATTGTGCTGAATTCCGTCGATAAACTCGTTAGTGAACTTCTCGCTTGAAAGATACATCACCTTAAAGTTTTTCCTTCGGTCCATGACTTGCTGGCCGATCGCCTGCATCAAATGGGTCTTGCCCAAGCCCACTCCTCCGTAAATAAACAAGGGGTTATAGGTTTTCGCCGGCGACTGCGCGACAGCTAGCGCGGCGGCGTGGGCAAATTGGTTATTCGATCCAACAACAAACGTCTCAAAGCTGTTCCGCGGATTCATTCCGTGGTTGCCCGCCGCCTCAAACTCCTTCTCCGGAATCTTGACCTGTGGCGGTTCGCCGGACTTCTCCGTGGTGGAACCCGTCAGCACATTTGTTTTCCCATTCTCTGCAATCCGGAACTTGATATCCCGAGGGCTACCGAGAACCGAGAGCGTCGCGGATTGCACCAGATTCAAGTAATTACTTTCGATCCAAAGTTGGTAGATCGTATTCGGAACTTGGAAAGTAAGCGCTAGTTCGTCTGCCTGGACTAATTCGATCGCCGCGAACCACCTTTGAAAAGCGTCAATGCTGACACGCGGTTGGATACTAGAGGCTATCTCGTCCCAGATTTTGCGGTAGCTCTCTTCCATAAGTGATTTATCCACACGCCGCTATTGTCGTTCGGTCGCGATATCCGTGCATTTTCCAGACACGACGCAGCGACGAACGGCACATCAGGTATTCTAGGATTCCGGGGGTCACTTTTGATGGGAACTATTTAAGGCATTATCTTTCAGATACTTATGTTGTCAGCGCGCCTATAAGGAGTGGCCTGAATCGATCGAGCAACGCTTTGCAACCACCGCCACTAAGTAGGCAGTTCCGCGACTCGATGCGCTTGCTCAACATGTTATCCACAAGTTATTCACATACACCCGCCTCGTTCCCGTCGAGCGGAGGCCAGCTTAGAATCGGGCACTGGAGTCAGCAAGCAAAAAGTCCGGGAAGACGGCCAAATAAATTTCCCATTCTATTCATCTTCTGCTTGACGCGATGGCAACTACCCGCCCACAGGCGATTTTACTTGATCGTCGCACTGGGCGCCATGTCGTTCGGCTGTTTCAACCCGTTTGCCCGGGGTCTCAAAAATGCAACTAACCGCGAAACAGACCAAGCACCCGACCAGGACCCACCACGGAAAAGCGATCACTGGCCACCAATCCGGCAGCCAGCCCCCGAACGCCCAATCCTCCGGCTGCAAACGGCCGGAAAAGACTAACGCTCGCAGGTTGAATGCCGGCAATCTAACCTTGCAAAGCACTAATACGGAGGCGACCCCTAACAACATTCCAAGCACATTCGTCTCGTCGCGTCCTCGTCGCTTTGTCAGCATGCCGAGTAAGAAGACCGCGAGCAGCGAGCCATAGGCGTAGCCAAAACTTTGTAACGCCAGCGGAATGATGGTGAGCTTCGAATCCTTCAGCACCGCGTACGCGGCAAGCGTGGCCACGATGACCATCAGGGCACCAAAGACAACCGTAGCCGCTCTAGCCGCATAAATAGCTGATCCGGCGGATCTCCCGGCGCTGAAAATAAGGCAGATAAAAATCCTTGGTAAAGCTGGTCGCTAACGCATTGAGCGCCGCCGACGTCGAGCCCATCATCGTTGCGAAGACGCCGGCAATAATCAACCCTCGAACGCCGACCGGCATCTGGGTGACAATATAATAGGCGAATATCTCATTGTCAGCGGCCGGCAAATGGAGGTCGGGCACAACCTGGTAGTAAACCGAAAGCAAAATTCCTACTAACAAAAAGCCAAACGCTATCGGCAAATCCGCCAAACCACTCAGGATCAGAGAAAGCCTGGATTTTTTGAAATCCTTTGCGGTTAGCATCCGCTGAACGTTGTCTTGGTCTGTACCGTGCGTGGCCATGGTGAGAAACGTCGAAGCGATGAATGCCGAAAAAAGTGTGTAGGGTTCCTCCAACACCTTTTGAGGCCGACCCAAAATCCCTGGTCAGGGTCGAGACCTGTCTGGAAGAAAGCCGGCAATCCGCTTAACCTCTCCTTCACTGTATCCAATCCCCCTGGAATATGGCGGACTAACAACCATGCCGCGAAAATCATGGACCCCAACATCAGGCTGGCTTGGATAAAATCGGTCCAAACGACCGCCTTAATTCCGCCGATCGCCGTGTACAGTGTCGTCAGCAGGGTAACGAATAAGATACCCCAGAAGTAGATCCAGATATTGACGTCGACGCTCGGGAAAAAGGTATTGCCAAATGACCTTGATTATAACCCCACCGAGATACAGGCGGACGCCGATGCCAAGCACGCGCGTAAAAATGAAAATTCCGCTGGCGACATTCTTCGTCCAAGGGCCGAAACGGATTTCCAGGAACTCGTAAATGCTCTGTACGCCGTAGCGATAGTATGGTCGAATAAACGTGAACGCGATGAGGATCCGAGCCAGGATCGTGCCGATCGTCAACTGCGCATAGATAAAACTGCGCGTCTTGAATCCCTCCGCCGGCGTGCCGAGGAAAGTCGCTGCGCTGGTTTCAGCTGCAATAATTGAAGCAAGCACCGCCCACCAAGGTATTGATCGTCCACCGAGGGCGAACTCGTTCAGGTTCCTATTTCTTCTGCCAGCCCAAAGACCGATTCCGACGATTCCGAAAAAATAGAGCAGAAGCAATATCCCATCGAGCCAGAGGTGCGCTGGTTGAATTTCCGGATTAAGCATCGCAAGACGAGCTCAATGACTCATGGCCGGGACCGGCGCTGGGACCGGCGCCAGATCCTTAACCAGAATCCGCGAGTTTCTTCCGCTGACTTCATACCTGGCCCGCCGGCCAGGCGGCAACACTTCGGGACCTGCTTCGACGAAACCGCCTTTCTGCTGGAGGTATACGAAGGCTTGTGTCGAAAGTGCGAACAGCCGCGAAAATCCGCGCTGCCGCGCGAGGCTCTCCACGAAGGACATCAACTTGCGCCCTAGTCCCTGATTTTCGTTGGATCGACTAACGTACAGGCATGCCAACTCGGCCAACTTTTGTTCTGGATAGGGATACATGGCGACGCAGCCGACGATGTGTCGATCGATTTCCAGAACCCAGTAGTCATCGATATCAGCCATGATCTCGGCTCGGGTGCGCCGAACAAGTTCCTCGCTTCGGATTGACTGTTGGATAAGCGACACGACAGCCCGAAGATCCTTTTTGTATAGCCGTCGAATTTGTTCGTACTCGTTTGAGTAGACCATCGTTCCGACACCGCCGTTGCTAAAGATCTCAGCAAGAAGCGCTTCATTCACGTTCCCATTCAAGAGGTGGACACGGGGAACTCCGAGCCGACATGCCTGTACAGCGTGTTCCAGCTTTGACACGAGGCCTTGTGGGAGATGCGCCTTGTTTTTTTTGAGAAGCTCCTCCAACTCCGGTGCAACGAGATGGCCTATCCGCTGGTCATCGACGACAAGGCCGTCGAACGGTGAGAGGAAGATCAACTTCGTGGCGTGCAATGCCCCCGCGACCTCGAGAGCGATCAAATCCGAGTTTACCCGAAACGTCCCGCCTTCTCCATCGAAGCCGAGCGGAGGTATCACCGGGACGATCTCCTGGTCCAGAAAAAGCTCTAAAAGTTTCGCGTCGACGCGTTCTACCTTGCCTGAAAATTGGCAATCGACTCCTCGAACAATGCCGAACGGGTGCGCGATAATGCAGTTTGCGTAGGCCGCGCGGAGATCGACCTGTGCCAGACCTCCCATGATCTGGTTGGTCAACCGGATCGCAACATTAATTGAGAGCTGCAGGGTTGCTTCGTCGACCACTCCCGCACCATCCGAGTTCGAGATGGTTATCCCCTGTTCACGTGCAGCCTGTTCAATCTGCAGACGGGCGCCATGAACGAGAACAACCTTTATACTGAGAGACCGGAGGACAGCGATGTCGAGGAGGATATTCGAGAAGTTCTCCGAACCAAGAATCTCGCCGTCAATCGCGATGACGAAAATCTTGTCCCTGAAACGCGTGACATACTGCAGAATTCCGCGAAGCTCCGGTACTTTCATGAAGGCGTCGGCGATGTGCACTGGTTAGATACAAGCTCGAAGATTCGGAGGCAAACTGTATTCGGCGAGAGTATCCGGCGCTTGGATAAAGTCAGGAAGCCGCCAAGGCTGCCAATCGCTCCAAGTCCAACTCAGCGGCGCTGCTCACGATGAGGTCGGCGACGGTCAAATCCTGGCGCTCGCTGAATCGGTTTGGAATCGCCACCGCTTTCAATCCGGCTTGCTTCGCGGCCCGGCATCCCGGTTCGGAATCCTCCAGTGCCACGACAAGACGCGGTTCTACGAATAGCGTTTGCACGGTTTTGAGATAGATGTCAGGAGCGGGTTTCGGATTGATCACCATATCGCGCGTGACGACCGCATCGACATACCCGCGCAGTCCGAGACGCTGCAACCCTTCTTCGACCCAACCATATCCGGAGTTGCTCGCCACACCGACGCGCAACTGGCGTTCCTTGGCGCTTTTTAAAAGCGCTTCGATACCGGGCAGGGTGCTCGCCTGAATAGTCAACTCCCAGTTTCTAGCTTCTCGCTTCGGAACGATCTGCGACCAATCGAGCCTGCGTCCTAGCAACTGCTCGAGGTGAATTGCGGGATCGAATCCGCCGACGTAGCCGGTCGCATGCCTCCAATCATCGATGTGAAGCGTTGCGCCAAATTCTTGATACACCTCCTGCCAACTGATGAAGCCGGGGGTTTCGGTATCGACGATCAGCCCATCGAAATCAAAAACGATCGCAGCTAGTACTAGTATACTGTCTCGCATAAATTAGTGGTGTCGTCGCAGGTCGGTTGAGCGTTTGCCAAGGCTCGAGCGAGCGTCCACTCTGGACGCTCAGCACGGGTAAATCCGGCTGCGACCGAACGGAAGAGCAGCAAATAGATCCCGCTTCTCAGGGACGCCTCCGAAAATTGTCCGATGGCCGCGACCTGCTCCGGCAAATCGTGCGATTCAACGCTTGAGGCTGACTTCAAAAAGCTCGCTTTCGGCAAAGAAGCGCTTTAGTTCCGCCACAGCGTTCTCGGGGCTGTCAGATCCATGAACCACATTGAACATCACGTCCCTTCCAAAGTCGCCTCGGATCGTTCCGTTCGCGGCTTTCCGGGAATCGGTGGGACCCATGAGTTCGCGGACAAGGGCCACGGCATTTTCACTGGACAAGGCCAAGGCGATCACCGGGCTGGATTGCATGAATGATTTCAGCTCTGGATAAAAGGGCCTGTCCAGGATATGAGCATAGTGCTCGGCGAGTTGATCATCCGCCAGGAGCATCATTTTGCAGCCAACAATCTCCAAGCCGGCTGCCTCAAATCGATTAATCACATTGCCGCAAAGGCGATCCGCAAGGCAATCCGGCTTAAGCAGTACGAGGGTCGTTTCGATCATAATTGACCTCTCCGTTTCGCACGAAGCCAGATTTTTTCAAGGGCCATCCGCTTGTCGACCAGATGGAAAACATCAGAAAACCGGTGTCTGTCGCCCGTACTCGGTCCACGTGGGCTGTTCCTTGGAATTGAGCCATACGTAAAAATCCCCTATTCTGGTCCGGTCAAGACCACTATACCGAATAGGCTCTAGATGTGAAACGCTCGCGATCGAATCTCGCTTCAGGTCTGCTTGTCGAATTGGACATCCATGATGTCGCATTCGGAGGCGCCGGTGTCGGACGAATCGATGGAAAAATTGTTTTCGTTCCGCTAACCATCGACGGCGAACGGGTCGAAGCCGAACTGATTGAGCAAAGGAGCGGCTTTGATCGGGCGCAGCTCAAGAAAGTCGTTCTGCGATCGAGCCACCGGGTCGAGGCGGTCTGTCCCTATTTCGGGCGATGCGGGGGATGCGATTACCAGCATATCACTTATGCTCATCAGTTGGAACTAAAGCGCACCCAAGTGAAACAGCTCTTGGAAAGGATCGGGCGAATTTCGGACATTGAAGTATCGCCAACTCTTCCATGTGCCAGTCCTTATGCATTCCGAAACCGGATCACGGTTCACGCGAAGCAAGGCAAGATCGGTTTCTTTGAGAAGAACAGCCGCATCGTAGTCGACATAAAATACTGCGCCATCGCCACTCTCCCGGTAAACGAAGAGTTGAAGGAACTGCGCGCGAAAGGTCTCCGCGACGGCCAACACAGAACATTGCGAGGCGTCGGCGTTCCGCGAACATTCACGCAGACCAACGAATTCGTCGGCAGAGCGATCATTGGATATCTGGCCAGTCAGGTCATTGGAGAGGTGTTAGTTGACGCCTATTGCGGTTCAGGCTTTTTCGGACACGCTTTGGCAGACCATTTTCTGAAAATCATCGGCCTCGATTGGAGTGAACCAGCGATAGCGGCGGCCCGAAAAACTGCAAACTCAAATGAGGAATATATCTGTGGCGACGTCGCCCAAACGATCGAAACTGTCCTTGAGCAAAATCACCCCGACACGGTGATTCTCGACCCTTCAGCGGTTGGGGTGGAAGCCATGGTGACGGATGCCTTGACTGCCAAGCCTTCGAACCGGTTGATCTATGTTTCATGCAATCCGGCCACGCTAGCCCGGGATTTGTCCCGACTGAGAGAGCGATTCCGAGTGACCGCGATTCAACCCTTCGACATGTTTCCCCAGACAGCGGAGATCGAAACAGTCGCGGTGCTGGAAAGGCGATAGCGTTCGGCGTTCGCCGGGACGCTATTTGAGACCCATCGCATCGATCTTTGCCCGCACTCGCTCGTCCATGCGCACTAACTCCGGCCAGCCGCGGTGGTAACCTTCAGATGGCAGTTTCCTGGTCGCGTCGAATCCCATGTGCGAACCGATATTCGCAGTATTGGGCGCATGATCCAGGCTGTCAGATGGATTCTTAATAAATGTGGTATCGCGCTGCGGATCCGTATTGGCGCAGAGACGAAACAATACCTCGCTCGTGTTGTGCACATCGCAGTCGGCGTCCACAACCACGATGTACTTGGAAAACATCATCTGTCCCATGCCCCATAACCCATGCATTATCTTGTAGGCCTGGTAGGGATATTGTTTCCGTATGCTGACAAAAACCAGGTTGTGGAAAACGCCCTCTGCCGGCAGCGCCATATCGGTGATTTCCGGAAAATTCATTTTGAATACGGGCAAAAAGATACGAACGCTAGCGTCCCCAAGATAAAAATCTTCCATTGGGGGCATTCCAACGATAGTAGCGGGGTAAATCGCTCCCTTGCGGTGGGTGATCGCAGTGAGATGAAACACCGGGTATTGATCAACCGGAGTGTAAAAGCCTGTATGGTCACCAAAGGGCCCCTCGTCCCGAAGCTCACCGGGCTGTACATACCCTTCCAAGACGAAATCGACGTCGGCAGGCACCGCTAAATCGACGGTCTCACACCGGACAAGTTCGACCGATTTCTTGCGCACAAAACCCGCAAATAGCACCTCGTCCAGGCCGTCAGGCAGAGGTGCAGTGGCCGCGAATGTGTATGCCGGGTCTCCCCCAAGACAAACCGCTACGGGCATTCGCTCGTTTTTCTCGTAGTACCGGCGTCCGTGCCGAGCGCCCACTTTGTGCACCTGCCAGTGCATTGCGGTGGTACGACCATCGAAGATTTGCATTCGATACATCCCAACGTTGCGCTCGCCGGAGTCGGGATCCGCCGTGTAAACCATTGGCAACGTGATGAAGCGTCCACCGTCCTTCGGCCAGCACAAGAGAACTGGAAGATCATCGAGCGTAAAGTTGTCGCCCACCTCAAAACGGTGAACCTGTTCTTTGCATGGGCCGTCTGAAACCTGTTTGGGGCGCGCATGAAGAAGATCGACGCCTTGCTTCAAGAGCGTCCAGCCTTCCCGAATCGACTTAGGTGGTTTGGCTTTCAGTATGAGCTGCATCTGGTGGGCCAGTTCATCGACTGATTCCACCCCGATGGCGAGCGCCATCCGTCGTGCGGATCCCATGGTATTGATAGCCAATGAGAATTGTGAAGGTTTCCCGTTGATCGTCGGTTTCTCGAAGAGGAGAGCTTTCCCACCGCCGGGCGTCTTCATCTGGCGATCGGCCAATTCGGTGATTTCCAACTCAGTCGCCACCGGTTCGGTAACACGGATCAATTCGCCAGCCTGCTCTAGTGCCCGGACGAATTCGCTAAATGCGCGATATGCCATAATAGATACATAAATACCTTCGCCACCGGCACGTTACGCGAGATCGAGGCTCTCTTCAATGGGGCAAGTCCCACCGGGCGCCGGAAGTCTCAGGGGGCTAACATCTTGCGCAAAGAGCCGCGATGCGTAGTTTCATTAAATGGAAGATCGATTTGGCCATCAGGTTAGTTATTTGAGGGTATCGATCACCGACAGGTGCAACGAACGTTGTCTCTACTGCATGCCGCAGGAGTTGCAGGAATGGCTGCCGCGTTCTGAAGTTTTAAACTACGACGAAATAACGCGGCTTGTACGGATCGCGTCTGATCTTGGAGTCAGTAAAGTCCGCATTACCGGCGGTGAACCGCTGACCCGTCGCGACGTCCTCTCACTATTCCGCCAACTTAGCGAGTTACGGCGAATCACCGACATCGGGCTTTCGACGAATGGTTCTCTCCTTGCAAAACCCGTTGATGGAGGCGAGACGCTAGCGAGAGCCTTGGTCAAATCTCGCGTCAGGACAGCGAACATTTCGCTCGATACACTCGATTCGGAAAAGTATTACGCCATTACCGGGCGCGATTTTCTCGCACAAACCCTGGATGGTATCGCAGCAGCAAAAGCGGCCGGTTTCGAAAAAGTGAAAATAAACACCGTCTTGATGCGGAGACGGAACGAAGAAGATATAGGTGACCTCATTTTATTTGCGCGCGAAGAGAATTTGCTGCTGCGATTTATTGAGCTGATGCCCGTAAGCACAACTGATGTCTTGACCGAGCAGAATTTTTTGTCCGTCGGCGAGGCGCGACGCCATATTGAGGCGGAATTCGGCCCCCTGGTTCCGGAACCGGAGTTTCGAACAAACGGCCCGGCGGTGTACTACCGATTTCAAGACTGCCGCCAACGCATCGGCTTCATCGGCGCGATGACAAATTTGCACTTTTGTGAGAGCTGCAACAAACTCAGGCTTACATGTGACGGAAAGCTGCGGCCATGTCTGGGGAGTCATCTGGAATTTGATATCAAAACGCCAATGCGTCAGGGGGCCGACGACGAACAGCTGCGAAATTTTTTCTTGCAGGTCGTTGAACGCAAACCTCAACAACACGACTTCCGATACAACTACCAACCTGGCCGCAAGATGGTTGCTATCGGAGGATGACGGATGGCGGAAAACCTTTCCCATATCTCTGAAGACGGTTCTGCCAGCATGGTCGACATATCCGCCAAGGTGGTGTCCAGACGATGGGCTACGGCGGAAACCACGATCGCACTACGACCGGAAACGGTTTCGAAAATTGAAGCAAACCAGGTGGCTAAAGGGAATGTGTTGGCCACTGCCCGCATCGCGGCGATCCAGGCGGTGAAGCGCACGGACGAGCTAATCCCCCTCTGTCATTCGCTTCCTGTGCAACACGCTCAAGTCGAGTTCGAGACCCAGCCTGTCGGCATCCGCATCGAGTGCCGGGTTACAACGACCGCGCAAACGGGCGTAGAAATGGAAGCTTTGGTTGGAGCAAGTATCGCTGCGCTAACAATTTACGATATGTGTAAAGCGATCGACAAAACGATGGTGATCTCAGGTCTTCGCCTCACATCCAAAAGGAAAAAGGCTCTATGAACCAAACCACGGTTGGTGTGATCACGGTTTCCGATCGGGCGTCGGAAGGCTTATACGACGACCTTGGTGGACCGGCCGTGAAGGAAGCGGCGATCCGCTATGGCTGGCAAGTTCTGGCCGAGGTAACGGTCCCCGACGATATTGCCCGGATTCAGAGTGCGATCCGATCACTCTCAGCGCAAGGCTGCAACCTCATTCTTACCACGGGAGGAACGGGAGCAGCGCCCAGAGACGTAACGCCGGAGGCGATCCGGGCGATCATGCGCGTTGAGTTGCCGGGTTTCGGCGAAGTAATGCGCGCGGAATCGATGAAGCTGACCCCAAATGCAATTTTGTCGCGATGTCTCGGAGCCATCGTTGAACAATCCCTGGTGATCGCCCTGCCGGGGAAACCGCAGGGTGCTGTGGATTGTCTTGGATTCGTTTCGGGCGCTGTTCCGCATTCCGTGAAAATCGCGCAGGGAATTCCAACCTCATGCTGAGAACGCCGCGCGGCGATAGTCTGCCTATCTCAACAATTCCACAACCGCCGGCAGGAACAACAGTAGGTCGGCGAGCAGACTCAGCATCACCGGCCGCATCCGAACGCGGAGAGAGAGGAGAAGCACAACACAGCCAAATGACAGCGCACTCGGCATGAACGCGTCTGCGAGCCCAAGCCATGACAAGGCGATAGTGGTAAATACCAGTGCGAACGCCAGAAGAACCAACAGCCCACGAGTCCGCTCATGTCCAAGCAAGGTTGGGATTGTTTTTGTTCCGGTGACACGGTCTCCGATGATATCGCGATAGTCGAAGACCAGGCTATTCATTGTCAGGACCAGGAAGACCCAGAAAAAAACCAGCCATTCCTTTTGTCCGGGTATTCTTCCTGTTTCCAACGCCGGCCAAAGTACCAAAACCATAGCAATTACTCCCGGCGCTATGAGAGACTTCAGGTAAGAAATACTTTTAAGTCTCAAATCGGTCCAAGGAATTGGTCGCGAGTAGAAGTGAAAGACGCTCAGGGCAGCGGCAAGGGGGATCAGCAACCAGATGCGCCCTGTAACCAGCGGCCAGAATACCAAAACAGCACCTGATAGGCAGACGAAGAGTGAACGGTACGGGCGCAACCTCGCACTCCAGCGAAACCTCAGCGGAGTATTCAGGCTATCCGCCGGGTCTGAGTAAAGGTGATCGAGGTTGTAGACAAGCAAGTAACCGGCAAACCAGAGCGGCGCAGAGGGTTCCCACGAAATCTGGAGTATTTTGCATGCGACAGCACCCAGAGCCGTTATGGCCGATGCCCCGACTAATTCCAGCAGGTAAACTGAAGTCAAAAGCGACTTTAGGCGATTCGGCCTTTTGAGATCATGAGCCATGTGATTGTTCCCCCGACGTAAAATAAATAGCGAATAGGCTTCGGATCAAGAAGGTGGACATGGCCTCCCGGTTCCATCTAAATTGCAGAGACAAGCTGGAATTCTCACAACATCTTAAATCAGATTGTTTCCTTGACGATCAGGGTGCCTGTACCTAGATACAGGCTGGCTGCTGGGAGGAGTAACTGAAGAACCTGGGGATCATGACCTCGTACGTTGGGGCACCCGAGAAGCCAAGGACTGGATCAAAACTAAGCAAGACAAAGGCAGATTTTGATGTTTAACGGGCTCCTCGGATTATTCTCAAACGACATCGGTATCGACCTGGGTACAGCCAACACTCTCGTATACGTTAAAGACCAGGGCATCGTCCTGCGTGAACCATCCGTGGTTGCGGTGCGGTCCGGTACAAGCCAAGTCCTCGCAGTGGGTGACGAAGCCAAGCGGATGCTCGGCCGGACTCCTGGCAACATCGTGGCGGTCAGGCCGCTGAAAGATGGTGTCATTGCTGACTTTGAAATGACCGAGGCGATGCTCCGGCATTTCATCACAAAAGTGCACAATCGAAAATGGGTGCGCCCTCGAGTTGTGATTGCCGTACCATCCGGAATTACGGAGGTTGAAAAGCGTGCCGTTAAAGAATCCGCGGCTCATGCCGGCGCGCGAGAAGTTTATTTGATCGAAGAACCGATGGCGGCTGCCATCGGCGTGGGTTTACCCGTCCAGGACGCAGCCGGCAATATGATTATCGACATCGGCGGTGGCACTACGGAGGTGGCTCTGATTTCCCTTTCTGGCATCGTCTTCAGCCGAAGTGTCAGGGTCGCCGGCGACGAACTTGACGAAGCGATTGCCGGCTACATGAAACGAGCTTACAACCTTATGATCGGAGAGCGAACCGCCGAAGAAATCAAAATCAAGATCGGAAGCGCTTACCCAGTTGAAAAGGAAACGAGTATGGAGGTCAAAGGCAGGGATTTGGTGGCAGGCCTTCCAAAGACATTAACAATTACATCGCAAGAGGTGAGAGAAGCACTCCTGGAGCCGATCTCCACAATTGTCGAATCGGTCCGTGTGACTTTGGAAAGGTGTCCTCCCGAACTCTCAGCGGATCTGGTTGATCGAGGCTTGGTACTAGCTGGCGGAGGAGCATTGCTACGGGGTCTGGACAAACTATTGCAAGAGGAAACCGGTCTCCCGGTTCACGTCGCAGAGGACCCTCTCAGTGCGGTGGCGGAAGGCACCGGACGGGCGCTCAGTGAGCTCAAGTTTCTCCGTCAAGTGGCTTCCTCAGACAGACCGGCTCGATAATATTGAGCGGCTCTCATGAAGAGCTCCACCATAACGGCCGTTGGAATCTTCGCGGTTTTAGTCGTCCTGCTCTTTTTATTACCTCAGGCAACGAGGCAACAACTGCAAGGTGCTCTGTTTCAATTGATCTCTCCAGTTTTGCGCACGGGCGCGTCGGTTCAGAAGGAGCTCGGGGGCGTCAGAGGAGGCCTGAAGCGTTTGGATGAACTCGCACGAGAGAACCAGAAATTGAAGCTTGAGAACGAACAGCTGCGCGCGACAAATTCGCTCCTCAATAATCTTGAGACGGAAGTGAACCGGTTGAATCGCGCGCTGGGCTTTCGCGAGCAGTCACCCTTCAAGCTGCTTCCCGCTCGCGTAATCTCGAGAGAAAGCGCCACCTGGTGGAATACTTGCACCATTGGCCGCGGCTCAAAGGACGGAATCGCCACAGATATGGCGGTGGTGACGGAGGACGGCTTGGTCGGCAAGATCGCGACGGTCGGCAAAGATGTCGCTGTTGTACTCATCGTTTCCGACGAGAGTTTGCGCGTTTCAGTGTCGATTGAAGGCACTCAGGAGCAAGGCATCGTGAGCGGTACACGCGCCTCTTCAAATTACGCGCCCGATTTAAGGATTCGCTTTTTGAGTAAAACGGCAAATCTAAAGCCCGGGATGAAAGTCATGACAGCTGGGGCGGGCGGAGTCTTCCCCTCAGGCCTCGTGCTGGGCACCGTTAAGGACTTCTCGCTCAGAGAGCTAGAGGGAGTTGCTTCGGTGACGCCAGCCGTGGATCTGGCCAATCTTCAGGACGTTTTCGTGATAATTCGACAAAAATGATCCCGTTCTTCCTATCGCTCGTCGTCCTGATTTTCGGATCGTTCGTCTTTCAATTTTTTGTGCCCCCGGTGCTCCTGCTGAAAGGAGCCGCAATTCTTTTCGTTCCGGCCATTTATTTTTACGGATGCGTCTCGCTGCCGTTTCCGCTGATGTTGGCTTTAACCTTTATTACCGGTCTCCTTAACGATCTCCTTCTTGTGCCGCAGCCTAAAGTTCACGTAGAATACCCAGCGGGAGTGTCTGTGCTGGTTTATATGGTGCCGGGATTGATAATGCATGGATTGAAACCTCTCTTTCTCAGACACCGTTGGGAACTCCATTGGTTGCTCGCGGAAATTGGAGCGGTCCTAACCCCATTTCTTTTGCTGGCGCAATACGCTATTTTGAGTATCGAGCGTACGGAATTTTTTTACAGTGACGTGATAGTATGGCGGATCGTTGGGCCCGGCTTGATTTCACTTGTGATTGCCCCCTGTGTCTTCTTTATTCTCACCCCGTTGTCGCACATGCTAGGGTATCGACCAGGATTGCCTTTAGCGAGATGAGTTAGTTCTATGGCTCGACCCAAGAAATCGTCTGTTCTCGATTTTAGGATATTGTGTCTGGCCGCCTTCATTCTTGCCTGTCTGGTTGCGATTGGTGTCCGTCTTTGGTTTATCCAGGTTAAGTTGGCCGACTATTACCGCGGGCGGATCCAGGGAAGTACTGAGGTAACAGTTCGCATCCCATCGATCAGAGGAGAAATCCGGGACCGGAATGGGGTCCCGTTGGCAACGAATCGTCCGAGCTACGAAGTCGACTTTTACCTTCCGGATTTGGTCACCGGGTACAGAAAGCAGTATGGTCAACCGCCGGTCGTGGAGTTCCGAGCGAAGGATGCGAACGGCATGTTGCACGACCGCAAAGAGGCGGACATCGTGCAAATCGTCGACAAAACGATCATCCCGCGCCTGGAACAGCTCAAAGTTGCCGAGCCTTACAATTCGGAGCGACTCCGCACGCACTTCCGCAACAACACTTTAGTTCCATTTACCTACCGGGAAGACCTTGATTTTTCCACATTTTCCAAGTTCGCCGAGAAAGATCTTGGTTTGCCCGGAGTCCAGGTCAACGTCAGACCTGTTCGAAAGTACATGTATAACGCGATGGCGGCGCATCTCCTTGGCTACGTCGGAACCGCTCGAGATATCAATAAGCTTCCCGACATCAGAGACTTCAATTTCTATGAACCAGACATCCAAGGGAAAACCAACGTAGAATTTTATTTGGATGACGCACTCCGCGGAAGGCCCGGAAAAAGGATACTAAAGAAGAACGCCAAGAACCGCCTCGAAGGGGAAAAAGAGATTATTCAACCTACGCCCGGTGCGAATGTCTATTTGACCATTGACGCCCGGATACAATACATCGCCGAACGCGCGTTGCGGGCAGTGGGCCGCGCAGCGGTGGTCGTGCTCGATCCAAACAACGGGCAAATCCTCGCCATGGCGTCGGTGCCATCCTACGACCCAAACAAGTTCATCCCTGCAATCTCCGCAAGAGACTGGGCGGCGATCAAGGATGCGGACGCCGATCCGCTGACGAATCGCGCCATCAGCGCATTTGCCCCGGGATCAACCTACAAGATTGCAACTTCGCTGGCGGGACTTACCAAAGGTCTGGCTAAGGCCGTGTTTACCTGCAACGGCGGCGTGACCTACGGCAACACTTACATGCGCTGCTGGATCCAGTCAGAGCACGGCGGTTCGCATGGCCCTCAAACTTTGACTGAAGCGATCAAGAATTCTTGCGACGCGTTCTTTTATCAATACGGAAACGCAGCGGGCATCGACGCGATCGATGCGGTCGGGAAGACTCTGGGTCTCGGCGAGGCGACCGGCATAGAACTCACCAACGAAGCCTCAGGTATTCTTCCTTCGCCTACCTGGCTGCGTTCCTCACACGATGAACGCTGGAGCCAGGGCCAGACGGCGAACGCTTCCATCGGCCAGGGATACGTCTTGGCGACTCCTCTCCAGATGGCAATGGTGGCTGCGACCGTTGCAAACGACGGCGTCTCCTATCAACCCAGCTTAGTGCATCAGATTCAGGAACCGGACGGCACTTCTGTGCGGAGAGCCGAAAAAATCCGGGGTGATCTTAAGAAAATGAATAATCTTACTCCGGACCAGCTCGAGATCGTTCGGAAGGGGATGTGGCGAGTGGTCAACGATTCCGGCACCGGCGGACGGGCGAAGGTGCCTGGCGTCGTCGTGGCCGGCAAGACCGGTACCGCCCAAGCTTGGACAGACGGCGAGAAAGATGACAATGCTTGGTTCATTGCCTTTGCGCCCTACGATCATCCGAAACTCGCCCTGGCTGTGATCGTGCAGGGTGGGAACGCGGGAGGCGAAGTCGCGGCACCGATCGCCGCAAAGATTATCGAGGAAAGCCTTGCTCTTGAACGAGGTTACGATCCGGAAATCAAGCCGATGGACCCCGGTATCGGTAACTTTAAAGCGTATGATCGCGTAGATTTCAAAAGCACCACTGTACCTGAAAAATTTGCGTCCACAGACGAAGAAACCTCAGACAGCACCCCGGTTGACGATGAACGAAAACATTCAAAACGAAAACGGGCTGATGTCGCTGAGCCGGACATTCGCCCCGACACAGACAACCACCGCGTCGCTTCGCGGGCTGAACCCACCCCGGAGAAACGGCGCGGCTTTTTCGATTTTTTCAAGAGAAAGCCAAAGGAAGAATCCCAGGGTCAGCAGCCAGCGGAGCAACAGCAGAAAAAACATCGCTTTCTGTTCTTCTAAACCCTCGGCTCTAACTTTCTCAAATTTTTAACATGCTCGACAAAGTTAAACAATTTCTCGGCCTATCAAATCGAAAGACTGGCAATCAGATAGTCATTAGCTGCGAAAGGCTCGAACGGCGGGTAGCGCTTCTCGAAGATGGTGTACTCGAAGAATATAATCTCGAAAGAGATACCGACCGAAATATCGTTGGAAGTATCTTCAAAGGAAAAGTCAAGAACATCGAGCATGGGCTAAAGGCGATGTTTGTTGACATTGGTTTCGAGAAGAACGCTTTCCTCCATTTCTGGGATGCGCTTCCCGGCCTCGACAGCAGCGTGGAGGAGGTCAACCGTGCAACTGAACGCAAATCGAAGAAGAAGATTACGGCCAAAGACGTGCCGGAGATCTATCCGGTCGGTTCAGAAGTCATGGTGCAGGTAACAAAAGGCCCGATCAGCAATAAGGGTCCTCGCATTACGACAAACATTAGCTTGGCTGGGCGTTATCTGGTCCTGATGCCGCACAGCGACCAGAGCGGCATTTCGCGAAAGATTGAAGAACCGAAGGAACGCGAGCGTCTTCGAACGATCTTGCAACGCCTCGATATACCCGAAGGGATGGGTGTAATCATACGAACCATCGGAGAAGGTCAACGCGCGCGCTACTTCGTTCGGGACCTCGGTCTGCTGATCGAACAGTGGCGCCAAATCGAAGATGCATTCAAGACCAAACCAGCGCCAATCGTCCTGTTTCAGGAGCCTGACCTCGTGGACCGAACAGTGCGCGATTTTCTGACGGAGGAAATAAACGTTGTTTACTGCGACGATGAGCCGGCCGTGGAGCGCATGCAAAACCTCGTCGGGCAAATTTCCAAGCGATCAAAGAAGCGAATCTTTTTATACAATGAGTCGCTTCCAATATTTGACAAGTTCAACGTCCAGAAACAAATCGATGACGCCTTTCATCGTCAGGTCTGGCTGAGATGCGGCGGTTACATCGTGATCGACGAGACGGAGGCGCTGATTGCTATCGATGTCAATACCGGCCGCAACAAAGGTGCGCGAGATGTCGAAAAGACCATTCTGCAGACCAATCTCGAAGCAGCGGATGAAATAGCGCGTCAACTGCGCCTGCGCAATATCGGTGGGCTGATTATCAGCGACTTCATCGATATGAAGAACAGGAAAGATCAACAACTGGTCTACAACCGGATGAAGGATCGTTTGAAGAGAGATAAGGCAAAGACCCACGTCCTGCCGATCTCCGCGCTAGGATTGATGGAGATGACGCGACAACGCGCGCAGGAGAGCTTGACAGGATCGATGTTTGTCACTTGCCCCTACTGCAACGGTCGAGCGGTTGTCAAAAGCCCGATGACCATGAGCGTGGAAATCCAAAGAGCATTGCACGCCGTCATGCGTCAGAACCCGAACGTGCATGAAGTTCGGATTATCGTAAATCCAGAAGTGCTCAACCGGCTGAAGACCGAAGATGAGGAGTTGCTGGTCGATATCGAACGCAAATATTCCGGCCGCCTCACCTTCCGCACTGACCCTACTTATCACAACGAAAAATTCGTGATCCTTGATGGTGCGAACAATCAGGAATTAAGGGCATAATTTTTTCGAGCGGACCCGGCTTAAACACAGATTTCCAATCCTCTCCCGGGGTTCGCCGCGAGCGCATCCCCACGTCGTACAGAGGTGTCTACTCCTCGACACTTCGCAGAAGGTAGGCCGCAAACACACAGGTAACGACAGTACCTATGCCGAGGAAAAGCAGATCACCGGCAATCGGGCTGATATGGGCGCGATGAAGATTTACATTCCGAAACGCCCGACAAAAATGGGTGAGCGGGAAAAGCTCTGAGCACATGCGGACCAGTCTGGGCAATTGGTTTAAAGGAGCAAAAGCACCCGACAACAGCATGACGGGCAGAAGAAAGAATATCGAAAGCTGGATGGCCTGGGTCTGAGTGCGGGAAAACACGGAAATCAGCAAACCAAGTCCAAGCGAGAATAATAAAAACAAGAAGCAGGTCAAGGAAAGCAGTACCGGCTCGTGAAATTTAACGCCAAAATGCAGGTAACCGACAGCGATGGTGCTGGCGATCAAAAACATCGAAATGACAAGGTAAGGCAACACCTTTCCGATAACGATCTCCGACTGACGAAGTGGAGTGACTAGCAATTGAGACAACGTTCCGACTTCTCGCTCTCGCGTAATCGTACTCGCGATCAACGTGACCGTAAGCAACTGCAATATTAGCCCGACGATACCCGGCATGACGTAATCGATGAACGACAGCTTCGGATTATATAGAATTTCAATTTTGACGTCCCAAGGAGTCATCATTGAACTAAATTCATGCCTGATTTCCACCGGAAGTTGTTTTCCGAGATCTATGACCTCGTCCGGAAGATTCTCGATGAGCTTGTCTCTGAGTTTGCCTTGATAATTCCCGAGCGTTTCCTGCAGCACTCCCTGGACCGCAGGCGCGGTGTTTGTATCGGTTCCATCGAGGACGGCGCGGATCGCCAGCGGATCCCCGTCGGTAAGGCCCTGCCCCCAACCACGCGGAATCACGATCGCAGCCTGGACTTGGGCCGGGAAAAGTTCGATCTTGCCTTCGGGATGACCACGCCACGGCATCCAGTCGAAGGTGTCTTTTGCTTTGAGCAAATCCAGAAACTCCTGGCTTTCCTTGGTGTGATCCGCGTCGAAATACATCGCAGGAACATCTCGGATCGACGAATTCTCGAAAGCGTGCCCGAACAGAAACGTGAAAAACGGCGGCAACACCACGATCAGCAAGACAACGCGTCTGTCTCGCCACACGTGGACAAACTCTTTGTAGGCGATCGCAAGGACGGCGTTCCACGAAATCATAAATTGCGTCCAACTTCCGCGGGTTCTCTCAGGTCCCGCCGCTCCCGATAGTACCCCTGGGAATAAGCTTGGAAGACATCCTCCATGTCGGGCTCAGCCCAACTATAACCAAGGAATTTGAGATTGGGAAACGGCCAATGGTTTTGCCACGACCTTAGCAATGCATCCGGATCTTCGACACGAATTCGCAAATTTCCACTCCGGAGATCGGCTCCGTAAACTCCTTCCAATTTGCGAAATTCGAACATCGCTGTCATGGCCGGTTCGACTTGCAGCTCGAGAATATGCCCGGTGAGACTTTCCTTCAGGTCTCGCGGCGATCCCTTCGCGATCAGCCGACCACTATCGATAAACGCTACATCCGTACAGCGTTCAGCTTCGTCCATATAGTGAGTCGTAACAAAGATGGTGGTGCCTTGCTGGCTGAATTCGTAGAGCAAGTCCCAGATCTGTTGGCGGTGCGTCGGATCCAGGCCGGCTGTTGGTTCGTCCAGAAAGAGCAGCGTCGGCTGATGGATCAGCGCACAAGCTATCGCAAGAAGTTGCTTGTAGCCGCCAGATAACCGGCCAGCCCTTTCTTTCTCCCTCAACTCGAGATCCATATCGCACAGAGCCTTGTTTATCCGATCGTTGATGTCGCTCCGAGGTACGCCGTACGCCCCCCCAAAAAAGCGAAGGTTCTCCATTACCGTGAGGTCTGAGTAGAGGCTGAATTTCTGGGGCACGTATCCAAATCGCGAACGGATTCGGAATCGGTCTCTCCAAATATCCAGCCCTCCGATCGAACCGGTGCCGGACGTCGGCTTGGTCAGCCCGCAAAGCATTCGGATCGTTGTCGTTTTCCCGGCCCCGTTTGCGCCTAAAAACCCGAAGATCTCGCCTCGCCCAACTGACATCGAGATCCTGTTTGTGGCAATTTTTTTGCCGAACTTCTTCGTCAGATCCTTGAGGACAATCAGCGATTCAACCATGGACATTCCAGACAGGATCTCTCTCGCCTGACCCCTTTTTAGAGATCGATACCCAGAATCGCTCGTCAGGTCAAAACAATGCTGACAGTCCAACGCGTAGATAAGGAACGAGCTCTTCAGCCTTGACTTTGAAACCCGCCGCAACGTGCGGATAATAGAAACGGCGGTAGGGAGTGCAACCTCCTTCAATATCAAGTGAGACGCCCTTGTAGACTTTCCAGGTTAAACCGGCTCCCGCCCGAATTTCATTGTACTCAAGGATCGCGCCGTTCAACTGCGGGACTCCTTTCGAAGTGCCGAACTGGTTGTCCACGACATAAGTTTGTTCGCGTAAATCGGCGCCGGCAAACAAAGTCACTTTGTTAGACAGAATGTATTGGAGCTGCGGGCGCGGGGGAATTCCCTCGATGATCCATTTGTCAGAGATCTTCCAATGGACCCCAACTACCGGAAACACCGGAGTGCTGGCATTCACATCTACGTAAATGCCGGCAAGGAAGATGAGATCCGAACTGACAAAATAGGAAGCCGCGACCTCGAAAGGCACATTAATATTCCGCCCGGTGATGTCGCGGGCGTTGCTGTAAATTCCTGGAAGCGCCTCAATCCGAGCTAGAATTGCAGGAGAGACCTGGATATCCGCACCGATCTCCAGGTTCTCGGCCTGTAGCGAATCCGGTATCGGAGCCTTAGGGCTTGGGTTAAAAAAATACCCCGACCATCCGACGCCGAGTCGCAGCAAGGCGTTGTCATGAACCTGAGCTGAGAGCACAAATTTGACGGAAGTGGCGATCTCGGTGATGTCCCCGACATTCTTCGAGCCTACGTTGGCAGAGCCTTTTCCGAAAAAAGAACTCTCAGTATCCAGTTCGTATGAAAGCGGCGACGTCGAAGGCGACGACGTTGAGGTGCTGCCGGCAGACTTTATGATGCCTTGAGCGTCGACCGTCACCCCGCTGATTAAGATCAAAAAGAAGGCAGCGGTCGCCTGTAAAGTCCACGTCGCGCCGAATCTCATGAGGCGTTTGTAACAAATTGCGCGAAAACATCAACCCCTTGAACCCTCGCGAAGAAAGGCTTTAACCGATTTTTGAATTTCACGCATCAATGCTGCGCCGGAGCCGAGCCTTTCAACGCCGCGCAATTCTCCCAGCTGCTCCGCCGAAATCATATCAATTCGCCAGACGAGCGTTGCGTCCTGGTTTTCGACTTTGACAGGCCACATTTGATAAAATGTCAATACGGTGTAGACGGCTCCGCTGGAATAATACTGGAGATCGAGAGCCTGCCAGCCATCACCAGCCGGCTTCCCGTACGACGCCGCGAGACTCACCGCGGCAATCCCATCGGCATCGAACATCTGCCAGGATTGTGAAGAAGGAGAACCTCCCCCTCCTCCGACCGGCGTCGAAGAAATGAGAGAACCAAATTGGCTTTTTACATTCCCGCTTTCCCGGATCAGGTGGGAAACTTCCTCCGAAACCCGCACCGGCGCACCGCTTGTTTCATAAGGCGGTTGCGCACCGAGACCGCCGGAATTAAAACTCCGCACCCGATCCGCGAGAACCTTGCTCCAGAATGCCAGTACGCTCGCAGGCATCGCACCATCGCCGGAACCGCCCGGAGAGTACATTTTCACCTCGGCGTTACTCAGTTGAAGTTTGGCGGCGCTTGCCGGCAATTTTGACGTTGCATCGACGAAGGCTTTCACTGAAGAATTTGCGCGAGCCGACGCAAGTCCTTGAAAATCACCGGGATTGCCTCTGCCGGCATTTCCCTGGATGTATACCTTTAGCTCTGGGTGGCGCACCGGATTCCATTGTTGTTGAAGGGCGACGGTCGATTTAACCGGTGCCCGAACGACATAAGCGCTTTCAACCGACAACCCCCGTGCAAAACTCATGGCCGGGCCTTTGGACGCCAACACGTCACCCCCGGACATTTTTCCTAAATCGGCATCTTTGAACACGGACAATGACCGAAGATCGGTAATTGGATCCGCCTTGCTCGTTACATGAAGCGCTAACACGCCGACTGCCGCCGCAAGCAACGAAGAAAACAACCTGCGTTCGGCACCATGTCCTCCACTGACAAGATTTGCTGTTCTCAAAGCTTGGAATGATACTCTCGCGTCTTGGGAGCGTCAACACAGTGTCGCCATTCAACTTCGACCACTACCTGTGCCCGACGTTCTCGGGATCGCGGAGTTTGATTTTTTGTTGGCGCCTCCCCCGCTCTTACCTATGTTGCATCCCGCCTTATGGAAGCTGATTTGCAATCAATGGTCGATGCCGGCAAACTCAATATTAAAGCTGCAGCCGCGCTCGACCAGCTGAAGCCGCAAACGTTTTGCCTCCATAAAAGCTGGGGTTTTGGACAGATAAGCGGTTGGAACCTCCTCCTCAATCAGATCGTGGTCGATTTCGACGCGAAGAAGAATCACTCGATGCAGCTGCAGTATGCGGCCGAGACACTGCAACCGTTACCGGACACGCATATTTTAGTCCGCAAGGTCAAGGAACCCGACGTGCTCCGCGACCTCGCAGAAAACGATATCCCTCAACTCGTCGAGCTCGTTTTGGAGAGCTTTGGCGGAAAAGCGACGCAGGAACAGTTGCAACGCTCCCTCTCGCCGGAAGTTGTCTCCGAGGGTGATTTCAAGAAGTGGTGGGAAGCTGCCAAGAAGGTTTTGCGGAAAGATGGCAGCTTTTCCTTGCCTGCCAGAAAGACAGAGCCGATCACAATGCGCGACGGATCAGTCTCGTTCGTTGATGAATTAATCAGTTCTTTTCAGAGCGCGCACCGCCTGAAGGAGCAGCTGAATTATCTGGACCAGATCTTGAAGAATGCCGATGCCTTCTCCGGCAAGGAAAAAGAGATTCAGGAACTCGTCTCCCAGAGCGAAGAGATCGCGACTCGGAACCAGCGTCTGAACCCGTCTCAGGCTATTGAACTTCTGATTTCCCGTGACGAGCTTTGTGTGAAGCTCGTCGGATTGAATAAAGGCGCGATCGCGCTGCCCGATTTGCTGAGAGAGCATGAACATAAGCTCGGTGACATTATTTCGCGCGTGCCCGCAAACAAGCAGCGCCGGGTACTGGTTGAGTTTCCTCAGGCTTTTCCCAACGATTGGATTTCCCGCCTGATCGCGATTCTTCAATCTGCGGGGTATCGCCTGATCGGAGAGATCGCGAAGATTCTCGTTGAGCAAGGCCAAACCGAAGAGCTTTACCAGACGCTTAACCGTGCAATCAAAGAACACTCAATTTCGTCTGACGCACTGTATTGGCTCTGCAAAGAACGTGGGGCCGGCTCTTTTGCGGATCTGCTCGACTCAGAATTGATGACCTCCATTTTCAGCGCGCTCGAACGCGACCAATTCAATGAGAATCGCCGCGGCTCAAAGCTGCACGATCTGTTGATCGATGACCGGGATCTCGTTTCGGATCTCATCGCCAAAGCTCCATTGCCGCAAGCGCGTGACCTGATGCGCAGGATGATGATAACTCCGGCCTTCGAAGAACTGAATAAGCGCTCTCTCATGGCGAGGATGATCAAGACCCACCCAGAGCTGCAATCGATGCTGACCGGCGACTCCGACGAGAAGGAAGAAGCGTTGATCGTATCCTGGTCGAGTCTGCAGAAGCGAAAAGACGAATACGATGACCTGGTTTCGAAGAAGATCCCCGAGAACACCAAGGAAATCGGCATTGCCCGGTCGTACGGAGATCTTCGCGAGAACTTCGAGTTTAAGGCCGCCAAGGAGATGCAGACGGTGCTGATGAGGCGCAAAGCCGAACTGGAGCAGATGTTGTCGAGAGCGCGTGGGTCAAACTTCGAAAACGCGGATCTCTCGCAAGTCTCCATCGGTACCAAGGTCACACTGCGCGAGACCGATTCGGGAAACACTCTTGAGTACAAAATTCTTGGTGCGTGGGACAGCGCACCAGAACGAAATGTTGTCTCCTACCTAACCGCTATTGGCCAGGCGTTGCTCGGAAAGAAGCCCGGCCAAACGATCGAGCTGCTCACCGAAACAAGTAGTCGCCAAGTCGAGATTGTAGAGATAGAGGCCTACAAAGGCACCGAAGTAGCGACGCTCCAGGCAACGTAAGCAAATTTCCTTCGGTTCCTGCATTCCTATCGAACCTGAACAGGATCGATGAATTGGGCATGCACCGTTCATGAGCCTTGCGGCTGAAGAATTATTCAGTCTACAATTCAGCATGTCTCTAACGATCATTTCTCAAGTACGAGCACGACAGGTCCTGGACTCACGAGGGAATCCGACAGTCGAAGTCGACGTAGAACTGGCCGGCGGCGCAGTCGGCCGTGCAATCGTTCCAAGCGGGGCAAGCACCGGGGAAAACGAAGCCTGGGAACTGCGCGATGGCGAAAAAAACAAGTATCTGGGCAAAGGCGTATTGAAGGCTGTTGGCAACGTGGAAGACAAGATCGCTGAAGCGATTGCCGGCCTGGATTCACTTGATCAGGTCGGAGTCGACAACGCGATGATTGCGCTCGACGGCACAGCCAACAAAAAGGAACTTGGTGCCAATGCGATTCTTGCGGTTTCTCTGGCGGTTGCTCACGCCGCCGCCGCTCAACTCGATCTACCGCTCTTCCGCTACCTCGGTGGCCCGAACGCCAAGGTGTTGCCGGTTCCCATGATGAACATCATAAACGGCGGCGCCCATTCGGATGCCCCGATCGATTTTCAAGAATTCATGATTATGCCGAAAGGAGCGCCCACTTTTTCCGAAGCGCTACGCTACGGCACCGAGATATTTCACTCTCTCAAAAGCGTCCTGAAAGCACGCGGCCTTTCAACCGCTGTCGGCGATGAAGGAGGTTTCGCTCCAAATCTAAAAAGTGCCGAAGACGCTCTCGACACCATTGGAACCGCGGTCGAGAAGGCCGGCTACAAACTCGGCGAAGATATCTTCTACGCCCTCGATCCCGCCTCTAGCGAGTTCTACGATGCCGGTTCAGACTCCTATGTTTTCAAGAAATCCGACGGCTCAAAGAAATCCGCTGACGAACTGGTGGCTTATTACCAAGAGCTTTGTTCGAAGTACCCTATCATTTCGATCGAGGACGGCTGTGCGGAAAATGATTGGACGGGCTGGAAGAAGCTGACGGTGGCTCTCGGATCGAAGGTTCAACTCGTGGGGGATGACCTGTTCGTGACCAACGTCGAATTCCTCCGCAAGGGGATTCAACAGGGCGTCGCCAATTCGATCCTGGTTAAAGTGAACCAGATCGGTTCTCTCACCGAAACTTTGGACGCCATCGAGCTTGCCAAAGAGAATGGTTACACCGCCGTAATCAGCCATCGATCGGGTGAGACCGAAGACACAACCATCGCTGACATCGCTGTCGCAACGAACGCCGGCCAGATCAAGACCGGTTCGCTTTCTCGTACCGATCGTATCGCCAAATACAATCAACTTCTACGAATTGAAGAAGAACTTGGTGACAATGCCAAGTATGGAGGTAAGATGCGGTGAGTGAGAGGTGGCGCGGGATACGACGAATACGACGACCAACCTAGGGCTGACTGGATTCGTTCACTCTTGAACAGGATCCTGTACCTCTTGGTCTTTGTCGCCGCATTGATCCTTTTATTTTGTTGGTTCCTACCTTTAGTGAAGGAGCAACAGCGTCAGCAGCACGCTCTGCAGGCTTTAAAGCAGCAGGTCGAGCAGGAGAAGGCAAATTACAACAAACAGAGCAAAAAGCTGACTCTGCTCCAGAACGATCCAACCTATATAGAGTTATTGGCGCGAGATAAGTTAGATCTAATGAGGCCGGGGGAAACGATTTTCAGGATGGACCCATCTCCCGGCAACACCCCTTAGTTCTCCGCCGGGATCGCAATCACTCCTGCACAATCAGGCGAGAAACGACGTCAACAGACACTTGGCCACAGAAATGGAGCTCAGGTCATCGGCATCCATTATTTATATTTTTAGATACGACCCCTTAGTGGAGATTCGCTAGCAATTCTTGGCCTTGGCGTTTGGTCTCGGGATCGTCTTTTTCCGTATCCCGCATCGCCAAACCTTTGGTGATCAGACTTCGCGCTTCGCCGGTCCGGCCCATGTTGGCATAGACTCGCCCCAGCTCGATGTAATGCATCAGGCGGTTGGGATTGAGTTCGATCGCCTTCTCAAAACACCGAGCCGCGTCTCCGTAGGTAGAATCCGGCAGCTTGCCGTAAGCGAATTGGGCCAGCGCCCGCTGAAGGGCGCTCACGCCGGCCAACGCCAGATGCCAGCGACCAAGTACATGCCAACCCAAATCGCTGCCCGGATCGAGTTTGATCACCTTGTCGGCTGCGCTTTTGATGATACGCGAGGCTTCGAACTTTTCCCGGTTGCCTTCAAGAGGTTCCATTTTTCCATAACTGATGGCGACGGCAAGCTGGGCTTCCGGGTCGTTCGGTTCAAGAGTCGCGGCACGCTTCGCATAGTCTACGGCGGCGCTGCCGAAGCTGAGTTTCTGCTCCGGCTTCGTGGCGTCGCTCATCAGGTGGCGATATTCGCGAGAGATTCGCACCAGAAGACGCACGTTATTCGGCTCAAGTTTTTCCGCGGGCAGATAGAATTTGAGCGCCTGGGCAGCCTGCAATTTCTCGTAAGAAGCATCGCCCTTTGCGATGAGATCGTCTGCAGGTTCGGCGGGAAGCACTGCGGGCGTCAACAGCAGTGCCATGATCCAGAAAAGCGTACGGTAGAAGAAAGAGGGACTCATGGCTTTACAAATTGCCCGAGGGGAAGACGTACCCGGACCCTAATCGATTTTAAGGCCGCGGTTTCGTACTCGCAACTCGAATCCGATTCATGTTTTACCGCGTGGCGGATTTCGGCGCCATGATTTGTCGATCAACCTGGGAACGCCCAGCCTCGATCAACCGGCCCACATTTAGAAGAGCCGCTTCGCTCAACCTAGGTCCGACAAGCTGCAGGCTGGTGACAGCAACGGCCCGATCATGAATCGGAATCGGAATAGCCAAGGCAGGATTGCCGGCGAAATTCACGGCCTCCGTGTTTTGCAGAGCCAGCACTTGCGCCTCGAAAAGGGCCGTGCCTCCTAAGGGTGAGATTCTGGGTGGCAATTTCTGAAGAGTGGGCAGAGCAACGAAATCAACTTCTTTAAAAACCTGGCGGAGAGCGCGCTGCCACTGGGTCTGTCTTTTCAGGGCGTTCCGGTAGTTTGCCGTGTATTGGAATTGGCCCAAGGTGATTATCGCCTTGGTCCTGGCGCTTACTCCCAGTTTGCTAAAGTACTTTCGATCGTTGACCCAGGCACCTGCTGCAGCCACGGTCGCAGCATCCTTCTCAGCCTGGTCCCACTTCGCCTTGAAGGCTCGATCCAGTGCGATGACTTTAAATTGTCCCCGAGCGAGAGCTTCATCGACCGCTCTGTCGATTTCAGGGTCGGTGCCGCTCAGATAGAGCCGCCCAATTCTGATCTTCTTGGCCGAAGGTTTGGCGGCGACTGCTGTTCTGTATCGCGCTGCAAACCCGTTTTGCAAAAGATCCATTCCTTGCACGAGATGAGCGATGTCCCTGGCCAGTGGACCGACGGTATCCAGGTGCCTTGCCTCAATTGGAAATACGCCCTTCAGAGAAACGAGGCCAAAGGTCGTCTTCAAACCTACGACGCCACAACAAGCTGCGGGAACGCGGATGGAGCCAGCGGTATCCGTTCCAAAGGCAACATCCGCCATTCCGCTTGCGACCGCTACAGCCGAACCGCTTGACGAACCTCCTGGGATGAGCTTACGCCTCGGGCTCACCCGGTTTCTCGGCGTTCCGAAGTAGTCGTTCATTCCGGAAACCGCCACCGCAAATTCACTGAGATTCGTTTTCCCAACGATCTGCACGTTTCGCTCCCGCGCGATAGCCAGGCACTTTGCGTCGGCGTCGGCCGGCGGACTGTTCTTGGCAAGATATTGTGAGCCGGCGGTGGTCACCACGCCTTTCATATCGATGTTATCTTTGACCGCCAGACGCAACCGCTCATCCTCTTTTGGAGGCCGCCAATAAACGATGAACGCGTTATTCCGAGACCTGCTCGCCGACCCGCTGTGTGTGGTCGCGCAGCTGCTCAAACAAGCAATCGACAAAAGGACAAGCAGAATCGATTGAGCGGCGAACCCGCGACGTCTTTCCATTGGTGTTTTGTTTATACAACTATCACAAAGTGGGATTAACGCCTTAGACGCTGGCGAGCAAGGTACCGCTACCGGTCCAGGTCGGCAATTCTGTCAGTTCCCCGCTGATAAACAGGTGATGCCAAAGCTGGGTCGCCACCACCGCCGTCAGACCCATCTCCACGGAAAGGCGAGGCAGCGAACCGACCGGCATCCGGCGAAAAGCCCGACGCCAGTGATGTACCGCTGCAACATCAAAATAGCTGGTGCGTCGCAACGATTCTTCGCTCAAGAGTTGGCCGACGAACGGCGGCTCGGGTTCAATGTGGAAACTGTCCAGGGGAGCCCGAAAGATAACCTTGCGTCGACGGTAGACAGACGGCGGGAGCCAGCGTTCGGCCAGGAGGCGCAGCAGGTGCTTGTCGCGAAACCCACGTAGTTTCCAACGCGGATGCAGTTCCGCCAAAAAATCGAAGACGTCCTCATCGAGGAAAGGATATCGCACCTCCACGGAAGAGTGCATCGCCACCCGATCACCTTTGGCCTGAAGCAGATGTCCAGCCAAAGTGACACGCGCTGCGACCCAAATACCCCGATTCAGCGGGTGCCAGCGTTTGGCACGGTCGAGTGGCATTTGCAGATCCGTCCAGGGATTCGATCTTTGCAGCACGTCGCGCATGGGCGCGCCGTAAAAGCGAAGTTTCGAGAGCCCGAGCAGCCCGTAAGCATCGATCCAGGCGTTTGGACCGCCGACGGATTCCTCCACGCCTTTTCGAAAATCGGGAGGATATTGCGGCACTTGGCGCAGGCGAAGGTAACCGCGACGCACGCGATCACTGAGCTGCAGTCCAGGAAAGAGGTCTAAGAAGCCCAGCACTTTGGCCGCTTTGTACCAAGGATAACCAACCAGCCACTCGTCAGCGCCTTCCCCGGTGAGAACCACTTTCTGCCCGCAGGCGTGAACGCGTTGCGCCAGCCGCAGCAAAGCTGCGCAAGACGTATCGATTATCGGCGCCTCTGCGACCCGGATCAGCTGTGGATAGGTGTTAAGGGCGTCGCTGGCTCTGAACTCCTGGACGATCGGCGGCTTCGTGCCGATGTGTCGTGCCACACGATTGGCCGCGCTGAGTTCATCGAGTTCAGGGGCGTCCACGCGGATGGTGTAGGTGTTAATCGCCGGACCTCTTAGATGACAGGCCATGGCAGCGATCATGCTTGAATCCACTCCGCCCGACAGATAAGCACCTACCGGCACATCAGCCCTTAGTCTTTTCTCCACCGCCTGCAACATTAACTTCTCAAAACGATCCACCAGGATGCGCGCGTCTTCTCCATGGTTCTCGTCACCTTGATCCGGGAAATCCATCTCCCAATACGCACGTTCGTTAATAGCGGAGGCCGCGCCGTGATCATTCCCCGGAATTATTTGCAGATAGTGCCCGGGCGGCAAGAGCTGTACTCCTTCGAAACACGTTATTGGTCCCGGCAGGGCTGAAAACGTAAAAATGTGGTCAATTCCGCGCAGGTCGGGCCGCGCCGGCACCATTCCCGAAGCCAGAAGGGCCTTGATTTCTGACGCGAAAAGGAGCCATTCGCCCTGACGTGTCCAATAGAGAGGGCAGATGCCGAAACGATCGCGTCCAAGAACAAGCCGATGTCGGCGCTCGTCCCATAATGCCAGGGCAAACTGGCCGCGCAGTCGCTCAAACATCCCTTCCTGATAGTCTTCCCAAAGGTGCGGAATAATTTCGGTATCGCAGTGCGTGATCAGGCGGTGGCCGCGCGCTTCCAGCTGGGCGCGTATTTCAAGATGATCGAAGAACTCTCCGTTAAAGACCACGGATACGCTCCGGTCTTCATTGGCCACCGGCTGCTGGCCATCGGCCAATCCGACGATACTGAGTCGCCGGGATCCCAATACGAGCCCCGGACGCTGGAAATACCCTTCCTCGTCAGGGCCACGGTGAACTATCGCCTGCGTCATTTTCCGGACGATATCGTCCGGTATCGCTCGATTTCCCACCAAATCCAGGATACCTGCGATGCCACACATTTAGTCAGCCTTAGTCCAGAGCGTGCCCAGCAAACAACTGTTATTTCGACCCTGTTCGCTTTACGCGAAGGGTTTGGAAACGAAAATAGAAGGTACGAAGCGATGACCGGATCGCGTTTTCCGATGTACCATCGGTCGCGTTTACTTCGTGCCGGTGCCATGCCTGATGCTCAAGCCGCTTTACAAAAGGCGCGCAAACATTGACTTGTCACGATCGGAATTTACTCTTAAGGCTCTCGCTCGCTCATGGCAGCTCTAACTTCTATTAACAAGGATCGTATCGCAATCATAGGAATCGGCTGCCGTTTCCCCGGCGGGGTGAATGACGCAGAGTCATTCTGGAAGTTGCTCGTTGAAGGCCGCGAGGCTGTAAGCGATGTGCCGCCAGACCGCTGGAACGTTGAGCGGTTTTTCGATTCGGAGCCGGGTCTGCCGGGTAAGTCGATCGCCCGGCGCGGAGGTTTTTTGGATGGAATCGACCAGTTCGATCCGCAGTTTTTCGGAATCTCCCCGCGAGAAGCGCCGTATGTGGATCCTCAGCACCGGTTACTCCTAGAGACGGCTTGGGAGGCGATTGAGGACGCAGGCGTCGTGCTCGACCTGGAACGCGGGACCGACCTGGGAGTCTTCGTCGGAATCTCCCACAACGAATATCAGGGGATCCAGGGCACCCCGTGGGAACATTCCGGCATCGGTCCGCACTCGCCTACCGGCTGCGCGCATAGTATTGCCGCCAACCGCATCTCCTATTGCTTCAATCTGCGCGGGCCAAGCGTAGCAATGGATACTGCGTGCTCTTCCGCGCTAACGGCCGTGCACGCGGCATGCGAACACATCCGGGCGGGCCGCGGCGACGCGGCGCTGGCGGGTGGCGTGACCGTAATTATAGCGCCCGGGGGATTCATCGGTTTTTCGCAGGCATCGATGCTGTCTCCGGAGGGCCGATGCAAGGCGTTCGACGCGTCGGCTAACGGTTTCGTGCGCGGCGAAGGAGCGGGAGTCGTCCTTCTGAAGCGCCTCTCCCGGGCAATTGCGGATGGCGATCCGATCCAGGGCGTGATCATCGGCACGGCGCTTAACCAGGACGGCCATACCAATGGGATTTCACTTCCCAGTTCGGAGGCGCAGGCTCGCCTCGTGCGCGACGCATGCGCCGACGCCGGCGTCGCTCCCTCCCAAATCGGATTTGTCGAAGCTCATGGGACCGGCACTGCGGTCGGCGATCCAATCGAGGCGTATGCGCTTGCGGATGCACTTTGCAAAGACCGCCCGGAGGAAGCACCACTCATTATTGGGTCCGTGAAGACGAACCTCGGTCACCTTGAAACTGCGGCGGGCGTTGCCGGTCTGGTCAAGGCACTGCTGGTGTTGAAGCACGGGCAAATACCAGCCAGCCTGCACTTCGAAACGCCGAATCCAAACATCGACTTCGTTGGGCTTAAGCTCCGCGTGCCTACCGTGCTGGAGTCCTTTCCAAAGACGAGCGGGGCGCGCATGGCGGGCGTCAATTCGTTTGGTTTTGGGGGCGCTAACGCTCATGTTCTTCTCACGGAGGCGCCGTCGCTCCCTCAGCCGGAGCATTTAGGCCCCCACCCCAACCGCGGTTGGCCGTTGATACTTTCCGCCAGATCCGAAGAAGCCCTACGCTCTTCAGTCTCGCGGCTAAGCGCGTGGCTGGATGAGCGGTCAAACGCAAATGGCAGCTCTCCGGTCCTGCCGGACCTAACCTACACCCTTGGGGCCAGGCGCAATCACCACCCATATCGACTGACTCTCGTAGCGCATTCGATAGGAGAAGCGATCCATGAGTTCAATGGATACGCGATGGGCCAGCAGGGCTCCAAGGTCCGTATGTCCTTCGCGCCGCGCCGAACTGAACCCGTGCGGGTCGCGTTCGTCATGAGCGGGCAAGGTCCGCAATGGTGGGGCATGGGCCGCGAACTCATTCAACACGAACCGGTGTTCCGGCAAACCATCGAGCGCGTCGATGCCGTGATGCGCCCCTGGGGACGGTTTTCAGTGATGGAAGAGCTCGGCCGCACGGAAGAAGGCTCGCAAATGCATCGGACGGAGATTGCGCAGCCGGCCATTTTTGCAATGCAGGTGGCGTTGGCGGAACTTTGGAAATCGTGGGGCGTTTTGCCTGTCGCAGTCGTCGGACACAGCGTCGGTGAAGTCGCGGCGGCCTGCGTTGCGGGAGTTTTAAGTTTGCAGGAAGCGGCTCGGGTGATCGTGCTGCGAGCCCGATTCATGGATGGTTGCGCACGCGGTGAAGGAACAATGCTCGCGGTTGGTCTGGACCAGGACGCAGCGCGAGCCCTGATCGCACGGCACGACCGCACGGTGACGATCGCAGCGTTCAACGGTCCTCGCTCGCTCACCATGGCAGGACCCCGACTTTCACTGGAGGAGATGGCCGGCGAGTTGGAGTCGCAGGATGTTTTCGCAAGGTTCGTGCAGGTGGACCACCCATTTCATCATCCCTTGATGCAACCCGCTTCCGAAGCTTTGGAAGAAGCGTTGGAAGATCTCACGCCTCAAACGGCGGCGGTCCCCTTTTTCAGCACAGTAACCGGTCAAGATGCCCCGGAACAGCGTGCGACGCCGCTTACTGGGGAAAAGGAATCCGGCAGCCAGTGCAGTTCTCGGTTGCCGTCCATTCGTTGATGGATGCAGGGGTCGATTTATGGCTTGAAATCGGCGCACAACCCGCGCTGGTTCATTCAATCCATGAATGCCTGGCCGCGCGGGGCGGCAAGGCTCCAGTGCTGTCCTCCGCACGCCGCGAACGCGAGCACGAATCCGTGGTCGAGACCGCGATGGAACTGCACCGCTGCGGCGTCGGTCTAAATTTTGCGAAGATGACGCCGTCTCGACGGATTCTCTCCCTGCCAGGCTACGCCTGGGACAAGAGCCGCTGGTGGAATGAATCCAGCGATTGGCGGGAAAGCCGCCTGGGGTCGGGTGGCCGCGGATTGCTTGAAGTCCGTCTGCCCAGGGCCACGCCAACGTGGATCGCGCGTCTCGATAGTCGGCACATGGTCTTTCTGAAAGATCACAAGGTCGAAAATCTAGTCGTCTTTCCTGCGTCGGCGTTTGTGGAAATGGTGCTGGAAGCAGGGCGTGCAGTTGTTCAACGGACGGCCATTCGTCGTCGAAGACTTTCAGATTCGCAAGCCGCTCATCCTGCCGGATCCGGCTTCGGAATTACAATTGGAACTGTCCTACGATCCGAATGAACGCACGTTTTCGATCCAGAGTAAGTTCGACCACGGCGCTTCATGGTCGCTGCACGTTGTGGGCTCCATGCGCGGAGAGCGCAGCGATGCGGGTTTTTCGTCGTCCGGCTGGGAGCGCAACAGAGGATCCAGGTTGGAGCCGGTCAAGGTAGAGGAATTTTACCGTCACATGAGTGACCTGGGACTTCGTTACGGCGATGAATTCCGACCTATCCGTGAGCTGTCGACCGGCAAAGGCGAATCAGCGGGCAGAGTTTCATTGTCCGATGCGATTGTCCGACGTGCCAATGAGTATTCACTGCATCCCGTACTCTTCGACGGCGCGCTACAGATCTTTTCGGCGGGGGCGGCGACCGTTGAGGATCGCAAGGCTCGACTTAAGCTGCCGGTGCGCTTCGGCAAAATTCTGTTTATTCGCTCACCCGGGACCTCGAGCCTTGTCCGCGCGGCTGTGCAGCAGTGCAACGACGAGTACGTGGAAGGCAAACTCGAAATGTATGATGCGGCAGGAAAGCCCTGTGTGCTCATCGATGGCTTCCATGCGATCAGCGTCTCCGGGGCACGGCGATCCGGCGCGCCGACAGGAAGCCGGAGTCTCGTCTATCATCTCGCGTGGGAGCGAACGCCTGCCAGATCCCGCCCCGCGTCCCAACAGCCGGTATCATTGGATCGCCTGCGACATGCGGCGCAAGATGCGCTGGATCAGGTGATCGCCACGCGAGGCCGAGCCAAGCTCCAGAGCGCCATGGCGGCCGGCGACGAGCTCGCGGCGGCACAACTCGCCCGCGGTCTTCGGGAGATGGCAAAGCGCACGGGTGCGAGCGCGGGCTTGACCGCCGATTCCCTGCGGGTGACAGAGCCGATGCGACCGATTTTCGAACGACTGATCGACCAGCCTGGCGAAACGCGGCTTGCTCGAAAAGAATGGCAATGGCCATCGGCCCACGGACACCTTTGCGAAGGCGGCAGGCTCTGCCCAAGCTATGCTGCGCTCATTCATATCGAATCATCCAGGACACCTGTCCGAGGGCCTGCTCTGCGCCGCAAACTGCGCAGAACTTGGCCCGATCTTGCGTGGAGAGAAGGATGCCGTGCAAGTACTCTTCGCCGGGACGTCAGCAGAGTTATTGGACCAGTTTTACGGCGAGGGCCTCTACACGAGCCACTGGCTGGCGGCTATCGCCGCAGCCGTTGAGGAAGCCGCCCGTCACCTGCCAGAGGGTCGCGGACTGCGAATCCTGGAAGTGGGGGCCGGGACAGGCGGATTGACTTCGCATTTGCTGCCGCTCTTCGATCGCGATTTGCATTCCTACGTTTTCAGTGATGTCTCTGCGGCATTTTTCAGCGGCGCCATGCAGAAGCTGGCCAGTTTTCCCGGAGTGGAATACAAGATTTTTGATCTTGAAAAACCGGGTACGGAGCAGGGCTTCGAGGCTGGAACGTTTGATTTCATCGTCGGTACCAATGTGCTTCACGCGGTGAGTGATTTACGCTCAACGCTAAGACATATTTATGAACTGCTGGCACCGGGCGGGAACCTGGTATTCATGGACGTCGCTACCCCACAGTTGTGGACGGAGGCAGTCTTCGGTCTCACGACTGGGTGGTGGCGTTTTACAGATCGTGATTTGCGTCCGCTCCACCCATTGCTGGGGCGCTCCCAGTGGGAGGTCGTCTTACAGCAGACGGGGTTTGAGCGAAACCGCTTCACTACCGGGAATGCTGGGTCCGGAAGGCGAGGGCCAGATTGGTCTACTCGCGCGCAAGGCCTGGCACGATTCGGCTCCCGCTGCGTCTCCCACTCCGGACACACTCTTGGAGATGCCGGCGGAAAAGTCCTGGCTCATTTTCGCGGACACCTCCGGTCTGGGAGATAATTGGCTTCACAACTTCAGGCAGCGGGTGTCCGGTGCCGGGTCGCACGTCGGGGCGACCATTTTGCCCTGGAAGGGACGGACGCTTTTACACTCCGTGCAGAGGCGCTCGAGGACTGGAAGCAGCTCTTTCATGCATGCGCGGAAGAAGCTCCACCGGAACGGGTTGTTTACCTTTGGAGTTTGGAGGCGCCGCGGCCAGGCCCCGAAGGAGACGCGGAGCTCATGGGCACCGATGCGCTGCTCCATCTGATCCAAGCGGTCGAACACGTCAAATACTCGACAAAATTACGCATCGATTTGGTGACGCGCGGAGCTCAGCCACCGGGGCGTACGACAAGTGCGGCCGCCGTTGCGCAAGCACCTCTCGTCGGGTTGTTGCGCGTCATCCTAAACGAATACCCAAACTTATCCGGCCGCGGGAATCGATCTTCCACTCGAAACGTCGGAATCCGACGATTCCTTGCTCTGGAGTGAGCTACTGCGTGAGGATGGCGAGCGTGAGATCGCGCTCCGCGGCGAAGCCCGATACGTTCAGCGTCTGGGTCGCGGTCGAACCTCGGACGAGGAATGGCTCGATCCCGCGGTACCGCTGCGACTCGAGTCACGCGAACGAGGGCATCTCGACACGCTGCGCTTTGTTCCTTTCGCCCTGCCAGCCTGTGGGGTCGGCGAGGTGCTAATCGAAGTGAAAGCGGCGGGAATGAACTTCCGCGACGTGCTCAAGGCGCTCGCGTTATATCCCGGCGAAGCACCGGATGCTCGAATCTTCGGCGACGAGGTGGCCGGCGTGGTTAAGGCGGTCGGGTCCGGAGTGGAACATGTCGTGCCGGGAGACCGCGTCTTTGGTCTCGCCGTGTTCGGGCTCGCTTCGTATACGTTGACGAGGGGGAGCGACGTCCGGCGCATGCCTGACGGATCTATCCTTTGAGCAGGCCGCTACGATACCCGTCGTATTCATGACTGCCTGGCACGCGCTGCAGAATGTCGCGCGGATGCGGAAGGGTGAGCGTATCCTGGTGCATGCGGGTGCAGGCGGCGTCGGAATGGCCGCCATCCAGATCGCCCACCATCTCGGCGCAGAAGTCATCGCCACCGCCGGCAGCCCGGTTAAACGCGCGTTGCTCGAGACGCTCGGGGTTAAGCATGTGATTGACTCGCGTCGAGCGGATTTTACGGATGCAGTGATGGAATTGACCGACAGGCGCGGCGTGGACGTTGTCCTGAATGCGCTGGCTGCCGAAGCCATTCCAATGGGTCTTTCATGTCTTGCGGAATTCGGCCGCTTCATCGAAATCGGCAAACGCGACATCTATCAGAATGCCCGGATACCGCTCTGGCCCCTGCGCCGCAATGCGTCATTTCATGTGGTCGCCATGGATGCGGTCTTCTCCGGTGACGCAACATTGACCCGGCAAATGCTGGAGGAAATATCGGGACTCATCGAAAGCGGGTCGCTTCGTCCGCTCCCGTTCCGCTCGTTTCCCGCGTGCCGCGTTGACTCGGCATTCCGGCTGATGGCGCAGGGGAAGCACATCGGCAAAGTCCTGGTGGCATTTCCCGGAGCATTCCTTCCCAGGCGTGGAGAACCGCTCAGGCCGGCCTTCACGATCAACCCGGAGGGAAGCTACTTGATCACTGGAGCGTTTGGCGGCTTCGGCAAAGTGCTGGCGCAATGGCTGATCGACAGCGGTGCCCGTGACCTCGTGCTCACCAGCCGGAGCGGGGCGGCAACGCCGGATGCAGAGGCGTTTGTACAGAACCTCCGCAAGACGCGGCGTCTGAGGTCAGGGTGGTACGGGCGGATATTGGCTCGCCGAAGGATATTGACCGCCTCACCGCGGAGATTCGTTCCGCTGGTCGACCGCTCCGAGGCATATTCCACCTGGCGATGGTGATCGACGACGCTCCTCTTGTTTCGCTCACACGCGAGCGGATCCGCAGCGTGATGGCACCAAAGGCGTATGGCGCCTGGCTGCTGCATCAGTCCACGCGCGATTTCGACCTGGAGTGTTTCGTGATGTTCTCATCAGTCTCGAGCATCTTTGGCAATCCGGCCCAAGGCAGTTACGGCGCAGCCAACGCTTTCCTCGACTCGCTCGCTCATCACCGACGGGCTCTCGGCTTACCGGCGCTCACCGTCAATTGGGGAGTTCTCGGCGGCGAAGGTTATGTAGCCCGCAACAAGCGCGTAGCGGAATTCCTCGCGCGGCAAGGTACGACGGAACTCTCGTCAAGGGAAGTGATGACGCTGCTGGAATCATCCCTTACGGCAGGCAGCACGCAGGTAATGGCGATCCGCGTCGATTGGGCCAAATGGCGACAGTTTTTCCGCGGCATGCAGGAAAATCCCCTCTTGGAGCGTATTTTCACAGCTCGTCGAAGGCCAGGAGACGGGCAACACAACCGGTGACTTGCGTCTCAAGATCGAATCGGCCGCGCCGGAAGAACTGGAGGGCATCATCGGACAGGCCGTGCGCGATGCCGTAGAGCTCGGTACTGCGTGTAAAACCAGACACCTTGCGCGATGACCAGCCGCTGACGGACTTAGGACTGGATTCACTCATGGGCGTTGAGATCGAAAACTCTATTGAAGGCTCTCTCGGCGTGGCGCTGCCACCGGCCAGTCTGATTCGGGCGCGCACGATCGGCCAGATCGTAGAATTGATTGCGGAGCACATGGGCGCGAAGAGGGCAGGCGCGGCCTCCGCGCCAAGCTGCCGCAAGCATGACGATGCCGGAGACAGCATCCACCGACGAGGTGAACTTTGAAGCTCTTTCCGACGAGGAGATTGAAGGTCTGCTTGGCGATAATGCAGCCGCTGAGGGCCTTCCCGGACGCAAAGGACTCCGGTACGCTAAGCAGAGTCTGATCTACATGTCCGGAGACAAACGCGACCTTCTTAAGCAATGGCTGGCGAATGGAAAAACACGTCTCCAGCCATTGACATTTCCGCAGCGAGAATTGTGGGAGACATCACCCGTGAGCGTCACGGATATTGCCAACCACATCTGCTGCCTCATTCAGTTGCGGGGCGTCATTACGCAACAAGCTTGCGAGGCTGCGCTTCAGCGAGTGGTCGAACGGCAAGAGGTTTTGCGCCTGTCCTTCCTGCCGGGCAAAGACCGGGCGGTACAAATGATTCGTCAGACCAGCGAAGCCAATTTCCGTTTCCGCGAACTTTCGTCTGCGCAGGGACGCGAAGAGGCGGTCGAAGAGCTAGCAAAAGAGATTTTCAGCGAGCCTTTCGATTTAGTTCGAGGACCGCTTTACCGGGTCGAAGTACTTCGGCTGAGCGCCGATCACCACGTACTGGTCTTCGCGATTCATCATGCCATCGCCGATGGCTGGACCCTGGGTGTGTTCGTCCAGGACCTGTGTATCGCTTATGTGCAGGGTCTTATGGGCCTGGAGGAGGGACTTCCACCTTTGCCGCTCACCTACTCCGCCTGGGGCGCAGCCGAACGCGCATACTGGCAACCCGCGGAATTGGAGCGGCGTGCCGCTTTCTGGAAATCCAATCTTGCTGGAAGCCACAGGCTCTGGAAATCGCTGGAGGGACCCGAGACCGCATCGGGTGCGGTTCATCGATTGGTTTCGCATATTCCGGCCGATCTTGCCGACGCCGCGCGGGAACTGGCTCGCGTGACCGGCGCGACGCTCTTCAGCACGCTGCTGGCCGCGTTTCAGGTCACGCTCTCGAGGTGGACAGGCGAGGAAGACATCCTGGTCGGCACGCCCGTGGCGAATCGGACCAAGCAGGCTGTACGGGAAACGATGGGCTATTGCGCCGGCATTGTCCCGCTTCGAAGCACAGGTCGATGCCGACCGTCCTTTTTCCGACCAGCGTGAGTGCGGTGCATCAAGTAACCGTGGATTCCTTTGCGAACGCCATGCCTTTTGCTGAACTCGTACCGACGCTTGGAGACTTGCCGGCGCCGGGTCATAATCCCGTTTTTGAGGTTCGGTTCGCCTTGCAGAACCACCCTGTTCCAGACGTAGCGCTTCACGGGCTGTCCGCCCGGCTCACGATGCGCTCGACCGGTACCGCGCGTTTTCATCTCGGATGCGAAATCACCGTAGTGGAGGATGGGCTGGAGGTAGTGTGGCTTTTCCGGCCAAATTTGTTCCCTCTGGCGGAAATAGAAAATTTGTCGTACATGTTTCAAGGCTTTGCTTGCAGACGCTTGCCGCTCACCGGAAAGTCGGATCGCCGCCTTAAGACTCGAACGCGATGAATACCTCGCCACCGACAGAAACATTGCTCGAACCGCCGCCGACCCATTGGGTAAGCCGTGCTGCCTTCCCGATTCTGGCGGCCATTTTCTTTCTCAATCAATTTGCGTTGGGCGTTGCTCTGTACCTTGGATCTTTCTGGTTGGCTGTGCCGCTGGTATTGACCGCCAGCCATCTTATGCACGGGCTTTTGATCGGCTTCCATGAGGCGTCTCACGGGCTGCTTCGAAAGACCCGGCGCTTGAATGAGATCGATGGCATTATTATCGGGATCTTCAGCCTGATGAGCTTCAGCCTTTACCGCGCGGCGCATCAATTGCACCACGCATACCTGGCCACTGAACGGGACGTCGAACTCTGGCCGTTCGTTATCCCGGGAATGCCGCGATGGGTCAGGGTCCTGGCCGCGATTCTCGAACTCAGTCTCGGCCTGTTGTTCACGCCATTCCTGTTCGTGCGAACTTTTCTCCGTGCCGGTTCGCCGATCCGGAACAAAAAACTGCGGCGACGAATCTGGGCCGAGTTCGCGCTGACCGCCGGCGTATGGTTTTGCCTGCTGGCGGCGGTGACCTGGTGGGACGCATGGAAATACTTTCTCTGGATGTATCTGGCGCCCGCCTATCTGGCCTCGAACATGCAGAGCTGGCGCAAATACATCGAGCACGTCGGACTCACGGGTTCCACGGTCAACAGCTCTACCCGGAGCATTGTGTCAGGCGGGCCTGCTCGGCCGACTCGTCGCTTTCACTCTGCTCCATGAGCCATTATCATGGCGTGCATCATCGGCACGCCGGCCTGCCGCACGCGGAACTGCCCCAACACGCTTCGGAGCTCGAGCCGAAGAATCCCGGTGAAATATCCCCTTTTCCAAGCTACCGGCACGCGTTAATGGACCTTTTCCGCAGCCTTTCCGACCCTCGCGCCGGAGCTCAGTGGCTCAAGGCCACGCCGCAGTGAACGGGAGTACAGCCGCGCCAACCGGAGGCGAAAGCGTACGGCCGATCATCTGACATCGAGACGAGCTATTTGTTGACGTCGCTTCCATTCGGCGATGCACCGGAGGACCCAAGAATATTTGAAAATCAATTGGAGCAGAAAAGAACAGACAGGGAAGCCAAGCAGGAAATGGAAGTGCTAACGAAGAAGAAAAGGATCCCTCTGAGGCCATGAGTAATCGTTTGCTTAGTCCAGCGACGACATTGGACAACTGTCGACCGCAGACCCTTTGCGCTACATCTTCGAGGCCAAAGGGATCGCAAAAAAATTCGATGATGGTCAGGTGCAAGCTTTGCGAGGCGTCAATTTTCGCGTGGCGCAGGGCGAATTCCTTGCCGTCACCGGTCCGAGCGGCTGCGGGAAAACGACGCTGCTGCAAATGCTGGGCGCGCTTGACCGACCTACGAAGGGAACCTTGCTTTACCGCGGAAACTCTATTCCCGATCTGCATGATCAATCGAGTTATCGCGCTCTCGAGATTGGTTTCATCTTTCAGGCGTTTCACCTGCTGCCAACCTTTACGGCGCTGGAAAACGTGCAGATTCCGATGTTTGAAAATCACCTTCCCCAGTTCAGGGCGGAGAGACCGAGCCGTCAACCTTGCTAAAGTCGGTTGGGTTGGGACATCGGCTGAGTCATTTCCCGGCCAAGCTGTCCGGCGGAGAAAGGCAACGGGTTGCCATCGCCCGCAGCCTGGCCAATGGTCCTTCCGTTCTGCTCGCGGACGAACCGACCGGCAATCTCGACAGCGAAAACGCGCAGCTGATTCTTGAACTGATCATTCGGCTTCACCGTGAACAGAACATGACGCTGGTGCTTGTGACGCACGACATGAGCATCGCCCGGCGGGCATCGCGAACCATCCAAATGAAGGACGGGCGCATCGTCTCGGACCGCGAGTCAACCACCGCGGAGGTATGATATGACCTTTTTCACGGTGGTGACGCGTGGACTGATACGTCGTCCGGTGCGAACCGGACTGACAATCCTAGGCATCTCCGTGGGGATCGCAGCGGTTGTGGCGCTGGTCGGCATCTCGCGCGGATTTAGCAAAAGCTGGGAGACAGGGATGAAGGCGCGCGGCACCGATGTGGTAGTCAGCAATATGGGGAGTTCTCTGGTTCCCAAGCCGTTTAACGCCTCGGTGCGTGACCGCATCGCACACCTTCCCCATGTCGGAGCCACGTGCGGGATACTGGTAGACTTGATGAGCATTGAGGACGCTCAGATGATGATGGTTTCCGCCCGCGAATGGGGCTGTTTCTCCTGGGAGAACCTCAAGTTGATCTCTGGACGCATGCCACAAGGATGCCGCGGAGCCAGCCGCCCTGCTTGGTCGCACTGCGGCGGATGTGCTGAAGAAAAAAGTTGGCGATAAGATCCAGATTGAGACCGGCGAATTGTCCGTGGTTGGGATCGTTGATGGCAACGCATGGGTAGAGAACGGCTCGGTCATTCTCGCTTTGCCAGTGTTTCAGGAAATCACGGGAAACCGGGACAAGATTAACATCATCGACATCCGAGTCACGCCATCCACGAGTGCCAAGGATGTGGAACGTCTCTGTGAGCAGATTAACAGGCTTGTCCCGGAAGGTCGCGCCGTGGTGGCGGGCGAACATATCACCAATAGCCAGGCATATCGCATGGTCCAGGCGATGAGCTGGGGCACTTCTCTGCTGGCGGTGCTTGTCGGTGTGCTCGGCGTGATGAACACGATGCTGATGACGGTGTTTGAGCGCACGCAGGAAATATGCGTCTTGCTCGCACTCGGCTGGCGACGTGGGCGGATTATTCGCATGGTATTGTGGGAGTCGGCTCTGCTTGGCTTGCTCGGCGGGTGTGGCGGGCGTGCTGATCGGTGCCGTCGGCGTAAAGGTCCTGGGAACGACGCCTGCCATCCGCGGACTTCTGGAGCCGGACCTCAGCGTCGGCCTTCTGGCCATTTCGGTGGCAATCGCGGTCGCGGTAGGCGTCGTCAGCGGCCTTTACCCTGCATGGCGCAGTTCACGGCTGATGCCGAGCCGGGCCTTGCAAGGCTGAATTTTCAGGAAAGGAAATCATGAATTTGCTCTGCTCGGAGATATTGCGCCTTGCTACGGCCACGCTCGGCTTCACACTGGTGACCTCATCCGTACGCGCCGTCGCCACCGAGCCGGCCGCAATATCAGCCAAAAACCTTGCAGCGGGCCTTTCCGCTCTGCGAGATGGCACGTCTTACGTTCGCCTGCGTCTTGAGGTGAAACAGCCAACCAACACCACGAAGACAACGCTTCAACTTCAGATCAAGGAGCGCCGTTCCAGAACGGCCACCGATCTTGTTTACCAGGTGCTTTGGCCCAAAGAGAGGAAGGGTGAGGGCGTCCTGTTGCACGAGGCAGACGGCGGCGCCCCGACCGGTTCGCTTTTCATGCCCCCTGAAAAGCCGCGGACTCTGAACGCCTCGCAAATGAGCGACGCCTTGTTCGGCAGTGATCTATCCTATCAGGATGTCATCGAGAACTTCTTCGGTTGGGAAAACCAGGCCATCGTTGGCACCGAGACCCTGGATCGTGTGAGTTGCCTCATCCTTGAGTCGCGGCCTGGCAAAGGTGAGGTCTCCACCTATGCCAAAGTGCGCAGTTGGATTGACTCTCGCCGGCTCGTCCCCTTGCGGGTGGAAAAATACCTGGCCTCGGGACAACTGGCACGCCGCATCGACACCACCCGCGTCGTCACAGACGACAAAGGTCGCTCTATTCCAGCCGATTTAACCGTGCGCGGTTCCCGAGGAGATTCTGTGACCGATCTGGATGGTTCCCGTATCAGACACGACGTGACCTATTCCGATCGTGAATTTTCGCCGGAGGGTCTGACAGAATTCCTGACCCCTCCATCCGCGCCGGAATAGCTGAGGTTTGGCCGCTCGACCGCCGCATTCCACAAACCCGGCCGAAAGGCGTCAGCCTGCCACGGTGCCACTGGGGAGACAGGAAAAAAGCTCTGTAAGCCTTACCGTCTCGTGATCCACCAGGAGCGCACGCAAGCCGGATGAACGCGCCCCTCCATAATCTGAGTCGAGGTCATCGCCCACGTGCAAAATCTCTTCGACATCAACCTCAAACCGCCGGGCCGTCTCCAAAAAGATGCGAGCGGCCGGCTTCTGAGCTCCGACTTCGCTGGAAATAACCACGTGTTCGAATGCATCCCGGACACCCAGATGTAAAAGGACGTCGTAGAGACGACGATCGAAATTCGAGATTACCCCGAGGCGGATTTCCAAGCGTTTTAACTTCGGCAAGATCAACAAAACCTCCGGGAAAAGCACCCAGGCGCCCGGCCGGGCGAACGTCTGGTACACTTCGGCGAAGTAATCATCGAACCGGTCAATCTCGTAACCGGCGTCGTCAATGGTCTTGGCAACGAGCCGCCGCCACCAACCCCGCTCATCATCAGGGTGCGGACCACGCGATTCAGGAGGTGGCGGGAAGCTTTTCCATGCTTTTCGAAAAGCATCCTGGACGCGGCCAGGATTGAGATTGTAGCCGAAGAGCTCCGCCGTTTTGGCGTAGGTCCAGCCAGGAGGATCGACCAGCCGTATTAATGTGCCTGCGGCATCGAAAGTAACGACGCGTATCATTTGATCCGTATCATGGGATGAAGCGCGCCCACTTGCACTCGTTTCGTCCCGGACGAGCGTAGGTGGGTCCGAATTAATATAAATTTTGCTGTTTTGGGCACAAGACGTTTGACGTCGTCATGGCGACAAAACGTTTTGTGACGCGGTGGTTAAGAGCGATTGCATATCCGGAAGTCGGCAACACAGAGCCAGGGCGCTGCATTTCTTCTTTCCGCTATTCCCCTGAGGCACCCGGCTTGACGGCCCTTTTTTTCAGTCTTAGATTCTACAGCCAGACCGAAACTGGTCGGATCCGCTGGGATCCACCGATTCCGGCGGATAGCCGACCCGATCGGTCCGTTATTGTTTTTATGAACAGTGATCTTTTAGCGGTGTTGGACTACATGGAGCGAGAAAAGGGCATCAAGCGGGAGGTATTGCTTGACGCAGTGTCTAGCGCCTTGCTGACGGCGGCGAAGAAAAGTGTCGGGCCTGCCCGGGATTTGCGTGTCACGATCGATCCGAAGAGCGGTGAGATCACTGCGCTAGCGAATCTTTTTGTCGTCGCGGACGTGCGAAATATTCACGACGAGATCCACTTGAGCCGAGCTCGAAAGATCAAGGCGGATGCAAATCCGGGCGATCTCCTTGAGGTGGTGGTGACGCCGGAAGGTTTTGGCAGAATTGCCGCGCAAACTGCGCGGCAAGCGATTCTGCAACGCATCCGGCAAGCCGAGAAGGAGATGATTTATGACGAGTTCAAGGATCGCGCCGGGGAGATCGTCGGCGGAACCGTGCGCCGGTTTGAGCGTTCGGACGTGATCGTGGATCTAGGAAAATTTGAAGCAGTAATGCCCGCAAGGGAGCGGGTCGCGACGGAAGACTACAACATTGGGGACCGGATTCGCGCTTATGTGGTGGCGGTGGAGAACTCTAGTCGCGGTCCGGAGATTATCATATCCAGAAGCCATCCTAACTTTGTCAGGCGTCTGTTCGAGGTCGAGGTCAGTGAAATCAACGACCGCACTGTTGAGATCAAGGCGATCGCTCGAGAAGCCGGTTATCGCACCAAAATTGCAGTGTGGTCCTCGGACGAGAAAGTGGATCCGGTAGGAGCCTGTGTCGGAATGCGGGGTTCGCGCGTCAAGAACATTGTCCGAGAGCTAAACCAGGAAAAGGTGGATATCATCCGATGGAGCCAGGATCCGCGGGAATTTGTGGTGGAGGCGCTTAAGCCGGCAAAAATCAAGTCGCTGGCTTTGGACCCGACCCGTCATGCGATCAACATTACCGTTGAAGAGGACCAGCTTTCTCTGGCGATTGGCCGTCGTGGTCAGAATGCGCGGCTCACGGCGCGCCTGACCGGGTGGGAGATCAATATTGCCAAGGATGAATCGGCTACGCAGGCATTCGAACAAAAGATTGCCCAAGCAATTACGACACTTGCGAAAGCTTTGAATATCGACGAAGTGACAGCTCGGTCTCTTGCCCGCGCCGGAGTCAATAGTATTGAAGGAATACTTGAAGTGGATCCCGAGGACATCGCAGGGATCCTGGAGGTGGACGTCGAACGGGCCCGTGAGATTCACGACGCTGCGCGGAGAGAATACGAGAAGAAAATGGCGTCCATCTAACTGAGGTGGAGCGATGCAAATTTTAGAGAGACAGATTCATGGCCACACGCGCGAGCAGCAAAAAAGACCCGACCCAAAAATCGAAGCCTAAGGCTGATCAGCCAGCCGAGCGGGCCGCTACGCCTCAACCAGCTACAGACCTCATCTCTCCCAGCAGGAAGAAACCGGCGACGGAAACCAGGACACTCTCCGAGATCTGGCTGTCCCGCCGATCAGCAAGGCGAAGACACCGGAGGCAGGCTCCTGCGCCGGCGCCTGCAACACCGCCGCCGAAGCCGGAATCTGTCTCGCTCATTGACGACAACAAGCCGAAACGCTCGGACTCGTCGAGTGCCGAACCGAAACCGAAGTCGGTCCTTCCTCCGATCTCGAAAATTCGACCGCCGATCCTGACGAAGGCGCCGGAACCGGCCGTTCAACTCGTCCAGCCGGTTCAGCCCGTCCAACCTGAACCGGCACCTGTCAATGCCGGCGAACGTGGCAGCGCCGATCCTTGACGACAAGACAATTCACATCAAGCCTCCAATCATCGTTCGGGACCTCGCTCAACAGATTGGGCTGAAACCATTTCAGCTGATCCATGATCTGATGGACATGAACATCTTCGCGGCGATCAACCACACGATCGAGCCAGATGTCGCAGCGGCCATCTGTAAAAAACACGGCTACGTTTTCGAAGTCGAAAAACGGGAGAAAGGGGGAGGAGTCCACACGCGTCCGGTGGTCGTAGAAGAGCCGCCACGACCAGTGATACAGACTAAGGAAGAGCTGAAACCGCGAGCCCCGATCATCACTTTCATGGGGCATGTCGATCACGGCAAGACTTCGCTGATGGATGCGATCCGCAAAAGCCGTGTGGCAGCGGGAGAAGCGGGCGGCATCACGCAGCACATTGGCGCGTATACCGTTACCTACAAGGGGCAAACCATCACATTCATAGATACACCGGGACACGAGGCGTTTACGGCGATGAGGGCGCGCGGCGCGAAAGTAACCGACGTGGTCGTTCTAGTGGTGGCGGCAGACGACGGGATCATGCCGCAGACCAATGAAGCGATCAACCACGCGAAGGCGGCAAAGGTTCCTATTATTGTGGCGATCAACAAGATTGACTTGCCGTCCGCAAATGTTGATCGGGTGAAGACTCAGCTTCAGGACAAGGGCTTGACCCCGGAGGACTGGGGTGGCGAAACCATTTGCGTACCTGTGTCAGCTACGAAAGGAACCGGGATCGATCAGCTTCTCGATATGATGATCCTCCAGGCGGAGATCATGGAACTCAAGGCAAGCCCCACCTCACCGCCTCGCGCGACGGTGATCGAGGCCCAGATTGAACCGGGTCGCGGACCGACTGCTACCGTGATCGTCCAAATGGGGACGCTGAAAGTTGGCCAACCATTCATTTGCGGCCATTTTTCGGGCAAAGTGAAGTCACTGATCAACGATGCCGGTGAAAACGTGAAGGAAGCCGGACCGGCGACGCCAGTGAAAGTTTTGGGTTTCACCGGCCTTCCAAACGCAGGGGACGAGTTGACGGTGATGGACTCGGAAAAATCCGTCCGCACATTAAGCGAAGAACGTCTGACCGATTTGCGAAGCCAAAAGCTGGCGATGCCTCAGAGGGCGACTCTTGAGAGCTTGTTCGATAGCATGGGAGGAGGTCGGAAGGAGCTACAGATCATTCTGAAATGCGACGTTCAGGGTTCTGCTGAGGCTTTGACCGCATCGCTCAATCAGATAGAGAGCAAGAAAATTGACCTCGAGCTAATCCATGTCGGCGTGGGGCCGATCACGGAATCAGACGTACTGCTCGCGACGGCTTCGAATGCGGTCATTGTGGGGTTCAACGTCAAGGTGGAAAACCAGGCGGCGTCCGCGGCGAAGCGGGAAGGTATCCAGATCAAGTTGTACAGCATCATTTACGAACTCCTCGACCAAGTCAAAGAGGCGATGGTCGGAATGCTGGATCCAGAAGTTCGCGAAAGCGTTGTGGGGCATGCGGAAATAAGACAAGTTTTCGAACTTTCCAAGGGAACCGTCGCCGGATGCTTCGTGACAGATGGTCGAATCGTGCGAACGGGCCGCGCCCGCGTCTTGCGTCGTCGCCAGCCGATCTATGACGGAGGGATCGCTACTCTGAGGAGGTTCCAGGATGATGTAAAAGAAGTGCGAGCCGGTGTCGAATGCGGGATCAAACTGGGCGACTATACCGAATACGAAGTCGGCGACATCATCGAGTGCTACAATCTCGAGAAAGTGGCGCAACAGTTGTAGTTCGACCGGTGGCTGTCCGGCCGCTGAGCGAAAGATCCCGGTTAAGCGAGCGGATACCATGCAGCAGCCGATAGCGGCTTCTGGCGAGCCAAATAACATTTTCGAGGTTGTCATGAAACATCGGCTTGAACGGGTCAACGAAGTCATTAAGAGGGAGCTAAGCGAAATCATTTCGCGCGAAATAAATTTCGGCGCCCAAACATTGGTCACAGTGCACGCGGTCGACATCACTGCGGATCTCCGGCAATGTCACGTTTTTGTGAGTGTGATCGGCAAACCAGATCAAAAAGCACGGGTTTTGGCGGAGCTTGGAGAACACCGCGGCACGCTGCAGCGAGAATTGGCCAAACGAGTTGTGCTGAAATATACACCGCATCTGAACTTCAAGCTCGATGACTCTATTGAAAGAGGCAGTCGAGTGCTGGAGATCATGCAGGACCTGGAAATACCGCACGACGAGAGATGAACGCATCTCTTTCACGAGATCGCTGGCGCAATCAGTCGGGCAAAACGGGTTGTGATCCTCAGTCACGTGCGGCCGGACTGCGACGCGATCGGCTCACAGTTAGCACTGGCTCTGAGCCTCCAACTTTTGGGTAAGGATGTTTCCGCCTGGAACGAGGATGGCCTGCCCGACGGTTTTCGATTCCTTCGGAAGTCGGATTTGATCTCACCGCCACCCACCGAGCCGCAGGACTTTGAAGTAGCTATCGCTTTAGATACGGCCAGCCAGCAGCGACTCGGCAACACGCTGGGCGCTATTCGTCACGCCGACCTATGGATCAATATCGATCATCACGCGAGTAACCCCGGCTACGGTGACCTGGTTCATATCGATACCCTCGCGCCGGCGACAGGCCAGATTGTCTACGAGTTCCTCCGGACAGAAAACCTTCCGCTGACACATGAAGGCGCCGACGCACTTTACGCGGCCATCTCCACTGATACCGGTTCGTTCCGCTATCCAAATACGATGGCTCGCACGTTTGAGGTCGCGGCCGAGTTAATTAAAGCCGGCGCAAACGCCGGGGCGATTTCCAACAGCCTGTACGAGAGCTACCCAAAGCGAAGAGTCCAGTTGTTGGGTGAGATTTTGCCGCAGGCCTCGTTCGATGCGGACGATCAGATCGCGAGCATGGTTTTGACCAACGAAACTAAAGAACGGCTCGGTACTCACCCGGATGAAATCGACGGGCTCATCGACTATGTACGTTGTGTCGACACTGTCGTCGTCGCACTGCTTTTCGAGGAGTTGCCAGAGGGAAAAATTCGTCTTAGCGCCCGATCGAAAGATAATCGGATCGATGTGAACAAGATTTGCGGCGAATTCGGCGGAGGCGGCCACCCACGAGCCGCTGGTGCCAGAATTCGTGGAAGTTTGGCGGAGGTGCGTAACAAAGTATTGAAGAGGGTCTCCCATGAAATCGCCAAGTCCCTATGACGGTGTTTTGCTAGTCGATAAGGCGCCGGGGATGACGAGCCACGACGTTGTAGCAATCGTCCGAAACCGTTTGGCGACGCAAAAGGTTGGTCATTGCGGGACATTAGATCCTTTTGCCACCGGTTTGCTCCTGATCGTCGTTGGAAGAGGCACTAAAATCCAGGACCTGCTCATGAGTGAGGATAAAGAGTACGTGGGAACGTTGAAGCTTGGTGAAGTGACCAATACCCAGGATAGGGACGGTGAAATCATCGAAACACACACGGTCGGTCCGCTCGATCAGTTAGCGATCGAGGGAGCGTTCGCGAAGTTTCACGGCGATTTTTACCAAATCCCGCCGATGGTGTCCGCGATTAAGAAGGAGGGTGTGCCTCTTTACAAACTCGCGCGTGAAGGGAAGGTCGTTGAGCGGGAAGCTCGATGTGTTCATGTGTATGCGCACGAAATTAGAAAAATTCGCATACCGGAGATCGATTTTAAAGTGATCTGCAGCAAGGGTTTCTACGTTCGCACTTACGCGCACGATATTGGCCATGAACTAGGCTGCGGCGCTCATCTTTCGGCGCTGCGCAGAACGAAATCCGGGAGATTTGGCGTTGATGGTGCGGTGACCATCGAAGCGTTAAAGACCGGCTCAAAGGAGGGTATTGCGGATCGAATTGTCTCTTTGCCGGACGTTTCCCGGATGCGTGGAGCCTGATCCTCCTGAGTCATGAAAATTCTGCATACCATCGACGAATTGAAATCCGTTGCTGGGCCAACGCACCTCGCGATTGGCGTCTTTGACGGGCTTCACCTGGGTCACCAGGCGGTGATAGCCCGCGCTCTGGAGAGTTCACGTACGACGGGCGGAACCGCAGTGGTGGTCACTTTTCATCCGCATCCGGTGCGAGTGTTGCGACCTGAAAAGGCTCCAAGGCTTCTGACATCCACTCTCCACAAAGTTAAGCTCATTGAATTATTGGGAGTCGACACCGTACTCATTCTCGAATTTACGGCGACGTTCTCAAAAACAGCTCCTGACCTTTTCATCGAGATGCTTGCGAATTCCTCGAATCGCCTGAGTCAGATCTGCGTGGGGCAGGAATGGACGTTCGGAGCAAATCGTGCGGGCTCTGTGCGATTGCTCGAAGACTTGGCGCCCAAATTGGGGTTCCAACTTGGAAGTGTTCCGCCTGTCTCAGTAGACGGTCAGGTGGTCAGCAGCACGCTAATCCGCTCTGCGGTTGAATGCGGCGACCTGGAATCCGCGGCGAAATTCCTGGGACGCCCTTTTACGATTCTTGGAACAGTTACAGAGGGAAGGCAGTTGGGTCGCCGTTTGGGATTTCCCACGGCGAACCTGCGCGCCCATAACGAACAGTTCCCGCCGAACGGGGTCTATGCGGCGAAAGCCTGGTTTCAAGAAAACGTGTATGGCGGCGTCGTGAATATTGGCGTTCGCCCGACGATCGAAAAAGAAGTGGGAGAAAGGATTCTTGAGCTTCATTTGTTCGCTTTCGATCAAGAGATTTATGGCGAGGACATTGAAGTCGCGTTTCTGGATTATCTGCGACCCGAAAAGAAGTTTTCCGGGATCGAGGAACTCCAGTCTCAAATTCAGCACGACGTTGCCAAGGCGCGCCTAGTGTACGAGGCTGAATCTAAAAAATACCTAACAAGGCATTCAACGATGGATCCGGCTGACCGGTAACAGGCCGCTTATTTTTGATCTGGTATTCTTCGATCGCCCGACGAGTGTCAGGTCCAAGAATTCCGTCGGGTTGGCCGGAATAGATCCCCTGCCGCCGAAGGGCGATCTGAACGGAACGAATCTCGTTGTCGGAGAATTGGAAATTATAACGATGCGAGGACGTTGGCTTCTCGATGAAGCGATTCTTATCCAGCAGGGTCGGACGAGGCGCTAATCGATTCGGATTCTCTGCGGTTGGAATCTGCCGCAGGCGCGCATTGTAAGCCGCCCACGCATTGTTCCGGGCCCAGGCGTCGTTCGCGGGGGTGGAAACCAACGGATACGGAAGCGCCGTTGGACCCTGCGGAAAGCCGGCGACTCTCACATTTGACGGAACAGCCGTTTGCTTCGGCGCCAGATTCAGATGCAGGCTGGGCGACTGTCCACCACCAGCCGGCACCTGGGCAAGACGGGCCGTTGTTTGCCCCAGGACGCCAGAGGCCGCAAAAGTGACCAGTGCGAGCACCGTAGGGAGACTAAAAGACTTCATAACACACTCCTCGAAAACAAAAGGAACCGACCGACAGAATTAGCATTGCAAACACTATTCTTCGCACCAAATACGCCCCCGATCACGTTCGAACGCTGTCTGATCGGTCGCATCACGAACTATCGGGCGAGCGGGTACTCCGCGCAACTGTTCGGTCGCATACGTCCAACTGGCTGGAGGCGAGGAAAACGAAGCCAACTGTTAACCACACGAATTTAGGGCGGTGTCTCTTCCGAATGAGGACACTAGGGCTTAACCTTTTCGTCCAAACTTCGGTAGCCAACCGCATAGCAGTAGAAGAAGGGCCGGATTGGTTTACCATTCTTTCCAAACACCCCTTTCTCAATCGGCCCAAGACGCTCCACGTGGCGCAAGACTGAACTGTGAGTCAGATCGTCGGCGTCAAAGCTGACCAGGAGGAGCGTCCTGCCTTCCTGCAATTTCTTCGGAAACCACCATTCATACATCAGGCTCTTGCCGCCGAAGAGATGCGGACCAGCAGTTTCCTGCGCCCCATCGCGGTCCGGATCGTAGAATGCCAGCTCGCTGGAAATAAAATTCCGGTGCATTCCGACGACGAGCGGCTGTTCGTGGGTTTGTTCTTCCAGTGCATTCTCAATTTCACCAATCTGGTCGCCCAGATTTCGCCAGCCGACCGGCACCAGCTGAATCTGCTGGCTATATCCAATCCCAGGGAGACCGAGAACGAGGTAATGCAGTCCGGCGGCGTAGAGGACAACGAAGACCAAAATGGTTGGCATCCAGGCGGCATGAAGTAAGCGAGGAAGCCAGCGAGCACTTGGCGGGGACCCGATTGAGTCCGCGATTGGAGCCAACATCGCCACCCAGAGCGGACCCGTCCAATTGAGTTGTACACGATGTCGCAGACTGAAAGCCACAAAGACCGCCAGCGGCAGGAGGGTGAAGACCTGAATAAAAAGCGTGCGCCGTTTCGCAGGGACATCGTTTGCGTGAGCATTCGCGTTGCTCCGAAAAAGGATAAGCAAAACCGCGAGGACTCCGGTCGGAGTGAGCAAGACAAGAATCGAGGCGATCAACTCGTGCAGCGAAAAATCCGCTCGGGCAGATAGTCGCCGGGTACTCTGGAAGCCAAACGATGCCCAGTCGTGCTGGAAATTCCAAATGATCACTGGAGAAAAAATCAGCGCTGCGACTAACGCAGCCGCATACGGCTCCCAACGCAAGAGCCAGCGGCGCGATCGGGAATCCAAGAGCAGAAAGAGGAGCATCGCGGGCCCCAGCACGCCGATCGAATACTTCGAAATCATGCCAAGACCGATACAGATGCCGACGCCCCACCACGCGGCCCGGCGTTCGTTGATGAGTGCATACGCGGCGAAGCAAAGAGCTCCCGACCAGGAGGCAACAAGCGGCGCATCCGGCGTCATCAGAAAGCCAACGGAAAAAAAGTACGGCAACGCCTGCAGGAGCAGCACCGCGATCAGCGCGCTCGATTTGTCGAAAAGGTTGCGCGTCAGGCGATAGACGAAAAGCGACGTTACTATCCAGCAACCGAAGGCTCCGACGCGTACGCCAAATTCGTTTTGTCCGAAAACCGTTGTGCCGAGCCAGATGAGCCAGGCGACCATTGGCGGATGGTCGAGGTAGCCGATGTCAAGGTGCTGGGAGTAATTCCAATAGTAGGCTTCCTCGGGAAGCAACTCGGCCTGCCCGAGATAGATCAATCGCAAAGCGAAGACATAACCCAGGATGGCGAGCCCTAAAATATGCCAGCGCGACTCCGGGTCGCAGGTCGTGTCCGACAGCCGGATGAGAAGCGCAAGGGCACAAAGCACGGTGAGCGCGCCGATGAGGGCCGCAGGAATAATCGCTGCCTGCGGCACCCAACGCCAACTTTTCACCAGCAGCGACAAAACTCCACCGCGCAAAAACAGCGCCAAAAGTCCAACCAAACCGAATTGCCAGTGCAGCCTTAACGCGAGCTGCGGTCGATTCTGCGCGGCGCGGACAAATGCGGGTCGCGCTCGCAAAAGGTAAATGACTGTCACGCTCGCCGCGAAGCTGATCATGTGCGCCAAGCCCAAGCCCAGTCCGGATGAGTGACAGAGCTGGAAGACCGAGAGATCAACTACCAACGCGGAGACGATGGCGAGAAAATTGCACCGCAGATTATTCAACGCTGACCCAAAGAACGCCCACAGCCGCATCCGCCAATTCATTTGGCAACACCCGATCTCCCATTGCACGCAGCTTGGCGGTGCCAGCGGTCAAGCGTTTCAAAGTCCCTCGGAGAGAGCGAGAACCGCGCGAGATCAACGGCCATCACGCCTGTCAAGCCACTTGAGTTGCGAGCATATCCATCAGGTGTAAATCCCATTTCGGTCAAATCCATGCACGGTGAGGGGATCGAACCCCCGACCTACTGGGTGTAAACCAGTCGCTCTACCGCTAAGCTAACCGTGCTCGAACCGTTATTGCAGCGAAAGTTACTTTATTAGATCGATTTTGGTTTGCGGTCAAACGACAGGACCTCGTGCTGGCCAAAGTTGAACGAATCGTGTTATCTCTGCATAAAAATTAGCAGGATGTCACATTTTGTCCATTCCACGCCCGTTCAGTGGTACCCGAACGGATCCTGAAACACACGGCGCCCCGTCTGAAATTGTCCGGTGGCACAATGGTTGCTATCAACTTCTGCGAACCCCTGCATTCAGATAATTTCGGGTGGCTCGTTGGGCTTTTCGACGGATTGAACAGCCTATGCCATCGGCCTTAACCAAGAACCCTAATCACGATTCAGACTATGAGGAACTGTCTCAGATACATGCGGTCGCTTACCCTCCTGGGCGTTGTCGCCATCCTCGTTTGTGCGAGTCAACCGACCTCCAGGGCGGAAGACACGACTCCCTCCCCTACTCCGGCTTCGGCCGCTTCTCCTATCCCTGCTGTGAGCCCCACCCCGAGCGCGTCTCCGGCGGCGACCACTCCAACCGCATCCGTTGAAGATCGCCTGGCGAGCCTTGAAGCATACATCAACAACACCGACGGGAGCAAGACGCTGCCGGGTGCTCCTGGTCCGGGCCATAACGGCTGGATGATGACCTCATCCGCCTTGGTACTTTTCATGACCCTCCCGGGGCTGGCACTGTTTTACGGCGGTTTGGTCCGAAGAAAGAACGCACTATCGGTTCTCGCTCAGTGCCTCGGAATCACCGGTTTAGTGACGATCCTTTGGTGGGCGGTCGGCTATAGCCTGGTCTTCGGCAAAAACTTTAATAGCCCCTTTTTTGGGGGTTCAGAGTATTTTTTCTTTTCGGGCGTCACTTCTGCGCCGAATACGGACTACGCCTACTGGGTATCTCAGAACGTCTATGCCATGTTCCAGATGATGTTCGCGATCATTACTCCAGCGTTGATCATCGGCGCGATCGCGGAGCGCATGAAGTTCATGTCCGTCATGATCTTCATCTTTTTCTGGATGTTCCTGGTCTATTTTCCACAGGCACACATGGTCTGGGGAATCACCGGTCTGATGAATGGCATTTGGAATGCGAGCGCGCCGATTAAGGCTATTGACTTTGCGGGCGGGACAGTTGTCCATATGACCTCGGGCTGGAGCGCGCTAATACTCTGTCTCATTCTCGGCCCGCGGCTCGGCTTTAAGAAAGAGCCGATGCCGCCGCACAGCATGGTGTTGTGCATGGTCGGAACCGGCATGCTATGGGTTGGATGGTATGGCTTCAATGCCGGTAGTGCCGTGGCAGCAGACGTGATTGCTGCGAATGCGTTCACGACGACAACATTGTGTACCGCGGTCGCAGCCTTTACGTGGGGAATGCTGGAGAAGATCTTGCGCGGCAAGGCCAGCGTACTCGGTTTCTGCAGCGGAGCGGTTGCCGGATTGGTTGTCATCACGCCGGCCTGCGGTTTTGTGAACGCCACGGGCGCAGTCATTTGCGGCGTCCTCGCGGCGGTTGTTCCTTACATTGCGGTCTCTGTCTTGAAACCGGCCCTCCGCTATGACGATGCTCTCGACACATTCGGCGTGCATGCGGTTGGCGGTACTCTGGGTGCAATTCTAACCGGCATATTGGCGACGAAAGAAGTGAACGCGAATCTGAAGGACGAGCTGCTGTCGTCGCTCTTCACGTCGCAGCTGAAAGCAGTGCTTTTGACCCTGGTGTTAGCTGTCGTAGCTACCGCAGTAATAGCGTTTGTGATTAAGCTGGTGATCGGTCTGCGCGCTTCGCCCGACGTCGAAAGTGCAGGTCTCGATATTTCCGAACACGGCGAAGAGGCCTACATCTCGTTATGACCGCTCGATTGACGTCACCAACCGGTCGGACATTCTATTCCAAATCCTGATCAACCAATGCCACATGCCCGGATGCCAACGCATTTAGCTACAACGACGAAATGAAAAAAATCGAAGCGATTATAAAACCCTTCAAGCTCGAAGAGGTGAAAGAAGCGTTATCCGACCTCGGGATCGAGGGAATGACGGTTACGGAGGTCAAAGGGTTTGGTCGTCAAAAAGGCCACACTGAAATATATCGTGGAAGTGAATACACGGTCGATTTTTTGCCAAAGATCAAGATCGAAGTCGTCCTTGCAGACAGCATGGTGGAAAACGCCACGACCGCAGTCGTAAAGGCGGCCAAGACGGGCAAAATCGGAGATGGAAAGGTCTTCGTCTACGCAGTCGAAGAAGCGATTCGCATCCGGACCGACGAGACCGGCGAGAAAGCGATCTAAGAACGGGTGGAGTAATGGAGTAATGGAGTAATGGAGTATTGCGGGAGCGGCGTAGACTGAACGCCTCGACGAAGGTTTCAGATTCGCGATAAATCGCCGGTTTCCCATTACTCCACCGCTCCATTACTCCACTTCCTTTTGCTCCACCGGTCCGTTACTCCGTTTCCGTTCCCGTTTTGCTCCGTTCCCGTTGCGGCATTCTGTGCTAGCTTCGCCGTAAATGACCGCGATCGAGCACACGGACGCCGTTAATTCGAAAATTCTTACTGTCTCAGAAGATCGGATCCAGGGATTTGCACGCGAACCTTTCAGCGAGATAGCCAGGTTGTCTGGCGTCGAGGAAATGGTCGTCCTGCGTCGAATCAGGGCGATGCTGACCGCGGGAACGATCAGGCGGGTCAGGCAAACACTTCTGGCAACGAATATTGCCGACGGGGCACTTGTGGCGTGGAAAGTGCCCGACGAAAAGCTGGACGGAGCATTCGGATTCATGTTCCGGCAGGATCCCTTTTCCGGCCATGTCGTTATTCGTTCGACCGATTCGGGAACCGCGGGGAGCGAATACAAGCTGTGGACGACAATCAAAGTTCCACAGGGCTTCGGGCTCGAGCGGCATACAAAAATCCTCCTGAAGAAGGTCGGTGGCGAAAAGGTAATGATCATGCCGGCCAAGGGCATCTTTACTTTGGGCGTCGGACACGTGCGGAGGAAGACAATTGAGCCAGGTTCGCGAGCCGATCAACCTGCGGGAATGATTCGAACTGAGGTCGTCGAGCTCACCGAGCTCGAATGGCGGGTCCTGACCGCTTTGAAGCGCGAGTTTACGGCCGAAGAGATTGTTCCGAGTCCATGGAGGAAACGCGCCGAAGACGCGGATTTGCCCCTGGAGCTATTCTTTTCTGTGGCTGAGGATCTTGATCGACGAAAAATCATCGGGAGATTTTCAACATTCCTGGAGCACGTGAAACCGTCGGCTGGGGGCGTTCGGGTGACTCGGTTCAATGGGTTGTTTCATTGGGCGGTGCCACGCGGCATGGAACTTCAAGCGGGATCTGAAGTCGGCCGGCACGAGATCTTGACCCACTGTTACTGGCGAGAGGCTGGACCGGAATTCGGCAACGTGAATATCATGGCAGTTGCTCACGGAACGGAAAAGCAGCGCCTTCTTGAGCACAAGGCTGCCATCGATCTCCACTTAGCTGGCTGCGGCATACCGGTTTCCTACACCAACGTGTTTTGGGGTGGTCGCTCTGAGATCAAGCCATCGGAGATTTCGCCTGTCGAATATCGCGAATGGCTTCGTCGCCAGGAGCTACCCGCGTAGGTATGGACGCGTCCGGGCGTTCAGGGCAGCGAGTGTCTTACCTTCGCTCGCACCGAGCAAAGCCGCGGCTAATCCCTGAACCGACATCTTTTCCGGTGCATTCATCCGGGCCAAGGCTAGTACGTCGAGTTTGGGAAGTGAGACTCCGGCCACTGGTCGGATTGCCAACGCGGGATTGCGACCACCTGAAGTTGATCGTTCGGAGATCGGTATCCGATGACAAAAAGGCTTGCCGACTGCCGGTTATTGTTTGGTAACTCTTGAGCAGACATGGTTTCGGTGACCCGCTTTGGATACCCTCCGGATAAGAATTGGAAGAGATTTGGGAACAGTTTCATAACTATCTTAGATTGTTTCCGGGCGCAATCGTGACGCCCTGCTTGGATTTTTTTTGTTAATTTTCAAGAGCTAACGAAGAACTGCTGTACCGGGGTTCCCGCCGCTATCTGTTACAAATGTATTCCAAGACCCAGGTTTCAGATTTTCAGAAGAAAACTGAGATTTTTTTAACCTCTTTCAAGAATCTGGCTCGCAACACTCACGCCCCAGCCGAGGCAATGAATACGTTGCGGGCACTAAAATAAGTGAATCAAAACAAACTGGTTTTGAACTCTGCGCTCCAAAAACAGTGAATTTCCAGGAGGAGCCGGAGATTTCCGCCTTTAAAACTCCAATCGAGCCTATTCCGCTCCCCCGGCTTCAGCCCAGTAGCTTCACGAGGGTCTGGCCAACGAGATTCGGATTGGCCTTTCCTTTAGAGAGTTTCATTACCTGCCCCTTCAGGAAGTTGATCGCGGCAGCTTTGCCGGCCTTGTAATCTTCGACCGACTTCGGATTCGCGGCGATTACTTCGCCACACAGCAATTCGATCGCTCCGAGATCGCTCTCTTGCTTCATCCCTTTCTCTTCGACGATGAGCTCCGGCGATTTTCCGTTAGAGAACATTTCCGCGAAGACTTCTTTGCCCTGCTTGCTGTTAATCTTCCCCTCGTCGACCAGGCTAACCAATTGATTCAAGTGATCAGGGGGGATCGGACAATCACCGATCGTTCGATTCGCGGCGCCCAGAGCACTTAGCAAATCATTCAAAACGTAGTTAGCAATCGCCTTTGGTTTCCTTGCGCCCTTGGCAGCTGTCTCAAAATAGGCCGATAGATCAAGGTCTCCGGCTAAAACGCCCGCGTCGTACTCGCTGATCCCATATTCCCGGACAAAGCGTTCTCTTTTTTCCCAAGGTGATTCCGGGATGCGAGCTTTGACTTCCTTCATAAAGACTTCCGACTTCACCGGCAAGAGATCCGGATCGGGAAAATAGCGGTAGTCGTGGGCAGATTCTTTCGTCCGCATCAAGATTGTCTCACCCAGATTGTCGTCCCATCGGCGAGTTTCTTGCTGCAGCTTTTCGCCCCGATCCAAAGCCTCAATCTGCCGATCGATTTCGAAGGCCAAGGCTCGCCGAACCCCGCTGATCGAATTGAGATTTTTCAATTCGATCTTGGTCCCGAATTTCGCCTCCTGTTTCTTCCGGACGGAGATGTTGCAATCGCACCGCAGTTGACCTTTCTCCATGTCAGCATCGCTGACACCGCCATAGATCAACGCCTGTTTGAGAGACGCCAAATAAGCAAAGGCTTCCTCAGGCGACTCTATATCCGGTTGAGACACTATCTCCATCAATGGAGTGCCGGCCCTGTTGAAGTCTATCCCGGTGGTCGTTTCGAAATGAAAGCTCTTCGCAACGTCTTCCTCCAAGTGGATGCGCACCAGTCCGACGCGCTTGTCCGGATTCTGGATGTCTTTCTGCGCGTCTTTGGGATAGTTCATTTCAAACAGCGGAACCTCCCCTTTGAGGCACAACGGCAGATCATACTGGGAGATCTGGTAATTCTTCGGCATGTCCGGATAGAAGTAATTCTTGCGGTCGAACTTGCAGATCGACGCGATCTCACACTTCAAGATCAAACCGGTGAGCGCCGTCATCTTTATTGCCTCCAGGTTCATGACCGGAAGCGCCCCGGGCAAACCTAAGCAGACGGGGCAAACGTGGATATTTGGTTCGACGCCGTACTCGACGGCGCACCCGCAGAACATTTTGCTCCTGGTCTTAAGCTGAACATGAACTTCCAGCCCTATGGTCACGGTATAGTCGCTCTTCATGCGTAAACGGATGGGATTCTAATCGCAGATTTCGCAGATTTTCAGGAAATTGAAAGTCCCTCGTCCCACAAGCCGATCATTGCTCTTCACCGTCGTTCACCAATTTCCCTGCGTCATCCAGCGCCGCTTTCAACTCTCCGGGCGAGAACACCTTGCGCAGGTGCGGATCATTCAGCAGCGCGAGCACCTTTCGACTAAACCTTGCATTGAGAAGAATCTTCAATTTCGGGTCCGGGTCCTATCAAGGGCTGCGAATCATCGACTGCGCGCGCTGTCTCAAGACGTGATCACATAAAACAAGAGCAGCCATCGCCTCCACGATCGGAACGGCTCTGGGCAGCACACATGGATCATGGCGACCGCGGGCGGCGAGCTCCGTGGATTCCCCGGAAATCGTGACCGTCTCTTGCGGGCGCAGGATTGTCGCGGTGGGTTTGAAAGCTACCCGAAAAAAGATGTCCTCACCGTTGCTGATTCCTCCTTGGACACCCCCAGAATAGTTGGTCCGAGTGCGTACCTTGCCGTCTCGCATTTCGAATACGTCGTTGTGTTCAGCACCGGTAAGCTGGGTACTTCCGAAACCCGACCCTATCTCGAAACCTTTGGTGGCCGGTAAACTCAGCATCGCCTTGGCGAGATCTGCCTCCAGCTTGTCGAATACCGGCTCTCCGAGCCCAGGTGGAATGCCGCGCACAACACACTCAATCACGCCTCCGACAGAATTCCCCTCTTTTCGCATCGTCTTAATGAGATCAACCATTTGCGCCGTGGCGGCCGGATCAGGACACCGCACAATCGATTCCTCGACCGCCGGGAATCGCACTTCGCCCGGATCCACACGAGCCTCGATTCGGTGAACGCTTTTTACGTAGGCCACAATGTCAAATTCCGGGAGGTAACTACGCAGCACTTTCTTCGCAACGGCAGCGCCCGCAACCCGACCTATTGTCTCACGCGCAGAGGCACGCCCGCCCCCTTGCCAATTCCGGATTCCGTACTTTGCCTGATAGGTATAGTCGGCGTGCGAGGGGCGAAAAGCCGACTCCATTTCACGATATGCATCCGGTCGTGCATCTTTGTTCCACACCAAGAGCGAAATTGGTGTTCCGAGCGTGAGACCTTCAAAAATCCCGGAAAGGATCTGGCATCTGTCGTCTTCGGCGCGCGGGGAAACGATCTCGCTCTGGCCAGGGCGTCTCCGGTCGAGATCGATCTGAATGTCCTCCGCGGTCAAGGGAATCCGCGGCGGACACCCATCCACCACGGCACCAACGCCGCCGCCGTGCGATTCACCCCAAGTCGCAACCCGAAACAAAACGCCAAAAAGTGAAGACATGTTTAACGATAAATAGCTCCAAGCGAGACCGGACGGCAAGAGAGACGTTTTGGCAGGTCGGCATTTGGCGGGGCTTACCGGACGTGGGCACGCGCACAAAAGGCGGGGTCTCATGATAAAATCGGCGAAATGAAGATCGCAAGGAGGTGCAGCGCCGTTTGGAGAGGCAGGCCCGAAGAGTGTTGTGACTGGTGGAACTATGTCTGTAACAGACTCGGTGACGTATGAAGGATACTTCCTTTGACTAACCCCGGTGCGAGAACGAACTTCAATGTCAATGATTGCCAAAACAAAGCTGATTGTTCCCGAGACGTTCCCACCATTCAGCCTCTCCCGGCTTTTGAAGACTGTGTTCAATCCGAACGCAGGCGAGCGAGTGGCTATCTTGATCGATCTGGATGATCCTCGCAAAATCAAGGACTTCGGATTCTTGAAAAATCCTGATCTGACGATTCAACGGCACGCTTACGAAGTGTTTTTTCAAGGACTGAAGAATGGGGTACTCCAGGAATTAGGCCTCACCGGTGCCGATATGTTCGCTTACAAGATCACCGGCGGCAGTAATTTGGACCTGCCTGACCTTGCGGTTGCAGTCGATGGGACGGAGATGAGTCTCGAAAAAGACATTTACCCGATTTACAAACTCATCCTCTGTATCTCGACCTTCTCGGCAACCGCGCCATTGACAGCCTTCGCAAAGCAGTACGGTTTCCGCGGTGCCACCCTGCACGGCTTGAATCAGATCATCCTCAACAGCGGACTGGCGGTTGACTACGACCAAGTGAGCAGGAATGCCGAGAAGCTGCGCCTTGGTATGACACGAGCTGACTGGGTCGAGATCGATTTTACCTTCGGAAAGGACCAGTTTGGCCTTCACCTGGACCTGAGTCAGCAAGAAGCGCAGAAAAGCCATGGCCTTTGCCGCGGTGGTCCCGATATCGCAAATTTGCCTGCGGGTGAAATCTATTACGTGCCAACGGGCGGTTCAGGCCAGTTTCCGCTGACGTTCGAGGACGGTACGATCGGTTTGATGACGGTGAAAGGGGGTCGAATCGTCGATTCAAAACTCCTCAAAGGCAACCAGAGGACCATCGACGAACATAAGTCCAAGATCCAATCCGATCCGGCGACGGGTGAACTGGGAGAACTCGGCTTCGGCACGCAGCTTCTTCCTGTTTCAGGACGCGATATCCAAGATGAGAAGGTGCTTGGCACGTTGCATGTTGCAACCGGGCGCAGCGACCATCTGGGCGGTCATCTCACACCGGACAAATTCAAGAGCAAGAAAAATGCGACTCATGACGATATCCTGTTTGCTCCGCACAAGACGCCGGAGATCAATGTGGCGCAGGTGCGCATGCGACGGAACGGTAAGACCGAGGTGCTGATCGAGAACTTCCAGCCGGCGGGCTACATGGCCGATCTGCTGGCCTGAATCCAAAAGGATTTTCGTCCCGTCCAAGAAAACGTTTTTCTGCCGAGTCGCGGTGTCCAACTTCTACGAGAGCGACGATTTGGTCGATCAGTATCTTCTGTTCCATTACGGAACGGCTGACGATCAACTTCCGTACCCGTTTGGCCCAAGCAGATGCCCTCTTTTATCCGATCCGCTGTGTCAGCGATTTCCTGCCGGCGATTGGCACAGTCGAGCGCGCGTTGGATTTGGGCTGCGCGGTGGGGCGGTCCGCCTTCGAGCTGTCGCGCTGGGCACAGGAGGTGGTTGGAGTCGATTTGTCTCACCGTTTTGTAGCGGCGGCAAACCGTGTCCGGGAAATCGGGTCAAATTGAGATCCGGCGGATAGAGGAAGGCGAGATCGTTACCCGATTGGCAAGGGAATTACCGCCCGAACTCCATAGAGAACGATGCCGATTTGAGGTCGGCGACGCAACGGGTTTGCGTCCGGATATTGGCGCATTTGACGTAGTCCTGGCCGCAAATTTGATCGATCGCGTCAAATCACCGAGAGAATTGCTCGGATCTTTTTCGGCGCTTGTCCGTCCTGGCGGCCACCTGATTTTGTCGTCTCCCTATACCTGGCTGGAGGATTTTACTCCGAAATCCGAGTGGCTCGGAGGCAAGCGTGACCATTCAGCGGAAACAGCGTCGACGCTCGAGCGGCTGGAGAGCGCGCTCCAGGAGTCTTTTGACCTGAAACTGGCAAAGGATATGCCGTTCTTGATCCGGGAGCATTCGCGAAAGTTCCAGTGGAGCGTGGCGCAAGCCACGGTGTGGCAGCGACGATGATTCTGTCCCCCCGGGGCGCAAGGCGAACGTGTAAAGCGTTGCCCGTTGCTCGACGACCAACCAGCGTAGTCCGATGACGTCCCGGAGCTGCATCCTTGGCGCGCATATTACCCAGCCGGCCTCTGGCACTAATGCGCCACGGGAGGGCGTGGGACGCTCGGAGCAGGCGCTCCCATCGTCGGCGTCAGTTGGATGGTTTGGCGCATGTTGGCGTAGCCGACCACCAATGCTTCAAGCGTGTAAGTCCGCCCGGCGACCATATCACGGGTCGAAACGTTTCCAACGAACTCCGCCCGTTCCCCTGGATTGATAATAACGTAACCCGAATTCTGGTTGACCGGTTGATCATCCGACCATTGGGCAAGTTTTTTGCCGCTGGCATCCCGAAGGATGAAATCGTATTTCCGGCTGTCGTTGAAGAGAAGGTTCACCGGCTTTCTCGATCGATTGATGAGCTGAAGATGAACCTCCAAAGATCTCGCCTCGGAAAGCCTGATGACGTCCGGGTTTACCTTTACCCGCATCTCCACTCCGTAGTAGACCGGCCCGGCAATCGGTCCGAAGGGATTGGTGTTGTTGACTTTCGCTATGGCCGTCTTGGACTCGTCCTTCTTGCCGGTTCCCACGAAAGGGACCCACCGGTAAACTCCGCTAGAGGAGGAGCACCCGGCTAGTGCGACCACCAGAGCGGTACAGACGGTAACACGAAAATTCATTGTGACCGTTTAACGGATGACGCCGCTGGTTGCAAACCCTATCCGATGTCGCCAGAATCGTTTATGAGTCGTAACAACCCTTTGCCGACCATGCGGAGAAATAGGGATTTTGGCAGTATTGCTCTTCGCACAACCCGAATTCCCGCCGCTGGGACAGTCAGCCACCATTATCTTACCGACCGAAAATCACGCCCTGCTCACCGGCGAAAACGCGGCGTTTTATCAGTACGTCAAACGCGATTTCGAGGGAGAGGTCGGCGATCGGTGGGAGGGCGGGCAATACGGATTTGTTCGCAACCCGCGGAGAATCGGGACGGCCGTGCTGTACACGCGGTTTCACGAGGGGATCGACATCCGGCCACTCCAACGGGATACAGGCGGCGAGCCGCTGGACATTGTTCACTCAATCGCGGCAGGAAAAGTGGTGTACGCAAATATTGTTCCATCCTCTTCGAACTATGGTCGGTATATCGTCATTGAACACCAGTTCGATGGATGCCCGTATTACAGTCTTTATGCACACCTGAGTGCGATTCGGCGTTCAGACCGGTGATCCAGTCACGCAAGGCGAACCAATCGGAGTGATGGGGCATACCGGCGCAGGGCATCGATCGGGAAAGAGCTCATCTTCACCTGGAATTGAACCTCCTTCTCAATGCGGATTTCGACAGGTGGTCGGCGAAGAATTTTCCGAGGGATCCGAATCGGCACGGCATGTATAATGGCCATAACCTGGAGGGCTCGATATCGGCGAGGTTTTACCTGGAACTGAAGCAAGAATCCCCAGTTGACAGTCCCGCAGTTTTTCCAGGAGGAGACAACCTGGTACCGCGCCCTATTGCCGGCATCGAAGCGCATGGACATTCTCCAACGCTACCCCTGGTTGGCGGAAGGTCAGGTCGGAGCCGAAGTCATGGGAAGTTTCATTTAACCAAGCCGGAATTCCGCTTCATTTCGATGCTACGAGAAGCCGTTGTGCAAAAGCCGGTTCTTTCGTGGGTAAAGCCTTCACCCTATCCTTACGCCTTGCAGACCAAAGGCTATATTCAGGGAAACGGATCGAACTATCGTCTCAGTAAAGAGGGAGAGCAATACCTGGACCTGATTAGTCCTGCTCAATGACCGAACAAGCCATTATCTTTTTTGACGGGGTTTGTGGGTTATGTAACCGGACTGTCGATTTTGTTCTTGGCGAAGACCGCGAACGAAAATTTCCTCTTTTCGCCGTTGCAAGGGGAAACATTCCAAAGAATAGCCCGAGACCATCCTGAGGCGCTGAAGCGTGGACTCGATCTTTGTTCTTCGGCGCATTCCTCAGGGTGAAGAGCTACTCCAGAGGAGCGAAGCTATCCTCTTTATCCTCGAAAAACTGCCGAGATTCCGTTGGTTGGCACGGCTCGGGCACCTCTGTCCGGCGCCTGATTCGCAATTCTCTCTATCGACTGATCGCTGCAACGCGATATCCGATCTGGGGTCAAGCGCGATTCTTGCCGGCTGCCGACGACCGAGGAGAAAACGAGGTTTTTGCCGTGAACAGCCCGGCCGAGCTATGCTGGTTGACTTGCCAGTAAGCGGAAGTTCGCGTAACTCTCCTCGAGCACATGCGCCACACTCCTTCTTCTGATCCTTCTCGTTCCCCTTTTTGCGCGCGCACAAGATCGCATCAGTCCCTCGGTCAGGCAGCTGGTCGTCGGCCTTGCGCCGACTTGGAACAGCATGGACGGTCAACTCCAGCGATTCGAAAGAACGAGCGACGGATGGCACGCCGCTGGTTCACCTGTACCGGTGCTCTTCGGAAAGTCTGGCTTAGCTTGGGGAAGAGGTCTGATCAACGGCCAGGAGGGCGGTCCTATCAAGGTAGAACACGACCATCGCGCTCCGGCTGGGGTCTTCCGGATCGGAACGATCTATACTTACGATAAATCTTTACCGCTCAACGCGAACTACCCATTCCACACGGTCGGACCAGGCGACGCGTGGGTGGACGATATTCACAACAGCCTTTATAATCAGCACGTTACCGTGGACGCAAAGAAGCCTCCGCCCTGGTTCGAAAAACAAAAAATGCGCCACGGCGACTTCGCGTATCGCTGGCTCGTTGAAATTCGGCACAATGCGGATCCGCCGGTGCCGGGATATGGCAGTGCGATCTTTTTTCACATTCGACGCGGGCCAACCCGACCCTCGGCGGGCTGCACGACCATGGCCGAAAGCGCGTTGATCAAATTGATTTGCTGGTTGCGAGCGAGTGAAAATCCTGAGTATGTCTGCCTTCCAAGGCCTGAGTACCTGAATCACTGGAAAGCTTGGGACTTACCGGATCCGGCGATCACCGCGTTGTTTTGAGTTTTCAGGTCATGAAAAACCGATATTGGTGGGATAGACATTCTGAATTAACCGGTTCGGGCTGGCCAAGACTGGCGATGCTGGTAGCCGAAAAATCCAAGCGCAAATGATTATACTTGAAATTCTGGAGCACATTGAGGACGCCGATCTGGAAGATTGGCTTACGGCCGCATTTATCGAAAACGTAGAAGAACTGCCGTTAAAGGAGTGGTGCACCAAAGGCGGCCATCCTTCTGCATCTCGGGGGTGGACATCTGGATGGTGGAAATCACAAACCGGGAGGGGAAGGTCTGGATCGGCAAATTCAATGTCGATTTTTTTGAGGAATTCAAAAACGGCTCTGAAACCGGGCGCGGTGCGGAGCATCAATCCGGAGAGATCCTTTTCACTCTCGACACAAAGACCGCGGAGGTCACCTTCAAAACTGATGCGGCGGGCGTCGATCGCCAAAATGATCCTGGTCCGGAGCTCGTTGCACCTTAGTCAAACCTGCGAGGGAGGCAGCGGAGGTCGGTGCGAATTCCATTTGAGGAACTTCGCCGGGCCATCCAATTTAGAAACATGGTCGAAAAAAGGAAAAGCGCTCTGGTCCTAGTGGGTCATGGCTCAACTCTGAATCCGGATTCAAGCGCACCGACTTTCCAGCACGCGGACGAGATCACCAGTCGCGACCTTTTCGCCGAGGTCTATTGTGGTTTCTGGAAGGAGGAACCGAGCCTTCGAGAGATTCTGCGGATGGTCGAAAGCGATGATATTTACGTTGTGCCGAACTTTATTAGCGAAGGTTATTTCACCGAGACGGTCATCCCCAGAGAATTAGAACTTACGGGGCCTGTCACCCGTCGGTGGAGGAAGGTCATTAAATATTGCGAACCGGTAGGCAACGATCCCCGGATGATCGATTTGCTGCTTCATCGGGCCCGCGAAGCGGCTCCGAATGTTCCCCCGATCAGGCCAGTCTCTTAATCGTTGGTCACGGCACAACCCTTAGCCAGAAGTCTGCGGAAGCCGCTCAACACCAAGTCATGGCAATTAGAGAGAGAGGATTGTACGCCGAAGTCTCCGAGGCGTATATGGAGGAGATGCCTTTCATTGCGGATTGGCGCAGTAACACCTCTCAAAAGCGTGTCGTCGTGGTACCCTTTTTCATCGCGGACGGGTTGCACAGCTACCAGGATATCCCCGTTCTGCTGGGTATTGAGTCCGGACCGACTGAAGCCGCCAGTCAGCAGGAGGTTTTCCGCCGGAATCCTCATTTCCTGGACGGCAGGGAGCTTTACTATGCGAGTGCTATCGGCACGGAGCCTTTGATGGCGGACGTCATTCTCGACACAGTTGAGCGCTTTGACCGAAAGCACCTCTCCGACGTGGCCGCATGATCAGCGATGAATTAGCACGTTTGATCAGGGAGGGTTATAACGCTCTGGGTGAACTCGAGTTCACAATCTCGACCAACGGATATCTTCTCTACCACTGGGCCGATAAGAATTCTTTGAGCACTGCCCGGCTGTACCGCTCGCCCGAGGACGCCCGACAGATCGCAAAATACGATGCCTCCGGCGCTTACCGAGCACTGAAGGGAGCGCCGAATTTGCCCAGGAGATGGATCCTGGAGCTGGCAAGCGTCAACGACCTGAAAAGAGCGCTCGACTACTTCTATCCCGGAGCGATCGCCACCTGGCTTGCATACCGGCAAGGAAAGGTTCAGCCGGTCTGCCTCCGGCAAACGCTCAACCGGCAAACGCGGGATGTATCATGTCGCGCGAAAACTTGCCTATGAACCGGCGCAAAGCCTTGTGAAAGAGGCCTGCTGTTCAGACAGCCGGTGCCTTCGGACCATTCTTTGGGGTATTGAGGTGGAACAACCACCCGACTTTCTTCCGAGGTCGAAGTCGGACCCGACCGTGGACCAGACCGGTCAAAATCGGGCGGCCCTCCCGTTTCTCTGCGTTGAGGCCTGCAATCTCCTGGTGGCTGCAGCCAGAACGATGGTTAAGAAGTCGCCCAGATGATTGCGTACCGCTGCCGAACGCTTGTAACGATGAATGGCACGCCGATTGAAAACGGAGTGTTTATTGTCGATGGATCCCGCATCTCGGAGATCGGCCCGGCGCGAGAGATTCTGAGGTATCATACCGGACCGGTGGTTGACATCGGTGAAGTCGCTGTGATGCCCGGTTTGATCAATGCACATTGCCATCTCGATTATACGCTCATGCGCGGAGCTATTTTGACCGTCCGCAGTTTTTCCCAGTGGGTGAGTCGCATTAATTCCCTCAAAAGGTCCCTCACCGATAGTGACTACCTGCGCGCAACCCAACTCGGATTTGAAGAGCTCCGAAGAAATGGCGTCACGACTGTCTTCGATATCGTTGCCAGTCCTCAAACCTTGCCTTTGCTTCCCCTTCCCCCGATCAGGGCCTGGTCCTTCCTCGAGCTAATCGACGTGCGGCCCAGGCCTTGGATCGAGGAGATTGCTTTCGGGTCCTGGTTGTTCTTTTCCGGGAATAGAGGCCGGCTCGGCGGATTCGGACTTAGCCCACACGCTCCATACACCGCCTCTGCTAAAATGTATGAACTGGCGCTTGAATGTTCCCGCGTTCTGAACCTTCCGATCACAACTCACGTGGCCGAATCAGCGGAAGAATACGAGATGTTCGCCGAGAGCCGGGGCCAGCTTTACGACTTTCTAAGAAAACTGGGTCGCCGGATGACCGATTGCGGATCGACCTCGCCACTTCGTCACCTGATTGAAAATGGATTGATCAATCACGACTGCATCATGGCTCACCTCAATGAGCTCGACGATCGCGATCTTGAACTCCTTAAAGGATCTCAATGGCGAAATTTGCAAATCGTCCATTGCCCCAAAAGCCATCGTTTCCTGCACCACAAACGCTTCCCGCTTGAAGAACTGACGAAAGCGCGGTCTGAATATTTGCCTTGGCACCGACAGCCTGGCGAGCAATGACTCGCTAGACCTCTTCTCCGAAATGCGCCTGGCAAAAAAGAATTATCCCACTCTGAGCGCACGAGATCTGCTCGAAATGGTCACTATCCGTCCGGCACGCGCGCTCAAGCTAGAGCGGAGTTTGGGCAAGATCGCCCCGGGCTACTTGGCCGACGCCATCGCTATTCCCTTTAAAGGCCGCACTGATGCCGTGTGCGAGTCACTCATTCAAACCAGAGGACCGATCAAATGGATGATGATAAATGGAAAAATCTTAAGTTGAGCCGTTGGACTGCGACTTTGGTCGCCCTTTGTCTGCTGAGTGGGTCAGCCCGCCGCGCGGAATCGAAAGAAATACAAATACCGCCGGCGGAAAAATCGATTGCGGAAGGGGAACCAATCGTTGTCGCCCAAAGCGCTGCTGTGATCGATTCATACACGGGTGAGTTTCTCTTTCTCAAGAACGAGAACGCACTTGAATACCCGGCCAGCTCGACGAAAATCTTGACCGCATTATTGGTGATCGAGGCCGGGGATCTCGACAAATCAGTGACGGTCGATTTATCCGATACCAAAGTGGAGCCGAGCAATCTCGAACTGAAACCGGGAGAGCAATATACTCGCCGACAGCTTCTTTATGGTTTGATGCTGAAGAGCGCAAACGACGTCGCGATGGCCCTGGCTCGCGATAACGCCGGCTCCGTCGAAGCGTTCGCCGAAAAGATGACGCGGCGCGCCGAGGAACTCGGAGCAACCAATAGCCATTTTACGAATCCCCACGGCCTGCATGATCCCAATCATTACACGACAGCTCATGACCTCGCGTTAATTGCGCGAGCTGCGATGGAGCAACCATTCTTTCGCCAAGTGGTCTCGACGATTTACTACACTTGGAAGTCGCCAAAAGGCAAGCTCTACCAGCTACGCAACCATAATCGTCTGCTGCGGCATTTCGCCGGGATGCAACGGACTCAAAACAGGTTATACCCGGGCCGCCCAGCAAGTGCTGGTCAGTTCCGCGCTGCGAGAGGCGCACGAAGTAGTCTCCGTGGTATTGCACACTGACAAACCCGGAATCTGGGAGGACAGCAAATCACTCCTGACGTACGGACTGATCAAGGTCGGTTGTCCGGTGGCGTCCATCGTAACAGTTCCGACAAGGCTTCAGAGAAGGATGAGCCAGCGGGAGAGGGAGACGAGGCACACTAGCCTGCATCGCTCACAAACCTCTAAGGATTTGTGTGCGATGCAGGCAGAACTTCAGAGTTCAGGAGTTGCAGGAGTTACAGAATCGATGAGCGGATCGGCTCCTTATGCGCAACAGGCCCGCCTTAGCACTTGTTCAGAATCGAACTCTCATGGGTTCTGCCGGCAGATGGACGCTGAAGGTTCTAATCTCGAAATCGGCAATACGCCGTGCATTGCGGTTCGAGCTGCTTTGCGGGTTAACATTACGTCTAGACTGAACTTCGATCTCGAAGATCAGTCTAGTTTCCAGCCGCAAAGTTAATACAAGCCGAGGCGCCGCATCGGCCATTCGGCATCGCACTGGGAAGTATCACCAAAAAAAATTTTGCAAAAATGCGGATTTTTCTGGCTTTTAGACAATAATTATCATAATTCATAAAATAATCGTACTTCCCGTATATGGCTCGCATTCTTATTGTCGATAGTGAACACTCAACGCTGTCCGAGATCTCCAATCATTGCAGAGACCGCGGTCATCAGCCTTACCCTTATAGTTCTTCAGAGACCGCGCTCGAAGCGTTGTCGACGCTCACTCCTCAACTCGTCATGGTCGACGTGAAAATGGAGAAAGTCGGCGGATTCGACATTCTGCGCGAGTGTACGGAGAAACTTCCTCACGCTGCGGTCGTTATGATCAGCAACTTTGCGTCGATTGACATAGCCGCCGAGGCCATGAAACTAGGCGCATACGACTATATTACCAAGCCTTTTCAAAGCGATGAACTGGGTCTGTGCATCCAGCGAGCTCTTGAGTATCAAGCCCTTTTGCGCGAAAGCGGCACTCGCACGGCGGGTCTGCGTGAAGAGTACAAATTTGAGAACCTGATCGGCACAAGTGGGAGAATGCAGGCGATTTACAGGCTGATCGGGAAGGTTGCCGACACGGACAGCACGATCCTGATCCAGGGTGAAAGTGGGACCGGGAAAGAATTGGTGGCACGCGCGTTACATAACTACAGCTCGCGGCAACATCAGCCATTTCTCGCGATCAATTGCAGCGCGCTGCCAGAGAGCCTGCTTGAGTCTGAACTATTCGGCCACAAAAAAGGCGCCTTCCCCGGCGCCGTCACTGATAAGACCGGTTTGTTCGAAGAAGCCAACAACGGCACGGTGTTCCTCGATGAGGTTAATTCGACATCCCAACAGCTACAGGCTAAGTTGCTGCAGGTCTTACATGAGCGTCGAATCCGGCGGTTGGGCGATACAAAACAAATACCAGTCAACGCCAGATTGGTAGCTGCTTCGAATGAATCGCTGAAAGCCAAGACCAAAAATGGCGGATTCCGTGAAGATCTCTATTTTCGACTCGCTGTCATCCCGATCGAAATCCCCCCGCTTCGGGAACGAATGGAGGACGTGCCGCTGCTGGTCAATTGCTTTCTGCAGAAGTATGCCGCGCAATCGGGTACAGAACTGAAGGAGATCGAGGCGAATGCCATGGACCGCTTGATACGGTATCCCTGGCCTGGAAATGTGCGAGAACTTGAGAATGCGGTGGAGAGAGCTTGCGCTCTCAGTGAGAATGGGCTGATTCGGGCTGCCGATTTGCCCCCCCATATTCTGGGCGAGATGGTGACTTATGAAGCGCGTTCTGATTCCGAATGGGAAATAGGCCAACAATTGGATCACTTCGTTCGCCACCTGGAAAAAAAGTACATCGAGATGACTCTGAGATTCAATCAGGGTTCAAGGGAAAAAACCGCAAGTATGCTTGGGATCAGCATTGCGACCTTATACCGAAAACTCGATTTGAAACATCACCGAAGATGAATGAGCGGAAGTCCGATTTGCCTTTCTGGTTTCGTCTTGTTGCCGGTGATTGGATTCGGAGTGTAACCACTTCAACCTGTCGTGCAGCCGGCTTCGCGATCAACGGGAGACCGCGCCGGTTGGTTCCCCCATTCTGCTGCCTTGCAGTTTGCCTACCACTCTTCTAGAGTCAGGGTTTGGTGAGATAACAGTTTCTTGTATGGCAGGTCCGGGGATTCATCAGTTTCAAAATCTGACCATGCAGCAGGTGCTCGCGCCACAGCTGCAACAGAGCCTTCATATCTTGCAGGCTGCAGCTTTGGAACTGCAGAACATCGTTCAACAGGAGCTCCAGACGAATCCTGTCCTTGAAGAAGAAGTTGGCACATTCGAATCGGAAGAGGGTTCCAAAGATGACGGGGAATTCCAAGAGGAGTTCGAACGACTCGCTAAACTGGACGAGGAATGGCGAGATTACATGTCTCAGAGCGTTAGCTACTCGTCGAGGAACCCAGAGGACGAGGAGCGACGGCAATTTTTCTTCGACTCGATCGCGACCCAGGAAACTCTGCAACGCCATCTTTGGGAGCAGCTGAACACAGCCGAAGTTACTAAGTCGCAGCGGGAAGCGGCCGAACTGATCATCGGCAACATGGACGATCTAGGTTTTCTCCAGGCTTCTTTGGAAGAGATCTCCCAGAATACAAGCCATTCGTCTGGAAGAACTCGAGGAAATGCTCAGTCTGATCCAGACGTTCCATCCGGTCGGTGTCGGCGCGCGAAGCCTGCGCGAATGCCTGCTAATTCAGCTGCGACGCCTGGGAAAAGAGCACAGCCTTGAATACCAGATTGTGGACGAACACCTTGAAGACCTCGGCCGGAAACGATTACCCGAGTTAGCGCGCAGGCTGGGTGTCTCTGTCGAACAAGTCCAACGGGCTGCGAACTTCATTTCAACGCTGGATCCGAAACCCGGTCAAATCTTTACTTCGGATCCGAATAACTACGTCCTGCCTGACGTCAGCGTCGACAAAGTGGGCGAAGATTACAGCGTTTCGCTTAACTCAGATCAAGTCCCCCACTTGCGTATCAGCAAAACCTATAAGGATTTGATGACTCAGGGTGCGAATGGGACGGATGTGCGAGACTACATTCGGGAGAAAATCCGGAGTGGAAAATTCCTTATCAAGAGCATTCATCAACGACAACAGACTATCTTGAACATCGCGAACGAAATCGTTAAGCGGCAGCATGAGTTTCTGGAAGCCGGAAGCGCTTTTCTCAAGCCGATGACCATGGTACAGATTGCCGAAGCGGTGGGCGTCCACGAGACAACGGTCAGTCGCGCTATATCGGGGAAATACATGGCAACCCCGCAAGGAGTGTTCGACATGAAATACTTCTTTACTCCCGGATATCAGACTGCCGCGGGCGCCACTCTGAGCAATACCAGCGTGAAAGAATCCATTTCCGACCTGGTTCGTAACGAGGATGCCCGAAACCCGTTGAGCGACAAAGAAATTGTGGAAATCCTTTCTGATCGCGGTATACCGATTGCCAGACGAACGGTTGCGAAGTATCGAGCAGAGCTGAACATTTTGCCGAGCAATCTTCGGAAGCAGTATTAACTCAGTGTATCGCCTATTTTTGTCGGTCTTCGCCATAGCTGTCTTAAACCAGACCTCTTGGTCTAAAGCGTTCAATTTCGAGACGGATACATTTGCCTTTGGTAACCAGACCTATTTTGACTACAAGCCAGTCTCTGATAATGAGATAAAAATTAGTCGGAGAAAGGGGTATCTCCCCGATTATTCGCGCCACTGCTTCCAATTATGCCGGGCTGTCATGCAGTTTCATGAATTCGCGGAATTTCATTCCGATCTCCCGAAGGCTTCTGAATCGGACTACCGGGAGATTATCCTTAAGCTGTCCAAGATTCCGGTTTGGAGTTCCGGCCCGAGAGATAAAGTGATCATTCCGGGATACAAAGATCTGCACAGCTTTTCCTTGGAGCATGCGGTGACTCTGCAAAAAAATCTGGGTCTTTGGTGGCCGTCCTATTGGAGGCTTGGCAACTGGCGAATCGTTTTTCCCGCTCCGCGATCAGGGCAGGAACGGGTTGCAAGACTGTTGCGAACTGAGATGAACTCCGGAGAAATCCGTACGGTCTACATCACCCGTTTCAAGCCCATTAATCACTGCCTGGTGGTTTATCGTTGCACTCCGGAGGCGAACGGTGATCTGGTTTTTGACGTGTACGACGCCAACCAACCGGGCAAACTTGTGCATCTGACCTACCACTCGTCCGATCGGAGCTTCTACCTGGATCACACCTGGTATTACAATCGGGGACTGGTCACCGTTCTGCGGCTTTACATGTCTCCTTTGTTCTGAACTCCCCTATTGAAAACAGAATCTTGCTCCGCCAGAATGAGCATCGCCGTCCGGATTGTCTTCCAAACGACCACCTTCGGCACCATCAAACAACACGAGGGGCGTGGAGCACGAGTTTATGCCGTTCCTAGATTGGTTTAAAAAAAAGTCCCGAAGCACTGAGGCAGAAGATCAGGCCTGCGGAGCAGGAAAATTAAGTTCGCAGCCGGACGTCGTCACGCGAACGAGCGCTGAAGAACGAAGACATGCCGGCGTCGCGGAAACAACCTCGACCGAGCAGCTATTCCGTCCGCCGGCTGTGCCACTCTCGCCAACCGCCTCTTCGCAACAGCTCCCAAGTGCAATAGCGGAACCAGCGCCGGTTCCGCACTTTTCCGTACCGGTTGGAGCTTTTTACTCAAAACTACCCTCTCATTTGCTCGCGTTGGAAACGCCGGACCTGACCCGGTCGATCGAGATCAGCGAAGAGGATCTCGTCATCAACAAGGAAACGCGGGAAGCTGTTATTCCTTTGTCAATTCTCAGCCTGTCGTGTCCGGATATTTTCGTTCGTCCGATCGGCAGTTCCGACGAGATTCCCATCACCTTTCCTATCGGTCAAACGGTGCCGATGACAGTTGCCGAACACCCGCAGGAAACTGCGGCACAGACGCCCGAGAGTCCGACTCGCGCCCTAGGCTCAACGAGCGCAGCCACTCCAGCATTTCCATGCCCAGAAGTAGCGGACATTGCGGCCGGGGCTCTGGTGAACGAACCGCGAATATCGGAAATCGAACCCGGTGGCGATTCGGATGAAACAGAGCGTGTCGACCGACATCCGACCGTCAGAGCGACAACTGCCAGCGGCAAAATCGCCGGATTAGAATTCAGCGGCGCGGCCGACAGCGCCGAAAGGGAGATCAAGCTCCGGCTCGAACCTATTCTTTCGAGTTTCCCGCCCGACCTTGAACAACCGTCCATCCAGGCCTTGAGTAACACAAGTGCTGAAATATTCCTGCCTCTCGATATGATTCAATCGCAACTGGATCGCGGGCGGGTCGTCGTCTCCGCGGCCGTGTTTAGCAGGGCGTTGCCGGACGATCTGAGGTCTCACTTTGACGCCATTGAACCGACGGCAGAGATCCCGATTCCGTTGCAAGAGATTTTTTTGAGTCTTCCGGCTGACGCTATCAAACTGAGAGAGGATCAAGAGACCGACTACCCAGAGGGACCAATCCAAACCCCTTTCAGCATCCACGCAGAGGAAGACGCAAAAAGATTGGGCCGGGTTCTGGACGCAGCGACAGCCACCGGATCCCCAATATCTGGTTGCGATATGGAGGAGCCGTGTGCACCGAAGGAGGCGGCCACATCGGTACCGGTTTCAGCTTCCGACGAATTACCTGCGGAAGCTGGTGACCGTCATATTCCGCATGCTCTGTCAACTCACTTACGGAAATTTTCTGCCAAACTCAACTCGGAGAGACTTCACGCGATCTTCATGACAGACGAGGTTTTGGATTTATCCAAAGCGATCAGAAAGGTTGCTGAACTACCCGGTCTCCGAGCATGCCTCCTAAATACCACTGACGGGCTTAAGCTCGCAGGAAACCTTGAAGATCCGAGCCAGGAGCAGGCCGTTTCGGCCCTGCTACCTGAATTGTTTCAACAGGCACGATCGAAGTTGGCAAACATGCAACTCGGCACGCTGGAGACGATCACCTTGCACTGCGGCCGGAATCAACTAAGTACTTTTCTACAAGGCAAGTATTGTTTAACCGTTCTCCACGACAACCGTCCATTCAAACCGGGCGTACGGGAAAAGGTCCAAGCGGTGATGAGCGAGCTTGTGACACTGGGCGAGCTTGAAAATCAGCCATAGTTTCGGGAAATGCCGACCATCAACTACGCCAACAAGGAGATCCAATTCAAGATTGTCTACTACGGTGCTGCGCTCGGTGGAAAGACAACCAACCTGGTGTATATCCATTCGCGAATCGCACCTGCATACAGAGGCGATCTAATCTCGCTCGCGACGGCAGCTGACCGCACGCTATTTTTTGATTTTTTACCGTTGAACGCCGTAATGCTCCAGGGGTTCAAAACGAAATTCCAGCTGTATACCGTGCCGGGGCAGGTCATCTACAATGCGACGCGGCAGCTCGTATTGCGCAACGTCGACGGAGTTGTTTTCGTGGCTGATTCTCATTGGGATAAGATGGAAGAGAACGTCGTGAGCTTTCGTAATCTGGAGGAAAATCTCCAGAAGCAAGGTCTTTTGGCGGATGAGGTTCCGTACGTTTTGCAGTTTAACAAGCGAGACCTTCAAGAGGTCGCTCCTACGAACTATCTGGAGTATTTGTTGAACAACCGAAGACGACGCGCGCAAAGTTTTGAATCCATCGCGAGCACTGGCGTGAATGTCTTTTCCACGCTCGACGCTGTAACCCAATTGCTCCTGCACAAGTTCAACCGGGAACACGGCCAACTCCAGCCGGCGCCCGGGAAACAGGGAGCCCACTAGTGTCCGCTGCCCAAATTCTTGCAGGCGACTCATTGCTCATCTATTAGTTGCGGATGATCGACTACATGCAAAAAGGGGGGCCGTTAATGTGGCTCATCCTGGTTTGTAGCGTTGTTTCCATGGCTGTCTTTGCAGAGCGACTTCTATACTTCCACCGTGCGACGATCAATCTGGGCGAATTCCTCCAAGGCTTGTCAAATCTCATCCGAAAGCGAAATCTCGCCGAAGCGCGCATTGAATGTCAGGCCGCGGCGGTGCCCGTCACCAGGGTTATCCATGCGGCGCTCGTCCGGCATCATTTACCGCGAACTGAGCTTAGAGAGATCGTTCAGGAAGCCGGCCAGCTGGAAGTTCCTCGGCTGGAGAGAAACCTGGGTATGCTCGTTGCCATCGGGTATATCTGCCCGCTCATTGGGTTGCTTGGGACTGTGACTGGTCTCATTCAGGCATTCGTCCAATTGTCCGCCAACAATGGTTACGCAACACTGGCAGACGTCTCCGGGGGTATCTATCAGAGTCTGCTTACTACCGCTGCAGGTCTCGTAGTGGCTATTCCAACGATTCTCGCGTATTGCCATCTCTCTGCGCGTCTGGATATTCTGCTCCACGATATGGAACGAGCCGGAATCGAAGTAGTTAATCTTCTTTCCGAGAGCGAAGCTGATCCCTCCATTATCGAGTTTGCGCCCGAGTCGAAAGCTGCCCGAGAGCATCGATGAAATTGACCAGATCAATTCACCTGAATCCTTTTCTGATTTTCATCATTTCTTTGGTGGATCTTTTTTTCTTGCTGCTGCTCTTGTTTCTCGTCAGCTCCACCTTCCTTCTGCATCCCGGCATCAGCGTTAATCTCCCGTTCTCCAAATTCACCCTGGGTCCCCAAAAGAATCCGATCATCGTCAGCATCACCGCGGGCCCTTATCCTCTCATTTACTATCGCGATCAGCAGATAAAACTGGAAGAACTCGCTCATCGGTTGGAAGGAGATCACGTGGCGGACCGGTCGATTATTATCCAAGCTGATCGTCTGACCCCTCAGGGGTCCGTCATCGAAGTGATGAACCTCTGCCTCGAAAAAGGGTATTCAGTTGTCCTCGCGACGTCGCCTCAGGAAAGATGAATCAGCAGGAAGCGCACTTCATCTTCGATTGGCGAAAAAGCGAATGGAACTACCGGCTGCCGGCTTTGATCGCGATATCGCTCTTCGGGCACATCTTCTGCCTTTACATTTTCCGCGTCGTCTATCCAACGACAACAGCCCTCCTTCCGCCCTCCGCACAAGTGACCGTGCTAGATCCGAATAACCCGCAGGATAAGAGTTTGCTGGACTGGGTCGAAATGAACAACCCAGCGAAAGTCAGCGCACCAAGGTTCGATCCGCGTCTGGTTGCGCAGTTGACACCGCAGCGCAAGCCCATTTATTCCGGACTCTCGGTCGAGTTGAAGCCTGCCGACGCCTCCGGATCGCGAGAGGACGGAATTCCATCGATTTTCTCCTCCGAGGCCCTTTTGCCAATGCGGTCGCGCCCAATGGAAGCAGCTTCCAAGAGAATGTTTCGCAGCCGGTTGGATATCGCTTCAACTCTCCAGTCGCGAGTTCCGGAATCGCTGCCCGCGCTGCCGACGGCTTCCGCGCTTTCCGAACCGACCTCCATCTTCGCGGGTGTCAATCCTGCGGGAGAAGTCGATTTTATTTTTCTAAGGCAATCGAGTGGAATCGGACAACTGGATCAGAAGGCGGAGGATTTCATTCGGACGGTAAAATTCAAGCCTGGCCCGCGCCGGGATTGGGGAGTGATCACCTTGCACTGGGGAGGCGCTTCGCCATGATTCGCGTTGAGTTGTCTGTTTTGGTGTTCATCTACCTCTTTGTTTTCCTTGCGGCCGTCTTTTCGCTTTGGATAGTTTTCGAACGACTTCGCAGGCGACGGGAGAAAGAGGCCTTGCGTTACTTGGTGCAATGCACCATTTGTGCCTCTATTTTCGAAGATAAGACCAACAACCTACTCCCGCGATGCCCTCGCTGCGGCAGTTTGAACGAGAGAGTTACAATTGGAGGACTTTAACCCTATGGCAATGTTCATCGGCCGAAATCGAAAGGCCCGGACGACATACGGTTTTGATGAAATCGCACTTGTTCCGGGCAGAGTGACCATCAATCCGAACGAAGTTGATATTGCGTTCAGCATACCTCGAAAAAATACGGAACCACTCAGGCTCGCGATTCCGATCCTGGCCAGCGCGATGGATGGCGTCGTTGACGTACCGTTCGCGATCGAGATGGGTAAATTCGGTGGGCTAGCCGTGCTCAACCTGGAGGGGGTCCAAACCCGGTATAAGAATCCGGAAGAGGTCCTGCTGAAAGTCCTGGAGGCAGACAAAGAAAACGTGACTGCTCTCTTGCAAAAGATCTACCAGGAACCGGTCCAGGAGGATTTGATTGCCGCACGCATTAGAGAAATCAAGGACGGCGGCGTGATTGCCGCCGTCAGTTCCATCCCGCAAAAGGCGGAGCGCTATGGAAGCCTCGCGCAGGAAGCGGGGGTCGACGTCTTCGTCGTTCAGAGCACTGTCTCAACGGTTCGTCACATTTCAACCGAGTACAAGTCGCTCGATCTTAAGGGATTCTGCCAGCAGATGAAGTGCCCGGTGATCGTCGGCAACACCGTTGGGTATGATGCTACCCTGGAAATCATCGAGTGCGGTATTGCCGGTGCGCTCATCGGTGTCGGGCCAGGTGCAGCCTGCACGTCACGTGGCGTTCTGGGATTAGGCGTACCCCAAGTGACGGCTACAGTGGACTGCGCTGCCGCCCGCGACTACCATTGCAAGAAGACCGGTCGCTATGTACCGATCATCACCGACGGCGGAATGAGCAAGGGAGGCGATGTTTGCAAAGCGCTGGCTTGCGGTGCGGACGCGGTAATGATCGGCAGCGCTTTCGCGAAAGCGATCGAAGCGCCGGGCAAAGGATACCACTGGGGGATGGCGACACCTCATGCCAATCTGCCGCGCGGCACGCGAATCCGGGTTGGAACGACCGGGCCCCTTCGCCAGATCCTTTTCGGACCCGGCAGAGGTAGATGATGGGAGTCAGAATCTCGTCGGAGCGATCACAACCTGTATGGGGAACGTTGGCGCCGCTAATCTTCATGAATTCCAGGAAACGGAAATCATCATCGCTCCCTCGATTCGAACCGAAGGAAAGCTTTTCCAACAAGTACAGATGGTGGGTATGGGATCAAGAACCTCCTGAGTCCGTCTTTGGGTTTAGATTTCTGTTGCTTAACAAGAGATTGCAGTCTAACGCGGTATCAGAGTCCTCATGAGCAACCGACGAGTCGTTGTAACCGGTATTGGAGTTGTTTCCCCCATTGGAAGCGATCTCAAATCGTTTTGGAAAAACCTCGTGGATGGGAAGAGCGGCATTCGCCCGATTACTCAGTTCGATGCGTCTACCTTTGATTGCCATATTGCGGGAGAGGTACCGGATTTCAACCCCTTGTCGTATTTCAGAAACTCGAAAGACGTCCGGCGCGCCGATCGGTTCGCGCAATTTGCGATGGCGTCGGCCAAGCTCGCTCTCGAAGACAGTGGCCTCGACCTGGAGAAGATCGATCGGAGGCGATTCGGCGTGCTTGTAGGGAGCGGTATCGGCGGCCTCAAGAGTCTCGAAGATCAACATACGGTTCTAATGAACAAGGGCGCATCCCGCGTGTCGCCATTCATGGTCCCGATGATGATCGTAAACATGGCGAGTGGGCTGATCTCGATGGAGTATGGCCTCGAGGGACCCAATTTCTCAATTGTCACCGCCTGCGCAACCGCTGCCAACTCGATCGGAGAAGCTTGGCGAATGATCCGTTACGGGGACGCAGACATTTTTCTCGCGGGTGGATCAGAAGCCGTCATTTGCGGCCTTGGGATAGCCGGATTTTGCTCGATGCGGGCAATGAGTACCCGCAATGATGAGCCCGAGAAGGCATCGCGACCGTTCGATCGCGAACGTGATGGATTTGTGATGGGCGAGGGCGCTGGAATTCTGGTTCTCGAGGAGTACGAGAGAGCCAAAGCACGTGGGGCACAAATCTATTGCGAATTGGCGGGTTATGGCCTGACCTCAGACGCTTATCATATGACCTCTCCGCGCCCTGACGGAATAACCGTCGCGCGCGCAATGCAACTCGCCTTGGATAACGCCGGGGCAAACGTGACCGAAGTGGACTATATCAATGCCCACGCTACATCGACACTGGTCGGAGATGTTTGTGAGACCAACGCGATCAAGCTGCTAGCGGGTAACCATGCGAAAAACGGGCTTTTAGTCAGCTCCACGAAATCGATGACCGGACACTTACTCGGCGGTGCCGGCGGGGTGGAAAGTGCCGTGTGCGTCCTGGCGATCAAGTACGGAGTTATTCCTCCAACGATCAACTTGGACAACCCGGATCCGGATTGCGATCTGGATTATGTTCCGAATGTGGCGCGGAGCAAAAGATGTTCGTCTGGCGCTCAATAATTCATTCGGGTTCGGTGGTCATAACGCGACCTTGGCGTTTCGCGCATTGCCATAGCGTCGCATGGGCGTCTCGCGCGTGCAGTCAATCGCGCCGCGTGCCCGTGCCGCATGGCAAGGCTCGCAGTCCGTTTTCTGCTTGACTTTGAACAAACACGTTGTGCTATTGCTTGCGGCCGCGTCCTCTGGTCTCTGGGCGGCGTTCTCATAAAGTCCATCGACTGGACGCCGATAGCGATAGCCGGCGCGCGAAGCCTGATCGCGATGCTGATAGTCGGCCTCGTCATGCCCGGTGTTGTCCGAAAGATCTCGTGGCAATCCGTCCCGGGAGCAATCGCCTATTCCGCAACGGTGATCCTTTTTGTCGTTGCCACGAAGCTGACCACTGCGGCGAACGCGATTTTTCTCCAATACACGGCGCCTATTTATATCGCGATCATCAGTCCCTGGTTTTTGCACGAGAGCACGAAATGGCAGGATTGGGTACTCATCCTCATCGCCCTTACCGGTGTCGCACTATTCTTTCTCGACCATCTGAGCCTGCAAGGTCTTTCGGGTGTAATCGCCGCGGTTGCCAGCGGCATTGCTTTCGCGTGGCTAACGGTTCTCATGCGGCACGAGCGAGCAGGATCGCCCGAGGCAGTCGTCTTATTGGGCAACGGGATCACGGTCCTGTTCGCGTTGCCCTGGATGTTTCCTTTCGTCAAAATCCAGCAAAACGGACCCTGGTTGCTTCTGCTCGGAATCGTGCAGCTAGCTATTCCGTATCTGCTTTATTCAAGAGCGATCCGCCACGTCCGGGCTCTCGACGCGTCCATTATCAGTATCATCGAACCGATTTTAAATCCGATCTGGGTGATGCTTGTCACAAGTGAACACCCTTCATTCTGGTCGATCGCCGGCGGATCGATCGTTTTGGCTACGTCTCTCACCAGAAGTCTGGTCGCCTCGCGATAGTATCTGGACTGATTCTGTCGGGACTCGAAGAGTCGTTCGCCTGCTTGCACTCGGAGATCAAGTGTGTGATTTTCGAGCTCTAAATGGCAGCTTACAGGCTCTGGATCTCCATTCTTTCGTTCCTCTGTCTCACGGTCCGGTTTTCGGCCATGGCGGCGGAAAATCACGGATTACCTTTACCGGAAGGCACCAGCATTGTCCTGGCGATTGAAGGAGAAGGGGTACAAATCTACCAAAGCAGGACCAATTCCGCCGGCGGGTATGAATGGGTGTTCAAGGCGCCCGAGGCCGAGTTGAAAAGTTTAACGGGCGAGATTCTCGGAAAGCATTTTGCCGGGCCGACGTGGTCCCTGAGCGATGGAAGCGAACTGGTGGGCAGCCTTCCGCCGCTTAAATCGGTGAGCGCACCCAGTCAGCAGGACATCCCCTGGCTATTAATCGCTGCCAAGTCGAAAACCGGTACGGGGGCCTTGAGTTCAGCTGAATACGTTCTTCGGATTGCGACCGCAGGCGGTGTCCCTCCTACATGAACCGCCGAAGTCTGCGACCGACACGGCACGGGTTAAGTACCGGGCGATCTATTTATTTCTCCAGAAACAATAGCCGCACACAGCACCTTCCATTTGACCGGTTCGGAGACGTGCTGACAGGCTGCTCCCGTGGCATGTGATGGCTGGCAGAGTGAGTCGAGGGGGAGCTATACACCTTGACCCTCTCGATGCAGGCCCCGAGTCCTTCGAGCTTTTCATCGATCATTTCGTAGCCGCGATCGATGTGGTAAACGCGATTAATCTCGGTCGTCCCGTCGGCCAGCAAGCCCGCCAGAACCAACGCGGCCGACGCACGGAGATCGCTTGCCATGACCGGCGCTCCGCTCAAATTGTCCACGCCGCGAATATTTGCCGTCGCGCCATCCAGCTCGATTGCCGCCCCCATTCGTTTTAGCTCGGAAACGTGCATGAAACGTTGAGGAAAGATATTTTCCGTGACCGAACTCTCTCCACCAGCGGTCGAGAGGAGGGCGCACATTTGGGCCTGCATATCCGTCGGGAACCCGGGATATGGCTGGGTCTTCAGATCCAAGGATTTGAGATCTCCGTTCGCGTGTATCGTCAATGAACCGTTATTTCCGCGAACATCGAAACCCGCAAGCCACCAGCGCGTCGGTTACCGCCGTCAAATGGTCCGATCTAACCCGGTTGACAGTGACTTCCTTGCCTGCGATGGCGCCGGCGATTAGAAAAGTCCCTGCCTCTATCCGATCCGGGATCACCTCGTGTTCTGCGCCATGCAATTCCTTTACGCCTTCAATCACGATTCGCGAACTGCCAGCCCCTTTGATATTCGCGCCCATCTTGTTGAGAAAATAGGCGAGATCAACAACCTCCGGCTCGCAGGCCGCATCTTCAATAATCGTTGTGCCATCGGCGAGAACCGCAGCCATCATGATATTGTCCGTGCCCAGAACGGTCGTACCGAACTTGCCTTTCAGCGGAATCGCCGCTCCATGGAGCGACGGAGCAAAAACCTTGACGTTACCGCCATGGACACGCACGGCGGCGCCGAGCGCTTCAAAACCCCGAAGGTGCAAGTCAATCGGGCGGTCTCCAATCACGCAGCCGCCCGGCAAAGAAACGGTCGCCTCCTTTTCCCGGCCAAGAAGCGGTCCCAATACGCAAATCGAAGCGCGCATTTTCCGGACAATTTCGTAAGGAGCAACGCTGTTGACCCGCTCGGCTTTCACCGTCACGATACCGCTGGCTCGCTCCACATCCGCTCCCAGGTGCGCCAGAATCTGGAGCATATAGTGCACATCGCTCAGATCGGGCACACGCTGGATCACGCAGGGATCCTTCGTCAGCAGCGTAGCGGCTAAAATGGGCAAAGCCGAGTTTTTCGACCCGCTGATCTTGACCGTTCCCGCCAAACGATGCCCCCCATGAACGATGATTTTATCCATACCTAGCGATTAGGATCCGCTCGACTCCTTGGTAATCCTTCATCATTGTGATTTCTCGATAGCTTTTGGCGAGCCAAAAAATTCCGTACCCGCTCCGCCTGACCCTGGCCGAGCTCAAGAGCGACCAGACCGTTTGACGCTATTTTGCCTGGAATCGAGTCAATCAGCCTTTTGATAATCGTCAATCCATCCTCACCGCCGTCGAGAGCGAGTGCGGGATCGAATTGTACTTCGCGTTGCAATCCCGGAATATCTGTCCGAGGGGATGTAGGGAAGGTTCGCCACAATCCAGTGAAATGGGCCGTCAATCCGATCGAGCAGATCCGATTGACAGAACGAGATCCGATCCGGCACTCCAAGTTTCTCTGCGTTCTCTCGCGCCAAGACCAGCGCATCGTCCGAGATATCAACAGCGACGACCTCCAGTTTCGGTTGTTCCAGCGCGAAGGAGATGGCGAGGACGCCGCAGCCCGTACCCACATCCACCAGGCGAGTCGCTTTTGGATCGCCGATCTCGATCTTCTTTAGCACCGCCTCGACAAGGAGCTCAGTTTCCGACCGCGGGATCAGAGCTCGGCGATCAGTCCTGAATCTGCGACCCAGAAACTCCCAGTGACCCAGAAGATGCTGTAGTGGTTCGCCCTCCGCTCGCCTTCTCACCTTCTCCCGTAGAGGTTCCAGTTCCTGCTCGGACAGGGCGCGATCAAACTCGAGATATAAATCAATCCGCTTCTTGCCAAGGGCGTCCGCCAAAAGATGCTCGATGTTTAGACGCGGGTGCTCAACATGTTTTTTGGCGAAGTACGCCGCAGTGTTTTGGAGGACTTCGAGAACGGTCACGTTGAGAGATTCAAATTCACTTCGAAGCTGGTTCCAATCCTGCTTCTTTTAGCCGCTGCTCCATGTCGCTGACCTGCAGCGCCGTGACCATTTCGCCAAGCTGCCCCTCCATAAATAGGTCCAGATTGTACAGTGTCAGACCGATACGATGGTCAGTGACGCGGTTCTGAGGAAAATTGTAGGTCCGAATTTTCTCCTCTCTGCCGCCAGAACCGATCAAGCTCCGCCTGTGAGCCGAGTACTTCTCCGCTTCCGCGAGTTGCCTTTCCTCGAGTAATCTGGAGCGAAGGATCGCCAAGGCCTTCTCCTTATTCTTCTGTTGGCTGCGACCGTCCTGACAACGGACGATCTTACCGGTGGGAATATGGACGATCTGGACCGCAGAGTCTGTCGTGTTAACTCCCTGGCCCCCTGGACCTCCCGACCGGCTCACCTCGATGCGCAGATCTTCGGGCCTGATCTCAATATCGACCTCCTCGGCTTCAGGAAGAACGGCCACCGTTGCAGTCGAGGTGTGAATTCGCCCTTGAGCCTCCGTCATCGGTACGCGCTGCACCCGATGAACCCCGCTCTCGTACCGAAGGACCCGGAAGACGGACGCGCCACTTACCTTGAAGATGATTTCCTTAAGCCCGCCCAGTTCCGAGGCGCTGCTTTCCAGCTCCTCAATCTTGAATCCGTGCGGTTCGGCATACTTGCTGTACATCCGATACAAATCAGCAGCGAACAGAGCAGCCTCACTTCCCCCTGTACCCGCCCGAATCTCCATAATGGCGTCTCGATCTTCGTGCGGCTCTGGAGGCAACAACGCGTACTGAACCGACCTGGTGAGCTCGGCCACCCGCTTTTCAAGAGCCGGGATTTCGCCTTGGGCTAATTCTGCCAGTTCGGCGTCAGGCCCGACGGCAAGCTCGCGATTCTCCTCAAGCTCTCGCGCGCTTTTCGCCAGAACCTCCCAATCATCGACGAGAGATTTCAGCGCCGCGTGTTCACGCATCACTTCCCTTGCCCGTTTCGGATTCTCAAAAAGTGAAGACGATGCGACTTGAGTCTCCAGCTCTTGAAATCGTTTCCGCTTCTGCTCGATTAATGGCCCAAAATCCATAAAAACTAAAACGGTGAAAGCGCGACACGCGCCGTCACCGTTTCAAAGCGAGTTCCAAAAGGCTACTTCGACTTGCCCTTACCCATCAGTGTCTTACCGTATCGACGGGTGAATTTCTCGACGCGGCCAGCCGTGTCGACAAACTTCTGTTCACCGGTAAAAAACGGATGACAGGCGGCACAAATGCCGATTTTGATATCGCGACGAGTAGACCGCGTGTGATAAACGGCGCCACATGCACAGACGATGGTCGTCTCGACGTATTTCGGATGGATGTCAGCCTTCATGTCTATAAAAAGAAACCAACACTATCACACAGTTCGGGCGGCGCAAGTGGAACCAAGGCTATTCGCTAGTTTCTGGAAACGGGTTTTAGACGAAAGAAGCCGGGATCCGGCACTCTTCGCAGAAGATGGCACCATCCTGCGGACATTCCAGGACGTGGAAGAAGAACGAGCAGCGTGGAGAGCTCGGTTGTCGAGGTTTTCGGCCGGCGACGGTGTGGTCGGCGCATTCGGAAATGATCCCACCTGGCCCGCATTTCTCCTGGCGGGCTGGGATCGAGAGCTGGTCGTTGCTCCAATCGACCCTGACGTGCCGGAAACCCAACTGGAGAGCGTTCTGGAACTCGTCCAGGCCCGAGGCCTGGTCCGAACCAGCAGCATCGAACATTTCGAGCATCCGCAAGTTGTCTGGAAAGGACCAAAACCCGACCTGCTCAAGATTACTTCCGGAACCACCGGTTCTCCGCGAGCCGTGCGGTTTCGCGAGACCCAGCTTCTCGCTGACTGCCGAAATATCTGTAACACGATGGGCATTCGGCCGGAAGATGTGAACTTCGGGGTCATCCCATTCTCGCACTCGTACGGATTCAGTAATTTGGTGACTCCCTTGCTCTTTCAAGGAACCGGACTGATTTGCTCAGCGGATCGGATGCCACGAGCGGTCTACCGCCACCTGCAGAACTCCGGAGCGACCGTATTTCCTGGAACGCCCCCGCTGTTTCAGGCGCTTGGATCATTGTCAGGGGCCGTGGATTCTGCCGCCCTTCGCCTCTGCATTTCGGCCGGCGCGCCACTGGCGCCCGAGATTTCGCGCCAATTCCATCGCCGCTTCGGCCTGAAGATCCATAGTTTTTACGGTTCTTCGGAGTGCGGTGGCATTGCCTATGATCGCGACGACGAACTGGAAATGCCTAGCGGCTTTGCCGGCACACCCTTGAACGGAATTGAGATCACCAAAATTGGCGCCAATCGAATCGCTGTACGCGGACCGAGCATTGCGGACGGCTATTTCCCAGCTTCAGACCGGGATATCCTCGACGGTAAGCAATTTGTTCCGGGAGACCTTGTCGAGTGGTCAAATCTGGGAATACGTCTCGTCGGACGTATCACGGAATTCGTAAACGTCGCCGGAAAGAAGGTTCACCCAGCCGTCATCGAAGAACATCTCCGTAAAATGCCCGGAGTTGTCGATGCAATCGTCTTCGGAATTCCGTCGACAACCCGAAATGAAGAGTTGGTCGCGTATGTTGTGGGCTCGAAAACCCTCTCGCGACAGTTATTGGAAAGCCATTGCCGTGACGGTCTCAGCAGCTGGCAGGTTCCTCGTGAGATTCAGATCGTGCGGGAGCTGCCATTCAATCAACGCGGAAAAATCAATCGCTCTGAGCTATCAAAGCTGCACGTCGCCTCCAGGAGTGGGCCGTGATCTCAGAATTTAGCGCTCCAGCGCAGGCTCGCGGCTCTCGTAGCCGCTTGCCTGCTCGACGACCTATTTTTCGCTCACGCTAAAATTGGTGAAGCAGTATGAAGCTGGATTTGCGGATAGGCTCGAGAGCGTCAAGCGTCCCGGATTCGCGGTGTCCGTCGTATGAAAAACAACTGTGCATTCCCTCCAATTATCTGGAATTTGCAGCATCGTACCTTCTGCAACAGATCCCTGATTATCCTCGATCTTTTCCGGAACAACGTAAATGAACTGCGCCGGAGTGCTCTTCGCCTGAAACTTCACTTCATACGTTTTGCCCGGCTCGAAGTTAATCCCGGTAGCCCGCAGTTCCACACTCCAGAACTCCATCCCGATTTTGGAGACGACAACCGTTACCGCCTTTTGGCCGCCCGGCGACTCATTGTTAACGCCGGCATGAGCTTCTGCCCCGTCCGTTGCCTCCAAGCGGAACTGATCCACGTCGATTTTGTTTTCTTGTGCGCGACCGGATTGTACGAGCATCAAAGGCAGGGCCAGCAGAAATAACACTAACGATCTCATTTGTATCGCATTCTGGCCGTTATTCGTTGCGGATTCAACTCTCGAGCCAGATCGCCTGCCGGCAAACCCGGAAACGTCGATGACCGAACTGCTTCCAGCCGGCCGCTGAGGCAAGCTGCCGCATTTCACGAAAGGAAAATGCACGCCGAATAGATAGCCGAGCGTCGAAACGAGTCATCGGTTCCCGAAAAGCGCAGGCCGTCAGCAGGTAGACACCGGCGATCCCGAGATCAGTCCGTTCAAGGTCGGCTACCAGGATGCTGCGTTGCGCCATGGCCCGCGCGTTCCGCAAAAGGCCAATCGCCTCGGTCTCGCTAAAATGATGGAGTGCCAATGAACAAAACACGAGATCGGCCGAACTATTCGGAGCGAACTTCAAAACATCGGATTCCAAAAAGGTGATCTCGGGAAAGGATTTTGAGCGCTGGCTTGCGAGTTCGAGCGTAGCCGGTTGAAAGTCGACCGCCGTGATCCGGATCGCGATTTGGTTTGTTCGACACCATTGGACGATGAAGCGCGGAATGTCTCCGAATCCCGTACACAAATCGATCGCGGTCAGGGAGCGGCCCGGTCGAAGCCAACGACGCAGGAAATACCGAATCAGAGCATAGCTCCCGAAGTATCGATTCAGTTTTTCAAGATTTTCGAGGTCAACTTCCAACTCCCCCGAAATCCCCTGAGGACGATCCATCATTTCAATGACCGCGCCGTCGAACGTCCGTCTGGGAGCGAGCCAATTCGTAAACACTAAAAGAACCTCAGCCGCATTCAGATTATCCCCCTGCCCAGGATCCTTAGTGGTCATCGGAGGAGATTGTGCCCGGGAAATAGGGCCCGCAGACATCTGAACCAGGGGCGACCGCTGAGCCGAAGCACCGCAACCGGTATTTCACAAGGCCTACCATAGCTGACTTAAGGCTTCAACGCCAACAACGCGAGCATGCGGCCGGTCCGACCCTTCTCCATCCGGTACGAATAGAATTTTTTCAAATCCGCTCCGGTATTCTCACCGGAATCGAATACCTGTTTCACGCCAGACTGTTTCAGTTGCTGCACGATCGCGCCGGCAAAATCGACTTCATAATTTGGAGGCCGGATACATGGGCTAAGCTGGGCGACAATTCCGGAGGGGTCGCTGCCAAACGCCGTCGACATTTTCTGCACGGCAGCACTCGCGATATTGAGCGCGGTTCCCTTGCTCCCCGAATGAACGAGCCCGATGACTCGGTCTTTCGGCTCGACAAGGAACACGGCGCAACAATCGGCGACGTAAATGCCAAGCAAGACATCCGGATCACAGGTAATCAAGGCATCGACTCCTGCGCTCTTTGCAGGCGAACCAACGGAGACGACGGCAACGGAGTTGTGATGGACTTGCTCGGCGAGACGAAGCTGCCGCCCGCCGAAGCTCTGCAGGGCTACTTCGTGAAAGCCGTCCAGCCTCCCCAGAGCGGTTTCCCGATCTGTTTGGACGTCGAGACCCGGTACCCTGAGGATAAATCCATGCAAAACGTCTTCCAGCGCATCGAGGGCGGGGAAACGTTCGACAGGGGGATTAGTCATTCGATGTTTCTATCTTTCCCTCCGGCGGGGTCAGAGATATCCGTTTCGCCTTCTGAGTCGCGGGCATAGTCGGGTCGAGCGGTGAGTTGTACCTGGCTCGAGACGCTTTCGAAGCCTCGACCCTCGTTAAGGTAGACGGACGTGCCTGGCCATCATCAAAGATATCGTTGTATTTTGTCTCCGTCGCGGTCGACTGCTGGTACGACGCAACCGCCGATATGTAAGAGAACTTTGCAGACACCAGATTGGATCGAGCGGTAGTGAGCTGCTGTTGGGCGTTCAAAACGTCCAGCTGAGTGCCGGTGCCTGCGGCAAGACGCTCATCGGCCAAACGAAGGGCCTCGAGGTTGACGTTGACACCCGTGTTGGCGCTATCGACGGTGAGGGCAGCCTGCCGCAGGTTGCTAACCGAAGTAGCGACTTCCAACTCAACCTGGCGGACCGCATCATCGTAGACGACCTTCGACTGTTCCAATTGTGCTCGCGCCTGTTTCATTTTCCCATAAGTCAGCCCCCCGTCGAAAACATTCCACGAACCTTGCACGCCCAAAAACCAGCCCTGCAGCGTACGACCCAGATTATTGGTCGTGGGATTGCTCTGTTGCTCCAGCCCAACATTCGCCGTGAAGGTAGGTTTATAACCCGACGCTTGAACAGTGATGTTCTCGACGTTCGCAAGAATAGAGGAGCGCTGAGCCTTCAGTGACGGGCGGTTTGCCCGAGCGGCAATCAAGGCAGAGCCGAGGTCGTATTTGATTGGCTCATAACTAAGCTCCCCGAATACCGGCAGTGGATTTTCGGTAGTGTACTGGCGGTTGGCAGGGATACCGAGCGTGCGAGCAAGTGTGACCTGAGCAATGAAATAGTTGTTCTCGGCGGCGATCAGCTGTGGAATTTGGTTCTCGAGTTGACCCTCGGCCTGCAGAACGTTGAATTGGGGAACGGTACCCGCTTCGTAGCGGCTTTTCTGGTCCTCAAGTTGGCTTTGGAGGAGGTTCACCGACTCTTCCTGGACCTGCACCAAAGCCTTATTGAGCAGGATCTGATAGAATTGGGTACGAACTGTCTGCACAACGGTGTCGATCGTGTCACGAAGCGTATAGTAAGCTTGGTCTTCGTTGATCCGTGCGGCTCGGCGTGAAGCAATGGTAGCGCCGCCATCGTAGATCAATTGCGAAGCAGTCAGCGTGACCTGCCAGGTTTGGTTGGCCGAACCGGTAGCGCCTCCGGAAAAGCCACCCACGGGAACCGTAGATACGGCGGGGTTGATGCTGCCGTTGACGAACAAAGGCTGATTGCTTGGTATGGCAAGCAGGTCAAAATTCGAACGACTGGAAGAAACCGATGGGGAAAGCGCGTTGTCCTGCTGCGAGTAGTTGGTCGCGGCGGTCAACTGCGGGAGGAGCTTGGATTGAGCCTGGAAAACGAGCCCCCTCTGGACTTTGAGTTGTTGGATTTGCTCAAGGATGCTCGGGTTCTGCTTGAGCGCGAGTTCAACGGCTTCACTGATCGTTAGCGGATGACCGCGTAAACCGACAGTCGACTCGCCGGCGATTAAGGTGCAGGAGAACCCTGCAAAGGCTAAGGCTAACAACGGAACTCTCATCATTTTTTAGGCAATTTATCGGAATAATCTGCGATCTTGCGATAGATCTGAAGCCAGGCTCTCCCTTCCTCGGCCGTCAGGTGCTCACGCAAAAGCGTCGTAATCTTGTCCACCATGTCACGACGGATTTCAGCAACGAGCCCAGATCCTTTTTTGGTGATTTTTACCATGACTTTGCGACGGTCATCCAGTGCATGTGAACGCTGAACATATTCAAGCTTTTCGAGCCGATCGACCAAACCGGTAGCCGCAGCGGTGGTGTGACCCATCTTCGAAGCGATACCGGACATGGTTATTACCTCCTGTTTGTCGAGATAGCCGAGCAAAAAATATTGCGGAAAGGAAACACTTCCGTGCCTGAGTTCCTCTGACAGGTTGAGAAGGAATTTTCGCTGCATTCGCATCACGATTTCGGCGAGTTCCTGGGCATCGGCCTGCAGGTCGGAATCTGAGCGTTGCTCGGTCGAGCTTTGCCCGGTCGTAAACATAGACGATCTAAAAGGTTAACCGAGTTAATTTTCTCCCGCCCATGATTTAAGCATAGTACCTTTGGTTTGCAACTCGCCTCGAACAGGCTTCCGCTTTGATTTCGAGCTTTGACTTTAAGTTTGGCTTTTTGCGCTTGGAGTTTTGGGGTTTGCGCCCGGCATGTCGAGCTTTTACCTCATCGGTTCGCTCGACGCCTAAATCCAAAAACGCCATTTGCGCGTTCTACCTTTTTTCGGTAACGAATGGCTGTTATCTTAATCGTTTCCAACCTTAAAGACTCATCGCTCTGAGCGTAGCACTATGGCATACCAAAATGTTCAGCCGCCTGCCGGAGACAAGATCACGACGCACAACGGCAGAATCCGAAGTCCGGATAATCCGATCATCCCCTTCATCCGCGGAGATGGCACCGGGCCGGATATCTGGGCGGCCAGCGAGCGTGTTTTCGACGCAGCGGTCGCAAAGGCCTATCGTGGTTCCAAGAAAATTGCCTGGTTCGAAGTTTACGCGGGCGAGACCGCTAAGAATCGTTTCGACGAGTGGCTGCCGGAAGATACGGTCACGGCCTTCAAAGAGTACCTGGTCGGAATCAAGGGACCCTTAACGACACCGATCGGCGGCGGAATCCGGTCCTTGAATGTCGCCCTTAGGCAACTGCTGGACTTATACGTTTGTCTGCGACCGGTTCAGTACTTCCAGGGAGTACCGTCGCCGGTTCGCAACCCGGAAAAGGTCGACATGGTGATTTTCCGCGAAAACACGGAGGACATTTACGCCGGGATCGAATTCCGCGCTGGAACGCCGGAGTCGCAGCGTTTTTTGAAACTGTTCGAACAAGAGTTTCCCAAGGAATTTGGTAAGATCCGTTTTGGGACGGAGAATGCCGCGAAGGCATTCCTGGCTGGGGAAGCGGCGCTTGGAACTCCGCAAATTGAGGTTGGAATCGGGATCAAGGCTGTGAGTCATCTCGGAACCAACCGGCTTATCGCCGCTGCGATTCGGTACGCAATCGCCAACAAAAGAAAATCTGTGACCTTCGTGCACAAGGGCAATATCATGAAGTTTACAGAAGGAAGCTTCAGGGACTGGGGCTACGAGTTGGCCGACACTCTTTTTGGCAACGAGACTTATTCCTGGGCAAAGTGGGAACGAACGAAGAAGGAGCAAGACGAGAAAAGCGCAAACGCGGAGATGAAAGCCGCCTTGGGCGGGGGCAAGATCCTCGTTAAAGACGCAATTGCTGACATCACCCTGCAACAGGTCCTGACTCGACCAGAAGATTTCGATGTTATCGCAACGCTCAATTTGAACGGCGATTATCTGTCCGATGCGTTGGCCGCCCAAGTCGGAGGCATCGGCATTGCGCCAGGCGGCAACATCAACTACCACAGTGGCCATGCCATCTTTGAGGCAACACATGGGACGGCCCCTAAATATGCGAATCTCGACAAGGTCAATCCGGGTTCGGTTGTGCTCTCAGGAGAAATGATGTTGAGGCATCTTGGTTGGACCGAAGCCGCGGACCTTGTGATCAAGGGCGTTAACGGCGCTATTGCGAGCAAGAAAGTTACTTACGATTTCGCCCGATTGATGGATGGGGCGACGGAAATCAAGTGCTCGGAGTTCGGTGACAACATCATCGGCCACATGGGATAGGTTGTTTCAAGGTTTGGGTTTTCCCTCGGGACTGCCCTGGTCCTGGTGTCCTCAGATAAGATAACATGCTGTTTCGGGGACAGGACACTAGGGCTACGTAGCGATCTCGATCTCGTCCTTCGTCGAAATATCGTCCTGAAAGAAAATGTTCCTTTGGCGGTCCCAGACGTATCGATGGAGGAGGACTTTCAGCGTCGCTGTCAACGGAATCGCCAGGACTGCTCCCAGTAAGCCTCCCAAAACGAGCGTCCACAGGAAGACAGAGACGATGACCGTCATCGGGTGGAGACCGACCGAATTTCCCACGATGCGTGGCGTGGTCACTAATCCATCGATCTGAGCGACGATCAAAAAGAAGATGATCGTGACCCACAACGGATGAATCCAGTCATTGAATTGCGCGAACGCGATCAGGACCGCGGGTATGTAACAAATGATGTACCCGGCGTAGGGCATGATTCCGAAAAAGGTGAACCCAAGTCCGATCAGGAAGCCGAACTGCAAACCCAAAATTGACAATCCGATCGCCAGCAGGACGCCGTTAATCAGGGCCACGACCACCTGGCCGCGGAAGAAATTGATGAGATAGCCGTTGATCTCCGTCAGAACGGCAACCACCTCATCCTTAAACTCGGAGCGACGAAGGGGTAGGTAGTTGCTCCAGGATTCCGCGATCCGCGGGCTCTCCTTCAAAAAGAAAAATAGATAAATTGGGACCACCAGCAGGCCAAACATGAAGCCGAACACGCCGAAAACCCCAGTCAAGCTCGTCTGGATGAAGTTCCAGGAGCGTTGAACCAAGGAGGGGAGTTGGTCGTTCAGATATTGCAAAGACTGCTGGACGTAAGGGTTGTTTTGATAGCGCGCGAGGCCGGAATTTGGTTTCTGGGCGTCTGACAAATCCGGTTTGACGGGCTGAGGCGCCGGCGCAGGTGTGGGAGACGGCTTGCCGCCAAGTTGAGGAAATCTCTCAAGATTCTGTTCAAGAAAACCGTCAAAGGCACCCCAGCCCCGTTCCAGATAGCCGGGAAGCGCGGATGAGAATTTCACGCTTTCGGTATAGAGCGAAGGAACGAATCCAACGACCAACAGTACGGCACCCAGGAGAAACGCTCCGAAAACGATAACGACAGCCAGAAGCCGAGGCAACCTTCTGCGGGCTAGCCAACTGACCACCGGCTCCAGCAAATATGCAAACACCCCAGCGACCGCGACTGGCAGGAGCAGGGGCTGAAGAAAGGCGAGAATCTGCGTGGTGACATATAAAGTGAAAATAACGATCCCGGCAATCACCAGCAAAGAGAACGAGGTGATTGCGTTCCATAGCATCTTCTTCTGCCAAGGAGTTGGATACAAGATTACCGGAAGCATGATTTCGACCTCCGAAGGTTGCAACGAAAAAGCGCGTCGGAGTCGCCTGGACGTCCGCCCATGAACCCGGACGCGGCAGATGGAAAGCCGTTCAGGTGAGAAAAAGCCCTCCTCGCGCGGTTCTCCAGAGGCAAATCGCGATGTGCCATGCTTACGCCGCCCTTGCCACAATTTCATCGGTTGCCTGTATTTAAACGGATACAGGGGTAGAATGTCTGATCTGTAACATCCAATATGACCATCTCGACTGAGGCGATAACGGAGGAGGTAAACAGCAACGGAAAATGGGTTCACGCGGTCCAGAATGAGATTTCCCGCGTCATCGTAGGCCAGAAGTATCTCATTGACCGATTACTCATTGGGTTGCTCGCGAACGGCCACGTTCTCCTGGAAGGCGTTCCAGGATTGGCCAAAACGCTCGCAGTCAAAACGCTCGCTTCCTGCATCAATACGAATTTTCGCCGTCTCCAATTCACACCGGACCTGTTGCCGGCAGATATCATTGGGACCATGATCTATAATCCGCGTGACGGCGAATTCCGGCCTAAACTCGGCCCCATATTTTCCAACCTTATTTTAGCGGACGAAATTAATCGCGCTCCAGCGAAGGTGCAGAGTGCATTGCTCGAAGCGATGCAGGAACGCAGCATCACCATCAGTGAACAGACCTATCCGCTCGCCGATCCGTTTTTGGTGCTGGCCACCCAGAATCCACTTGAGCATGAGGGTACCTATCAGCTTCCCGAAGCTCAGCTAGACCGGTTCATGCTGAAGCTCAACATCGGTTATCCGTCAAAGATAGAGGAGCGCAAAATCCTGGATCTGATGGGCACTTCGGCGCCAAATCTCTCGGTTGAAACGGTCGCATCGCCGGAAGAGATTATACGCTCACGCGGGATCGTGAATCGCATCTTTATCGATGAACGGGTCAAGGATTACATCGTTGATATCGTCTGGGCAACGCGGCGCCCGAAGGATTACAACCTCGGCATGGACGGATTAATCAGGTACGGGGCTTCACCTCGCGCCACGATCAATCTTACGCTGGCCGCGCGAGCCCACGCGTTTCTCAACGGGAGAGGTTATGTGACCCCGCATGACATTAAATCGGTCGGTCCGGACGTCTTGCGACACCGCGTAATCATCAGTTACGAAGCCGAGGCCGAGGAAGTGACGAGCGAGATCATCATTCAGAGAATTTTTGCCGGACTTGCCGTCCCTTGATGTGAATCGATGCAGTCCGTACCCGAGATTTTAAGAAAGATACGCAAGCTGGAACTCCGGGCGCGCCGCTTCGTGGAGACGGCTTTTGCCGGCCAGTACCACAGCGTCTTTAAGGGACGCGGAATGAATTTTCATGAGTTTCGTCAGTACGATTTCGGCGACGAAGTTCGATCGATCGATTGGAATGTGACCGCCCGAATGGGCGAGCCTTATGTCAGGAAGTATATCGAGGAACGTGAACTGACAGTCATGCTCTTGATCGACGTGAGCGCTTCGGGCAGTTACGGCAGCGTGAACGCCAGCAAGAGGGAACTGGCGGCAGAAGTAGCCTGCCTTTTGGCATTTTGCGCAATTCGAAACAACGACAAAGTTGGCTTGATACTTTTTACGGATCGCGTCGAACTCTACATCGCCCCGAGAAAAGGGCGAACTCATATCCTCCGGCTGATCCGCGAGATTCTGTACTACGAGCCAGAGGGAAGAAAAACCGACCTTGCGCAGCCTCTGAATTTCCTAAATCGGGTGACCACTCGACGAGCCGTCGTCTTTCTCCTCTCCGATTTTCAGACCGTTAATTATGAAAGGCCTTTGACAATCTGCAGCCACCGCCATGACCTGATTGCGATTCCAATCGAAGATCGGGGCGAACAATCTTTGCCGGATATCGGAGTAGTCCGAGTAGAAGATCCTGAGACTCATTCGACTTACGAGATCAATTTGTCTAATCGGCGCGTGCGATCCGAATTCAGCACCCTCGCCGAACAGGAACGGACCGAACGCGAAGGTTTGTTCAAGAGAAAGGGTATTGATTCAGTCTCACTTCGAACCGATCAGGATTATTTTCCGGTGCTTCGGTCATTCTTCATCCGAAGAGCAAGCCGGCTAAGACGCCAATGATTTGGTTACTACTAGCACAAGCCGCTTCGAAAGCTCCGGACGAAATCGAGGACATTCGCCCGCCGATCACCGGTTCCCCTTCGCTGTGGCTGGTTGCCATTCTGGCAGCCTTGCTGCTGCTCGCGGCGGTTGCATATTTTCTTTGGCCAAATCCGAAACCCCGAACTGTCCAACCTCCTCTGCCGAGAGAGGTGGCGAAGCGGCGACTGAAAGAAGTGAAATCAAGAATCTCCACTGACAGCGGTTACGATTTCAGCATCGAAGTTTCCGATATTCTTAGAAGCTTTATAGAACAACAGTTTGGCATACGAGCCGTTCGACAAACCACGATCGAGTTTTTAAGCGAGGCTTCAGAAAACCCCCATTTTGACCTCGCGCAACAGGAAAGGTTGCGCCAATTTCTGGTTACCTGCGATTCGATCAAATTCGCTCGAGTTGCCGTTGGCCCCGCGGAGAGCGAGGGTTTGTTTGAACAGGTTTCGGCTTTCGTGGAGGAAGCAAAGTGAATTCGTCGTTCCGATTCGACCAACCCTGGTTTCTTCTTTTATTGGTACTACTCCCGTTGTTGTGGTTCCTCGGGAAACGCTTGCAAAAACCGCCGGTCATCCGATTCGCCGCCGCGCGCATTTTTGCCAAGGCAACGACTTTTCAAGATTTTTGGACGAAGGCTATCCGAAACGCGTTCTATTACATCGGATGTGCATGCCTGATCGTTGCCATTGCCCGACCGCAGTTTGGTACTGCCACGAGCCGCGTTCGGACAAGCGGTATCGACATCATGCTTGTGCTTGACGTCTCTCTCTCGATGCTGTCTGAGGATTTTTCCATCGGATCGGAGCGCGCGAGTCGGCTTGAAGTTGTCAAACAGGTGACCGAGAAATTTATCAGTGGCCGACCGGATGATCGAATCGGCGTGATTGCTTTTTCAGGTCGCGCTTACCTGGTCAGTCCGCTCACGCTCGATCACAAATGGTTGATTGAAAATCTTTCCCGCTTAAATATCCGCCGTGTTGGCGACCAAACCGCCCTCGGTTCCAGCCTTGTCGAAGACGGCACTGCCATCGGATCCGCCCTGGCTACGGGAGCTAATCGACTTCGCGACAGGCGAGCCAAGAGCAGAGTCATCGTCCTGTTGACAGACGGCGACAACAACGCGGGCAAGATTCCCCCTTTGACAGCGGCGGAAGCAGCCGCAGCCATCGGCATCAAAATCTATACGATCGGAGCCGGCACCAACGGGCTAGTGCCCTTCCCACACTCGGACGGTTTTGGAAATACTTACTACTCGCAAGAATACATGCCGTTCAAAGAGGATACCTGCCGGGAGATTGCTCGGATTGGCGGCGGAGTTTTCTTCCGGGCCATCGATACCAAGACACTGAAAGAAATATTCAGCCAGATCGATCGGTTCGAGAAAACGGACCTCGAGGTGCAGAAGTATCAGAACTACCAGGATATTTTCGGTTGGCTGTTGGGAACAGGCCTGTGTTTGCTGGGGGTCACTTTCGTCCTGAGGGAAACAATTTGGAGTAAGATTCCATGACCTTTGGAGAACCAACCTGGCTGTGGGGTTTGCTCGTGCTGCCATTCCTGGCCGCCCTCATTGTGTACAATGACCGACGACGTCAATCACGACTGGCACGGCTTGTAGCGGTCCGGCTGCTGCCTGAGCTCACCGATGCCGTTGCACAATGGCGGATGTTAGCGAAGCGGATCCTTTTCCTGGGGGCGTTGTCTGCTTTTCTAATCGCCTTAGCGAGACCACAGTTAGGCTTTGTTGAACAGGACTTCATGCAACGCGGCCGTGACGTTGTCCTGGCTATCGACACTTCGAAGAGCATGTCGTCGACAGATTATGCGCCCGACAGGTTGACGAGGGCAAAACTCGCTGCGCAAGACATCATGAACGCCATGAAAGGCGATCGGTTTGGTCTTGTCGCTTTTGCCGGAGCGGCACAGGTAGAAGCCCCGCTGACTATCGACTATCAGTCGGTAGTCGACGCAATCAATCAACTTGACACCAAATCTGTCGAACGCGGCGGGACCGATATCACCTCCGCAATCCAATCCGCAGAACTGGCATTGGGAAAATCCGAAGGACCCTATCGCGCACTAGTTCTCCTGACCGATGGGGAGGATCTTGAAGAGGACGCGATCGCGACTGCCAAGCAGGCGGCGTCTTACGGGATTCGCATTTTCACAGTCGGGATCGGAACAAAAGAGGGTTCAACTATTCCGACCGATCCTGATCATCAATCGTATTTGCGCGATCGTGACGGACAAATTGTCCGTTCCCGGTTGGACGAAGACCGACTCCGGAAGGTTGCTCAACAGACCGGCGGTTTTTACGTTCATCTGGAAAACGGATCCATTTCGCGGTTGATCAGTGACGGCCTTCTCAAGCTCGGCGAAGGAAATATTGATGAGCGTTCCGTGCGTATACCAATCGAGCGATACCGTTGGCCGCTGGCGTTCGGACTCCTCCTTCTCTTGCTCTCCGCCGCGTCAAGCGATCGGCGAAAAGAGTCCGGCGTGAATCGCCCTCCTGTTGAAAGCGCCGTCGCTGCGGCCATGTTGGCGTTGGTTCTGAGTGTGCGCGCCAACACCGCGATCGACCGGTATAACCAGGGAGACTACGACGGTGCTGTTGAGAAGTTCCGGGAAGAACTGAAACAGGACCCCGGTTCTCCGGTGATCAATTTCAACCTCGGAGATGCGGCCTACCGGTTGCAGAAATATGATGATGCCTTTGAAGCCTACGCCAAGGCCATGGTAAGCGGCGACCCGACTCTTAGGCAAAAGGCCTACTATAACGGCGGCAACGCCCTTTTCATGCAGGGAAACACTGCCCAGAATATCGAGCAACAATTGTCGAGCTACTATGATGCCCGCTACCAGTACCACCAGGCGCTGGATCTGAATCCGCGAGACGAACAAGCAAAGAAAAACCTGGGCCTGCTGGAAGTGCGTATCAAGCAGGCCGAGAAGCAGAAGGAGCAAGAGCAGCAAAGGCAACGAACACAACAGCGCCAACGCTCGGGACAGCGCAAACAGCGGAACAAACAGCAGCAGGGCCAAATGGGACAAAAGCCCGACCAGCGATCGCAAGGCGGCTCGGGAGGAACACAACCCGATGACGAGCAATCACCTGGGGACCAGCAACAGGACTCCGCAGACCCCACCGAAGGCGGAAACGAAAGTGACCCTCGAGACGAACCCACCCCGGGCTCTAGAAAGAATGGACAACTTCGAGAGATGACCCCGTCCGATCAACAACAGCAAATGCATCGACCGACGGACTCCAAACCGGGCCAGATGTCTGATGAAGAAGCGCTCGGTTTGCTGGATTCACTAAAGGATGAGGGCGACAAGATTGACCTGATGCGCCGCAAGACCGACCGCGGCGTTCTCCGCGACTGGTGACATGAAAACTGTATTGAGAGTTCTAACTCTGTTACTCGCTTTTACGGCCATGGCGGTTGCCGAACCCTCCATCACCGCGTCCCTTTCTGAGACGGTTACTGACGTAGATCATCCCGTCCAGTTGGAAATCAGAATCCAAAACGCGCGCATCACGCGTCCACCGAACATCATCGCGAACGGTCTTTCAATTAACTTCGCCGGTACCTCGAGTCGCACGCAAATTCTTAATTTTCAGGCGACGACGATCATCACATTCACGTACATCGTGACCCCCACGAAGGAAGGAATTTTTGAAATTCCGCCGATCGAAGTGTCAGCGGGCGGCAAGGCATATCGGACGTCGAACCTATCCTTGAAAGTCATTCATGATGGCAGCAATAATGCCGGGCGTCCGTCGGCTTCGGATAAGCCTTACTTTGCGGAGCTCGTCGTTCCAAAAGAATCGGCTTACGTCGGCGAACAGATTCCGATCGAACTACGTTTCTATTTCAATCAACGAATTCAGTATCAGCCCTACCCGCAAGGCCAATACCCAATTATTGACGGAGAAGGTTTCGTGACGAAGAAGTACCCCGAACCGAGCGAGAAGCAGTTTGAACTGAATGGACGGCCGTACCGGGTGGTTGTCTATAAGACGGCACTGACCGGTGTCAAACCGGGGAAACTGGAACTTCAGTCCGCGAATCAGAGCTTTCTTGTTTCCACGCCATTTGGATCGAGGAACGCCCCCGGCTTCGTGGATCCTTTCGAAGATTATCAGCAACAAGTGATTGACGTGAAGACAAACGGCGCTTCCATCGATATCAAGGCGCTCCCGACAACTGATCGGCCGGCAAGCTTCTCCGGGGCAGTCGGCGATTTCACGCTGGCAACCTCCGCTCAACCCACCAAAACAAAAACTGGCGACCCCGTCAGCATGAAGGCCGCAATCAAGGGCCTGGGCAATTTTGACCGGATGGAGCCGCCGACGCTAGCCAACATGGATGGGTGGCGGACATACCAATCCTCCGAAGAGACCGAGGCATTGGATGACCTGGGCTTGAGCGCGGTTAAGACTTTCAGTTATCCTTTGATAGCCGAGAAACCGGCGAGAAGCTTGCCGACGGTCGAATTTTCGTATTTCGATCCAAATGCGGAGAAATACGTTACATTAAAATCCGCACCAATCGCCATCGAAGTCGATGGAGAGCGACTGTCCGACTCGTCAGCACCTGCAGCTGCGCCAGGCGCGTTGGCTGGGCCGCAAATCAGACAGCATCCGGCGCCGGACGTGCTTGACATTCAGACACGCCGTCCAACTCCAGCCTCGTTTCTCCCTTTAATGGTCCAACCGGGCTTTTGGATCGGTCAAGCCGTTCCGGCGGGCTTGCTTCTCTTGGTTGGCTTCGGGCTCTGGTTCAGGAATTTCAGAAATGCGCGCCTGCCGCACCGAACCTGGAATCGCGAGAGGCGAGCGTTATGGAAAAAAATCGAAGCGTCGAAGAATCGGCCCGAGGTTTTACAGGCTGCAGTTCGACTTTTAGAGCTGGATATCCTTGCGCAGACTCGGAATCCAGCGAGAGATCAGAAATCTCTCGAAGAATTGATCAGCGAAAAAGGGCTGCCGACAGAGTTGCGCGAAAGCGTGCGCGAGCTCGTAGAGGCTAGGGGAGCAACAATTTACGGACATCTTGGTGCAGAATCTTTGAGCGAGGTCGAAAGAGTTCGGATCAAGGATGTGCTGGATCGCTGGAAAGCAGCGGCATGATTTGGACGAAATACTACCTGGGTACAGCCGGATATCTTTTGTTCGCTGTCTTGCCTTCTTTCGGGGGGGCAAGCTGGGAGGCTGCGAATGAGGCGTATCAGAAAGGGAAATACGAAGAGGCAAAGGTAGACTACATCCAGTTGGCTGGCGCTCGCGAATACAGCGCCGACCTCTTCTATAATCTTGGGAACGCCTGGTTTAAATTGGGCGATCAAGGAAGAGCGATTCTCAATTACGAGCGCGCGCTTATTCTGAATCCGAGTCTGGAAGAGGCCAGATCTAACTTGCAAACCGCGCTCAAGATCGTCGGAAACGACGATCGACCCTCTTTCCGCGAGCGGATCGGCGTCTATGCGGATTATTTTTCCTTGGTCGCGTCGGTCGCTTTTTGGATCACTGCGTTTTGTCTCCTCCCTGCCTGGCGAAGGCATGGGCGTTTCACTACGTTTTGGCGTAGCGTTTGCATTGCGGCGGCGTTCATTTGCATCGGCAGCACGGCCATGGCGTTTTGGGTTGGCTCAGGGTCGAAAGATCCGAGCCGGGCCGTGGTGGTCGAATCGGCAACTGACCTGAAATACGGACCGGCTGTTACCGCGCGACCGGTTGAAAGCCTCCAGATCGGCCAACACGTCCAGCTGATTTCCGAAAGGGGCGATTGGACGTTTTGCCGGGCAAGCAGCGACAATCTAGGATGGATACCTACCCGAAAAGCCGAACGCGTCATTCCGTAATTTGGGTGGTGGCGACTATCCTTTTGGCAGCGCGATGCCTGGCTAGTCCGGAGGAGGGCCCCGATTGGGTGAATTCGCTCACATCGGGCAAGGGCCCGGGAAATTTCATTGGGCCTCCTTCAGTCCGTCTCGCCTACCGATTCGGCTGGAGCGGTCTCCGGGCCGCCACGGCTGATATTCACCTTTATTCGCCGTCCCAAACAACATTCGAGCTCGACGCCTCCGGCGGAACTTCCGGATTCCCGCGCGCCCTATTCAAATTCGACGTTGTTCATCACGCGACTGAAAACAAGATAACTTTGAGACCAATCCATTTCTCCCAGGAGGAGAAATTTCGCTCAGAAACAGTCAAGACGGATGTCGACTTTAGAATGGACCAGGTGACTGGAGTTCGGCAGAAAATCCCGAGCGATAATTCGCCCAAGCCAAACACTTTCAAATTTAACCATGTCTTCGACATGACTACGGCCGTTCTCTGGGTAAGAAGCCAACCGCTTGCCGCTGGCGAGACTGAATCAATCGTCGTTTGGGCATCGAATGCTCCTTATCTTGCCAAGGTAACGGTCGTGGGTCGAGACACGATCAGAGTCGAGGGGCAGAATCGAAATGCCATCAGGCTCGATCTCAAGCTATTCCGGATCGACAAGAAAATGCAATTGAAGGAGCACAAGCTGTTCAAGGGTGGCCGCGGCTGGCTATCAGATGATGACAAACGAATCCCGCTGCGGATCGAGGCGGACATGTTCATCGGTTACGTCTTCGCCGAGCTCGAATCGATGCGCCTGGAGTAGATTTTCTTCCCCTACCGCCGATGTTGAAAGCGAAGCTCTTCCCGCAGCCTGTCGACTTCGTCGATCAACTCGAGAATCAGTTTGATGCCGGTAAGGTTCACACCGCACTCGGAACGGAGATACTCGATGCGGCGCACGATGCGGATCGCCTCATCGTCAAAATTCCAGCCGCTGCTCGCCGGATCGCGGACCGGTGACACCAAGCCCAGTTTGTAATAAAGAACTATCCGCCGCCGCGGTGCCTGGGCCAGCTGCGCCACCATTTCGATGGTGTAAACGGTACGTGCGTCGGGCTCGAAGACTTGCAGCGCGTTCATAGAATACTCATCTTCATGGCCAAGTATTTTCTGCGAACAACGATCTGTTATCCTAATCAGGTTTTTCTCGGATTAAAATTCGAAACGCGGCCAAGTTGTTTCCAAAGTTCCCGTTCTTCCTCTGTCACCTGCTGAGGAAGTTCGACATTGACGACCACGTAGAGGTCGCCTTGCTCACCGGCAATGCCGGCGGGGAGTCCGCGACCCCGCACCCGAAGCTGCCGGCCTTGGTTTGTGCCGGCCGGGATGCGAACCGACACACGATCCTTGAGCGTCGGTACGACCACACTGGTGCCAAGCACCGCTTCCCATGGCGCCAGGTCGAGCCCGTAATATAGGTCGGCGCCGCGTACTCTGAACTCGGGGTGGGCGGCAAAGCGGACGCGCAAATACAGATCGCCGGGCGCGCCGCCGCCGATGCCGTCCTCACCCATACCGGCGACACGTATAGCCTGGCCTTCGTGTACGCCGGGTGGAATCCGAACCTTCAGCGTTTGCGCCTTTGCTTCGCCGGTTTGCCGGTTGGTACGCTGCAAGGATAGGGTGCGCTCCGACCCGGTCAGCGCCTCTTCAAGCGTAACCAAAATATCGCTCTCGAAATCCCTGCCGCGACGAGCAAACCCGACTTCGTCAACTGATCTGCCCCCCGGACGCACGGACTCGTTGACACCGCCAAACCGCCGGCCGCGACCGAAGAACTGCTCAAAGAAATCGCTGAAACCAGTCCCGTCGAAGTGGATATCAAAGTTCTCCTCGTCGCCGGCACCACGACGGCCTCCCTCCCGCCGACCGGCGGAGCCACGTGTTCCCGCTTCCTCCCGCCAATTGGGCCCAAGCTCGTCGTACTTGCTACGGTTCTCGGGGTCGCCAAGGACCTCATATGCCTCGTTGATCTCCTTGAATTTTTCTTCCGCGCCCTTTTTTACTTTGGCGACATCCGGATGGTACTGCCGCGCCAACTTTCGAAAGGCTTTCTTGATATCCTCAGCGCTAGCATCCCGAGGCACACCCAGGATCTTGTAATATTCTTTGAACTCAACCGGCATGCGGATTCGCTTCCTTTAAATATCCCGAGTCATGCGAAGTAGCAAGCGGGAGGGATTCCAGTCATCCGGACGTTTTGAAGAGGCCCCGTTCTGAGATGATTGCGGCAACCTTATCGGGAACCATGGTTTGCCAACCAGGTTCATCATGCTGGATTTTGGAGAGCACATCCCGGGAAAATATATCCATGATTGACGGGTCGCTACCGACAATCGGCACAAGATAACCGCTTTCGAGGAGATGAGCGTAAAGATTGCGGAGGTGAAGTTCCACCTGCAAATTTATAGCGTTGATCCAGACGTCGACAGCCAGAGGGTGTTCGGACTTACCCAATGCAGTAGTCGGAGATTCCGATGGATTCTGCATACAATAGCGGTCATAGGCATTTATTCGCATCGGGTAGATGTAGAGCTTGACCAAATTTCTGAACAAGCGTCCAAACGATTCCAAAATACCCCCATCAAGGTTCTCGTAAAATCTCTCGTTGAAGACCTCGAGCAGGTTATTGATGCCCATTACGACTCCGACCATCTGTTTGGTATAGCGCCGGAAATAGCCAATCAATCTGTAAAACTCGAGATAGTTGGAAACAAACACGTTGTTGCCAACCGCTGCGAGTGTGTCAATCCGCGCCAGGAAATCCTGGTAATCGATGTTTCCGGTCGCAAGGAGGTTATGCATAGTGATTTCCATGAGCACCACGACCTCCACATTTTGCAACACCGGCTCTGTTTGGAACTGATCCAAGGCACACCGCATCATGTCCAGATTCACGAGCGTGACTGGGCGGAAACTTCCGCGCTCAACGATGACTGCCTTCTTATAAAGAATCTCCGAAGGCTGAAGCACCTCACCTTTGGGACTGAACATCACTGCATTGGTGAGCCCGTATTCTACCAACTTCAGGCTCATGATTCGGTTATCCACGTCGGCAAAGAGCGGGCCGGCGAAATTGATCATGTCGACTTCGATACGGTCCCCGGTCAAGTTATCCGCGAGCGACTGAATAAATCTGTTCTGATCGCCGGCGTAGTAGAAAGCGCCGTAGACCAGATTGACGCCGATGATGCCCAACGCCTGTTGCTGCAAAACGTTCTCCTTATCCGACATCCTGACGTGCAGGATAATGTCGCTCGGCGGTGTTTTGGATGTCGCCTGAAAACGCATCCCCATCCAGCCGTGACATTCATTCGTGCCTTTAAAGCTCCTTGCTGCCACCGTGTCCGCGAACACAAAAAAGCTTGATCGTTCGCCTCTAATGGCGTCCAAGCGCTGGATGAGAAGATCGTACTCACGATTAAGCATGAGTTCCAAACGCTCCCTTGAAACGTAACGAGCGGTCTTCCCATAGAACGCATCGCTAAATTTCATATCATAGGCCGAAAGAGATTTTGCGACGGTATCGTCCGCGCCGCCCGCCTGGAAAAAGTAGCGAGCCACCTCCTGGCCGGCACCTATCTCAGCGAAAGTGCCGTACTTTGCCTCATCGAGGTTGATCGTGAGGGCCTTGCGATTTGTCGTTAAAAGTTCCGAAGATTCCATGGCTTCCCTCAGTTTGTGTATAATCCGCAGCGCCGCCGAGCCGCAACCACAATCGTTCTCGTCTCGATAGTCAATCTTTGAATGTTGATTCTCTCAAAACATCCTGCAGGCGACGAGGTTTATGCGAAAGTCTGAGGGAGATCGACAAGCCCAAAAGCGGGATTACTAATTCCGAAATCGGAACAAGATTTCGCGCCCTCGTGACAATCTCTCAAGGAGCTACCTCGAGAGAGTAACATGAATGATCGTGGCATGGGCGATGCTAAAGCTGAGCCGACCGGACGAAACCCGACTTCTTGAAAGCAAGGGTCCAAGTCCCCGGAAACAATCGACAAAGGATCGGACTATCTCATGAAACCACGTGAGTCGAAGGGATCGCAAAAAAGCAGGATTCTGCTTCGCTCGCAGCTTTGTGAGCCCACCAACAGGGTCAACAAGGAAACCGCAAGGCATGAGATCGGCATGGGCATCCTGTTGCTTGGTCTTGGGACCGCGTGTGCGGCACTAGCCTGGATTTTGCTCTCGATTTTGCTGAAATGAGAGCCTCACGAAGGCCAAACTGCAGCCAGACAACGCGACGCAAAGCGCTCGAGGACTTTCAAAATAGCTCCCCCTGAGGTTTAGACGCTCGTTTTGCTTCTTCCTCCACTTCCGCCAGCAGCCTTCTGAACTCCCATTTTTTCAATCCTTCGAGGTACGCTGGATAGTCAGGCCGAATCTTCAGTTCGGTCAGCGCAACGGGGATTTCATGGTCAATTTCCAACCGTACCATCTGGCGGTTCAGACCGATCCTTTCTCGGTTTGCAGCCAGCTTTTCTCTCAGTTTCACGTTTGGGACGCGGTCGAGGTTCCCAAGCAATCGCTCAATGGTTCCGAATTCGGCAATCAGGTTAGCGGCGGTTTTCTGACCGACTCCCTCGATTCCGGGAATATTGTCCACGCTGTCCCCGGTGAGGGCCAGGACTTCACCGATACAATGCGGCGGGACACCCCATTTCTTAGTGACTTCTGAAACTCCGAGGAGGGCGTGGGAATCCTTTGGGCTTTTGAGGTCGGCCTTATTCGTCGAATATACCGTGACTGAATCATTCACCAGCTGGAAAAGGTCTTTGTCGTTTGTTGCCAGGACCGTCTGAATCTGTTCGGATCCCGCCGCAATCGTGTAGCAGGCCATCAAGTCGTCCGCCTCTGTATTGGGCTTGGCAATCGAGGCGAAGCCCATGGGACCGCAAAATTCGCGAATGAAATCTAATTGTGGGATCATCTTCGCAGGCATCGCCTCGCGCTGCTGCTTGTACGCAGGCTGCAACGCCAGGCGCTTCTCTGGAAGCCCTTCATCCCAAAAGACCGCAGCGAGGTCGGGCCGAATATCCTTGAGCATTTTTCGAACGGTATTGACAAATCCATAGATCGCGTTGGTCGGCTCACCGCGCGAATTGGTCAGTGATTGAATCGCGTGATAGGAACGATAGACGTAATAGTGGCCGTCAATCAGAAGGAGTCTCACTGGGAACAAGTAAGCGGGGAGCCACAGAATTCAAGAACTCAAGGAGTCGAGACGTCTAGAATTGCAGGCTCCCGGGCGTCTGACTTCATGAATCTTCCCCGCTCAATTTCCGCCGCCCAGTTTCAAGTTCGGATCGGCGTCCTCACTCAGGTCAGACCGGTATCCGCGCAGATGGCGTTCAAGCGCTGCGTATGCTATCATCGCGGCGTTATCGGTGCTGAAATTGAGGTTAGCGAGCTTCAGATTCAATCCCGCGACAGCTGCTGCATTTGCCATTTTCGTGCGGAGCCGCGAATTACAGCTCACGCCGCCGCTGACAGTGATCATATTCATTCCGGCGGCATTGGCTGCACGGATCGATTTTCGCACCAGCACATCGACAACAGCCTCCTGAAACGAAGCGCAAAGATCCGCTCGAAAATCACCTTCGAGCTTGGGCAACAGGTAACGAACAGCGGTTTTCAATCCGCTGAAGCTGAAATTGAAATCCCCGCTGGACAACATGCTCCGAGGAAGATCGAATCGCTTCGGATCTCCGTTTTTTGAGAGACGATCAATCTCCGGGCCTCCCGGATAGGGCAACCCGAGAAGTTTGCCGACCTTGTCGAAGGCTTCGCCGGCGGCGTCGTCGAGCGTCCGGCCGAGTTGTCGATAGCAGCCTACCTCCGTCAAATGAATCAGTAGAGTGTGTCCCCCGCTGACGATCAGTCCCACCGAAGGGATCGGTCCGTCAGGTTTTCCGAGGAAGGGCGACAACAGGTGGCCTTCCAGATGATTGATCCCAAGAAAAGGCCGTCCCAGACCCATCGCCAGCCCCTTGGCAGCGCTGTAACCGACCAATAAGGAAGTCAGAAGTCCCGGGCCGCGCGTCGCCGCGACGCAGTCAATCTCTGACAGAGAACAGCCGGCCCGTTCGACGGCCAATTGGATAAGTGGGCCGATTCTTGGCAGATGATTGCGGGACGCCACCTCGGGGACCACGCCGCCATATTTTTTGTGCAGATCGATCTGACTCGAAATCTCCGAAGCTAAAAGCTCCTTCCGACCTCGAAGAATCGCTACCGCTGTCTCGTCGCACGATGTTTCGACGGCCAACACCAACGGCCAGCTCACTGCTGGGCAGCCTGGGGCTTGTCTTTCTGATTGTAGATCATGACTCCCTTTAGAGCATCAATTGCGCGATCCAATTGAGGATCTTTTTGTTCATTGACCGTCTTTTGTTCGTCCGGCGAGAAGGGTCCTTCGCGGCGCCTCAAAATCAAGGCGCGCTCCTGATCCAGTGAAAGCGACGCTCTGATGTTAGGAGTGATACCCTTTTCGTGGATGACCTGCTTGCTCGGCGTATAATACTTCGCCGTAGTCAACCGAAGCGCCGACCCGTCAGGCAACTGGATAACGCTCTGCACCGAACCCTTCCCAAAGGTCGTTTCGCCAACCAGGATTGCCCGGTTCAAGTCCTTGAGTGCGCCCGCTACAATCTCCGATCCGCTTGCACTGCCGCCGTTGACAAGCAGGACCATCGGAAAACCAGGGCGTTGGGTATCGCTTTTGGCGGTAGCATACTCCCGTCGTTGCGACGCATCCCGTCCCTCGGTGTAAACAACCATCGTTTTCGGAGGAAGAAAGAGTCCGCAGACATCCACGGCGCTCGTCAGTAATCCGCCCGGGTTATAGCGCAGATCAACAATCAAGGCCTGCATTCCTTTTGCCTGAAGCTCATTCAATTTTTGGTTCAATTCTTGAGCGGTCGGTTCGTTGAACTGTGTAATTCTCAGATAACCGATCTTAAAGTTTCCGGTGCTTGATTGATCGAGGATCTTTGCGTCTTTCACGCTCGCAACTTTGATAATCTCCCGTTGCAAGACAAAGTCCTTCGTTTCTTTGTTCGAAGGTCTAAAAATCGTCAGAGTTACCTTCTGACCGGGATTCCCTCGCAAAAGATCGATCGCATCCTGTAGGCTCATCTTCTCCGTCGTGGTGCCGTTAATTCGCAGGATTTGATCTCCCGGCAAAATCCCGGCGCGAAAACCAGGCGTGTCCTCCATCGGAGAAACAACGGTTATTACCCCATCCTTTGTAGACACGACGATGCCCAGGCCGCCAAACTCACTCCGGGTCTCGCTCTGCATGTCCCGGAAGTCGGTGGGTTGCATGAACTGGCTGTGGGGATCGAGGCTGCCGAGCATTCCCCGCAGGGCAGAGTAGGTCAGATCTTTGTATCCGATTTTATTCGGATCCACATAGTCCTGACGAATCAACTGAAGTGCCCGGGTGAAAACCGTCAAGTTCTCGTACCCCGCGTCGTCTGAATCGGCAGCGGCACTCGAGGTCAACACCCTCACCCCGACTGCGAGGTTAAAGATCAGCAACAGGCCTAAGAAGCCGTACAGAATTTTGCGCTTCATCGAAACAGAATCTTAGCACACGTTTTGTCTGGCGCGAGAATTAGGACGCTGGATGGGAACACGGCCTAGCGGGGTGAAGCCTACGGTTCTGTACCAGGAATGCTTCGCTCGCTTCACGCAGCGTCTTTGTCTTGCTTCCTTCGGATCAGCGGAGCGCGTTTGCCTTCGACGACGGCCCGGTTAATAACTACGTCGGCGATATCTTCCCGGCTCGGCACTTCATACATGACGTCGAGCATGATCTTCTCAAACATCGAACGCAGAGCGCGCGCGCCGGTTCCTTTCGTAACAGCCTGTTGCGCCAAGGCTCGCAGCGCATCCCGCGTAACGACCAGGTTGACTCCTTCCATGGCCAACAGTTTTGTGTACTGTTTTACCATCGCGTTCCGCGTCTCGGTTAAAATCAGCATCAGCTCGTCTTCAGTCAACGCATCGAGCGCCGTAACAATCGGAAGACGACCAATAAACTCGGGAATCATTCCGAAAGAAAGCAGGTCCTCCGGTTCTGTGCTTCTGAGAGTCTCGTCTGGTTTATTTTCCGTCGTTCGAGTCTGTTTCGAATGGAACCCAAGAATTTTATTGCCAAGGCGCCGACTGATAATTTTCTCCAGTCCGACGAAAGCGCCACCGCAGACAAAAAGGATCTTCTCTGTGTTAACCTGGATATATTCCTGGTGCGGATGTTTTCGCCCTCCCTGTGGCGGAACATTACAGCTACTGCCTTCCAGAATCTTGAGAAGCGCCTGTTGGACACCTTCCCCTGAGACATCCCGAGTGATGCTGACATTATCCGTCTTGCGCCCGATTTTGTCGATCTCGTCGATGTACACGATGCCGATCTCGGCGCGTTTTACGTCATAATCGGCATTCTGCAACAGCCGCAAAATGATGTTTTCGACATCCTCTCCGACGTATCCTGCTTCAGTCAGGGTGGTCGCATCTGCAATGCAAAACGGCACATCGAGAATCCGCGCAAGCGTACGGGCCAAAAGCGTCTTTCCTGAGCCGGTCGGGCCGATCAAAAGAATATTGCTCTTTTCGATCTCAACGTCGGCGTACGGATCCAAAGACAGGTCCTTGCTTCCGTTGGACTGCAAAATCCTCTTGTAATGATTGTGAACCGCGACGGAGAGCACCTTTTTCGCTGAGTCCTGGCCAACCACATACTGATCTAACTGCCGGCGGATTTCAGCGGGTTTTGGCACTCGCAGGCTGGTCGTCTGGCGCCTTGCATCTTCGTTGAGCTCCTTGTCCAGAATGCCTTTGCAGACGTTGATGCAATTATCGCAAATGTAGACACCCGGACCGGCAATAAGCTTGCGCACCTCGGCATGGCTCTTTCCGCAGAAAGAGCACATGGTCAGGTTAGATGCGCGGGCCATATTATCCTTTTACTCGTACAAATCTTTAATTCGTCCAGTTAGATAAACACTTAAGCTGGCAAAGCGTTGTCGGTATTTATCGGTAGAGCCTCCGGAACGACGTCTTTTCGCGATTTCACGACCTCGTCTACGAGTCCGTACTCTTTAGCCTGCTGAGCGGTGATCCAGTAATCGCGATCCGAGTCCTGTTGAATCTGTTCAATGGTTCTGCCGGTGTGGTGGGCAATAATGCCGATGAGTCGCTTTTTTAGTCTAAACATATACTCTACCGTGCGCTCGACGTCACTGGCGGGTCCCTGCGCGCCGCCCGAGACCTGATGGAGCATGACGTCGGAATTCGGCAATGCGTACCGCTTGCCTTTGGTGCCGGCGGTTAATAGGACCGCTCCCATGCTTGCGGCAATGCCGACGCAATAGGTGGCTACGTCACAGGTAACGAATTGCATGGTGTCGTAGATGGCCAATCCGGCCGTCACCGAACCGCCAGGCGAATTAATGTAGAGATTGATCTCCCGCTTGGGATCCTCCATCTGGAGGAAAAGCATTTGAGCAACAACCAGATTGGCTACGTGATCGTCGATCGCTGTTCCGATGAAAATAATTCGATCCTTCAGTAGCCGACTGTAAATGTCATAACTCCGCTCGCCTCTCCCGGTTTGCTCAATCACCATCGGAACGAGAAGAGAATTCGGCGAAGTATAAATGTTGTTAGACATGTTCTTAGAGCCTCTAAATCAGCTGTTCGCAACCTCTTCGGGGCTGATTTCGACGTTAGCATTCGAGGTTAGGAAATCAAGGACCTTACCCATAAGCACCTCCTCGCGCACTTGCCCAATCGCGCGCTTTTCTTCAAGTTCCGACATCATTTTGTCAAAGCTCATTCGGTATTGATTTGCCAGAACCCGTACCCTTTCCTTGATGTCCTGGCCGCTCACCTCTATTCCTTCTTTGTCGGCGATCTTGGCCAGAATAAAGTTGGCCTTCAGGCGCTCTTTGGCATTTCGGGAAGCGGCGCTAACGATGTTCTTCTGATTCTCCCTTAGAATGTCTTCGCTGATCCCGCGCATCTGATTCTGCTGCACGATCTCGGACATGATGCGCCGCGTCTCGTCTTTCACGTAGCTCTGAGGTAATTCGCATTCAACGCGAGAAACAAGGTAATCGATAATCTGATTCTGCGTGACCGTCCGCAACTGGCGCGCCTTGTCAGCCGCCAATTGTTCGCGCAAGACGTCCTTGAATTCTTCGAGGGTCAAACCAGCCGCAACCTGGCTCGCGAACTCGTCGGTAAGCTCCGGGAGTTGCATGCTCTTGATTGCCTTAAGCGTCACTTTAAAACTCAATGTTTTCGTTGCCAACTCCGCCGTCGGATAGTCACTCGGAATCGTAAAATCGAACTCCCGCTCTTCTCCGGTTTGCAAGCCAACCAGATGATCGCAAAAACCTTTCAGGAAGCTGTTGCCATCCAGTTTGATCCAGAAATCCTTGCCTCCGGCAAGCATCTTGGGGGCCTTTGGTTCTACGTCCAGCAAAGCCGCACCATCCAGAGTCGCGGCGTAATCGATGACGGCGAAATCACCCGTCTCGAGAGTTCGCCCTTCGACATCGGAAAATGTGGCGTGCCGCTCTCGGAGATTCTGGATTCCAACGTCAAGCTCTTTATCTGTGATATCAGAGGGTGGGACTCTCACCGGAATGCGCTTGTAATCCGGAAGCTCGAACTCGGGCGAAGTGATCAAGGTGGCGGTGAACCGCATGCTCTTTTCGGGAGTAAACTCCACGTCGTCCACTTCGGAAATCGACAACACCTTCAGACCCCTTTCACGGATCGCCTCGCGCGTCGTCTCGCTCACCAGCTTCTTCGTCAGTTCCTCCTGAATTTCTTTGCGGAATTTCGCTTCGACCACGTTCTGCGGCGCTCTGCCCGGCCGAAAACCCGGAATTCGCGCGACTTGCCGGAATCCTTTCACGACTTCATTCCACTCCTTCGTAACACGGTCCGGCGGCAATTCGATCCGCATAGAGGCGATACAATTTGGCAGATTTTCAACTTCGACATTCATGGAAATCCTCGAAATCTAGTAACCGATATCTCCGATCCAACGTTCCACTTTGTGGCCTTCGACCGGGCCTACAATCCCTAGACCCATCCGCTGGGGAGCGAAACAGAGATTCGCTACCTCCTGGATCTGCTCGGGAGTCACCTCCTTAAATTTGGCCTGCACCTCATCCGGATCGACAACCTTGTCGTACGCAAGCAGCGACTCACCCATCCACATGATCTGATTGGTCGTGCTTTCGAGTCCCAGCGCATTCTGTCCAATGGTGTATGCCTGCGCTTGCCGGAGCTCTTTCTTGCTGGGTGGCTTGCTCCGGAGCTTATCCAGTTCCCGATGGATGGCGCGCAAAGCGCTGCGTAGCTTCTCAGGCTCGAGGCCGACACAGATGCTGACAAGACCCGAATCCTCAAGAACCAATGTACCGCTATGGACCGAGTAGCAATAGGCGTAACGTTCTCTGAGCTGCTGGAACAGTCGGGAACTCATGTTTTCTCCAAGGATCACGCTCAACAGCTTCATCGCGTGCCGACGATTATCTGTCCGGCTCATCGCGTGATAGCCTAAGGCCAAGTGAGTCTGCTCCGTTTCGTCCTTCGCAACAAGAACGCGCTGATCGCGCTTCACTTCATTCCATCGCTGGAAAACGGGAGGCCGGCCGCGCGGCAGCTTTTTTAATTTGTTGCGAAAGCACCTGACTACTTCCTCATGCGAGCAACGGCCGGCAACCGTCACAACGGTACTGAGTCCGTTGTAGTTCTCTCCAATAAACTTCAGCAGGTGCTCCCGCTGAATCTTGCAAATCGACTCTACCGAGCCGGTCAACGGACGACCAAGCGCATGCCGGGGCCACATTGCCTCCGTGAGCAGTTCCTGCGAAAACTGGCCGGGCTGATCCTTATACATCAGGATCTCCTCCCTTATTACGTCCCTCTCTCGTTCGATTTCATGCTCAACGAAAGTGGAGTTTACATACATGTCGGAGAGCACGTTCGCCAACGTTGGCAGATGCTCGGAGGCCGCCTTGGCGTAGATACAGGTATGATCTTCGGTCGTGAAAGCGTTGATGAAGCCTCCGAGACCTTCGACTTCTTCCGTGATATCCCTTGCGGATCGTTTCTCTGTGCCCTTGAAAAGGAGATGCTCGAGAAAGTGAGATATTCCGCACAATTCCTCCGGCTCATGTCGGCCGCCCACGGCGATCCATATGCCAACACTGACACTCTTCATTTCCGGCATCTCGCGCGTGGCGATCCTGACTCCGTTTTCCAAATTCGATTTATGGTACTGCATGCTACGCTTCAGGCCATGTCGACAAAAGTTGGGTTAACGCGCCCACCCGGCCCAAAAATTATAATTTAACTTCCCTTAAATTGATCATTTTTTCCGCTAAATCCAGATCTGTCGGAAAAGTTATTTTAATATTCCAATCGGGATTCTGCAGCAAACGGACGGGATAACCGGCCTCCTGCAGAGCCGAAACCTCATCGGTGACAGTGCGGCCTGAGTCAACAATTCGTTTGTAAGCATCGACCAACCAGTCGAATCGAAAGACTTGCGGCGTTTGCATTCCCCAGAGTCCGGAACGATCAACGCTTCCAGTGACATATTGGTTCGGATCGGCTCTCTTTAAGGTCTCCACGATCGGAGCGGCAAGAGAAACGGCCCCGCATTCTCTGGCCAGCGTTACGGCACGGCCGACGAGATCCGGAGAAACCAGAGGTCTGGCGGCATCATGAACGGCAACGATTTCGCAGGTTGCGGAGAGATGAGAAATGCCGTTCCAGACGGAAAGATGACGTTCAGGACCTCCGTCGACCAGACGAATGACCTTGGTCAGTCCGAACGCATCAACCATTTGTTGAAACTCGGAACGTCGGTCAGAACTAACAACGAGAATCACCTCGTCCACCAGGTCACATTGTTGAAACGGCTCAATCGAGTGGACGACAACCGGTTTGTCACCGAGCGAACTCGACAATTTATCAAAGCCCATACGCTGACTTCTGCCGGCTGCTACGATGATGGCGGAAATCATATGGGAAAGGGTCGTTCTCAGTTCGAATGCCGGAAATTTCTCCGGGCAGATCTGGATTCATCGAGTTTGGCACCTCTGCCCACCTTGTTGTGAAAAAGGTTCATGTATCGGGCATCCGTTCAAGAAAGCGCTTTCTGTACGGCTTGGCTGAGGGTTTTCCCATCCGCTCGTCCAGCCGCCTTTTCGGTCGCGACCTTCATTACGGCGCCCATCTGTGCTTTTGAAGTCGCTCCGACCTCCGCGACGGCGGCTTTCACGAGCAGCTCAAGCTCGTTCTGATCGAGAGGCTTTGGCAAATATTCCGCCAAAAGCCCAATTTCATTGCGTTCTTTGGCAGCGAGTTCCGGGCGTCCTCCTTTCTCGAACCCTTCGATCGAGTCGTGGCGCTGTTTTACCTGTTTTCTAATCACCGCCAAGGTGTCCAGATCAGACAACTTCCCGCCCGCTCCATGTTTTTCGATCACCGCATTCATCAGGGCAGATTTTACCATCCGTAACACCGACAATCTTTCTACTTCCTTGGATCGCATAGCCTCTCTCAGGTCAGCATCGATCCTTTCCTGGATAGTCATGACCGAGTTTAGGCGGGTAATGGAGATCCTGCAAATGCATCGCCCGGCGCACTAGGACCAAATCCATCACGTAATAATTTCCATAAAAAACCGCGCTGGCAATTACTAGGCCGATTTCACTGGAAATTGCACCTGCGAAGGTTGAACGTCCGCTTGGTTTATGCGCCCGGTTGTTTTGTTCACTGCGTTTTTCTTGCTGCTCGGTTTGCTCGTTGAGGTTCAGGCTGATTTGCCGTACTCAACCGTGTTCAAGGGCGTACCTCGATTCGATCGTTTGGTCCAAAAGGCAGAAAGCGACAACTGGCGTTCGCTCCCTTTAGGTGAACGAACCGTCACTGTCGGCAAAGCTCTTCTGGGAACTCCCTACGCGAGCTACACTTTGGAGATCGACAATCACGAGGAAGCGCCCTCCGTCAATTTGAACGGAGTCGACTGCTGGACCTATTTCGAAATCGCACTGGGCTTTGCCCGAATGCTCGAAATGAAACCAGGCAGCTACACACCCAAAGACCTCCTCGCGATGATCGAGGTGGACCGTTACCGGAGCGGTCAGTGTAACGGCACGTTCACTTCACGCCTTCATTTTCTCGAGGATTGGATCTACGATAACGAGCGCCGGGGATTGGTGCAGAATCTGACGCGTTCCCTCGGAGGTGTTCCCATGCGGGGCCGGTATCTCAATGAAATGAGCAAGTATTGGCGGAATTCACGATACCTTCGGAACAATCCGGATCTTGTGCCGGAGATGCGGCAGATAGAAAACAGGATCTCAAATCGGACCATCTACCATATCCCCAAGAGCCAGGTTCCGGGCATCGAGTCGAGAATTCAGAACGGTGATGTGATTTGTATCAGCGGAAGGGGACCGCAGGGTTTCACCGAACATGTCGGACTGGCCTGCCGCGACCGGCAGGGTGTTCTACATTTCATGCACGCGTCCAAGGATGCCCACAGCGTGATCATTGACGCACCCCTTCACAGCTACCTTTATCGCTACAGTAAATTCGCCGGAATCATGGTCGTCCGCCCGAGGGAGGCGTCACATTCTGTAATGGCGGCCCTGGTTGAGGGAAACGCTCAGTGACCCGCGGCGTCACACTTCACGGCGACCCCGGCTGAGCGCTAAATTTCTCCCGCGCAGTGGCCGCGCGGGATCATCGACTAAAAACCGGGTGAAGAGGTTTGCTTGTTGATATATGTTCAAATGAGTATGGCTGCAACACCTTCGACAATGACGGAACTGGGCCGGGAAGCGCCTCCCTTCGCGCTTCCCAACGTTTTAACCGGCCAAGCGGTGAGGCTGGGAGATTTTGAAGGGCGCAAGGCGTTGTTGGTAATGTTTATCTGCAAGCACTGTCCTTACGTACTCCATGTAAAGCCCGCACTGATTCAGTTGGCGACGGACTACGCTGACCAGCCGTTGGGAATCGTTTCGATAAGCTCCAACGATGCGGAACGTTATCCGGACGATGCGCCGGAGCGAATTGCCGAGATGGCTTTGGAGCTTCCTTTCCCGCTCCTGTACGACGAGACACAGGAGGTGGCAAAGGCTTACCGCGCGGCGTGCACTCCCGACTTCTTCCTGTTCGATGTCCATCGGCATTTGGTGTACCGAGGTCAAATGGACGACAGCCGGCCGGGCAACAACCGGCCGCTGACCGGCCGGGATTTGCGGGCTGCGATCGAAGCCGTCCTTGCGGACAAGCCGGTTAATCCCGATCAACGAGCCAGCGTCGGTTGCAACATCAAGTGGAAATCGGGAAATGAGCCGGAGTACCACTGACGAGTCTCGCGTTTTGGTTTCTCAGATGGCTGAGAACCGTATCTCAGAAGGTCGGAGCCTTGAGTCGCCCGGGGGACGATTTTCATGACGGAAGTAAGGGCAACAGGCGCGCGAATCCGTGGGCGCGGAGCGACGATTAACCCGGCGAACCGGTTCGAGGCGCTCCGTTACGAACATGATGACTGGTGCGAGCCGGGTAGCGAACCGAGTTCGATCCGTACGCAATTCTTTAAGGATGATTCGCGAACCGTCATTTCCTACAACAACAGCCCGGACGTGGGATTTGACGCGAGCCTGAATCCTTATCGCGGTTGCGAGCACGGCTGTTCTTACTGCTATGCAAGGCCGACCCACGAGTACCTGGGCTTTTCGGCGGGCATCGACTTCGAGAGCCGAATCTTGGTCAAACCCGATGCCGCGGCGCTATTGGCCGCGGAGCTAGCGCATCCTTTATGGATTCCTCGACATCTCGCCCTGAGCGGGGTGACCGACGCCTATCAGCCAATCGAACAAAAACTTCAGCTCACCCGGTCGTGTTTACGAGTCCTGGCAGAGTTCCGAAACCCGGTTTTTGTCGTAACGAAGAATCATCTGGTGGCCCGGGACGCGGATTATCTCGCAGAGTTGGCAGGCGTTAAAGCATCGGCAGTATCGATCTCGATTACGACGCTCGACCCGAAGCTGGCCCAGGCAATGGAGCCTCGAGCATCAACTCCGTCGCACCGGCTCGACGCCATCGCCAAACTCCATGCGGCAGGTGTCCCTGTCGGCGTTAACATCGCGCCCGTTGTTCCGGGTCTTAACGATCACGAGATTCCGAAAATCGCGGAGGCGGCCGCTGTTGCCGGAGCGGAATTCGCCTTTTACACAATCATTCGGCTCCCTCTTACGGTTGCTCCAATCTTTGTCGCCTGGCTGGAGAACCATTTTCCGGATCGAAAAGAAAAGATACTAGGCCAAATTCGCACCATCCGGAACGGGAAGTTGAATAGCGCGGAGTTCGGTATGCGCATGCGCGGTGAGGGTCCGCTCGCTGAACAAATCGGCCAAATGTTTCGAGTGAGCTGCCGCCGCTCGAAGCTAAACCGGGCCTACCACGAACTTAGCACCGCGGCGTTTCGGCGGGTATTGCCGAACCAACTTGAACTTGCGCTGTGATCGCGCGGAGGCTGGGCGGGGGCAAGTTGCGCGGAAATTAAATTTGTCGAAGAGACTCACTTTGACCTGTGCGCAACGGGGTGAGCGCTGCTCGAGCGCACGTAAGGGACCCCAAAGTGACGATAAAAATCCCCTCCGAATGTTCCGGGTTTACGATTTGCGATTCAACCCCTAATGTTCGCCAGCATGAGTGACGGAACTCCCGCCATTGGAGTCATCGGAGGCAGTGGTCTCTATCAAGTCGACGGACTGGAAAAAATCGAGGAGTTCGTGGTCGATACGCCCTACGGAAAGCCCTCGGACAGCCTTATCGCGGGTTGCGTGAAAGGCCGCCGGGTCTACTTTTTGCCTCGGCACGCGCGTGGTCACAGGCTGCTTCCAACAGAAATAAATCATCGAGCGAACATTTTTGCACTACGGTCATTGAACGTCAGATGGATTCTTAGCGTGGGCGCTGTCGGCAGCCTGGAAGAGAAATACGCACCGAGAGACATTGTTCTTCCTTCGCAATTCTTTGATCGTACCAGTCGGCGCCCGGATTGGACATTCTTCGGAGATGGGATCGTCGCCCACGTCGGCTTTGCAGATCCAGTGAGTGCAATTCTCCGGACGATCATCGCTCAGGAAGCCTCTGCACTCGGCTACACCGTGCATAACGGAGGAACCTATGTTAACATGGACGGACCCGCCTTTTCGACGCGAGCCGAATCGGAGTTTCATCGGAAAATGGGCTTTGATATCGTCGGCATGACGAATCTCCCGGAGGCCAAGCTGGCGCGAGAGGCCGAGATTTCGCTTGCCTCGATGAATTTCGTAACCGATTACGACTGTTGGAAAGTCGAGGACGAACCGGTGAGCGCCCAGACTATAATTGGGCATTTGCTGGCGAATGCAGAAGCGGCTCGAAGAATCCTCCCGATGGTCATTCGAAGGATTCCTCTGGAACCAGACTGGCCGGAACATCGAGTACTCGATATCGCCCTCATAACGGATCGGAAGCTATGGCCGGAAGCTACGGTCAACAAACTGGAAATAATTCTCAAGCGATTTTTGTAGGTCTATGCATTTTGGAGCGACCGCCTTTCTTCTTACCTTGTTGAGCGCCATGGCAGTCAATGCCGAGGAAGCTAACTCTAACCCGACTCCCACTTCGGCGACTGGGGCAAAGCCGGCGACTTACGCCCAGATACGCGTCGATCAGCCTTATATTGCGATGACCTTCGACGACGGCCCCAGCTCCGAAACCACTCCGCGATTGCTGGAGATTTTGAAGCAACGCAATATCAAGGTGACGTTCTTTTTGATTGGCGAGAACGTCGCTTCGAATCCGGACATTGTTCGGCGAATCCTCGCAGACGGACATGAGATTGGAAATCACTCATGGACTCATCCTCAGCTTTCCAGGCTTTCCGACGACCGGGTAACAGCGGAAATCAATAAAACCCAGGATGCGATCAAGGACGCAAGCGGCTTTACCCCGACCCTTCTTCGACCGCCTTATGGGGCGATTACCACGCGGCAGCGGGAATGGATCGAAAGCCAGTTCGGACTAAATATCATCCTATGGTCAGTCGATCCATTCGACTGGAAGCGACCGGGAGCTTCGGTGATAACGCAGCGGATATTGAGCCAGGTACGACCGGGAGCGATCGTATTGTCGCACGACATACACAAACAAACGGTCGACGCAATGCCAGCCACCTTGGATGCTCTGATCGCCAAGGGTTACAAATTCGTTACGGTCACGCAACTGATCGCGATGAATAAGCCGAAGCCGTCGCCGGCGCCGGAGGCAAGTCTAGGCGCCGAAGAACAGCGGCCGGCAAAGAGCCCTAGAAACACGTCCGTATCGAAAAAATCTGAGGAGCGCCCTAAGCATGTTACCCAGGGAGAAAATACTCTGATGGACTCGGCTAAACCCGATGCCGAAAAGGGGCAGTAGAATCTCTCTTCAAGATGGTCGTCGAAAAATACCTCGAACTCCGTTCCCAATTGGGAACCGCTTTGGGGTCGTTGGTCATACTTGCCCAACAAATCGGCGCGCCCCGAGAAACGCTGCGTAACCTGCAAGACCTCGCCGCGAACCTTAGCCAGCCCTTCCTTTTTGTCGTTGTTGGCGAGGTAAAGGCCGGCAAATCTTCGATGCTGAATGCCCTTTTCGGCCGAGAGTTTTGCAAGGTCGACGTCCTCCCGGTGACTGACCGCATTTATGTCTTCAAGTATGGGGACAAGGAACACGATGTCCAAGTATCCGAGCATGTGAGCGCCTGTTACCGGCCGATCGATTTTCTGAAGGACTTCAACATTGTCGATACCCCGGGAACAAACACGATCGTCGCAAATCACCAGGAAATTACGGAAAATTTCGTTCCGATGGCCGATCTGATTGTGTTTGTTTTTTCGGTGACGAATCCTTGGGGCGGCTCGGCCTGGGATTTCCTGCGTCTAATCGGTCACGAATGGAGGAAGAACATTGTTTTCGTGGTCCAACAGGCGGACCTGAGGGATGCGAGCGAAGTTGCGGCAATCGGCAAGCATCTTGATCAGACGGTTTTGCAAATCCTGGGAGCGAGTTGTCCAATTTTTGCGGTGTCGGCGAAAGAGGCTTTCCTGGCGAAGACCTCATCGGGTGCCGATGCGGACAAGTTATGGAGCGACAGCAACTTCGGTCCCCTGGAGGATTGGATTACCAAAACCGTAACCCACAGCGAACAACGCGGCGGCAAGCTGCGTTCGGTCGCGCAGACCGCACAAGTCGTGGCCGGGGGATTGAGGGCACGACTCCAAGGTGCGTTGGATATTCTGAAGTCGGATCAGGAAAAATTGGCGTCGATCCGCGGCGTCTTTCAATCGCGGAAAGAGCAAACTCAACGGCAGGTGGGCGGATTTATCCGGGAAATCGAACAAGCTTACGATGCCTGCCGCGAGCGAGGGGAAAAAGTGTTGGAAGAGCGACTTACTTTTGGGCAGACCCTCAAGATGATTTTCTCGGGTGGGCGTTGGGAAAAAGATTTCCAGGACCAGGTGGAGACTGAGGTCAAGAAAGAAGTCCAAACCAAAATCGAACACGCGTTAACACTTTTGGAATCGGATCTTCGCGCAATCTGGCAAGATCTCCAAGACAAGGTGAACGTCGAGTTTGGCGCGGATTCAAAGAAGCAGGTTCGCGCAGTGATTCCCGGGTTTCTCTTGCAGCGTCAAGAGGTGCTCCAACGGATTCAGCTTACCTTGGTCGAGCAAATGTCAGATGCGAAGATAAAGGAACAGTTGCGAAGACTCTTCGGAGAAACGGCTCGCTGGTTGCGGGTACCAGGAAGCGTCGTCGCGGCCGGCGGGATCGCAACCGTAATCGCCGCCCTCACCCACACCGCGTTGCTGGACGTCACTGGCACCGTTGCTGGGATCGCAGCCTTAACCGGAACCATCTATGCCGTTTGGCGCCGAAAAAAAATCCTACGCCAGTACCGGGAACAAATGAATGAAAAACGCCGAGATCTCGCGCGAGCCGTCGAGACCCAACTGAGGCAGGCCATTGACGCATTCTATCACGAAGTCGCCCTCACGTTCGCCCCTCTGGAAAGCTTCTGTGAGGCGGAAGCCAAACGCCACGTACCGCTGAGGGACCAGATCGAGGCCCTTGATGAAAAAATCGGCGCCATCAAAGCCCAGATAAGCTGACGCTTGATGGCGCGGATTTCTAGTGGCAGTCTCCGCGCATCTCTTTGTCAATGAGTCGATTTTCCCGGCGATTAGTCAGTGCCGCAGCAATGTGGGCAATCGCGCTTCTTGTGCTCTTTACCGGGAACGAGACGATCTTCGTGCTGCTCATCGGTTCGCTAGGTCTGGCGGGGCTCTGGGAATATTTTCAAATGATCGAGCGATCCGGCAAGGGCTGCTTCAAAGTTTTCGGGATGGCCTGTGGAGCGGCTTCGTTCATCGGCAGTTTCCTCGCATTGCGAACATATAGCCAAACTGCTGCCTACGATTTCGAGAATTTTGTCGTGCTGGTGTTTCTCTTTGGCGTGTTCGCTCGCCAGATGTTTCGACCGACCGCGAAAAATGCTCCACTCGAAGCGATGGCATACACGCTCTTTGGACTGATGTATGTGGCCTGGTTGTTCAACTTTATGACCAAGATCATTTACGTGGTTCCAAGGACGCCACAGGGCGCTACGCTTGGCCAATACTACGTCCTTTATTTGGTGGTCGTAACCAAGTTCAACGATATGGGTGCTTACCTGGTCGGCAGCCGGATCGGACGGCATCAGATGATGCCGCACATCAGTCCCGCCAAAACATGGGAAGGCTTCTTCGGGTCTCTGGTTTTTGCGGTTGCAGGCAGTTTTCTATTGATCCTTTTAATTCCGAAACAACTCGCATGGCTCAATTTCTTTCACGGGGCGATACTGGGTGTTTTGATCGGACTTGCGGCGGTCGTGGGCGACCTGGGAGAATCGATCATCAAACGCAGCACCGGGGTCAAAGATTCCGGTGATATGTTACCCGGGATTGGCGGCATGCTGGACCTGATTGATAGCCTGTTGTTTACTGCACCCCTACTGTTTTTCTATTTGAGATTTTTAGTTCGATGAGAAAACGCCGAGTAATCCTCCTCGGTTCGACCGGATCGATCGGGGCTAGTGCAATTAAAGTCGCCGAGGCGATGCCGGATCGGATGGAAATCGTCGGGATGGCCGCCCGCCGCAATTCGGCGAGATTGGCCCAAGCTGCCAACCGTTTAAAACCCGAGGCTGTCTGCATTGTAGATCCGGCCTCATTGGACGAGTTGCGGCACGCGCTGAATTATAAGCCGATCATTTTCGTGGGCGAAGAGGGTCTAATCGAGCTTTCTACGATCGGAGGGGCCGACCTGGTTCTGGTGGCCATTGTCGGAACAGGCGGCCTGCGACCGGCCCTGGCTGCGATTGACTGCGGGAAAGACCTCGCGGTCGCCAGCAAGGAGATCCTAGTCATGGCGGGCCAGATCGTGATGACGCATGCACAGAACAAGGGTGTGCTCGTTCTTCCGGTCGACAGCGAGCACAACGCAATTTTTCAATGTCTGGAAGGGAAACGAAGCGAGCAGATAGAAAATCTGATCTTGACCGCGTCCGGCGGTCCGTTCCGGCGGTTACCAGCGGAACAACTCGAGAATGTCGCCAAGGCGGACGCCCTCCAGCACCCGACGTGGAAAATGGGCCGGAAAATCACCATCGATTCGGCGACGCTGTTCAACAAAGGGCTGGAAATGATCGAGGCCCGTTGGCTATTCAACGTTCCGATGAGCAAGGTACAGGTGCTGATCCATCCGCAGAGTATCGTGCATTCAATGGTCGAATTCGTGGACGGCTCAATCCTCGCCCAATTGAGCCATTCCGATATGTGTTTCCCAATCCAATACGCGGTGACATGGCCCGAGCGAGTACCCCATAACTTGAAACCGCTCCGATTGGCGGAAGTCGGCAGACTCGAATTCGAGGAACCAAGATACAACGACTTTCCTGCTCTTAACCTCGCCCGAAAAGCTGGTGAGGCGGGCGGCGTTTTACCCGCGGTATTGAACGCTGCAAATGAAGTAGCGGTCCAAGCATTTCTGGACGATCAAATTCGGCTCCCGGAGATCTGGCGATTGGTGCATATTGCAATAGAACATCAAGCAAATTTGGCGAGACCCAGCCTGGATGATATAATCCGGGCTGACAGCGATGCTCGGAAATTCGTGAGCAGAGCTTTAGGTAATCCTTAGTTTATGATTTTGAACATCTTACGTATTGTCCTCACGATCGTTGAGGTCCTTCTCATTTTTAACCTCCTGATCATCGTGCACGAGCTGGGACACTTTTTAGCTGCTCGCTGGCGCGGACTGCGTGTCGAAAAATTCGGGATTTGGTTCGGACGTCCAATTTGGAAAAAGACGATCAAAGGGGTCGAATACAGCATCGGTTGGATTCCAGCCGGAGGATTCGTGCTTTTGCCGCAGATGGCTCCGATGGAGGCGGTGGAGGGAAAGTCCGGGACGGCCCGTGAAGATCTTCCGGCCGTGGGTCCGCTTGACAAAATCATCGTCGCCTTCGCGGGACCGCTCTTTAGCTTTCTATTGGCCCTGGTATTCGCAGTGATTGTTTGGGCGGTCGGCAAGCCTACCGCCGAGGCCGAGGCGACGACAACCGTGGGCTATGTGGTTCCGGACGAACCAGCCGCAAAGGCGGGATTCCAACCGGGTGATGTCATTTTGCAAGTCGATGGTCACCGCGTCTCTCGTTTCGCCGGGTTGGTGGACAGCATCACCTGGTATGTTGTTCGCAGCGAAGGTGAAACCATTCCATTCAAAATACGGCGTGGCGACAAGACGTTAACACTCGTCTCTGGCTATACGCGGCCGGAGACCAGAGGTTGGGAAAGGAGATCGCTTCGCCAGGTCGGGATTGCACCGGCAATAACGCCGATCGTGTTCAAGGTCGTGGAAGGGTCCGTCGCGGCCCAGGCCGGGATCAAGCCGAACGACGAGATCATCGCCATCAGTGGTGAGAAGCTTTATCACCCGCAGCACATTATGGAATGGGCGCAGGCTCATCCCGGCCAGCCATTACCGCTGGTCGTCCTGCGAAACGGGAAGAAACTTGATATCACGATGGCGCCTTCGCGTCCCGTGGTGTCCGCGGTGATCAAAAACAGTCCCGCCGATGTTGCCGGAATGAAGGCGGGACATCGTATCCTAGCGCTAAACGACAATCCGATTTACGACCCGATGGAGATATTCAAACGGGTCGAGGCAAACCCCGGGACGCCCTTTTCTCTAACTGTCGCGAGTGGTCCCGAAACAAAAATCGTGCGGCTTCTCCCAGCGACACCGGATGGTCAAAATAAGGCAATTATCGGGATCGGCTTTGCCCCGGACTCGGAGGGAATCGTCTGGGATGGAGGCGGGAGAATGACCGTTGTGCACATCTCCCCAGTTGAGCAAATTTACGCTGCCGTGGAAACCATCGGTAACACGATCGGTGCCCTCCTCTCCCCGCAATCCGACATTAAACTGCAACATATCAGCGGTCCGATCATGATTATGCAGACCTATTACCGCCTCTTTGATAGCGACTTTGGCTGGCAACTAGCGCTCTGGTTCAGTGTCGTATTCAACGTCAATCTGGCTTTGATCAATCTCCTGCCGATCCCGATCCTGGATGGTGGCCACATTGTCCTCGCCGTGATTGAAGGAATCCGAAGGCGGCCGATCAACATTCGAGTACTTGAGGTCGTCCAGGGAGCGTGTGCTCTCCTTCTGATCGGTTTCATGCTCTACGTCTCGTTCTACGACGCACAAGATTTGCCTTGGAACACGAATCATAAAGCAAAGTTCAGTGTGCCGGCCAGACCGGCCCCGCCTGAGAATCAATGATATACCCTTCATTTTGCGCGGACCCGTTCCGTAGCCGGCGCCGTTTCACCCGCGAAGTAAGAGTGGGAAAGGTCGGGGTGGGCGGCCATCATCCGATCCGGGTGCAGTCGATGATCACCTGCGACACGATGGATACGCAAGCCTGCATCCAGCAGACCGTGGAACTGGCCGCCGTCGGTTGCGAGATTGTTCGAATTACCGCACCGACGGTCAAGGACGCGCAGAATCTAAAATTCATCAAAAGCGGGTTATTGGAGAGAGGCTGCGATGTACCCATTGTCGCAGATATCCATTTTAAACCGGAGGCTGCGATGGAAGCCGCCCTCTGGGTCGACAAGGTGCGTATTAACCCCGGGAACTACGCAGATTCGAAGAAATTCGCCGTCAAGGAGTACAGCGATGAACAATATCTCGCTGAACTGGACCGGATCCGTGAACGTTTCTCTCCCTTGATTCGGCTCTGTCAGGAGCGGGACATCAGTCTGCGGATCGGCGCGAACCACGGTTCGTTAAGTGACCGGATCATGAATCGGTACGGGGATACATCGCTTGGGATGGTCGAGAGCGCCCTGGAGTTCGCCAGAATCGCGCGAGATCTCCAATTCCACGATTTGATCTTTTCGATGAAAGCCAGCAATCCAAAAGTGATGATTGCCGCCTACCGACTGCTCGTGGCCCGATTGCTCGAGGCGGGTCCAGATTGGAATTATCCGGTCCATCTCGGTGTGACGGAAGCCGGAGACGGCGAAGATGGCCGCATTAAAAGCGCGATCGGGATAGGCTCCCTGTTGGCCGATGGTATTGGCGATACCGTCCGGGTTTCTTTGACCGAGGATAGCGTGCACGAGATTCCTGTCGCTCAGGCCCTGGTCGCATTTTACGAGAAGAACGACCTCGAACCGACTGCGCGATACCGATCGGATGTCACTCTCCCTTTTGACCCTTTTGCGTTCGGGAGGCGGGCCTCCGCCAACATGCGGGTGAATGGGGTCGGACTTAGGTGGCGAGGAGACCGTCCGCGTGTTCGTCCGGCAACGAACGTTCGACAAAATCGCCCTTAAGCTCGACAAGATGGGCGATTTCCAGCCTGAAGGCGTCTTTGAACATTCTAATCTGGCGGAGGTCGATCCGACTGATTCCGATGCGATCGCCGCGCTCAACAGCTCTCTTGAGGCGCGTTTTGTGACGGTCAGGGACCGAGTCGATTTGCCCGTGATTACCGCCTACCGGTTGCTCGCGACCAAGCTGGACCAACGTCATCCCATTTTGTTAAAGGACACGTTCAGCCCTTCTTTTGATCCGAATCGCGACTTCCTGAAAACGCTTCTCGAGTCGGCAATTAACCTCGGGGCGCTGCTCTGTGATGGGATTGGAGACGCCATCCTGGTCCAGGGCGAAGAGGCACCCGGTCAGTCCCTTCGTTTAGCCTATAATATTTTACAGGCGGCCGGCGCCCGGATATTCAAAACCGACTACGTGGCATGCCCATCCTGCGGGCGTACGCTCTTTGACTTGCAGACAACGACCGCTCGGATCAAGGCCGCCACAAACCACCTCAAAGGGGTAAAAATCGCGATAATGGGTTGCATCGTGAATGGGCCCGGCGAAATGGCGGATGCGGACTTCGGCTATGTGGGCGGAGCCCCCGGCAAGGTCAATTTGTATGTCGGCAAGAAGCCTTTGAAGTTTAACATTCCGGAGGCGCAAGCTGTCAATCGATTGGTGGATCTTATCCGGGAACATGGCCGGTGGACAGAACCGCTTGTTACCGAAGAGCTTCAGACGGAGAATGTTCAGCACGGAAGGTAGTTGAGCTTTTTGTTACCACTCGATAAGTCTATTCAAGCGTTCGTAGCGACGAACGCGCAATAACTGGTTACCGATCACTTTTTCCGCGATGCCTGCGGAACCAATCCAAAGGAGAAAATTTCTCGCGGACACGGCGTTTTGACGACGAATCCGGCTGGTTGCGATTCGGGCGCACGGTTTTTCCGCTTTTGCTCGCTTGTTTTGGTTCGGTAGACGGTGTGACAACGCTCGTTGACCAGATCCATATTCGCCCCTCGTCGCCGACCGCCGCGATCCATTTGTTATCCGGAGACCACCCGACGGACCAAACTGGTTTGTCGGTCATCAGGAGCACGAATCGCTGTTTCCCATTGGGATACTCCACACAGTTCACATGGCCATCCTCTCCGGATGAAACCAGCCAGTCACCCTTCGATGACCACGCCACTCGCCTTGCTCCCCTCACGCCTGAGGGATAAAGCTGAGCGGCGAAAACCCTCTCTCCGGTTGCGGCGGACCAGACCAGAATTCGGCCATCCTGGTGAGCCGTGGCGATCCACTTGCCAGAAGGCGAGTAGCGTGCGCCATTCACCTCGTCCAATCCGTATCCAAAGGGGGCGGTGTAGTTCGCAGGCACGTCCTGGCGGCGCCATCGCAAGACACCCGACTGTGCATCGAATAGAAGCAAACGGCTGCCATCCTGACCTGTGGTCACGGCGAACAAACGGCCTTTTGGCGACCAGTCGACGCCCAATCCGTCACCGTCGAGTTGAATGGAGGCACGCAGATAACCCTGTACATCCCATTCCTTGGCGAGACCGGTGTAGTCGACAGCAATCAGCGACGTGCCATCGGGATTCCAACCGATATCCAAAATCCAGCCACCTTGGAACAGCTTCTTTTGCAACGCCCCATCGTGCCAAAACTGCACGGTGCCGTCCTTTCCGGCGCAAGCCAATAAGGTACCGTCCGGCGACCAGGCAAGAGCCCAAATCTCTTCCTGGCCAGTGTCGAACGTCTTTTCAATCAGAAAATTCGGCAAACGATAAATTCGGACGGTGCCTCGACCTCCGACCGCCAGCAACTCGCTGTTGGGGGACCACGCCATGCTGTAGAGGCCAAGGTCAATTTTTTCGCTCCAATCGGGAGCCGGCGGGGTCTGATTTGTAAGCGGGAGCAGCTGTTGTGAGTAGATTCGGGGCGCGAAGGTAAAGGCTATCAAAACAACGAAGATTTGCTTCCCAACCATGGATCGTTTGCATGACCGGGAGAGCCAGCATCCTGCCTGCGAAATACCATTCTGTTTATTGACAGGACACTAAATTTCGTACTCGGCAACATCCAGTTGTAACCTGGGAATCAAAAAATCCAGCAAGCGCCCAACCGATTCCTTCACGGACTCACGGTCGGTATAAATTGTGATTTCAGGATTCTCGGGAACTTCGTAAGGGGCGTCAATCCCGGTGAAGTTCTTTATCTCACCCGACCGAGCGCGTTTGTAAAGTTTCTTCGGATCCCGCTGTTCGCAGACGTGAAGTGGAGTGGCGATGTAAGCCTCAATAAATTCCACGTCAGCGCTCAGAATCACTTCACGTGCGCGAGCACGCTCCAAGCGGTAAGGCGAGATAAAAGAAGTGATCACAATCAAACCCGCATCTGCCATTAACTTCGCGACTTCGGCGACGCGGCGAATGTTTTCAATTCGGTCCGCCGGCGAAAATCCGAGATTGGAGTTCAAGCCGTGACGGATGTTATCTCCGTCCAAGGCATACACCTGCATGTGGCGGCTGAAGAGGTTCGTTTCCAAAGCATGAGCCAAGGTCGACTTGCCCGATCCGGACAATCCTGTAAGCCATACGACCATGCCTCTATGACCATTCCTTTCAGTTCGAATCCGATGATCGATCGTGCCTTCGGACCAAAAGATGTTTGTGCTCTGAACGGGTTCCCGGCTAACGTAAGTCCCTCCGAAGATGATCCCGCCCCCGGCCACATCCTGATGATCGACGACCACAAAGCGACCAGACGTCGCGACCTTTTCGTGGTTGTCCATTACAAGGGGTGATCGGGTCTGGATCGTTACTTCGGCTACCTCATTCTTAACTACCGAAAGTCTCAGGCCTGAAAAGGTGTCCAAAGAGGTCGCATCGATAACGCGGTCGATCGATACCAGCTGGCACTCGACCTCCTGAGAAAGCAGTTTCACCTTATATCGCTTGCCGATGGAGAGCGGCCGGTCGCCCATCCAAAACAGGCGCGCCCGGAACCGATTTGTCTCAATCGGAGTCTGAGTGTCGTGCGAGCCGATATGCCCCCGCTCAACGAAAATCGGTTCCGTAAGGATAAGCCCAATCGATTCTCCTGCCGATGCCGAATCTCTGACCGGCGCATTCCACCGTTCGATCGAGGCAATACTGGAACTTTTGTTATTGGGCGAAAAAACAATGGAATCGCCTACTCGGATTGTCCCCGACTCGACTCTGCCGGCTACAATCCTGCGTTCATCAAATCGGTAGACATCCTGGACGGCAAACCGCAGGGGACCGTCAGCCTCTGCACCAGGAGAAGGAAGCCGGTCGAGCGCGCGCAAAAGCGTGGGACCCGAGTACCAATCCGCGACAGCGTTCATCGGCGCGACCAGATTCACCCCCTCGCGGGCGGCGATTGGAATAAACCGAAGTGGTTGAATCCCCAGTTTGGCCAAGAAATCGCGATATTCCGCCTCGATTTGCTGGTAAACAGCCTCCGAATAATCAACCAAATCCATCTTATTGATCAGGACAATCACCTGATCAACGCCCAGCATGCTCAAAAGATAGGCATGCCGCTTACTTTGCTCCTGCACCCCTTCGTTCGCCGCGATCAATAGCAATGCTGCGTCCGCGTCCGCAGCGCCCGTGACCATATTCTTTAGAAATTCTTTATGCCCGGGCGCATCAATAATCACGTAGGAACGCGTCGCGGATCGAAACCAGATCTGCGAAACGTCGATCGTGATATTTTGGTCTCGCTCCGCTTGCAGCGCATCCATTAAAAAGGCCCATTCGAATGGCATTCCCCGACGCCGGCAGATCGCCTGAATCTGTTCGAATTTACCATCCGGCAGCGAGCCGGTGTCATGCAAAAGCCGGCCTACCAGGGTCGATTTTCCGTGATCGACGTGGCCGACAATGACAATACGTAGCGCGTGGGCGCCTGGATTTGGTTTAGCGTCCGGCGTTATCACATGTATCCGCTGGCTCGGAGGCGTTCAAACGCATCCTCCGCCTCTTGATCCTGTGCGCGCGTGCTGCGTTCAGAAATCTTGGTATTGCGCAGCTCCTCGATAATTTCCGGGACAGTGCTTGCGCTCGACTGAATTGGCTTTGTACACGGTGCGCACCCCAAACTCCGATACCTCATCCCGTCTCTGGAGAAGTAAAGGTCAACGACCTGTATTCTCTCCCGGTCGATGTACTCCCACACGTTGACTTCGGTCCAGTGCAGCAGCGGATGAATACGTATATGCGTTCCCGAATCAAAGTCGGTCTTAAATTGGTCCCACAATTCAGGCGGTTGATCCTTAAAGTTCCACTCGAAGTTTTTGTCGCGCGGCGAGAAATATCGCTCTTTGGCCCGAGTACCCTCTTCATCACGCCGGATGCCAACAAACACAGCCTGGTAGTCTTTTTCCTCAATAATCGCCTGTAGAGCGTCCTTTTTTAGAAGACTGCAACATTCCACACGCGTGATTTTCCCATTCGGGAACGTTTCTCCTCGCTCCAGCACAGCCCGATTCTGCCCGACGACGAGATTAATCCCCCACTCCTTTGCGAGCCGATCTCGAAAGGAGATCATCTCCGGAATCTTGTAACTCGTATCGACATGCACGCAAGGAATCGGAATATGGCCGAAAAACGCCTTCCGCAATAGCCACAGCATGACCGAAGAGTCCTTGCCGATGCTCCACAGCATCGCCAGCCGCTTAAATTTGCGGTAAGCCTCCCTCAATATGTAAATGCTTTGACTCTCCAGCGCATCGAGGTGCGCAAATCTGGATTCCATTTCTAAATATTTTCTCCCAAAAAAGTGTGAATACCGCATTCGGTCTTGTCAAATCCAGTCCAGCGTCCGGCACGCTCATCCTGTCCGGAAATCACCGCCGTCGTGCATGGATAGCAACCGATACTGCGAAAGCCACGATCCACCAATGGGTTGTACGGGATCCCGTGCAAGCGGATGTAATCCCATACGTCTTCCCGAGACCATCGAGCCAGCGGATTGACCTTCAAAATGTTTTTTTCCCGAAGTCGATCAAATTCGTAAAGCTCCAGAATCTGGGTCTTTGACCTTCCGGCTGATTGATCGCGACGGACCCCGGTTACCCAGGCATCGAGTTGACTGAGCTTCCTCTGAAGAGGCTCTACCTTGCGTAGCGTGCAGCACAAATCCGGGTTGCTGCTCCAAAGTTCCGGGGCAATCTCCCGAGCTTGTTGCTGCACGCTGAGTTCGGGCCGTAACGCCTCAATCGCAATTCCGAAAAAGCTTTCCAGACTGGCCTTCAATTCCAACGTTTCGGGAAAGAGCAATCCGGTATCAATCGTAAAGACTGGCACGGGTATCCCGGCGGTCACCGCCTTGTGAATGGTAACGAGACCTGCCCCTTGAAAGCTCGTACCGATCGCGGCCTGCGTCCCGAATTGATCGAAAGCCCACTGAAGGACCTCGGTCGGTGAGGCAGATTCAAACTCCGCGGAAATAGAACGTATTTCCGAAGGGCTCGAAGTTAAGGCGATAGGCATTTAAGCTACTTCTCTATATACAAATAGGGAATTATCAAGGGGTTTGTCCCGTTTTTCTGATCCACATCGGATCTCAGCCGCGCGGGGCACCCTTTCAAGATCAGGCGCTGAGACTCTTAACCGCCTCAACCACTTTTTCAGAAGTCATGCCCAATTCAACCATCACCTTGCCGCCCGGCCCGCTCAGACCGAATCGGTCGATTCCAACGACCCTCCCATCCAAACCGACGAACCGGTACCAAAGAATCGTGACTCCGGCTTCAATGGCCACTCGCTTTCGGCACGCGGGAGGCAATACCTCATCTTGGTAACTTTGCTCCTGACGCAGGAATCGCTCGGTACAAGGTACAGATACCACTCGCACGCCGCCTCCCAATTTTTTTGCCGCATTGAGCGCGTGTTGAAGTTCGCTGCCGGTTGCCAGAATAATGGTATCGAGTTTATCAGTTTCTTTTAGCGCGACATAGGCACCCTTCAGCACGCCCTGGCGCCGCAAATCGAGGGAAACTTCATTCTGGATCGGAACGGCTTGGCGACTCAACGCGATGAGCGTGGGACCATCCGACCGCGAAATAGCTGCCGCGAACGCCCCTGCCGTTTCCTCCGGATCACCCGGGCGGATCACGTCGAGATTCGGGATCACGCGGAGTCCGCTGACCGTTTCCACCGGTTCGTGTGTTGGACCATCCTCGCCGACTCCGACGGAATCGTGGGTGAAAATGTAGATCACCGGGAGCTTCGCGAGCGATGCGAGTCGAATTGAGGCCCGGCAATAGTCGGCAAACACTAGAAAGGTCGCGCCGGATGGCCGGAATATTCCGTGATACGCAATCCCGTTCATAATGGCGCACATACCGTGCTCACGAATGCCGAACCGAATGTTCCGCCCGGCCCGGTTCTCCGGATTGAAATCCTTGTCGCTCTGAATGTAATTCAGCGTGGATCCGTAAAGATCGGCGCTGCCCCCCATCAGGAGTGGGACAGCTCCAGCAACCGATTGTAGCACGTCGCTTCCCGCCTTCCGAGTTGCAATTTTGCTGTCTGACGGGAACGCCGGAATATGCGCCAGCATGTCTTGCCCCGTCTCGTGATGATTCCGGCCGTCCAATAACTTCGCCAAATCCGCGTTCGCGCTTTTCCAGGCGTTGAACTGTTCCTGCCAGTCAAGGTATCGCTGCTTCAGCAATTGCCTGTGCGAGGCAAAAAACTCGCGGACTTCCTTGGATACGTAAAATTTCTCGTCCGGCAAACCCAGACCTTTGCGTGCCGCGTCAACATACTTCACCCCGGCTTCACCATGGGCTTTGTTTGTGCCCGCAACCTCGGGTATGCCCTTGCCGATCACGGTTCTTGAAACGATAAACTGGGGCTTTCCGCTCGCAGCAGTTTTGGCCTTTTCGAACGCCGCCAGAAACGCTTCCATATCGTGACCATCGACGGTCTGCACCTCGAATCCATAGGCCCGAAAGCGTTCCGCGGTATCTTCGCTCTGGCTCATCTTTGCCATGGCATCGAGCGTGACGTCATTCGAATCATAGATAAGAATGAGGTTATCCAGCTTCTGATGACCGGCAAATGACGCTGCCTCCGCGGCTACGCCTTCTTGCAGGCAACCGTCTCCCGCCATGCAGACGATCTTGTGATCAAAGATTGTGTGATCTTTGGTATTAAATCGGGCTTCCGCCATCTTCGCCGCGACGGCCATTCCAACGGCGTTTCCCACTCCTTGTCCCAACGGGCCCGTCGTTGCTTCGACTCCCGGCGTATCGCCGAATTCCGGATGACCTGGAGTTTTGCTGTGAAGCTGCCGGAAGTTCTTGATGTCGTCGATCGAGACGTCATACCCAGCGAGATGTAGCCAACCGTATAGGAACATGCTACCATGACCAGCTGACAGGACGAAACGGTCGCGATTGATCCACGCTGGATCTTCTGGAAAATAGCGGAGCGCATGTCCGAAGAGAACCGCTCCGACCTCAGCCGCACCGAGCGGCAAACCTAGGTGACCGGAGGCGGCCGCCTGGACAGCGTCCATTGCCAGGCCGCGTGCCTCCGTTGCAGCCCGAGAGAGAATTTCAGTATTTAGTGCCATTGGGATATTTCCTTGATGAACAATCTGTTACAGGGTGCGCAAACGACATCTGGACGAACTGACCTTAAATAAAGAGAGAAATCCAGAGAAGTTTTTACTGGTCAGAAATCTGCAATGAGCGTAAGTAAACGGCCCTTTTTTTGAATACCATGAATCAGCCGTGTCTCCGCATAGGATTACCGTCGGGAAGTCTCCAGGAGTCCACCCTTGATCTCTTCGCGAAGGCCGGCTACCAGATAACCGGCTCGAAGAGGTCGTACAAACCGGCGATCGACGATCCGGAACTGGAGGTAAGGCTGCTCCGAGCTCAGGAAATCAGCCGCTACGTGGAGCATGGCTATCTCGACTGCGGCATCACCGGCAAGGATTGGATTGAGGAGAATGATTCCGACGTCGAATTAATGGGAAAACTTCAGTATAGCAAAGCCACGTCGAGCCCCACAAGATGGGTGCTGGTGGTACCGCAAAATTCGCCGATCCAATCGGTAAAGGATGTGCAAGGAAAGAGAATCGCGACCGAGGCGGTCGGCCTGACCACGCGTTTTCTGGAATCTCGAGGAGTTGAGGCCAATGTGGAATTCAGTTGGGGCTCAACCGAGGTGAAAGTTCCTGAGCTAGTCGACGCCATTGTGGAGATCACGGAGACAGGCACCTCCCTGGCCGCCAACAATTTGCGAATTGTCGAGGTCGTCACCGAATCCTATCCGCAAGTCATTGGAAATCACGAATCCATGAGGGATGCCTGGAAAAGAGGCAAACTCGAGCGCTTGTTGTTGTTGCTCCAGGGCGCACTCACTGCGCGCAACAAGGTCGGCCTGAAAATGAACCTTGAAGAGTACAAACTGCAAAATCTATTACAACGGTTGCCGGCGCTGCGAAATCCTACGGTTTCACCGCTCGCCCAGGCGGGCTGGGTTGCAGTCGAGACCGTGATCGACGAGAAGGTCGTTCGGGAGATCATCCCGGAACTGAAAGATTTGGGAGCCGAAGGGATCATCGAGTATCCGTTGAATAAAGTTGTTTATTAGGTATCAATTGACCACTGGCGGCTGGTCCGGAGGATGTTATTACCAGCATTTATCGTTTAAAATATGGGTTCACTTAAAAAGAGAAGAAAAGCAAAAATTGCCAAGCATAAACGCCGCAAACGCATGAAGGAAAACCGCCACAAGAAGCGTTTGCGATACAAGTCCTGAGTCCTAGATTAGCCCCATGAGTATCTGGAGGTCGGCACGCCTGCTGCTGTGCATTGGAGCAAGTGCCGGCACAGCTTTGGGTGCGATCGAACTGCCGGGGGAGGCCCCACGGGCGGCCTTGGTGGCTATTGCGTCTACAGCCGGCCCTACGCCCAGCTATCGAAGCCTTGAGGACACGTTCTATTCGGATATCCGCCCCGCCGCACCAGAACAGCAACTGCCGAAGAGTCTCGAGAAAAAGGCAGACGCCCAGGCCTCCTACATGGAAGGGCTTCTTCTGGAGCAGGAGGGTGATTATGAGGAAGCTCTGGCCGCATACACCCGGTCGTTACAACTCGATCCGGGCGGCAACCCGCAACTCGCCGTGCGAGTCGCCCACGATTACGCGAAGCGCGGCGACGTTGCGAACGGAATCGATGTGCTAAAGGATCTGTCGAAAGCCCGACCAAACGAGCCGGTGGCTTATTTGAACCTCGCATATTTCTACCTGAAGCAACTCAAGAAGCCGGAACTGGCGGTCAAATATGCGGAGCAGGCGGTTCGGGTCGATCCGAAGAACTTTAGCGGCTACCAAACTCTTTTCGAAGTTTACCTGGCGCTAAAGCAAAAGAACGACGCAGAGTCGGTTCTGATGAAAGCGCAGAAACTGGAAAGTAAAGATCCGAACTTTTGGCTCAGTCTGGTCGATCTTTCACTCCAGCTTTACGATAACGGGCGCGGAAATTTTCCGGCCTCGAAAGTCGGCGCCATAGACCCGCTGTTAAAAAGGGCAGCGAGTCTCGGCGGAAGCGACGGAAATATCTACGCCAAAATCGCCGATGACTACGTGCTCATCGATCAGGTGCCCAGCGCAATTCCTTTTTATATTCAAACTTTGGAGCTGAACAAAGACAACGCGGAGGTGCGCTATAAACTGGCACAAAGCTTTCTGAAGACCGGCCAGCGAGATCAAGCGATCCGAAACCTCGAGGAGATGCTGAAAGCGAATCCGCTCAAGTTCGAGATCTACGAGTTCCTTGCACGCCTGTATGAAGAAGCAGGAAACAAGGAGCGAGCGCTGGCGAATTACGAGCAGGCACTGTTGTTGGCGCCGAATCAGCCGGAAAATTATCTGCACACTGCCGAGGTTCAACTCGAGCTAAGACGATACCCGCAAGCGATCAGCACCTTGGAAGAGGCCAGACGCAAGTTTCCCATTCCTCAAGTCACCTACAGCCTCGCAATTGCGCTTTCAACCGCGAAGCGGTATTCAGACGCACTGCCGATCTTCGAGGCGGCGCTCCAGGAAGCCCAGTCGAGCGGGGAAGAACTGATCGATGGGAGTTTCTATTTCAATTACGGAGCAACCGCTGAACAGGCTGGGTTAGTTGAGAAGGCTGCGACATTGTTGAAAAGATCGATCGAACTGGATCCGTCAAAGGCAGCACAGGCCTATAATTACCTCGGCTACATGTGGGTTGATCGGAATCTGAACTTGGACGAGGCCGGCTCCATGATCAAGAAGGCGTTGGAAATTGAGCCCGATAACGGGGCCTTTCTAGATAGCCTCGGGTGGTTTTACTTTAAAAAAGGCGACCTTGCCAGAGCCCTTACCGAACTTTTACATGCCGCCGATTTGTTTAATCCCCCGGACCCGGTCGTTTTCGAGCACATCGGAGACACCTACCGCTCACTCGGCAACACTCCGCAGGCCCTGAATTACTGGCAGAAATCCATGAACTTGGACCCCAAGAACCAGTCCGTCGCTTCGAAAATCGACCAGGCTAAAGCGAAGATGACTTCCAATCCAGCAAGTTCTCCCACGCCGATTTTGCCAGTCCCCTCCGCAACCTCGAGGCACACTTCGGAGCCATCCTCTTCCCGCCCATAGGGAATCATAGGGCCGCGCTGCTAGTATTTCCGCGAATGACCGACAGGGAACGTCCGAAGAAGTTTTTGGGAGGCGCTCTTTTTTCGTCGCAAAGTTACGCGGCGCTTCTGCTCTTGTTGTTTGGTGGGGCTGCTCTTTTTCGATTGAGACTTCCGTTACAGCCTTGGATCGACGGCGATATCGGCGGCTATCTCGAACCGGCGCTATTGCAGCTAACCGATGGCCAGTTTCAACACGTCGAAGGCAGAGGTTTCATCTACCCCGGCTTCATTTTCCTGGTTCTACGGGTCTTCCAGGATTTCCGGGCAATCGCGATAGTCCAGCATCTTTTGGGACTCGCTGCGGGGGCGGTTCTGCTGGCTTGCTGGAACTTGGCAAGGCTCCTGATGAGAAATCCAGTCATCCCGACCGAACTGTATCGATTGGCAGGCGTCGTCGCGGCCGCCTTATTTCTGTTCAATACCAGCGTCATCCGCTTCGAGCATCTGGTTCGCCCGGAAGCCATCTTCCCCTTCTTTGCAGTGCTGAATATGCTCTTTAATATTCAGTTCATCAGGCATCGATATTTAGACGTCAACGATCGCCGTTCATTTCTCTATGGCTTTGCCAATCTCTTCAACGCATGGTTGCTCTTTTTTCTAAAGCCGAGTTTCTATCTGGGAGTCGGTTTCTCTACTCTTCCGGTCTGGTTCTCGCTCTTCGACCGGAAAGAACCTCTCCACAGAAAAGTCGCGTTAATCGCGGTGCCTGCTTTTTGTGTCGCCATTTTCCTGTTTCTCCCGGAGAAAAGTGTCAAAGATCGTGACGGTCTGAGCAGAACTTTTCTCCCTACCACCCTGTTCGTCATACATGCAAAAATCATTCTCGACCAGATCTCGGACGATCTCGCAGATAAAGCAAAAACGCCTTACCCGAAACAGTTTCTGGAGAAGGCTGCTACGCTTCTTAAGCAAGAAATTGAGGTTTCAAAAAGCACCGGCCACTATAGATCGCTTGGACTTGATCCGGATTACTTGATGTACAGGGACTCTTTTGATCAGAAGTTCCAAGCACTCTCAGGAACAGACGGAAGGCCGGAAAACAAAATCAAATTCTACTACTATTATTTTTTTCGCGCCTGGACTCACCAGCCGGGCCGAATGCTAACAAAGATCGTTAAACAACTCTCAATCCTTTACAACAATATCGGAAAAGCGTCACCGTATAAACATGAAGTGGAGCTAGTAACGGGCCGGAACTATCTGAACAATGATCTGATCTTTGATTCGAAGAAGACTCTCTCGAGCTTTCGGTACGAACCGCTGCAGGTTTTCGCTCTAAGGTCACGGGAACTAGCCAAAACAGAACCGAGACTGCTTCAGCCAAAAGCTATTACGTGGCTGAACAGCGCCTTGACGCGAACGTTTTCGATTTCAATTATTTTGATGTGCTTTGTGCTGATCGTAGTGCTGAGAAATACCACTCTGAGAGGCAGCTATCGTTACTTCGCGCTCACGGTGGTACTGTTCTATGGCTACAGCTTCGCCAACAGCTTGGGCATTGCAATCATTCATTCGCTGGAGATCAGCCGCTATCTTACAAACCAATTGATCTACACTCTGGTGCCCCAATGCATGACCATCGTTTTGACCGCAGAATTGTTAGAGTACCGCAGGAGCCACGGAAAGGCTGAAGCGAAGGTTTTGTGAGCGATTCGGACCTAAAATCCTCCTTATACCGTCTGCAACTCTGGTTCGCGCCTGATAAGAAATGGCTCGACCCGTGCATATACCTTTGGCGACACTAAAGCGATTACGATTACATGCGAATGCTCGTAGATCGCGCTAAGAACATGACTGGTCCGATGCAGAAGCGAGAGGAGATCAGTCCGATCAAGAGGCAACGCAAGCTCCACTTTTGACACACGATCGGCCAGCAGATCCGCCATTCTGTGCCGAAGTTCCTTCAAGCCCTCTCCCGAACGGGCTGAGACAAACGTTCCATCAGGGAAGTGCAGGCGGAGTGCGTGCAATGTCGACTCGTCGCCGACCAGATCGACCTTGTTCAGGACCGTGATCATTTTCTTCGCATCAGCGCCCAATTCTCCCAGCACCCGGATTGTCGTTTGATGGAAATCGTAGACTCGTGGGTGACTCGCATCCAGGACGTGGATCAGAAAATCCGAAAGCACAGCCTCCTCCAGCGTCGCCTTAAAAGCTTCAATCAAGCGATGCGGCAGATTCCTGACAAAACCGACCGTGTCGGTCAGGAGCAATCCCTGTCCAGACGGGAGATCCACGCGACGAGTCGTCGTGTCAAGCGTCGCGAAAAGTTTGTCCTCTACGAGAACCCGGGCGCCCGTGAGTTTTTTCAGGAGGGCGGACTTGCCCACGTTTGTATATCCGACAATCGCGGCGTTCGGAAGAGGCAGGCGCTCACGCTGTTTCCGCTGCGTTGAGCGACGCAAACGAACGAGCTCCAGATCTGCCTTCAGCCGATCGATATGGGTGCGAATCAGGCGACGGTCAGTCTCAAGCTGGGTTTCGCCTTCACCTCTCCCGCCCAAACCGCCCCCCTGGCGGCCGAGGTGGCGCCAGGCCCTGGTCAATCGCGGAAGCGAGTACTCCATGCGTGCCAGATCTACCTGTAGTCGGGCCTCCTTGGTCTGCGCTCGCTGCGCGAAAATATCCAGTATGACTTCTTCTCGATCGATCACAGCTAAACCGGTCATCGCCTCCCAATTCCGCTGCTGCCCCGGACTCAGCTCATTATCAAAGACGATAACATCCGCCTCGAGCTGCTTCGCATGCTCGAAGATCTCTTCTGCCTTTCCAGAACCAACGAAATAACGCGCATTCGGTTCTTGAACCCGGACTGACAGACTGTCCAGAACAGGAATTCCCAGTGTATCCACAAGGGAATTCAGCTCGTCCAGGAGGCTTTCGGATTCTTCTTTTTGAGCCGCACTTTTGTAGACGCCAACTAGTAACGCCCTTTCAGCTTGCTTAGGCTTTTGTTTAATTTCGAACATCCGCTATCTTCTTAAAAATGTAGCAACAGCATCCGCCACCAATTGCACTTCACTGTCGGTTAATTCCGGGAAAATAGGTAGTGCCAGCGCTTGCTCGGCCGCTGCTTCCGACGCTGGAAACGAACCCGGCTCAAGATAGGCGAAACATTCTTGGCGATTCAGCGGAACCGGATAGTAGGTTTCCGTTCCGATCCCGCAGCCTTTCAAATGTTCCCGCAACTCATTGCGCCTCGTCGATCGAACAACGAACTGATGATAAATGTGTCCTCGCCCGGCCAGTGGCGACGCGAAGGGCTCGCTAGGCAAGCGAAAATCCGGCTCAAACTCTGCAAGCTCATGGCGATAATGTTGCGCGATATCCCAACGCCGTTGCGACCAGTGCGCCAGGTGCGGTAACTTCTTTAGTAAGATGGCCGCTTGCAATGCATCCAAACGAAAATTTCCACCCACATTTTCATGGTAATATTTTTTGCCCATCCCATGATTTCGCAGAACCTTCAAGCGTTCGTTCATCCAGGCGTGCGCAGTGATTGCCATCCCAGCGTCTCCGAACGCACCCAGGTTCTTAGTCGGGTAAAAGCTAAAATAGCCGTAGTCCGCTATTGCACCCGCGCGCTTCGTCCCATCTTTGGAAGGGTATTCGGCACCGATCGCCTGGGCCGCGTCTTCAATGACGGGTACAGAGTAGTGCGCACAAACTGCCTGAATTTCGTCCATCGCACAGCATGCGCCGAACAGGTGGACCGGGATGACCGCCTTAACCTGAAGTCCGCCTCGCGTCCGAATCATTCCTTCTTCGAATGTGCACTTCGTGGCGAAGAATTCGTCCAAGCTCTTCGGCGACAAATTAAGAGTCTCCGGATCAATATCAACAAAAACGGGTCTTGCTCCAACCCGGGCGATACAGCCGGCGGTAGAAAAAAAGGTAAAAGGCGTTGTCACAATGGCATCACCAACGCCGACTTCCAACGCCATCAAAATCAAAAGTTGAGCATCGGTGCCAGATGACGTTCCAACTGCGTAGCTGGCTTCACACAGAGACGCGATTTCTTGCTCTAACAACTCGACCTTCGCTCCAAGGATGAAATCTTGAGCGTCGCAAACCGCGGCAATCTCCTTTAGTATTTCATCTCGCAGTGGAAGAAACTGCCTCTTAAGGTCAAAAAAGGGTACTTTCGTCACTCGCCTAGGGCCAAGTATCCGACGTTGAGCCCCGCTGTGCAAACCAAATTACCGGAGGTCCCGCCGGTCAGTTTCCTCGCAAATAGAGCCGCCGGGGGGGCTTTATGCGAACTGAGGCGGAGTTTATTATGAGACATTTAGCATTGATAATCGTTGTATCACTTGGACTGCCGCTCGCGATGAGGGCCGAAGATCCGGGTCCGGTTGAGAAAACTGGTAAAACCATTGAGAAGGTTACGACAAAGACGGGCCAAACGGTTGAGCACGGCGCACAGGCCACCGAACGGACGGTCGGCAAGGGATTAAAGAAAACCGGAAATACGCTGGAAAAAGCGGGCAACAGCGCCACCGGTTCTCCAAGGCACCACGCGAAAACAAAACATGCCACGGGGAAAGCAAGCCCGTCGCCGTCGCCGGCAAGTTCGCCGGTTGCCTCACCTTCTCCATCCCCCGTGGAAGCGACGACCACTCCCGCGCCAACTCCAATGGCGTCTCCGAGTCCTAGTCAATAATCCCTCGAGAAACGCCGTAAGCTGAAATTTTCACAATGGCGCGCGGAGTCGGCGATGGCGTCTAGCCGCAGATTTCCCCACGGAGGTCGTACACCTGGGTTCCTGTAATGCGGACTTTCACAAACTCGCCGACCGGGGCGCGGCGACTAAGCAAGAGGCGCGTGTCCACCTCCGGTGCATCTCCCTCGGTCCGGGCTACCAACGGCTGCTCGATGAGCGCCCTGACCTCCCTGCCGATCATTGATCTGGCTAGGTCGCTCGCAATCTGCCGTTGTAGCTGCATTGCTCGCCGATACCGGGCGTTCTTTATCGCGCCGGATAGTTGGTTGTTCACTTTAGCGGCACGAGATCCCCCTTCCTGGGAATAAGTGAAGATTCCCAAGCGTTCAAAACGGATCCTTTCGATGAACTCGAGGAGCGATTCAAAGCGCTTCTCTGTCTCTCCGGGAAAACCGACGATGAAAGTCGTGCGCAAAATGATACCGGGTATCCCTTCACGAAGCGCCCGGATGAGGTTCTCGATGTGTTCCCGCGAAGTCTCCCGCCTCATCAGCCTGAGCATTTCCTCGTCTATATGCTGTAGCGGCATGTCGACATACTTCACGACTTTTGAACTGGCGGCGATAGCTTCGATCAGCTCCGCGCTCCAATGCGCCGGATGAGTGTACAAAAGCCGCACCCAGAAATCTCCCGGAATTCCTTCGATCCTCTCCAGCAAACGAGCCAAGGTCGGACCGCGCGAAGAATCGATGGGTTGGCGGGGCCCCGCCTTCTGGTCCCAAAGATCCATCCCGTAGTAGGTCGTGTCCTGACTGATCAGATTGATCTCCTTAACTCCTTCGGACACCAAATGGCGAATCTCAGATTCGACCGACTCAATCGATCGGCTGCGATGTCTGCCGCGCATCTGCGGAATCACACAAAAACTGCACGGATGATTACATCCCTCCGCGATTTTCAGGTACGCATAGTGCGCCGGCGTCAGCCGAAAGCGCGGCGTGGCGTAATCAGGGATGTATTGAGACTTGGGAGTGACAAAGTTCAATGGCGCCTCACCCGTTTCCTGCCGGCCGACGACCTTTCGAACGATTTCGCCGGCTTGCGCAACTTGATCAAGCCCCATGAACGCGTCCACCTCGGGAATTTCGCTCGCGAGCTCCGCAGCGAATCTTTGCGACATACAACCGCTCACCACCAATTTCTGTCCCAACCGTTTTCGCAAGCCTCGCTCCTGATGCGATTCCAGGATCGCCTCGATTGACTCCTCTTTGGCCGAGTCGATAAAAGCGCAAGTATTGACAATTACGACGTCTGCCTCATCGGCGTTCGTCGTCACCTCCATCCCATGCGCCAAGACGTCGCCGAGCATAATTTCGGCATCAACCAGGTTTTTAGCGCAACCGAGGCTGATCATCCCCACCTTCAATCCAGGCGGCGGTGACAAAACATCAACAGCAGATAGAGGACGGCTCGGAATATCCATCAAGATCTTTCGATCAATTTATCACAAGATCGTCGGAACTGCTCAGGACAAGCTGGCCGTCCTTTCGCACTTCGACGGCTCCCTTCTCCGAGACGTGCACCCAGAAGCGTTTTCCCTCGACAATAATCGGACGCGCGTCCGGAGCAGCGACCCCTTCGAACACGGGCTGCGTCCCCTCCTGGTCTTTCGTTACCTTGACATAAGTCCTTTTCAGAACCCGAACCTCCAGCTTCTTTTCAGGAAGACTCGAAAGACTCGTCCTGGTCGGCGTCTCCCCCGGGGTCGAGGATTCGGGCGCGCTCACAGGAAGCGCCCTTCTGACCTCAACCCCATCTTGAGTCCGCGTTTGCACCGTGATGGGTGCCGGCGTCTTCGCCTCACCAGCCTCTCCTTGCTGTGTGCTATTGGCCGGGGCGCTTGGAGAACGCACTTCAGACGGAGACGGCTTCGGGTTTGATTCCAGCGAATCGGTAGCCGATTTCGAGAAAAACACCCGGTTGTTGGATCCATCCGCAGATTTCGTGTTTGGAGGGGCACCGACCCGACTCGTACCAGCCACCGGCGCGACGTTAAGCGCCAAGTAAGAAAAAACCGGAACGCCGACCAGAACAATGAAAACGAGCACGACCACAACGGCTGGCGGAACACGAAACCCGATCGCTTCAATTCTTCTTGGTTCTTGAGCAGATTTTTGAGGCGAGCTTGAGCTCAGATACTGGTACTCGCCGACTGAGATCGTTCTTGAAACCTGGAAATTCTCAAGTTCCTCCTGGATATCGACCCCGAGGAATCTGGCGTATTTCGCCAGGAAGCTCTTGGCGTATGTGCGGTTAGGAAAGTGTGCATACTCGTCCCCCTCCAGATCGATAATGCGGTTGGGCCGGATTTTGGTCTTCTCGGCTACATCCTCAATCTCGAGCTTTTTCGCAATTCGCGCCTGTTGCAATTTCCTACCGACCGATTCCACAATATTTACTGACAGGTTTTCAACCTTACACTCCCTGCGGTCCCACCGGGAGCAAACTTCCGGATCCTGGTTTACTCTTTACACCAGTGCATCCAAGTCCACTAAAATCTCCCGTGGCTTTGCTCCGTCACCGGGGCCCAAGATGCCTCGGTGCTCCAAGATGTCAACGACTCGAGCAGCACGAGTGTAGCCCAGGCGTAACCGCCGCTGCAGCATCGACGTAGACGCGCGCTTCTCCTGCCGGATAATTTCAAGGCACTTCTCGACCAACGCTTCGTCTTCTTCGCTCACCTCCTCTTCGGCCGGCGCCAAGGATTCGAGTTGGTTGCTGGATCGAAGGGTCAAAGGCAGGAGCGCCTTGAGCGGAAACAAACTCGACCAGCCGACGAATCTCCTCATCCGTCACAAGCACTCCCTGAGAACGGATAAGTCGGGAAGTACCTGGCGGGCGGTAGAACATGTCTCCCTGTCCCAGCAAGCGTTCAGCACCATTTTCGTCAAGAATCACCCGGCTATCGAGCGCGGACGCAACCTGGAAAGCAATGCGAGTCGGGATATTTGCCTTGATCACCCCGGTGACCACATCCGCGCGAGGCGTTTGTGTCGCAACGATCATGTGGATTCCCGCTGCTCGCGCCATTTGCGTGATTCGAGCAATGGCGCTCTCCACGTCAGCGGGCGCGGTTTGCATGAGGTCGGCCAACTCGTCGATAATCACGACGATATAAGGCAGGTGATCCGGAATCACCAGATCGTCATCCCTTGGCACCCGGATTGGCGAAGCCTCGGATTCCAATGAGAGACTATCGGATTCCTCAGTTCCTTCGGGTTCCGTTGTCTCATCGATTTCCTGCTGCGATTTCGGTTTTGGGCGAGCATTAAATCCTGTCACGTTCCGAACACCGACCTTGGCAAAAATCTTATAGCGATTTTCCATCTCGTTCACGATCCAGCGCAACGCGAGCAACACTTTTTTTGGATCGGTAACAACCGGCATCACGAGATGCGGAAGAGCATTGTACATCTGCATCTCAACCACCTTCGGATCGATCATGACAAAGCGAAGATCATCCGGGTTAAAACGGAACAAAATGCTCGCGATAATCGCGTTGATGCAGACGCTCTTGCCGCTGCCAGTGGTCCCTGCGACCAGCCCGTGAGGCATTTGCGCCAGATCACCCAGGATAATTTTCCCGTACACATCCTTGCCTAGCACAATCGGAATCCGATGTTTGGTATGCGCCCATTCGTCCGACTCCAGGATCTCGCGGAGCGTGACTTTGACCTTTTTCGAATTTGCAATCTCTATTCCAACCGTATCTTTTCCAGGTATAGGCGCCAGAATATTAATTCGCTCCGCCCTCGTCGCTCGCGCCAGATCGCGCTCCAGGCTGGAGATCTTATCGACTCGCACACCGCGAGCCGGGTAGACTTCATACCGCGTGATCGTGGGTCCCCGCGTAATATCTCCCGGGCTCGCATCGATGTTGAACTGCTTGAGTGTATCGATCAGAACATGCTGGATCAGTTTCAACTCCGAGGGATCCGCTGCCTTTCGCCCTTCCAGATCAATCGGTTCCAGCAAAACGATGGAAGGAAGCTCATAGTTTTCGATGTGCTGCTCAGCCATCGCCGAAACCGGTTCCTTATCTCGTCCTTTTCCTTTCGGATCCACGAGCGATGGCTTTGATCTATCTGGAATTGCCGCCGAGGAGTCGATTATCTTAGGTTCGGGATACACTGCGGCTTCAGCCTCAGGTTCCTCTGGCAGAAATCCTTTTCTTTTTAATTCCTTCTCGTGTTTCCGGATTTCTCGCTCGATCTTTTTCTGATTCGCTTCCAAACGCTCTCTTTCATTGGCAGCTTGCATCCGACGCCGCTCGACTCTCCTGGACCATCCTGCGGAAAAAGTCTTTAGCGCCCTGGACGGACTGCCTGACTAAATAAATCGGCCGGATGCCTGTCAACCAGACGAGACTGATGAGGTAGACCACCGACAGGGCAATGATCGACCCGATCTGGCCAAGCATACCCAAGAGGAGGACTCCGAACCAATAGCCGGTCCATCCGCCCGGTCCCATGATGTTAAAATCGTGCCTCCAAGAGTGTAGAAACCAAGTCTGCAAATGCAGTACTGAGGCGCCGCTGACGATAAACGCGAGAGCCCACGGCAGACGTTTGATGATCCGAAATCCAGCCAGAAACAACTTCGCGCCGCCGAACCCCAAAAAGATCGTCGCGACCAGGTACGAAGCAGCACCAAGCGTCAGATACAAGAATCCCGCGACAATTGCGCCCGTCGGGCCGATGAAATTTTGCGCGGGACTATTTGGCGGGCTCACCGAACTAAACCACACCCAGGAGGGAACGTCCTTCGGAGTGTATGAAATCAGCGCCAGGAATAAAACCGTTCCGGCACCAAGTAACACGAGTCCCATCACTTCATTCCACGCGTTATGCTTTCGCGACTGCGCCATGTCAGTTCCCAGTGTAATTCCTAGTTTTGGGCTTTCAATCCAGAACGATGCTATTTCCGTATCGCTGCCAAACACGCATTGAAATAATGTTGCCACTATTATCCATCAAAGTCTTCCGATTGAGAATCTGCCTCTACCATCGGCGTTCGGCACTCCCGGTGTTTTTTTGATGACGCCGCACCCAGATGCCAGTAGCCTGACATATAAGCGATTTTCGCACAGAGAATGAATACCGAATGCCTCACTTTTCAGCCCGTTTATATGGAACGAATATGGGGTGGTAGCAAATTGCAAACCTGCTTTGGTCGTGAACTCCCGAGTAAGAGGCCTATCGGTGAGTCATGGGAACTTGTCGACCGTGGTGACATACAGAGCCTTGTTACCAACGATGAATTCCGAGGGGTCTCCCTGCACGATCTCTGGGTAAATCACCGCCACGAAATATTCGGCGACGGATACATGGAAGCGCGCTTTCCGATCCTGATAAAGATCCTGGATGCTTCTGACGTCTTGTCCGTTCAAGTTCATTCGCCGGTGAATCTGACCGGAGAACTCGCAGATGAACCCAAGACGGAGTTATGGTATTTCGTCGCTGTCGAAGGAGGAGCCGGCATCTACGCCGGCCTGAAAAACGGAACAAAGAAAAAGGATTTCGAATTGGCTCTGGGGAACGGCCGGGTCGCTGATCTTCTTCACTGGATCCCAACCCGACAGGACAGCTTCATCTATATCCCGAGCGGACGCCTTCACGCGATTGGTGCAGGCAACGTTCTCTTCGAGATTCAGCAAAATAGCGATACGACCTACCGCGTCTTTGATTGGAACCGGCTCGGATTGGACGGCAAACCGCGGTCCATTCACGTCGAGCAATCGCTAAGGTGCATCGACTTCGGGGACCTTGAGCCCAATCTTGGGCAAATGGACAACGAGACATTGGCGGCCTGCGATTACTTTCGAGTCGAGCGATGGTCAATGGATCAAGCCCGCCCGGCAAATACCGAGCCAAAGTTTGCCATCTTCCAAGTTGTCAGCGGGGAAGTCTCTTCTGGTGAGCGTATTTTTCGTCGGGGGGAACTCTTTCTGGTCCCGGCCTGCAGCCACATGAGCGCGGTCGCTCCGCACAATGGGACGGCGACCATCCTCCGCACCACGCTTTAGTGATTAGTGAACTGTCCCGAGTCTGGCTCTTGGGCGGTCACCGAATCCGATCGACAACGACGATTGTGGTTGCGGCCTGACAGAGCCGTGATAAATGCGAGTTTGGCAGCTTAAACTAACTGGCCAAAATTGACGATGTTAACAATTCACACTAGGGTCGGCTTGTGAAAATTTTCACAAAGTCAGCTCTCGTTGGGCTGGGCACCCCGAAGCTGCGGCGGGCCGTGGAGCTGATTAACCCGCACCTGTACACGGTTGAAGAACGAATTCGTGAACAGGCCAGGGCCTTTGATCCAGCAATCGAAGGCTACCTTGCCTACGCTTGTGGCAGCAGCGGAAAACGGCTTCGCCCGATTCTGGCGTTACTCTCCGGCGCAGCGACTGGAAACGTCTGTCCGAGCCATGTCGATCTGGCCGTGATCCTGGAGCTCATTCACTTGGCTACTCTTGTCCACGATGATATCATGGATGGTGCTGAAGTTCGGCGCGAGCAGGCGACCGTCAACGCTAAATGGGGCAATACTCTGGCCGTCCTGCTCGGAGATTGTCTTTTCGCCCATGCCATGAAGCTGGCGGCCTCGTTTCCAAACAGCGAGCTCTGCCGTCGGATCGCCCACGCGGCAACCGATGTCTGCGCGGGTGAAATCATCCAAACGCAGCGCAGATTCGATCTAAACCTGACCATCGACGAATACTTCCAGGTAATCGAAATGAAGACGGCTGCCTTATTTGCCATTGCGACGGAGCTGGGAGCATTTATCAGCGAGGCAAGCCCTGAGGTGATCACTGCAATGAAGGTTTACGGTTTGAAGCTAGGAACGGCTTACCAGATTTACGATGACTGCCTCGACATCGCCGGCACCGAAGAAAAAGCCGGAAAAACTCTCGGGTCGGACCTTCGAAAAGGAAAGCTCACACTGCCGGTGCTTTATTTATTGCAAATGGTGGATCGGGACGAGCATCACAGGTTCAGTGAAGTATTGATCCGGAGCAATGCAGAGGAGCTGGGGACCCTCGCGGAAGAGGTCGTCCGGCGCGGGGCATTGCGCCGAGCGGTCGATACCACCAAGGGGCTGGTGGAAGAAGCCCAGTCGGAGCTCCAAAAGACGCCGGTGAACAAGTACTCGCTGGCCATGCAAGATATCGGCGATTTCCTCTCGAATATCGTTGACCAGTTTGCAGTGGCTGCATAACGTTTTCTGCGCATGTTTTTCTCTCATGGGCAGTTTCACCATTCATGAATTGCCGGACCAGGAGAAACCACGCGAAAAGCTTCTGCAGCGCGGCGTCGAAGCCCTGACCAACGCCGAGATTCTGGCGATTCTACTTCGAACAGGAGTTCACGGTTGCAACGTCATCGAGCTTGCCCAGAAGCTCCTTAACCAATATGGGACTTTAGCTCAACTATCTCGTTCTCCCGTCACAGAGCTGTCTAGTTTCAAAGGAGTCGGCGCGGCCAAGGCATTGCACCTCGCTGCCGCATTCGGGCTCGCGACGAGATTGGCCGCCGAGCAAGTCATTTCAGAGCCGCTCGACCATCCCGAGGCCATCTATGGGTTGCTGGGAACTGAGATGCGCCTCCTTGACCGTGAGTCGCTCCGCGTCGTCTTGCTGGACACACGCTATCGCCTGATCACGGTGCGGGAGATTTCGAAGGGGACCCTGAACGAAAGCCTCGCGCATCCACGCGAGATCTTCAAGCCTGCAATCAGCCATTCCGCCTACGCATTTGTGCTTGCTCACAATCATCCCTCGGGTGATCCGGCGCCCAGTGATGTCGATCTGAGGCTAACGCGACGAGTCGCCGAATGCGCTCGCATGCTTCAGATCCAGTTCCTCGATCACGTCATCCTCGGTTCGCCACAGGAAGGCCGAGCCGGCTATTTCAGCTTTAAGGAAGCCGGCATTATGTAGTGGCGAACAGCTCGGAACGTCGGGTTTTGCCTGGTTCTTGCCGACCAGCCACCAACTGTTCCTTCGTGTACTCGATAAAGCGCTGAACAAGGGGCTCGAACCGCTCTTTCCGCCAGGCGATCCCGTACCGAATCTTTTGACCGTAATGCCGTATCGGGATGAATTTGACTCCGGGCGCCGGCTGTCGAGTGATGTGTTCGCCAAAAATTGAGATGCCGAAGCCGGCGGCGACGTATTGAACTGCGGTTCTCGCTCGATCCACTTCCTGAACTACCTTTGGCGTGAACCCGGCACGTTGACAAAGTCGCGCCAACCATGAGCGATAACTGGGCGCATTTTCGCGCGAGGTCAGGATAAATCCTTCCTCTTTCAATTGCTGGAGGCGTATAAACGGATGAGTTGCCAGTGGGTGATCACTGGGCACTCCAACCATCGGTTGCTCTTCGGCAATGCATTCAACTCGCAAACCCTGCGGCCCTTTACCGTCGATGGCACCAATTACTCCAACGTCCAACCGATGGGTCAAAAGCGCTTCCAATTGCGCCGAGGGCACCATCTCGGTCAGGGTCACTTCAACGTCAGGATTTTTTTGACGAAACCGTTTCAACACATGCGGCATCCACTCGTGGCCCTGGGCCCCGATGAAACCAATCGCCAGATGACCGGTTTCCGCGCGCCCGATTCTGCGCGTCTGTCTGGTGATTTCTTCGAGATCAGCGATGATCTTCTTCGCGCCCTGCAAAAAGATGCGCCCAGCTTCGGTAAGTTCGACACGCCGGCTGCTCCTTTCGATCAACAACACGGCGACTGCTTCTTCCAAGAGACGGATTTGAGCGCTGACCGCGGACTGCGCTACATGCAGCACAGCGGCTGCACGAGTGAAACTGAGTTCCTCGGCGACCGCAACAAAGTAACGTAGATGACGGAGTTCCATCCTGGAACGGACATTGCAACAATCAGCCAAACAGATTACAGCTAGCAGAACAAGCTATTTTTCTTATTGCCAAGAAATGCGAGAAGTGGCAAGGACATGAAACTAATAACGGCGCCGACGGATTTCCGTTCGGATTCGGAATCGGCAACGCTTTCGCTCAAACGGTTTGCGTCGGAATTCAAACGGCCTTCGCAACCACAAAGGGTACGGTTTGGGGTGCAGCAAAAGGCGCCGTCCAACAAATGGATCTCGCTGGCTATCATCCTAGTCGGACCGTTTCTCGGGGTGATCGATTTTTTTATCGCCAACATCGGAATCCCTTCCATCCGCACCTCTCTGGGCGCCTCATTCAGCGAGATCGAGCTCGTGATCGCCGGCTACGGCTTGACCTACGCGGTCTGCTTGATCACCGGCGGGAGACTCGGGGACATTTTTGGCAGGAAGGTGACTTTCATTCTTGGGATGGCCGGTTTTACGATCACGTCGGCTCTCTGCGGCTTGGCACCCACGGCCGGATGGCTGATTTTCTGGAGGCTGGTTCAAGGCTGCACCGCCGCAGTCATGTTTCCGCAAGCGCTTTCTTATATCCAGGTCAATTTTGCGGGCTCATCGAAGCGCGTTGCATTCAGTCTCTACGGTGCAATGATCGGATTTGGCTCGATTGTCGGACAGTTGCTCGGCGGCTTCATCATTCAGGCCAATTTGTTCGAGCTCGGCTGGCGACCGATCTTCCTGATCAACCTGCCGATCGGAATCATCACCATCGTCAGCGCTTCCATCGTTCTCCGTGAATCGCGCGCGCAGGCTGCGCCGAAGTTAGATCTGGGCGGCGTCGCAATCCTGACCGCAGGGCTCGCGCTCTTTGCCTACCCTTTTATGGAAGGCCAACAGCAGGGGTGGCCGTTATGGGCGTGGGCCTCTCTCATTGCCTCGTTTCCGGTCTTGTGGCTGTTCTATCTTTTCGAGCGCAGACAATCCGCGAGAAATCACTCGCCGCTCGTCGAGCCTCGGCTTTTTCGGGATCGCGGGTTTGTCGTCGGCTTGATCGTAACCTGCATTTACTTTGCAGGCCACACCTCCATGATCCTGGTATTGAGCCTTTATCTGCAATACAGCCTTCGATTGAATCCGATGTACGCCGGGTTCGCGCTAGTGCCGTTCTCCTTCGCGTTCCTGCTCGGTTCGGCTATTTCCGGCAAGATCAACGGCCACCTCGGACGAGGCTCCCTCCATCTTGGCGTCGCTATCCTGACCGTGGGAATTGTCGCTCTGGCTCTGGAGGCAGGCAGAGTTCCGGGCCACTTGACGCTGAGCTTCGTTTTGACTTGTTTCCTCTATGGCATCGGGCGCGGGATCGTGACTTCGCCTCTTTACAACACGGTGCTTAGCGGCATTGCGCATAAGGATGCCGGCGCAGCATCCGGGGTAACTTCCACGATGCCTCAACTGGCAAATTCCGTCGGTATCGCACTCATTGGTGCAGTGGTGTTCAGCGCTATTCCAAAACAGGGCGCCACACCGGCCGACTACGCCCACGGCTTTGTAGTTTCATCTTTAATCAATCTCGTGATGCTTCTCGTTGCCGCCGGGCTCATCTTTCTTATCCCGAAATCCCGCGGGCGCGATGTGCCGGCCGGCGCACCGGTGATTGTCGAGACCTGATTCGCGCCCAAGCGAATACTTCTGCAGAACCGCGAAGCAAAAGCTCAAGCCTTAGGGCGTTTTCTTTGCTAAATATTCGAGATGATTCATCGCACAGCCGTTGTTGATCCGAAGGCTCAGATAGATTCCGATGTTGTTATCGGCCCGTACGCGATTGTTGAAGGTCCGGTCCGGGTCTCTTCCGGCACAGAGATTCAGGGTCACGCAGTGATTACCGGTTCGATTGAGATCGGAAAAAATAATCGGATCGGATACGGGGCCGTCATCGGCGCGCTTCCCCAGGATCTTAGTTTTGATCCGAACGCTTCCTCAGGCGTGGAAATCGGCGATCACAACGTCATCCGCGAATACTGCACCATCCATCGGGGCACGAAGGAAGGAACAAATACGGTGGTTGGGTCAAACAATTTTCTGATGGTAGGCGCACACCTGGGACACAATACCCGAATAGGGAACAACGTAATCCTGGCAAACAATGTTTTACTTGCTGGGTACGCCGAAATTCACGATCGAGTTTTTATCGGCGGCGGTAGTGTCGTCCACCAATTCACAAGGATGGGCACCGTCTCGCTTCTGCAGGGTATTTCCGGCGTTGGTAAGGATGTCCCGCCATTCTCAATTGCCATCGGTAAAGATGGTGTTTCCTCGATTAATGTCGTTGGACTGCGGCGGGCTGGATACAGCCCGGAGTTGCGGAAGGAAGCGAAAGACGCCTTTGAGCTGTTATACTTGAGGGGATTGAATTCGAGCCAGGCTCTCGCGGAGTCGAAGAGGCGTTCCTGGTCAAACGGCGTTTCGTTGTTTTGGGACTTCATAGAGACGTCCAGGCGCGGGATCTGTCCCATGGTCCGATGGAAGGAAACTCGAGGCGAAACCGGCGTCGAGGAATAGATTCCTGGAAAAGCGATGGGCAGCTCCGTTCAGCCCCCTCCTCTTTTTGTTTGATCATCCGGGACGGGTCGGTTAAATACGGGGCCGTAATGACGAAAGCCCTACGCCCCCTGACGATCGGGCTGGCTCTCCTTGCTGCGGGTTGTGCGGAAAATGGACAAAGAGGTCAGTCGAGTGAAGGCAGTAGCAAGGTTCCAGTCGGCGAACGAAAAGTTGTCAAAACAACTGCCTATACCGCTGCGGAATCCGGACATCGAAGATTCGGCGTCAAAAATGCCATAGGTTCTCGTCTCCAATCGGGCAGCTTGAACAGCGCTGCGGCCGATTGGTCGCGATTCCCGATTGGCACCAAATTTCGGATTGTCGACAACAACCAAACGTACGTGATCGACGACTATGGTCCCGCGTTGGTTGGCACCGATACCATCGATCTGTATGTGCCATCGCTACGGCTAATGAATCAATGGGGCGCGCAACGCGTCACGATTGAGGTACTTGAAAAGGGCTCGTACGAAAAAAGCCTGGAAGTCCTGAAGCCACGCCAGGGCAACCGGTGCGTCAGGCAAATGGTACTTAGCATCCAAAAGCAAAGCGAAACGAGATTCTAGCGCTTGAAAGTTCTCGTCACAGGTGGTGCGGGCTACGTAGGAAGCATCTGTGTTGAAGAACTTCTTCGGCGGGGGGACGAGGTCGTCGTCTTCGACAATTTGTCAGAAGGCCACCGCCTTTCGATCGATCAAAGGGCGACATTTATCCAGGGAGATTTGCTTGATCCCAAATCGATTTCGCTCGCGATGAACACGTCCGGTCCAGACGCTGTCATGCATTTAGCGGCCAGCGCGCTAGTGGCCGAATCGATGCTGAATCCTTACAAGTATTTTCAGAACAACGTCCAAGGCGGCTTGAATCTTCTCCGCGCGATGATTGAAAATGACGTGAACCGCGTCGTGTTTTCTTCCACCTGCGCGATCTTCGGCACACCCGACCGAACCCCGGTCGATGAAGACTCGCCACAGAACCCGATCAACCCGTACGGTGAATCCAAACTGATGTTTGAGAAGATTCTTCGCTGGTTTCACCAGATTCACGGTCTGACATTTGTTGGCCTGCGCTACTTCAATGTCGCAGGCGCTTCCGACAGATCCGGCGAACACCACCGGGTTGAAACACACTTAATTCCACGGGTCCTCCAGGTCGCTTTGGATCGCTCACCCAACGCTGAGATTTACGGGACCGATTTTCAGACTCCGGACGGGACCTGTATCCGGGATTATGTCCACGTCCTTGATCTTGCTTCAGCACACATCCTTGCCCTCACAAATCAGAAGAGCGGCTTTTTTAACCTCGGAATCGGGGGCGGCACTTCGGTGAGAGAGGTCATTGATGCCTGCCGAAAAATCACCGGACATCCAATTCCGGCAGTCGAACAACCTCGTCGCCCGGGCGATCCGCCTCGTTTAGTGGCTTCTTCGGAGAAGGCAAAAGAGGAACTCGGCTGGAAGCCGCAGTTCGAGAAGATCGAAGCAATCGTCGAAAGCGCCTGGCGATGGCATTCCACCCATCCGGACGGTTATCCGGACTAGTGTATCACCATTCGCCGGATGGGGGTTTTTCCTTGCTTTTCAGAAGTGCCAATGTTGCCCTTTGTCTTATTTCAATCCGTCAACAATCCTCATGAGGCTCCGGATCCTAGGCATTTTCTTTCTGATTTTTCTGCCGACGAATCTGTTTGCCCAATTCGCACCGACTCCGCCCTCGCCAACCCCGATTCCCACGGTTGGCCCGACCCCGAGTGGCAAGAGTTCGGATTTTAATCCGTTGCTGCCGTTCCAAGGTGCGCCGGGCGCCGGGCCGATTCCGATCGAAATCTCGTCGGGCGAGACCAGATTTGAGGGCGGAATCGCGATTGCAGAAAGAGATGTCGTTGTCCGATACAGCGATGCCACGATTTACTGTGATTATGCAGAATACAACCCGAACACGCACGATATCGTGTTGCGCGGCAATGTTCGATTCTTTCGGGATAAATACGCATTCAACGCTGACCGGGCCGTTTACAACCTCCAAACCAAGCAATTGAAGATGACCGATTTCGGCGGTCCGAAACAGCCATTCCAGGTCGTCGGCGACACCCTCCTTTCTCTTAAAGAAAACGAATACACGGTTCTGAACGGTTTTGTTACGACCAGCGATTCGTCGAAACCCGACTACCAACTTCGAGCCCGGACAATTCGTATCTATGAAAACGACCGGATCATTCTCTCGAATGTGACGCTCTTTGTCGGACGAACGCCGGTTTTCTGGTTTCCTTATATTTACCAATCTTTAAATAACGAGTTTAGTTATAGCCTGTCTCCAGGGTACAACTCGACCTGGGGAGCTTATTTCTTCACGGCCATCACATTTCCGATTGCGACGAACGTGAGCGGAACGGTTCACGTCGACTTGCGAAGCTCCCGCGGGCCTGCACTGGGTTTGGATACCAAGTATCGCTTTCGTGAAGATGGAGAAACCGTTGGGCAACTAAAGCTCTATGGATTGATCGATCAGTCACCCAATATCAATGAGACCTCATTGGGCCGTGTTCCAATCAGTTCTGGGCGATACCGGATATCGTACCAATCCAGGACCTACATTACCAGCGATATATCTGCGACCATCGATTTCAATAAGTTAAGCGACCAGTATTTTCTCCAGGATTTTTATCCTGGTGTCTTCGCGACCGATCCTCAGCCGGATACCTACACCCAACTGTTAAAACGGGGCGAAGCGTACACCCTGAATGTATTGGTTCGTCCCCAGGTGAACACTTTTCTGGAAACCGCTGAGCGCTTGCCGGATATAAGCTGGCAGGTCGCGCGAACGCCGCTTTTTAATGGACCTATCTTCTACGAGGCAACCACCAGTGCGGCCTATCTGCACCGTGCGTTCGCTGCAAAAACCGGCAATTTATCCGTCGATCTGCAGAGTGGCGCGCTCAATCCGGATTACGAATTTTTCCGCTTCGACTCCTTTCATCAATTCATTTATCCGCACACCTACTTCGGTTGGCTATCACTCGTTCCAAGCATCGGCTTCCGGGGCAGCTACTACAGTACGACCGGGAGTTTCACTGAATCTGATATCAGTAATCCGCTTCCTCAGGGTATCCTGGTAGAGCACGGTGGGCGAGGAAGGTTCGCCTTCAACACCGACTTGGAGGCCTCCTTCAAGCTTTCGAAGGCTTATGAGAATGTGCAGCAGAGGTGGCTCGGACTTGACGGCCTGCGTCACATCGTTCAGCCTTATGCCGATTTCTCGTGGGTTTCAGACCCGACAATTCGCCCCTCCGATATACTTCCCGTTGACCAGTATATCCCGAGCACAAAATTGCAGCCGATCGATTTCCCGGAGTATCGGGCGATCGATTCACTAGATCGGTGGACCATATTGCGACTTGGGATCCGGAACCGGCTTCAGACTCGCCGAGACTCCACTACTCTCAATTGGCTCGACATTGACAGCTATTTTGATGTCGATTTCGACAACCCGCTTGCGCAGATCGTTCCACCAGCCAGTACAAGCGTTTCCCGCGCGACTCCTGTTGCGCCGCCGCGCGAACTCTTCTCTAATGTCTTTAACAGGATACGGTTTCAACCGGTCCCCTGGCTGTACCTGAGCGTTGACTCGCAAGCGCCTCTTCTGAACGAAGGGTTTTGGGCGGTGTCTACGTATTTTGATTGGATGGTAAGCCCAAATATTGAGTTTCGAGTGGGACATCAATACTTACAAGGCAATCCATACTATCAGGATACGAGTGAATTGTCCTTTTATACTTACCTGCGGTTGAACGACAACTGGGGGTTCAGTTTATATGAAGATTACCAATTCAAGACGGGAATAATAAACCGACAAACGTATGCGATTCATCGTGATCTGAGTAGCTGGGTCGGTTCGCTGGGCTTCAATTTCACTAACAATGGAGCCGGTAAAAACCAGGTTGCTGTCGTGCTGTCATTTACCTTGAAGGATCTGCCTAGATTCGGTTTGCCAGTCAACCTGGATGTCGGCCAAGCCCTCGGCGAATAAGTTCTGCTGGACAAATGCCAGAAGCGGGATATTGAGAAAGGCTCGTTGGGTTGGAAACGTAATATGGATATCTGTATTATTGGCTCGGGATATGTCGGTCTTGTGACCGGCGCTTGCTTGGCCGATGTCGGCCACAATGTCGTCTGCGTAGACAACGACCAAAAAAAAATTGATAGCCTGCGGAGTGGGCAGATACCGATCTACGAGCCCGGTCTCGAGGAACTGGTTCAGCGCAACGTTTCCGCACGCCGACTGCGCTTTACGACCAGCATCGAAGACGGCGTTCAGCAATCTCAAATTGTTTTCATTGCAGTTTCCACGCCCCCTCAACCAGACGGCAGCGTGGACCTCACCTACATCGAACGTGTCGCGCGCGAAATCGCTGAGGTGTTGAAAGAATATCGCGTCATCGTCGACAAGAGCACCGTACCAGTCAAAACCGGGGAAAAGATGGCGGAAACAATCCGGAGATATAACAAGGCAGGCGTCGATTTCGATGTAGTCAGCAATCCGGAGTTTCTCAGGGAAGGATGCGCGGTCGCCGACCTGATGAATCCGGATCGAATCGTTGTCGGATCGAATAGCGATCGCGCGCTGGCCCTCATGAAAAAGGTTTATGAGCCGTTCATGGCTCCAATCATGGTGACCGATGTGAACAGCGCGGAGCTGATAAAGCATGCTGCAAACTCCTTCCTGGCGCTTAAGATTTCATATATCAATGCAATTTCGGCCATCTGTGAAGCAAGCGGTGCTGATGTCGAGAAGGTCGCCGACGGGATCGGTGCCGATAAACGCATCGGCCGCGGCTTTCTGAATGCCGGACTTGGCTACGGCGGATCTTGCTTCCCCAAGGATGTCGCGGCTTTCATCGCGATCAGCGAACAATTGGGCCACCCATTCTTGCTTCTGAAGGAAGTCCAGCGCGTCAATCAGGCGCAACGTGAACGCTTTGTGAAAAAGATCCGGGATACACTTTGGGTCTTAAGGGACAAGCGCATCGCGGTGTGGGGTCTTACGTTCAAACCGGATACCGATGATGTTCGCAGTTCTGTCGCAATCTATCTCGTCAATACTCTGTTGGAAGAAGGCGCCATTGTCCGCGCCTACGACCCAAAAGGGATGGATAAGGTCGCGGAACTCAATCTTTGCAAAGGTGCGAATCTGACCGAGACTGCGCTTGAAGCGGTTGAAGACGCCGAAGCTCTTGTTCTGGCGACCGAGTGGAATGAGTTTCAAAGGATCGATTTCGAAGCAGTGCGAAATGCCATGCACACTCCGATCATTTTCGATGGTCGTAACCTATTTGACCCGGAAACGATGAAGAAACTTGGCTTCCAATACTTCGGGATCGGTCGAGGCGGCTCGCGCTGAGCCGGTCGCGTTGGGGGTTGGCGTCCGCAGCAGCTTCTTCCAGGGTCCACCTTTTTGACACTGTCATGCGGGCGCGTGACCGCTTTGGGCGCGGCCAAGTGCCGAAACCCCGACGCGATTTCAGTAGAACTTCCCGGGAATTGTGGAAGGTTATTGAGCTGTCCTGCATATTTGTACACCTCGAGAGCTACGATCGAAGCAGGACACCGGAGCGGCTCTATGGCAGGCAAAAATCCGCGCCTTTGTTGCTTAAAAGCCCTTCAACGTTGGGAGACCAGTCGGGAATTCGCTGATGAGGTTCTCCACCAGGCGCTCCAGCGCTCAGGATTGAACAATGTCAATCGGTCATTCGTTACAGAGACCTTCTACGGCGTCATTAGAAATCGGTCGTATCTCGACTTTATCATCCAACGGTTTCGCCCGACAGGTCTAGATATGCCGACCCGCCAGGTACTGCGCCTCGGAGTTTATCAACTTTACAAGATGCGGATCCCGAACCATGCGGCCGTATACGAAACCGTGAACATTGCGGGACCCGCCCGAACCTTGGTCAACGCGGTCCTTCGTAAAACGATCGCCGATAGAGACATTATCCTCCAGCAGCTGGAACATGCTCCGGCTCATATCCGATATTCGCACCCGGAGTTTCTCTGGCAAAAATGGGAGTCCCGACATGGAGATAAGGCCGCAGAGCAACTCTGCGCCTGGAACAATGAGCCCGCAAAAATATACGTCCGAGCCAACCGGCTGAGAGTCACTCCGGGCGAATTAATGGAAAGCTTCCCGGCCGCGAGGACGGTGGAAGTTCACCCCGATTGTCTGGAGGTTGACCATCTGCCATTATCCTGGATTTCGACGGGGGTAGGCTACGTGCAAGATCCCAGCACGCTTCTGGCCTGCGATCTTCTCGATCCAAAACCTGGGGAAGTCGTCCTTGATGCTTGCGCGGCACCCGGCGGAAAAGCGGGATATATGGCGCAAAACATGCAAAACCAGGGAAGCCTTGTCGCCTGCGACTACGACAAGCTTCGACTCGCCCGGCTCGAACAGAACCTGATTCGGCTTGGCGTTAGCAATTCCACCATCGTCCTGTTCGACTGGCTTCAGCACTCGTCTCCCTTTAGGCCTGAAACTTTTGATGCTATCCTGGTGGACGTCCCATGCACGAACACCGGGGTCATCCGCCGACGCAGCGATGTTCGATGGCGCCTGACTCCGCAAGATTTTCCTCGAATGCAGCATCTTCAAGGCCGGATCGTCAAGGCGACGATCCAATTCTTAAAGTCCGGCGGTCGGCTCGTCTATAGTACCTGCAGCATCGAACCTGAAGAAAACGAAAGCGTTGTCGCCTATGTCGACCGTGAGGTACCCGAACTCAGCTTCGTAGAATCCAAAACGTCGATGCCGATCCATGACCATCTGGATGGGGCTTTCGCAGCCCTGTTTGTGAAAGCATAGCCTACCAGGCAGCCCATTCTCAATAAACGACTTCGATGTCTTTACCCTTAGGCCATTCAACGGAATAGCTAAACTCGATGACACGTTTGACCTTCGGTTGAAGCTCGATCTCCCAGCTTAACTTGCCGGAGTCTTTATCGATGGCTGCCGGCTTTTCCGAAAACGTTCCCTGATTGACAACGATTTCGGCGTTCCGGGAGACCGGCAGCTGATCATTAACCAAAAGCCTGACCGGATCAGACCGGAAATTTTGCAACGTAATTTGATACCGTCGATCTTCGACCTCTCTTCGGTTGAGCATTCCGGTTTCGGACCGCTTATCGACAAGTTCCTTCCGCTCCACCTTGATCGAATCGTCTTTGCCCGCGTAGAGGTCAAAATCGGAGCCAGGCGGCGCAAGATTCATCGCCAGCGTGCCGGTGAACTCGCCATCTCGAAAAACGCTAATTTGCCCGGGCAAGAGCTGCGCATCACTCGCGTTGACCAGGTGGACCTTCAGGAAAACGGCGGGATCAAGTTTAGGGGTCGTAACGTAGTCCGGGCTCCCGGTGAGGCTCAATACCGTCACATTTGCCCGATGCGTTTGTCCGTCCGCCGGAATCGTCACCGGCAATCCCACCAGGTACGAAACCGACAGGCCGGTCTTCTGCACCTCCGCTTCAGCCGTCTCACTATTATCCAACTCCGTCTTTGCTCGAGCCGGTTCATTGGCGGACATCGGAGCTGGAGCAAGTGATGCCCGCGCGGATACCAACGGTTCTTGTCTTCTGTAATCCAAATACGAAGGCTTGAGTTCAGGCATTCGCCCATTGCGACCGGGTTGCGCCGTCGAGAGACCCAACCGCACATTGTTCCAATCTTCGCCGGTCTTCTGACGTACGAGGGCGTTATAGACGAGCTCCACTTTTCCGGTTCCCGAATCAATCCGCGCATTGTAACTCGAAGTCCAGGAAGCGTCCCCGATCACATAACGCAACGTAAAGTCGCCCTCGACCGGAGCCCCCGCCTTCACACTCACCAGCAGCGTCCGTTGCGATTTCTGCGCAGAGTTGCGCACCGCGTCGAGTTCCCGTTTCAATCGATCTATTTCTGGTTCGAGTTTCGATTCGCTGCGTTCGATCGTGAGAATGTTTTCCGACAGGCTTGAGATTTCGTCACCGTAGAAAGTGTAAAGCTTGCGAATGTCGTCGGTGTTTATGGCCTCCTTCTCCCCTTTGCCCAGGCCAGCGCTCAAGTTGCGAAAGAACTGTCGCTTTTCCTGGCACACATCTTTTTGACCCTGCAGCGATTTCCTCTGATCTTGAAGCTCCTGCAGTTGCCGCTCGAGTTCTTGCGCTTTCGGACTCGCGCTCGAAGCCAGGTACTCCTGGCGAACATCGATCCCCTCAATTGTGAGAGGCGCATCCGCCTTAGCGCTGACCTCGATCGAGCTCTCATCGAGTGTCGCCGGCAGCCCTGTAAACTCCAGGACCGACGTCCCGATCGGCAGACTCGTTGTCGCCGTTCGAGTCACCCGCGCGCGATCGGGATAAACTGTTACTTCCGAGATCTTGGAAGTAACCGCCGAAGAACCTTGTCCGCAGACTGAGCAGCACGTACCCGCTGCCGCTAGAACGACCACCAAAAAGCGCAACATATTCATACTCTGTGTGGCAGACTTTGACGCGGCTTGCAGCTCAAACGTTCAACTCAAATTGCGAAGCATGCGCGTTCCTGCGAGAATGAGGACCCGTGAGACCTTACCACTCAACTTATTAACAATTGCCACTGACTCAGATCCCTTCTCGAAGAGATTACCGGCAAACATCCATAATATCCTGATCCGGAGCAAACTGCTAACTAACTAACTAGTGCACTGTCTCGCAAATAATGGCGACGGCGCCGCAGGTCAGTTGGCTGTTTTTCAAGGCGCGAGCGAAGCACCCATATCTGCCTGTTCCTGCCTCTTCCTGTCGTGCTAAATGATATGTACTCAAGTCCCATCATTGGACACCGGGGCCGATCGCTTTTCGGAGCACCTCGATCACTGTCTCGGGCTCCGTGAACCGACCGCCTTGACCATCGTAGAGCGCGTTCCACAACAGAATGGGAACGTTTCCAGGTTGTTTTACCCGCAAGCCGGACATTCGCATCATCGCGCGGAAGGCCCCGACAGGAAGGTTCTCCCCCGCTTTTCGCAACGCCTCGGTCACGACCAGATCCTGCGTCATGTGCGAAAGTTGTTTGAACCCATTTCGTAAAGCTGAGATCTTGAACATTCACCTTTCCGGCTCCAGCGCCCATGCCCGAATGAAGCCGAACCATGCGGACGGAGATAATAGCTTTCGTGCAGCATTCCGGCTGGATCGACCGCCTTGCTTGACACGACCTCACCAGGCCAATATGAGTGACAAATGAACACCACTGAAAGCGATTCCTTGACGCCTGGTGGTGCGACAACAGGTGACCTCGCCCACGCGCAGGCCCACGATCAGGATCGCCAGACGGTTCCCTCGGACCTCGCCCTGCGAGTCAAGGCGCTTGAATCACTGCTGGTCGCAAAGGGACTGGTCGACCGGGCAGCCCTCGATACGTTGATCGATACTTTCGAGCATAAGGTCGGGCCGCGCAACGGCGCGCGCGTGATAGCACGAGCCTGGGTTGATCTCTCCTACAAGCAGCGCCTGCTGACTAACGCCACGGCCGCGATCGCCGAGCTAGGCTATTCGGGCATGCAGGGAGAGCATATGATCGTTCTCGAGAACACGCCCAAGGTGCACAACCTTGTCGTTTGCACGCTATGTTCCTGTTATCCTTGGCCGGTGCTCGGTTTGCCGCCGGTCTGGTACAAGTCCGCACCCTATCGTTCGCGTGCGGTAATCGACCCACGCGGCGTGTTGTGCGAGTTAGGGCTTGAGCTGCCAAAGGATGTCGAGGTGCGCGTCTGGGATAGCACGGCGGAGATACGCTACCTAGTGCTGCCCGAGCGACCGATCGGCAGCGAGGGGTTGAGCGAGGAGGCACTCGCCGCGCTAGTCACGCGCGATGCAATGATCGGCGTGGCCAAAATTACTCCGGCCGAAGAGGGAAGCCGCGCATGAACGGGATACACGACATGGGCGGCATGCACGACCCGGACCCGATTCCATACGAAAAGAACGAACCCGTTTTCCACCAGCCCTGGGAATCACGGGCGTTCGCACTGACGCGTGCGATGAGCGCATGGGGAAGATGGACCGGTGACGCCTCACGCCACCAGAGAGAGCTGATCTCCCCGGCCGAATATATGCGCATGAGTTACTACGAACGATGGATCACGGGGCTGGTCGAACTTCTCGTCCAGAGAGGCTTGATCACGGCCGCTGAGCTCGAGAGCGGAGTTCCGGCGGCAAGCTCGCCCAAGGCGATCCCGTCGCTCACTGCCGAAAAAGTGTCTCTCCTGATCGCGCACGGGAGGCCCGCGAGCCGAGATGTCCCGGTGGCACCTCGCTTCCAAGTCGGCCAGCATGTGCAGGCCCGCAACATGCATCCGGTCGGTCACACGCGCCTGCCGCGCTACGTGCGAGCAAAGCTCGGCACGGTCGAGCGAGACCACGGTGTTTTTGTTTTCCCGGACACGAACGCCCATTCCCTTGGTGAGAAGCCGCAACACGTGTACTCGGTCCGCTTTACCGCGAGTGAACTGTGGGGCGAGCGGTCCACGCCGGGCGATTCTGCCCATCTCGACCTGTGGGAAGACTATCTTGAGCCAGCCTGATCCTATTTCGGGGTTTGGGACCCTCGCAGCGTTGCCCCGCCCGTGGCAGGACGGAGAAGGGCCGGTGTTTGCCGAGCCTTGGCAAGCACAGGTATTCGCGCTCGCCGTAAAGCTCTCCGAACAAGGGCATTTCACTTGGAAGGAGTGGACAGTCGCGCTCGCGGACGAACTCAAGGCAGCCGTCGATCGCGGCGAGATCGACGATGGCTCGCATTATTATCACCATTGGCTGGCGGCTCTCGAGCGCCTTCTGGTGGCGAAAAGACTGGCCGATCCTGAGGCGCTGCGGGCGTGCAAGGAAGCTTGGGCGGAAGCCTACCGGCGCACACCCCACGGTAAGCCCGTCGAGCTGGCTTTCGGCCTCAAAAGGCTCAACGTGGAACAATCGGGATATACATACCCAAGTTCGTCTTGACAGATTAAAGCACGGTTGATTCCTGATCCGTCGGAGGGATAACCTCCGGCCACGCCGACCCGCCGATACACCGATACGTTCCCCCGATATTTTGGGCCATGCGAGGGTCGAGGGGTTAGCCTCGGGTTAGCCTGCATCGCTCAGAAACCTCTAACCAAGGATTTGTGAGCGATGCAGGTTAGAACTCGGCAGCTTTCTCGCTTCGTTCCGGCTCGCAGGCGCGTTCTTCGAACTAGCCGGCGATTTCGTCGATCCCGGCAATTATTTCTGCCGCAACAGCTCGTTTTTCTCGCCCAAAACGATGATTTTTGGCTGATGAGTTCTGGCTTCCTCGGAATCGAACAATCCGAAACTCATAATCGTCAGCCGGTCCCCTGGTTTTCCCAGGTGTGCCGCCGCTCCATTGAGCTCGATTCCACCCTGACCGCGGATCCCGTAGATGACATACGTCTCAAACCGCTCGCCATTCGCCATGTTTCCCACTAAAATGCGCTCATATTCTTCGAGTTCCACCAATTCGGCGAGGTCCGCGGAAATGCTGAGACTTCCCTCGTAATTTACGTTGGCGGCGGTCACCACGGCTCGATGGATCTTCGATTTGAGGAGCGATATCTGCACGCCTCGAAAGGTAGCGTTTAATTCCGATTTGTCATCTCAGGTCAGCGGGTGTATCAGTGCGTCGTATCGCCGCGCGCCGGCTGCCTGGTGAAACGTCCCGTTTTGCTTCTCGAGTGCCGAGCAAAGCGGGACGCTCAACGCCGCACGCAGAACCCGGGCGTTTTTACCAGACCTTCGAAAGGATGTCGGTTAACTGTGTCACCGGCCACTGGCCCGGGACCACGGCGGCTCCTACCGAACCATAGGCTAAACAAGAACCCAACCGGCCAAGTACGAGCCTGGAGAGCTTGCCGAGCAATCCCATTCCCATCGCTGCCACTCGCAACTCGGGATTCTCCTGAATCAATCGGATAAGAATTTCCACGTCGGACCACTGAGAAACCTTCGTCGCCACCTTAAAGATTCGATTTGGGACTCGCCCCGACCGATCGAACATTTCCTGGAGCTCTTCGATCGCGGGCGTCTTCGCGAAGTCATGAAAGGACACGATAACCTCCTTGCCGGTTGATTCTGCCTCACCAATCAGCTCGGAAAATCGGCCCAAATTCTTGAGTTCAACATCGATAAAATTGCAGGCTGGCAACCATCGTTCAAAGAGATCAAGTCGCGTCGATTCGGGTACGGAATTAGCACCACCTTCGAGCGGATCACGGACGGTTGCAATCTTCGGAGATGAAAGTTTGCGAACCAAGGATGGGAGGTCGTCACAAGGAGGAAGAAGTTTGTCAAAGCGCAATTCGCAAAGGTCAAAGGACCCGGGCGACATGTCTGAAATTTCTTCGAAGTCTCGCAGTGACGCGATGACTGCCACAATCGAAGGTTTGCGTGCCCCGGTCGAGATGAGCATAGGGCCATTCATAGTCTCTGCGTGCCGGGAGCGGCGATCTTTTCATAGAATCTCAGCGCCTCAATCTCATGCGCTAGTTCGCGCAAAGGATATACTCCGTTCGCACCTCCGGACGCAGGGTCCTGAATCAGGTAATCAAAACCGCCTTTCCCCACAATAACGACGAAGTGCGTGATGCCATTGACAAGACGGACCCGAACGATGACCGGATTGCCTCGCGCGAGATTGGAATCGATCAAAAAATAGGAAGGCAGGTCTTCATAGGCGTGTCGCACCAAGCCGGGACGGTAATCGGCCGCCTTTTCCCAATACAACCAACCTTCCGGCGTATAGCCGCCGTTATCCGAAAGGTAGGAATTCAATCGCCCTGGATCGATGTCTTGCCCGTAAAAAGCCAGGAGCATCGCGGCGGAGCTGACGGCACACCCCTCCTCACCCATCGTCGAGGGTGCAGGTCCCAGCTGATCATCGCCCCATCGCGGATCATCCTGGGCAAATCGTTGCACCGGCAGAACGAGCCTCGTTAGAAAATACATCCCCCCGGACGAAGGGATCTTCCTTGTCCCAGCGTAGTAATACCACGCCGAGCTCCCGATGAGGATGACGAGGATCCAGGCTAACACGTAGGCGCCTGATTTTCGCGGACGTCTCGATCGACTCGAGCCGGCCCGCCCGAGTCCCGAAATAGCCGTATCATCTGTGCGCATCAGCTTTTTGGTGGACCAGAACGGCGCTTAGCGCAACATATACCAGCAAACGCCGGCGTGATTAATTTGGATCCCGCACAAAGAACATCCTGTGTTTCGTTCCATTGCAACATCTATTCGACAAAAATCCACCTTACGCTCCGAACATTGCAGGAGAGAATTGAGTTCTCGAACTACTATGTGTGTGCGACCATCAAACCGGCAGTGCTCTGCTCACTCGCACCTTCAAGAAAGCTGACTAACCTGCGGCACCTGTTGTTTTCGCGGATAGAACATTAAGAAGCCTGCGATGAACGGTAGATCCTTACATCGAAATCGAAAGGTTCTCCTGATCGCCTGCATTATCGGCCCAATCCTGATTGCAGCCCTTCTTTTCGTTGTTTCGAGGCAGATGTATGCTGAACAGCAGCAGGCGATGAAGTTGGTAAAACAGAGCAATGAGGACAGGGCACAGCTTATTGAGTTGCATGACGCTCTGAATGCGGCCGAAGCCGGGAAATACGGATATCTGCTGACCGGCAGTCAATCCTGGCTTCCGACCTATCTTTTTTCCCAGAGCGACACCAGGATCAGGCTCGCTTATTTAGCCGCGTCGTTCGCTAATCGCCCGGCTCAACTCGAGCGACTTAACCGGCTTCGTTCCCTGGTAGAGGCAAAGTTGGTGGAATTTCGCGATGTCGCCGGCCTGAAACAATCCGGCAAGGACAAAGAGGCCGTTCAGCTTGTCAGCGCGAACGGCGGAGTCGCAGCTCTAAACCAGATCCGGTCGCTGATCGCTGAAATGCAGGCGGCCGAGGATCAGACGTTAGCGGAGCGCCTGCAGGAAAACGAAATTAAAGTCAACGTGCGCGATGCCATCTCGACTGGCTTGCTGTGCCTTAGCGCGGTGGTTATTGCCGGGGCTGGTTTGTTACTTCTGAGAATCCGGCAACTGCAGAGTATCATCACGATCTGCGCGTGGACGCAACGCGTCAATTTCAACGGGAAATGGATGCGCATGGAGGATTTCCTGTGGCAACGATTTCGAGTCAGGGTTTCCCATGGTATTTCTGAAGAGGCGTTCGAAGGAGTGATGGGAATGGTCGGAAAAAATCTCACAGTTTCCGACAGTCGATCGGAGAAGTTGGACATCCCGAAGACTCAGCCAGATGCCGACCCTTGGAAGTAGTTCATCGGAGAAGCAGGAAGTCAGGCACAGAGACCGGGGTCGCCTAAATCTGCGGGGCCAACTCGGTCGCGCGCTCTGGGCCCTGTGCCTGTTCGGCCTTGGTGCCTGCTCAACGACGAACCAACTCGTCGATTCAAAGGCAACGCTTTGGAAGGTCAAGGGTGATCACAATATTATCTACCTGCTCGGTTCTATCCATGTCTTGTCAAAGCAGGCCTACCCCCTGAAACCAGCTCTCGAACGCGCGTTCGACGATGCGAACCAGGTCGCGTTCGAAATTGACCTCACGCTCTTTACTCCGAAGAGGTTCCAGCAGGAATTCAAACGCACCGCTCTCTATCCGCCCGGGCAATCTCTCTCGAAAAAGCTTTCACCCGGTGCCGTCCGACTTCTAAGGCGCGTGCTTCCTGGCTACGGTTTGACGCTGAAAGACGTCGAGCGCTTTAAACCTTGGTTTCTCGCCGACTGGCTAAGTTCCCGTACGCTGGAAATGGCTGGATTTAGCGATCAGCTTGGGGTTGATCTTCATTTTTACCATAAGGCAAAAGCCGCAGGCAAACCGGTGCTTGGACTTGAGACTCTCCGTGATCAGGCCGAGATATTTGATCACTTCAACGATGAAGAAAACGAGCTCTATCTCACAGGCACTATTTCCGGACTAACCGCGTACGTGGCCACGGTTCGCCGACTGGTCGAGGCCTGGAGGGACGGAGATGTGCGATTGCTCGACCAGTTGTTGAATCAAGACAAGCGCTCCGATCCAACGACTCACGATGTTCTGTTCTCCAAGCGAAATTCGAAATGGGTACCGGAGATAGAACGGTTCGCTCACGAAAACGGGAATTACCTGATTATCGTGGGAGCCGGCCACCTCGTCGGTGAAGACGGGGTGGTAGCGCAGCTTAGACGGGCGGGCTACTCGGTACAGCAGCTCTAGCTGTCCTAGAGCTAGCTTATAGCAGAATTTGCTACTAAAGCTGATCGGAGCGACCCTTCCGTCGAGCTGAGGAGCCATTGGAGCCCGAATTTTGATCGATTCCTGGCAGGCTCCGCCACCTGGGCGGCCAGTGGCGACCCATTTGCAATTTGGCGACGAGCTGAAATTAACCCTCTTCGGACGCCCACACTGCCAGATCTCGATGCGCCTGCGCAAAGAGGTTCTGCAGTGGAAATGCCGAAGTCGAGCCGAATGTAAATCCGACGCGTGCTGACCGTGATCATGGCGCCAATCCTTAATAATCGTTGCCGGATCGTGCCGGCAGTCGCCTTGACCAGTTCGGTGCCCTGCAAGGCCAAGCTTCGCAGTCTCTGGCAGAGCAAGAGAGCGAAAGCGCTAAACCACAATCCGTAACTGATTGCTGGCCATCCAATCCGTGCTGGTGCGATCGGCGTCCAGATCCAGATACTGCTGCTTGATCTGGTTTTCCATGTTGCCGCGCACACAGTAAAAGTCTTCATAACACTTTTGGGCACTGAAGCGATCAGGCGACTGCTGGTCATAGTCAAAACCTTCTGCAGCCAGCTTGGTCTCTATAAAACGCGGATTCTCTTTGTCCCCTAAGACCTTCGCTTTGCCGATGACCCGGCGACTGAGAGTCCAACTTTTGAGGGTCTGATATTGGAACTCAGTAAAGCCGCGCGCCACCCCACCGCACAGAATGGCCAACTCGCACACCCGAGCAAATTTATCGTCCAACAAATCCCGGAGCCGGCTCTTGCGAGCTAGCCCCAGACAATAATAGACCTTTGGTTGTTGAGCTTCGCACCAGGCCATGATCTCCTCGCGACATAAGCCGCTATCGGCCCGGACAATGATCTGCGCTTTGGGGCAACGTTTCCGCACCGCAGCAACGATTTTCTGGAGTGCCTGGACGGCGCCCCGAGCCGCATCCCCGTCGCTGGTGCGCAGCTCGGCCCAGAGCGAGACCGAGCCGACAAAGGCATAGAGGAGCAGATAACAGTAGCAGCCATAGAAGCCGTGAAAGAAACGTCCTTCCTGCTGGCCGTGCAACGGATTGTCACTGGCATCCAGATCGATGACGACCTCCTGGCTATGCTTGGCCAGAGAGCGCACTCCCATCTGCAAAAGGGTCTCCACGATCTCCTCATGGTGGGCGCTGATCTTATGACAACGAGTATTTTTATTGTTACCAAGTTCCAGACGATTGAGTGTCGAAGCGCTTGCCAGCGCCTTGCCTTGATCCGGGAGGGCACGCCCAGTTCTAAGACGATCCTCTTTACCGACCGCCACCGCATTGAGAGGATCGAGCCGCAAAAGATTTTGATCATTAAGATCCTCGTAGCCCGCGTCCAGCCCCAGCAAACGCTGGGCCACCAGCTCGCGGACGGAGTGTTCTATCAAGAGCGGATTACGCAGATCGCGAAAGCACGCGGCCAGGGACCGAGAGAGACCCAGACCCTCATCGAGTTGACGCAACAAGAGTATGCCGCCAGCTCAAAGCCCGAAAACTGCATAAAAATTGTAAAACTCCACCGTTATTCGATCACATTGTTGGGATCGGCGCGGAGGGCGTCGGAGATCTTTTCGACCTTAATCAGGTTGGTCTTGCCCGGCATGTTGTAAGGCGTACCGGCAACGATAGTCAGAACGTCCTCTGACTTTGCGCTGAGAATCCTGGTCGCAGTGTCGGCACTTAGCTTCACCAGGTGAGCGGTGCCGGTGATCTGCTCGGTTTGGGCCGGCTGGACGCCCCAACTCAGCGTCATCCTGCGGCACACCTCCTTTGTTGAACAGAGCGCGATGATCGGCATTTTAGGCCGGTGACATGCCACTCGCCGGGGAGTACCTCCGGAGGATGTGGCGGCGATAATCGCCTTGGCTGAGACCGACTTGGCAATTGCGTGCGCCGCGTGTCCCACCGCAGCCTCGAGATCCGCCCGATCCGGGATCGAGGGCGGGATGGGCAGTTCCCCGTTGATCCACGCCTCCTCAGCACGAGCAGCGATCGTGGCCATCGTCGCCACGGATTCCACCGGAAATCGGCCGACAGCGGACTCCGCGGAAAGCATGACCGCGTCACTACCGTCGAGTATCGCATTGGCGATATCGGCGGCTTCCGCTCGAGTCGGCTTGTGGAAATTGATCATCGACTCCAGCATCTGCGTCGCGGTAATCACCGGCACTCCTTCATCCCGGCAGACGGAGATGATCCTTTTTTGAGCAATCGGGACGTCCTCGAAGCTCATTTCGAGAGCCAGATCTCCCCGAGCCACCATCACTCCGTAACACTCGCGAACAATGTTGTTAATATCGTCCAAAGCATTCTTACGCTCTATCTTTGCGATCACTGGAATTGACGCACCCCGCTCGGCGAGCGCCTGCTTGAGGAAACGGACATCCGAGGATGACTGCACAAACGAAAGCGCCAGAAAATCCAGTTCCTCGGAGACCGCAAAATCCAGGTCGAGATAATCCTTCGTCGTAAGAGATGGAAGCGAGACCAGTCGGTTTTTTAGATTCACTCCCTTGTTGCTTTTCAATTCACCGCCCCTGAGGATCTCGCATGGTACGTCTCCGTTAGATCTGATCTCCAACGCCTGGAGCTCAATGTTCCCATCGTCCAAAAGGATGATCGATCCCACTGCCACGTCGCGCCAGAGGCCCTTGAAGCTTACCGCAATCTTCGCAGTCGTACCGATGACGTTTTCCGCCGTCAAAATGATCTTATTTCCGCGCTGGAGCTCAATGCTGCCATTCTCCATTTCCCCAACACGAATCCTGGGACCGCGCAGATCCCCGAGCACACCGATAAAGACACCCATTGCATCGGCCACTTTGCGAATCCGCGCAACGAGCGGTTTGGCTTGTTCGGCCGAACGGTGGGAAAAGTTCAATCGAGCTACATCCATCCCGACATCAATCAATCGGCGAATCATCTCTTCACTGTCGCTCGCCGGCCCTATGGTCGCTACAATCTTGGTCCGCTTAGAAGGTCCACCCATTTGGCGATACTGGCTAAAGCTGGCGCCCAGGACAAGGCAGAAGCGCGATGTCGACATGGCTAAGCCAATTGTCACGAAAAGGAAAATGCCGACCCACAAAATTTTGCGTCGCTTTGCGGCCGATGATTGCGCAAAAGTGGAATGAATTCCTCAGATGATAACGATAGCGCAAGAAGATCCCCGTTCTCCGGATGCCCAACGATTGCTTTCCGCATTCGTGGATGAAGTCAAAAAACGTTACGATTTCCTTCCCGCCGACGTTGGATTCTTCGATCCAGAGCTGGTCGCGGTTCCAAGAAGCATTTTCCTGGTCGCTCGCGACGATGGAAATGCGGTTGGATGCGGGGCGCTTGTCCCAATGGACGAAAACGTCGTTGAGGTCAAACGAATGTTTGTCGCTCCCGAGGAACGCGGCCACGGGATTGCCACGCAGATCTTGGACGAACTCGAAAGATTGGCACGCGAAGTTTGACTATGACGCGATGCGGCTGGAGACCGGCATCAGACAGCCCGAGTCTATCGCGCTTTACGGAAAGGCAGGCTTCTATCGAATCCCCAATTTCCCTCCGTTCGAAGACGATTCGTCTGCCGTTTGCTTCGAAAAAGGAATCTGAAACTGGTCCCAACCACAATGATGCTGTAAACCGTCGATCGGCAATTTACCTTTCGTCGAGTCTTAACCTCGCCTGCTCCGCAGGATCCCCGGTCTCACTGCGTGCAACAGCCTCCAAGACCTTGACTCCGAGACTCTTTTGAGGAGTCGACATGAGAGCACTCGCGAATCTGAGCGCTTGTACGGCGTCCGTTCGTTCCAGAACGACCTTGTCGAAGCACTTCTCAACCACGCTGGAGAGCGCCGGAACGAGCGCTGGGTCCTCGAAAAGGGGCGAAGGTACGATCAATGACTCGATAAGCCCATTGCGGCCGCGCTTCAAGTGCTTGAAGCACTCGCGAATAAGCCCTGCGGTCGATCCAACGATTGACGCTAGCGGTCCAAATGTCTGCCCCGACGTCCGACGGAAGATAATCAATCTCACCGAACCACTCGTCGGAAAGTCCAGCCGCAACCACCAGATCGATAAAAGAATGAAAAAGTTTATCCACTCGATAGACTTGCATTGCTCGCAAAACATCACGAGCTTTCGCAGAGTCGCCGTCGTCAAGCAGCAGCTTGGCAAGCGTCAGACGGAGCTCAGGGTGACGTTGATCCGGGTCGGTCCGATGGCGGCCTCCAGCCATTCGCGCGCCAGCCCGGACTCTTTGAGCGAAACACAGAAATTGGCAATCTGGAAGAGGGCGTCCGCTTGCAGCGCGCCTCGGTGAGCAAGCTTGCTTATCTCGCGACTGACCATTTCACGCTCCCCCATCGCCCAGAGTTGGGAACAGAGTGCGAATCGAAGCCGCAGGTCGTCCTTATTTCGACGGATCTGCTCATTGATCACCACCGCCGCCAAGCGATATTCGTTCAAACGAATGAGCTCCGACTGCAGCCTCGCGAGGGCACCCTCAGGCAAAAGCGGGAGATCGACCAGCTTTCGAAGTGTCTCTTCGGCTTGAACTTCGTCTTGATTTGCCAAAAAGGATTGAACCATCATTTCGCCAGCGAGCGGCACGCCGGCAGCCCAATCGCTCTCGAGTGATTCCTTCGCGTGACTACGCCGCTACCCGCAAGCTTCTGGAGAGTCTGATAGAAACCAAGGACTAAATTGGGTTGCGCAGCAGGCAAGACCCCGAAGAGTCTCCAAGTTCGTGGCCGGTCTCCAGATCCTCCGTGCTCAGAAAATCGATTATGAGTTGCCGTTCAAGGAAGAACTTGATGTTCTGCTCTTGCGCGCTTTCCACCGCCGAACGCATCAGTTCGATTGCCTCTTTTGATCTGCCAAGCCTCTTGAGGTCCGCCGCTATACCCGAGACGTTAGCGGGCACGCCTTCTCGAATTGCTTTGTAGGCCCTTTGGACCAAATCGTTCATATCGCTTTGGTTTCGATCAGAGAGAGAGGCATCCGGGATCGCCTCAGCCCGGGCGGCCACAACAGATTTTGTTGGCTGTTTCGCGAATCAATCGCTTGGCCGCCTCCGATCGTCCGGTATGCAGATACAGGATCGCCAACCCTTGAACGTACTCCTCCTTACCAGGTTTCAGGGCGAGAAGCTGAAGCCAGGCATTTTCAGCTTCTGCAAACGGCTGGTCCGGCAATGTCGCAAAAGCTCTGAGATAGTCCTCATTTCCGGGTTCAACCCGCAAGGCGTGCTCCAAAAGTGCCTTGGCGTGCGCGGGTCGGTCTGTTTGGGAATAAACGCCTGACAAACGAAGAACGATCTCGGATCGGTCAATTCCTATTGGCAGAGGGACGGTTTCGTCGATAATTGGCTCAAGGAGGGTCAGCATCAGCGTCGGGTCTCCCGTTGCCTGAATCATCTCCTGGACGGCTCGAAATTGGCTTGCACTCGTTGGCGCGTCCGCGTAGAGCCGGCCATAGACCAGGGAAGCAAGGCGAAACCGGCGCTTCGTCTCCATTTGCGCAGCGAGCGCTCGGAGGGCGTCCAATGAATCTACGTCTCCATCTCGAATCCCATCGAGGATTTCGGCCGCCTGACTCGGTTTCGCGACGTTGAGATCCAGCTCAGCCAATTTAATTCTAAACCCGTCGATGGCCTCGCTGGCTTTCCTTGGTTTGCAGCCGCGCAAACGCTCGATCGGCAACGATTTTCTCCCAGACAAACCGTGCGAGCGGTTGAAGTTTATGCGTGAGCAAAAGGCGGGCGATCTGGTCCGCAAACTGGTATGTCCGCCGCCCGACATCGTCGATCGCGCTCAACGTATTGTCACCGGCCCAAGCGGGTTGCTGGAACACCTGCATCAGGCATCTTTCGGCTCGGGCATATTGACCGCCCCATCCAAACAGACAGGCTGCGGCCAACGCGTCGCGATTCGGAGCGCTCACCCGGTCTCCCCGAGGCAGGAATGCGTCGAAGAGAGCGACACGCTGGTCTTCAGTAGAAAGCTCGTACAAGGCCTGCAAGCTGGAGACGAAATCCTCATCCAGCTTCTCCGCCGGGCCTTGGATCGCGATGGCGAGAATCTCGCGTGCCTCTGCTGTTTCGTCGGAGTCGATAAGCCAGCGAGCAATCTCGTTTGCCATCTGACACCTTCCAAGCACGGTGCGTCCGAACGCAAGCCTGCCGAGGACAATCGCTGGACCATACCTGCCGCAAGCGGCGAATACGCGTGAGCTATCCCACAATGCCGACACCGAACCAGTACCGCCCGGATAAAGTGTTTCGATCAGACCGGTCAGATCATCGCGTGGATGGGTTTGGATAAAATTGGCTAAGACCGCCAGCAAAACTGTTCGTTGCTCATTGAAGTTTGGGTCCTCCGGGTCGATCCAGCGCTTTAGTGCGGAGTATTGATGAGCCTCCAGCGCATACCATAGAAACGCCTGCTGCAAGTCACGGACCTTCGGCGTCGACGCCAGTTGCGACGCAGTCAAAGACAGCATCCTGACCGAATTGCCCGCCGCAAAATAGGCCCAGAGAGCCGCCGTCGGCTCCCGGATCTCTCTCTGGCCCCAGACCGTACGGACCCGATCTTCCCCCGAGGAGTCGTTTTTTATGCAGGCAACCCATCGAGCGACGCTATCCAATCGTCGATCGAGATCGGTCGTCGCCGGCCGGTTTTGGTGGTTCGCCCGCCAGAATCCGCGGACCGAGTCTTCAATCCCTCCTCGGCTGTACCAATCCCGCAGGCGCAACGCCGCCTCGTACCCGGTTGTACCGACAGTGATCTCCGGGAGGGGATAGCGGAGGATCTCTCCTTCTCTCTCCTCTTTCGTCGTTGCCGCGATTACGCGCTCAAAACACGAACGAGCGATCTCAAATTGATCACGTTCCTGCCTAAGACAACCGACTCTATAAAGGGCTTCAACGTTGTCCGGTTCCAGGTCGATCACTCTCAGCAACAACTCGAGTACGCGATCGGTTAAGGATTTGCGATCAAAATACCTGGCAGCCTGCGTAAGGACGCTAACGTCCCTCGGGAATCGAACGATTAGTTGATTCCACGTTCCAGACGCATCGCGAAAATCCGCCGCCTCAAGAGCTGCGAGTTTAAGCAATGGTTGGGGATCGTCCGGCGGGACGAAGTAGGTAAGCCTTTTTTGGAAGTCGCGCGGCAGAAGCAAGTTTTCCGATCCTCTCCGCTTCCGCAACCAAGGCTCGCAATGAAGCCGCCGGGTCCGGCGCACAGAAGTAGGCCTTTTGTAGAAGGTCGAATGCTTCAATGGCTCGCCCCTCTCTTTGCAGAACGTTGACCACGCAATTCTGCAGGAAATAATCGTTTGGATGTTGGTCTCGCCGTTCAGCGATTTCACCTTCAAGCCAAGGCAACAGCGCGGTTCGATCGCAATGATCGAGCAAGGCATCGAATGCCATCCTCTGTTCGGTCGGGTTTGTCTGCTCATCAAAAAAACCCAGGAGCGCCTGCGCAGCTTTGCTTGATTTGCCCTTTTCGGTAAGAGCACGCACGAGCGGATCGAGTATTTCCTTTCTCTGCGGCCCGATCGACTGACGATAAGAGCGCTCCAAGATCTCGAGACCTTCGTCCGGGAGATTGGCCCGTTGAAAGGCAGCCGCCAGGTCCACCAGTTCATGGACATTCGAGCCCGTCGTCGACTTCAGCCTTTGCAGGCAAACCACCGCGTCTTGAACCTGTCCAAGATCGAGGAAGAGATCTGCCAGTTTTCGAGCATAGATCGCCGACGCCGCGGGATTTTTTCCTGCCAGCTCTCGCAGTTGAGCCTGCGCGACGTTCAAGTTCCTCGACTTCAGCGCCAAATCGAGGAGGTGTTCTCGAGCCGCCGTATTGCTCGAATCGAGATCAACCGCTCGTTGCGCGGCTTCGATAGAGGCTTCTCCGTCATGGGCCCAATCTTGCCAAACCGCAAGCCTGAGGTAATCCGTCGATTGATTCGTCTGCTGCGCTGTTCTTTCCAAAGTCTTTATAAAGCTGTTGATCTCAGAATTCCTGGCAACGGGGGGGGCAGACATGGAATTGATCGCGACCGGTCCGTCGGCTGCCGATAAGAGGTTAAACAGTCTCTGGTCTAAATCCTTTCGCCATTCGAGATCGGTGGCCGATGCATAAGTCGCCTCAATCCACTTTCGTGCGCCCGCAAGATCGTTTCGGGCGATCAGAAGCTCCAGGAGGGCCTCAACCGCTGTTCGGTACTGAGCGTCAAACCTTAGCGCCAGCCGCAACAGCGCTTCTGCTTCCATTGGGTAGCCTGCCTCTTTAAAAAGTTCGGCTGCTTTGGTGTAGCGAACACTGTCCGGACTCAGCCAAGCTTCGAGAGCGACCCTTGCCGCTAAAAACCGATGTCGTCGAAGCAGAAACTGCGCTAATACAGGCACATCTTCCTCGGGATCGGCCGCCGCGGCTTCTTCAAGGACTTCCTGGGCCCCCGCTTCCAACCGGTAGCGGGTTAAAAAGTCGATGGCCCGGTTTCGCACCGCGTCATCATACGGGCCGCTTTTTACCAGCGATCTTACACGGAGCTCCGCGTCGCCGAGGCGTCCGAGCTGAACATCGAGGCGCGCGCGCGCGAGTTGGAAGTCAACGTTCGTTGGCTGCCGGGAAATTAATTGATCATAGAGCCGGGAAGCTTCGGTCAGGTTTCCTTCAAGCGCGGTCAAATCTGCGAGTCTGGATTTGAAGGTCGGGGTATTGGGCACTAGCTCCACTATCTGCCGAAGAGTTGAGGACTCTTCATCGGCTCTTCCAGCTCGCGCATAGAACAGTGCCAACTGCTGCAGAGCTCCCAAATCGCGAGGCCTCGCTCGTACCAGGCCCTGCCATTTTCTCTCCAGCTCGGCGCCGCGATTTGCCTCTTCATAGACTTGAATTAATTGGGTTTGGAGATCGGACCGCACCCAATTTCCGGGCGCAGTAAGCTCGATCGCTTGTTCCAGCGCGGAAACAGCCGGTTCAAACCGGTGGCGGCCCCTTTCTATCCGGGCAATTTCCCGAAGCGCCGCGGTTTTTTGGTAGGGTGATCCGCCCGCAACGACAACCTGATAGTGACCGACGGCGTCATCAAGCTGATGATTCTTTTCGCTGATTCGAGCCAACTGAAATCGCAGCTCAAGGTTTCCCGGTGCAAGCTGGGCGGCGGTGGTCCAGGCTTTTCTAGCCTTTTCGAACTCGGATTGCGTCTGGCAAAGGTCGCCTAGTTCGATCAGCCAATCGATCTTTTGAGCGTCGCGATCCGATAGATATTGGATCGCTCTTTCCAGTGCTTCGGCGGCTTCAGATTTGTGATCTCTGGCAAGCTCGAGATCGGCTCGACTTCTCCACGGGAGAGGGTTTCCTGGATTAAGTGTTGAAGCCTCCTCGTACTCTGTCGCGGCTTCATCCAGATGGCTGGAGCGTTTCAGCAAGTGGCCGGCGATAAGAGCCGCGGCAAAATCATTCCGTCCAGCGGCTCGATACCGCCCGATGACAGAACCCAGTTGATCGTGTTCCCGATACCACTTCCAAATTCTTTCTACGGACAATCCATCGACTGGGTTAGCCAAGGCAGCTTGTTCGTAGCGTTGAATCACCCTTTCGGTTTGAGCGGCTGCGAAGGTAGCCCATCCGATACAAGCAGAGGCGATTGCGACCAGCCATCCGCGTTTCACTGAAAGTAGAGTAGCTCAAAGCTTTGCTCTCGCAATGAACGTTCCCCGTTTGGCGTTCGCAGCTCGGCGGCTCTGTTACTGGTCCCTACTATGTCCTGGCTGCGCCCTCCTGATTCCTGATTCTGTCTCCTGCCTGCTGTCTCCTGCTTGCTGCCTCCTCAATCAACAACGTCGAAGCCCGCGAAACGGAGAGCCTTTACGGCGTCCACCAACTGGCGGTCCCTGACCAGCACATAGTCTGTTTCGTAAGTGGCGATAGGCAAAATGCCAATGTTGGACTGCGCCAGCGGCACAGCCACAGAGACCAGAATCCCAACCAGATCCAAATCCAGCGGACCTTCTATCTTGAAACCTCGCCAACCTCGACTCGCGTGCGTTCCCGCAGGGACGAATTGGTCTTCGCAAATGACACAGAGTTCCTCCCGAGTGCGACTGATTGAGAGAAAAGATTCACCGGCCGCCCATTCGGGAATAGGGGCCTTGGCATCGAGCCGACACACCGTAAGCCGTTCAGGCAGGATGACCAGCCTTAACAAAGGAGGATTCATGGGGCCCGCAACATGGCACTAAAACACGTCCAGCGCCAATGGGAGTTTTCGAAGCGAAAAGTTTGCTTTTCGCAGGGTTGAATGCGTCCTTTCGAACTCTGTCTATGCAACGGCTACCGGGCTTTCGCGACTATTACCCAGAGGATTGCGCTTTTCGAAATTACCTTTTCGAGAATTGGCGACGCGTTGCGCGCTCATTCGGATTCCAGGAATATGACGGACCGACCCTGGAACCAACCGAACTCTATAAAAAGAAGAGCGGAGACGAGTTGAAGACGCAACTGTTCCGCTTCGTCGACCAGGGAGGACCGCGACGTTTGTTTGAAGCCGGAAATGACGCCCACCCTGGCTCGCCTGGTCGCCGCACGCGAAAGGGATTTTCGGAAACCGATTAAGTGGTTTAGCATTTCTCCATTCTTTCGCTTTGAAAAACCGCAAAAAGGTCGGCTCCGGGAATTTTATCAGATCAACTGCGACATCATTGGCGACGATTCTCCGGCAGCCGACGCGGAACTCATCGCGCTTGCTATCGCGTTGCATCGAGTTTTCGGCCTGACTGAGAACGACTTTTTCGTACGCGTCAACAACCGCGATGTCTGGGCTGAGTTTCTGATCAAGCACCAACAGCCAATCGCACAATTGCCCGAATTCCTTTCCATCATCGATAAGCTTGAACGCGATAGCGAAGAGATCACGAAGCATAAGCTCCGGGCTTTCGGACTTGAACTTGACCAGATCAGGGAATTTTTCGCGACGCCGGCAGAATCGGTTCCGGGTTTCAGCGGCTTGTTTCAGGAGTTGCAGTGGCGCGGTTTGGAGAACTATGTTGAACTGGATCTGACGATCGTCCGCGGCCTGGACTACTATACAGGGTTTGTTTTCGAGATCTTTGATCGAAAGAAGGTGAACCGGGCTCTCGCCGGGGGCGGTAGATATGACAATTTGATCTCGGTGATCAGCGATGGCGCAACAGACCTGCCTGCAGCTGGTTTTGCGATTGGTGACGTAACATTTTCAAACCTGCTGCGCGAACTCAATCACACTAGAGAACGAATCGACGAAGCGCTGAAGGCTCGGCTTCACGCGTTTATCATTGTCGCCGATGAAAATCGACGACCAGATGCGATCCGGCTCGCAAGCTCATTGCGTCAGTTGGGTATGGCGGTCGATTATTGGTCCCAACCGGCTAAGGTCGGGAGACAGTTTCAACAGGCGGAAGCGCTTGGCTCCGTCTACGCTGTCGTGGTAGGTCCAGAGTGGCCGCAGGTGCGAGTTAAGCATGCTTGCCGAACGCAGGGAAGAAATGATATCGACAGATGAACTTCCCGCTCTCCTGGGAAACAAGTGAGTTAGCCTTATTCATCGGATCCCATGTACCGCACTCATCATTGCAACGAACTCAGGGCCACAAACGTCGGTCAGGACGTGAAACTTGCGGGCTGGGTCGATTCCAGGCGTGATCATGGCGGTGTTATCTTTATCGATCTCAGAGACCGAGAGGGGCGCACTCAGATTGTGTTTCGGCCGGAGGAATTTCCCGAGGTTGCTGCTTCAGCACACACGCTGCGAAGTGAAGATGTCGCGCAGATCAACGGAAAGGTGGCCCGAAGGCTCGAAGGCACCCAAAATCCGAAACTTGCCACCGGTGAGATTGAAGTCGTTGCCTCGTCTTTAAATATCCTGAACCGATCCGAGATATTGCCGTTTCCGCTGGATTCGGAGATCGGTAACGAAGATCTGCGGCTTACTCACCGTTATCTTGACCTGCGCAGGCCCGCGCTTGTCCGAAACCTCAAGGCTCGCCACGTTGGCGGCAAAAGTTACGCGAGAATATCTGGACCGACAGGGATATCTTGAGGTCGAGACACCGGTTCTCTCAAAGAGTACGCCAGAGGGAGCGCGGGAGTTCCTTGTCCCCAGCCGATTGATCCCCAATCATTATTATGCTCTTTCCCAGTCACCCCAGCAATACAAGCAACTGTTAATGGTCGGCGGAATCGAGACGATATTTTCAGATCGCAAAATGTTTTCGGGACGAAGATCCGCGGGCAGATCGAATCACTGAACTGACCCAAATCGACCTCGAAGCCTCGTTCGTCGAGCAAGAGGATATCATTCAACTTATCGAAGGTCTTTTGCGGGAGATATTCCGCGCGACGCGAGGCGTCGATATTCAAACGCCGTTCGTTCGCCTGAGCTATCACGATGCGATGGACCGATATGGCAGCGACAAGCCGGACCTGCGCTTTGCGACTGGAGTTCGTGGAATTGAGCGACATATTTCGGGGATCGCAATTTAAAGTGTTCCGCGGAGCACTGGACGCGGGAGGGGTCGTAAAAGCTATCAACGCAAAAGGCTTCGCCACGATTACATCCGGTCAGATCGAAGATCTGACCAGCCTCGCCAAGCAATCGGGCGCGAGAGGACTCGCGTTCATCAAAGTAGAGGGTGGAGAATGGAAATCGCCGATCGTGAAATTCTTTACGGAACCGGAGAAAGCGGCGCTCACTCAAGCACTCGATATCGAGGAAGGCGACCTGGTTCTATTCGGCGCGGACCGTTGGGAGGTTGTTTGCACGACTCTCGGAAGAATAAGGTTAAAAGTCGCGGACCATTTGAAACTGATTCAGGATCGAACCGATTTAAAGTTTCTCTGGGTCCTGGATTTTCCCTTGCTGGCTTTTGATCCGGCCGAGAACAAGTGGAACGCCATGCACCACCCGTTCACGCGCCCAAAGCAGAGAAGACCTCCAATTCCTGGATGCGGGCGAATACGGAAAATTGCGGGCCGAAGCATACGATGTCGTGCTGAACGGTGTCGAGATCGGGGGCGGCAGTATCCGAATACACGAACAAGATCTACAAGCTAAAATGTTTCAGGTGCTCGGCATCAACGCAGAACAACAGCAAAAACTGTTTGGCCACCTGCTGCAGGCGTTTACGTTCGGTGCCCCGCCCCATGGCGGGATCGCGCTTGGGGCTCGACCGTTTGGTGATGCTGATCACTGACACATCCAATATCAGGGATGTCATCGCGTTCCCGAAGAACAGTCGCGGACAAGACCTGATGATGGATGCACCCAGTGAGGTCCAGGAAAAGCAACTCCGCGAGTTACATATCCAGAACCGGAAGAAAACCAGTTCCAGCCCTTGATGTCTTCGGCAGATTCTGCTGCCGAAGAACGAGGTTTTGCCGCCGCGTTCGGGCGACGGCCCAACGTGTGCCAGCCAAGCCTTATTTCGAGCCGGCCGGCTTCTTCTGAGGCTCGCTCTCCGGTTGCTGATCCGGCCCGGGAGGAGCAGTGGCGGCATTCTTCTTGATGCTAAGGAGCTCCACATCGAAAACGAGGGTCGAACCCGGAGCGATGTCTTCGCCGGAGCCCTCGTCACCGTAGGCGAGATCCGCCGGGACGTAGAGTTCCCACTTTGAACCAACCGGCATCATTTTCAACGCTTCTGACCAACCCTTGATCACACCGTTGACCGGGAAACTGAACGAGTCTCCCATGCTTGGCCGAACTGTCGAATTCCTTTCCATCAATTGTTGTGCCGCGATAATTTGTTTCGACGACATCCGCATCTTGTGGCTTATCTCCTTTACCCTCCTTGATCACCTTGTACTCAAGCCCGCTGGCGGTCGTTTTCACGTCGGTCTTCTTGGCATTGTCATCAAGAAACTTTTTGCCGTCGGCCTTGTTTTTCTCGGCGACTACCTTCATTTCCTCCTGCTTCTTGGACATCGCCTCCTGCTGTTTCTGCATCATCTTCTGCTGAAAGGCCTGGAGAGTCTGTTGCAGGTCCGCATCGGTCATGGCCATCGGCTTATTGCCCAGGACGTCCGCTAATCCCTTGGGAGAGCGCCTCTTGATTGAGGTCCAGCTGGAGCCTTTGCAGCGTCCGCCCAATATCGACGCCCAAACTGTAACTGATCTTGTCTTTGTCATCCTTAAAAGCCGAAGCCGGCGGGGGAACTTGCTGAAGGAGAAGCACTCGGTTTGGCGTCCTCCGCATACGAAATGAATGCAGAAGACAACAAGAGAGCTAAGAGAGTAATTCGAATCCGTTTCATGGGTAGCTCAGCCTCAACGCAAAGCCACCGGCCTGCAACCCATTTTTGAGAAACCTCGTGCGGGCAAACCAGACGATTCTAAGCAAGCAAGCAAACGCGAAATGCTTCGTGCTACAGCAGAGTTTCTAATTGCTCTGATCCTGCCCCGTATCCGAATCGTCGTCCGTTTCGTCAGACTCATCTTGTTGCGAGTTTTTCTTGGCCGGCGTCTCCCCCTTGTCCCCTTTAAACAGCTCGCGTAACAACTCGCCGATCATCGGAGCGGCCACGGCGCCCCCATGAGCATTTTCGCCCGGAGCACCTTCATAAAGCGCTGCAAAGGCGTATTTCGGCGCATCAGCCGGGGCAAATCCGACAAACCAGGCAGCCGTGCGCTCCTTCTTCTTCGGTCCCCACTGCGCGGTACCGGTTTTGCCGGCGACCTTCACGTTCCTCAGTTCAGCAGCGCCACCAGTCCCGTTTGCGCCTGCCACCACATCCATCATTCCTTTCCGAATCTCTTCCATCGTCACGGACCCAAGCTTTAGAATGTCTTTGGCCCGCGGGTTGTACATGTAGACAACTTCATTGTTCAGAGTCTGAACCTGCCGCACGATTTTTGCCTGGTAAAGAATCCCTCCGTTAGCGATCGCACCCATTGCCTGGGCCATCTGGAGAGGTGAAATCAAAATGTCGCCCTGACCGATCGACAGGTTTGCAAGGTCGCCCCCTAGAATATGGCGATGGTACGTCTGAACCATGTACTCGTCCGTCGGAATTCTGCCTTCGGCTTCTCCGTTCAGAAGAACCCCGGTGCGTGCCCCCAGTCCCAGGCGCTTCGCCCAACTTATCAGCGCACGCGCTCCGATCTTCTGACCTGCCTGGTAGAACCAGGTATTACAGGATTGCTCCAAAGCTTGCCGAAAGTTCAAATCTCCAGCGTCCGATTTTTTCCAGTTCCGGAACACCATGTTTCCGATTTCCAGCGCCGATGTACAATCGAATTCCTCCGTCGGAGTGATCGCGTGAGTCTCGAACGCGGCAACTCCGACGATGACCTTAAACGTCGACCCGGGCGGATAGGCCGAGCGATAGGCTCGCGGCAGCATCGGAATATTCGGATCACTCTCTATCTTCCTGAATTTTTCCTCCGATATCGCGGGAACGAAATCGTTCGGATTGATCGTGGGCCAGGAAGCGAGCGCGAGAATTTCGCCCGTGCTTGGATCGATCACCACGATGGCACCGCGCTTGGCTTTCTTTCTGGAGAATTTTCTCCGCCAGTCTTTGGATGTCCACGTCGATCGTCGTAACGAGATTGTATCCGGGCTCCGGAGGAGCCGCAATTCGCTCTCCTGTCTTGTTTCCGTCTTTGTCGAAGGTAAGATCCAGCTGTCCGGGTTTACCGCGAAGTTGGTCATCGAACGTTTGCTCGAGCCCCTCGCGTCCCTCGCTCTCCGGCCAAAGCGGCTCATTATTCTGGAGCGTTCGTGTGCTTGCCCGACTGGTACGACCCGTGTACCCAACGATCTGGCCAGCCACGGACCCCTGCGGATAGGTACGCACGTAGGTGGCTCTAAGCTTGAGGTCAGCCGGAAGACTTGTTTTGCAGCTTTGCCACTTCCTCGTCGGAAAGGTCGGTCGCAATATCGAAAGGAATTACCCCCCGATTCCGGTAGTGTTGGACCGCAGCCTCTTCCGAAAACCCGATGGCACGAGCTCGTTAAGCCGCGGGCGGAAGCAACCGCACGATTCACAAAATCCACCACCTGCCTGTCAGTAAAATCAAAAGGCGTTGGAAAAACGACGCTCAGATTATTGCTGACTCGGTTTTGAGCCAGGGACACACCATTCCGATCAGTGATCTGGCCTCTCGGCGCCGGTATGGTCAGTGAGTAGGTCGCGGCTTGCCGCTGCGTTTCCCAACTCGGCGTGAGACTCGTCGAATTGACTGAGGCCGTCTCCTGCGAGTGTGCGCCTAAACTCAACCAGAATCCGATGAGGGTCGCAACGGTATGTCGGCGGAACGGCGAGTTAGCGAAACGGCATGCAGACGCACCGACGTTTTGAAGGCAACGTTCTGCATTTCGCCTTCCGAACGCCGATGCGGAGAAACGTTTCGCCGCAGATAACCTCTGTGTGCCTCATTTGAGTGGGTAAAACAACACCCGACCCGGGATCGCGCAAGGAGTTTCTACAGCCTTACGCCCCGCGCCCGATCAACCACCCACCAGTAAGCGGTTATCTTAGCGCTGCAGAAACTGAAAGATGACTTCGGCTAGCCTCTCGCTGATCCCATCCACATTCGCTATTTCGGCCGGCGACGCCTTCCGGAGCCGGTCGAGCGAGCCGAAGTGCTTTAGTAATGCCTGCTTGCGGTTCTCACTTACACCGGGGCAGTCATCGAGGATGCTCTCCGCGACGCGCTTTTTCATAAGGAGTTGGTGATAGCCGTTTGCAAAGCGGTGCGCTTCGTCCCGAATACGCTGCAGAAGTTTTAAGGCACCTGAATCGTCAGGTAATTGCAAAGGCGACGGTCGACCGGGTCGATACACTTCCTCAAATTCTTTGGCCAATCCGATGATTGACACGTTCTGGAGTCCAAGGCGCTGAAGTTCCTTGCAAGCGGCCGTGAGCTGCCCTTTGCCGCCGTCGACAATGATGAGATCAGGTAGACGAACGAGTCGCTCAGGCAACGTGCGCCCAATTCGCGCCATCGACTCATCCACTGTTTCCTGGCTAAATTCGGCCAAATCGGGTGCAGCTGTTCGGCCCTCCAGAAGAACCCGCGAGTAGCGGCGTCGAACCACTTCCGCCATGCTCGCAAAGTCGTCCTGCCCTTCGACTGTCTTGATTCGGTAACGCCGGTAGTTGGACTTGTCAGGGATTCCATTTCGGAAGCTGACCATTGACGCGACGATATGCGTTGAAGAGATGTTTGAAATATCGAAACATTCCATGACCGTTGGCGCTCCTGGCAAGAGCAGTGCGTCTGCCAAAGCCTGCAAATCCGCCCTTGGATCAATCGAGGTCGGCAATGAAACCCGGGTGAATCGCCTGGCCGGCCTGGTCGTGCGGCGGAGATCGTCCAGCATATTTCGCATTTCTGCAGCCCGCTCAAAATCGAGGGTCGCCGCCGCCTTCTTCATTTCCTCCTCGATCTGCTTCAACATCTCCTGGCTTTGCCCCTCAAGAAACTCGCATGCCTGGAGGACCCGCGCGCTGTACTCTTCTAAAGTGACGCGACGAATGCATGGTGCGGAACAGTTCTTGATGATGTGATCCATACAACGCTTGTAATCAGATTCGCCCGGCTCCAAAGTCCGGCAGGAACGAATACCGAACCGCTTTTTCATCCATCTTAATGTCGAACGCAGGGCACCTGCGTGGGCAAATGGACCGAAATATCTGCAACCATCCTCTTTCTTGAGGCGCGTAAGCTGAAACCTCGGGATGGCATCCGAGAGATTCACTTTCACCAATAGAAACCGCTTATCGTCTCGAAAACTGATGTTGTACTTTGGGCGAAACTCTTTAATCAGCTTGCCCTCAAGCAGCAGCGCCTCCGGCTCATTGCGGACCAGATGCGTCTCAAAATCCCAAATGCTATCGAGCAGCGCGCGTGTCTTCAGATCGGCCGTCATTCGGCGCGAGGGCATGAAATATTGCGCGAGCCGCTTGCGTAGATCGCGCGCTTTCCCCACGTATATTACTCGCTTCAGGCGATCCTTCATCAGGTAAACGCCGGGCTTATGCGGAACGTCGCGCAACTTCTTGTTCGGATCTGGCTTCTCTCCGAGGAAAACCGCCTCCATGACAGTCATGTTACGCCCGACGAAGCGAAACTCCAGTTTTTGCATGCATGTGCCATGAAGGCACAAAAGCTGAAGGTTAGGGGGCAACTGCTGGCGACAGATGAGGCAGAAGATCATCCCTTCGTCGAGGGGCGGGTGTGCGGAACGAGTTTGCACTTCGCCATGAGGTGCATTTAAGTAGGGAGCTAATAGGCATGAATTGGTTCGCTCTTCTTATCAACCCGCTATTCGCCCAGGCGGCCGAGGCAATGCCGACCCCAGGATCCACCGAGGCGACGTTGCTGCAACTACTGAAAGCGGGAGGCTGGGTCATGATCCCGCTTATTTTTACTTCAGTGGTGACAATCGCCCTGGTATTCGGCTGCCTGTTCAGCCTTCGGCGCGGAACCATTGTGACCCGCCGATTCATGGAGACCGCGGAGGCGCTCCTTCGGAAGCGCGATTACCTGGGATTGATCGCCGTCTCGAATCGTCACTCGGAAGCCGTGGCTCGCATTACGTCGCGCACGCTGGACTTCGCGACGAAAAATCCGACCGCATCAACGGAAGCCGTTCGCGAGGTCGCTGAGACTGAGGGGTCCCGGGTGGTCAGCAGTCTCAACAACCGGATTGTCTACTTGGCAGATATCGCCACGCTTTCCCCGATGCTGGGCCTGCTTGGAACAGTGATCGGGATTATCAACTCTTTCGGAGTACTGGCCAGTAACACCACACAACCGCGCCCGATGCTCCTCGCACACGGCGTGTCGGAAGCTCTGGTGGCGACCGCCTCTGGGTTGATCGTAGGAATCGTGGCGATGGCGTTCTACGCCATGTTTCGCGGCAGAGTGGCTGCCTTGGTTTCCGATCTGGAATCGGCGACATCCCACATTGTGCATATCATCACGTCTCAGCAACAAGTTCGCCGGCCGGAGCGGCCTCGAGTGCTGGAGAGCGACGAGATCTAAGTTACATGAATTTTCGTAAACACGCGGAACCCAGGATCCTTGGGTTTCTGATCGCGCCGATGGTAGACATTCTGTTGGTCGTCCTGGTATTCTTCATCGTCACTTGGAATTTCGCTCTAAGCGAAAATGAGTTGGATGTGCGCGTACCAACCGCCACCAAGGCCAACGAAGCTCAGCCGTATGTTGGTCAGGTAGTGATCAACATCACCGCCAATGGATCGGTAATCGTGAACCGCCAACAGAAGAGCCTCCCGGAACTCCTTGAGCTTTTGAAGAAACTTTCCCAACTTTACCCAGACCAAGCCGTCATCGTCAGAGGCGATCAATCTGTCGACTACAAGCATATCGTCGATGTCCTCGATATCTGCAGGCAGGCGGACGTCTGGAACGTTGCGTTCGCGACGGGCAAACTTGACCGATGAGATTTCGTCCTTGGCTAATACTTACCTTTATTATTTGCCTTGCTTCCGAGCTGCAGAGCCAGGAGGTTCGGCGAGCCCTCCCGATCGCTCCGACGCCGGAGCCTGCTCCGCGAGCTCTACCCGTGGCCCCGACGCCGGCACCGGCTCCACGGGCATTGCCTGTAGGCCCGCCGCCGGAACCGGCTCCGCGGGCACTGCCTGTGCACCCCGATCAAATACCGGGTTGGCAGTCTATTCTGGACGAAAACATCCCTCCCGCTCAAAGCGCCGAGCCTCGCCGCACGCCTGAGAACACTCCTGACGCAAAGTCTTCTGCCGGTAGCCCCGCCGAACCGGATTCGAAAACCAGGGATCAGGCGGGTCAGGACGAAATCCGGCTCACTCCGAATCAGGGACAAGATTCCCAAGGCTCCGACCCGGCCAAGACTCAGTTAGCGATTGCCGACGGGCTCTATATCCGCAAGCTGTACGATCTGGCGGTGCCCGAATACGAGAAGTACCTTGGCCAATTCCCTGCTGACCCCGGGCGGCCGTCCGCGATGTATCGTCTGGCCGACTGCTACGCAAATCTTGGACAGGAAGAGCCCGCGCTGAACACCTACCGAATGCTGGTCAATGAAATCGGCACCGGGGAATTTGTCGGAAGCGCCGCTTTCCGACTCGCCTCTCGAGAGTTCGACAAGAAAAGCTTCAGGGACGCGGCTCCGCTTTACGAGAAAGCGTACGTCAATGCGAAATCGCCGGAGATCAAACTGACCGCGCGATATTATCAGGCGAAGTGTCTGGAGCTAACCAACAAAAAGGCCGACGCCGCGATCGCTTACCAAGACGTTGTCAAGGCCTCCGGCAAGAATCCTTACCGTGATGCAGCGCGCCTGTCTTTGGCCTATTTCTCTCTTGAGAACAATCAAAAACAACAAGCGCTTGATATGTTCGATGGGCTTGGACGCGATGCGGCCAAGCCCACCGTCAAGGCGGAGGCGATGACACGCGCCGGGATTCTGGCCGCCGATCTCAGGCAAAAGGACAAGGCCGACCAGTATTTCAAGTCGGCCATCGCTTTGAACGCCGAAGGCAAGTGGAAGCAAATCGCGGAGCTGGAAGAGATGAAGCTTCAATACGAAGGGGACAAATTCACGCAAGTCCTCGATTCGTATGCAAAAAGCGCCAACTCGCTCGGAGACGAGACCAGGCCGAGCGTGATGCTTCTGGTCGCCAACTCATACCGACAATTGGGGAAGCACCAGAAGGCTTTGGATCTGTACAATCAACTGATCCACATCTATCCGAACGTAGCCGAAGCTTACGATGCGCGTTACCAAAGATTGGTTTCCCTGGACGCCACGAAGGATCCAACACTGGTTGCGGAAGTCGATTCATATCTCGCGACGACGCCGAACCGCGAACGAGCCGACAAGGCCAAACTTCTGAAAGCCCAGGCACTGTTCCAGCAGAGAAAATTTGAACCGGCGGCGAGGCTTTACCTCGAGCTCACTAATTCGTCCCTGGCCGATCCTTACAAGGCTGACTGTTACTACGCGGCTGGTTTTTCATTTTTGCAGCTGAAAGACAACCCGTCCGCAATCCACGCGTTTTCCGGTTTGATCGAAAAATTCCCGAAGCACAAGATGGCTTCAAAGGCTTTGCTCAAGAGGGCCCTACTTTTCCAGGAAGCAAAGAATTTCCCGGCCGCGATTAACGACTTTAACAAAATCATTGCTGATTATCGAGCGTCGGCTGAAACGGAGTCCGCGCTTCTGCAGAAGGGCCTTACTTTGGGTCAAAGGGAGACTACCCGCAGATGACGACCATGTTCCGCCAGTTGCTGAAGGATTATCCCGACGGCCCCGGAACGGCTCAAGCAAACTATTGGATCGGATGGGCGGCGTTCGAAGCCAAGCGCTACCAGGATGCTATCGCGCCGTTGATCCAGGCTCGCCAACTCAATCCCGATGAGTTCGCGGAAAAGACCACTTTACGTTTGATCTTATGCTATCAGAACCTCCGCAAGAAAACGGATGCCGCCAAAGAAATCGATGGCTTCATCGAAAAAGATCCGGAAAGGGTGTCGATGGTCCTGGATGTCTGCCGATGGCTTGGTTTCGAATTCTACAACGAAAAGAACTTCAATCAGGCAGCAAAATATCTCGGGCTGATGACAAAGAACGCGGAACCGGGCAATGTCGACAAGACAATCTGGTTAAGTCTCGGCAAGTCTCTCAATGAGCTCAAAAATTTCCCGGAAGCAATCGACGCAATTAATCATTACCTGGCACTGGCAACCGATCCCGCCGATCGTGCCCAGGGCTTTCTTGCCTTAAGTGGTGCGCAGCTCGGTTCGAAGGAATTGGATGCGGCGACAAAGTCGGCGGAGCAGGCATTGTCGCTTCAACCCGAGGGACGATTAAATGCCGAAGCGAGGATGCTGATCGGCGACATCGATTCTGCCAGAGGAAACTACGAAAACGCAGCTCGGTCATACATGAGCGTCGCGCTGTTATACGAGGATCCTGAAGTTACCCCGCAAGCGTTACAACACGCTTACGAAGCGTTTCAAAAGGCCGGGAACGAGCCGCAGGCAACAAAGACTCTTTCCGAACTGAAGAGCCGATTTCCAAATTACACGATGAAGGTATCGACTGCGGGCTAGTCCAGCGTCCGGTCCTCCGAAATAGCTTTTCCTGGAATGACGTTTGCCCGGTTATTTAGCACAGCCGATAGGCCCAGGAGTCGAGCGATAACGCAATTCGCCGCGTTGCTAGACCCAATGGAGGACACCCGGTTGGCCAACTGGCCTGCTCAGTCGCAACAAATTACACGGCGGTTTTTCGGCCGGACGATGAGATTATTCGCCCCGCTCTACCTGTCCAGCGAATGCATCAACAACTGCCAGTATTGCGGGTTTTCGCGAGACAATCCAATTTTACGAGTCACTCTCTCCGAAGACGAAGTCGAAGCTGAAGCGAGATACCTCGCTCAACGGGGTTTTCGGAATGTTCTTCTGGTTTCCGGAGAGCACCCCAAGTTCGTCTCAAAAGGTTATATTCGGGACGTTATTCGACGACTGATTCCCTTCGTACCGTCCGTATCGCTCGAGGTTGCCCCGATGGAGGTCGACCCTTACCGAGCTCTGGTATCCGCAGGCGCAGAGGGACTGGTCGTTTACCAGGAGACCTATGACCGCGAAATTTATGCAGAACTTCACACCGCCGGTCCGAAACGAGATTTCGATTGGCGACTGGAGACCCCCGAACGGGCGTATGCAGCGGGATTTCGACGAATAGGTATCGCCGCACTGTTCGGACTCGCTGAATGGCGCTCGGAAGCAATCGCCCTGGCCGAGCATCTCGAATATCTCCTCAAGAGATGCTGGCGCTCGCAGCTTACGGTGAGCTTGCCCCGAATTCGGCCCGCCGCCGGCGAATTCCATCCTCGGTTCTCGTTCTCCGACCGCGATCTTATTCAAGTCTTGTGCGCCCTCCGGATTACATTTCCTCAGGTCGGCGTTGTCCTGAGCACCCGGGAATCCGCGGGCTTCAGGGACATACTGATGCCCATCGGTGTTACGATGATGAGCGCCGGGAGCCGAACCGAACCGGGCGGTTACACGGGCCAGGGATCACGTTCGCTTCATTTGACGGTTAAAGGGCGAGTGACCCAATCGAACTGCGAGGGACAGAAGGCAAGCGGCCAGTTTGAGGTGGAGGACGGCCGTTCCCCGGACGAGGTCGCTGACGCGCTCCGCGCTCACGGTCTGGAGCCTGTCTGGAAAGATTGGGATCCCGCGATTCTTGCCATATGAAACTTATGCTGAACGGAGAACTGCGCGAAATTGGCGTTGAGGCAACCGTTTCGGATCTTCTCGCTTCGCTGAAGTTACCGGGCAAACTGGTCTTAATTGAAAGGAATGGCCGGCCTGTTCAGCGCCGCGACTTTGCTCTCACGAAACTCGCCGAAGGTGACACCGTGGAGATCGTTCGCCTGTCTGCAGGCGGCTGAATGCACGGTCTCGCAAGAATGGTCACGTCGCCGCAGGTCAGTTGGCTGTTTTTTCCAGATGCCACGTATCGCTCAAGAAACGGTTGAACAGGTCGCTGCCGCCTCAGACATCGTGGCGATCATCGGGAGCTATTTTCCGCTCAAGCGCGCGGGAACGGAGTTCCGGGCGATCTGCCCGTTTCATCAGGAAAAAACACCCTCGTTCTATGTCAGTCCGTCCAAGCAATCGTACTATTGCCACGGGTGCGGCGCTGGGGGCGCCGTGTTTCAATTCTTGATTCAGTACGAAAATATCGACTTTCCGGAAGCCGTACGACGACTCGCGTCACGCGCGGGAATCCCGTTCCTCGAAGAGGAATTTAGCGCTGAAGAAGAAGCAAAACAAAGTCTGCGGAAACGTTTGCTTCGGCTCCATTTCGAGGTTGCCGCATGGTTTCATGGCAACCTGCTTCGCACCCGGGCGGCGGAGCATGCTCGATCTTACTTGAAAGGCCGAGGAATAAATATCGAGATGGCAAAGCACTGGCAGTTAGGATATGCACCAGGCAGCTGGGACGCCCTGGTTCGTTGGGCGAGTGGCGCCGGATTCACCAAACAGGAATTGGTCGACAGCGGGCTGGTCAAGGCTGCGCGAAGAAGGAAATCCCCGCTCGAATATTTACGATCGGTTTCGGGATCGCCTGATTTTTCCGATCTGCAATGACATCGGAGAAGTGATCGCATTTAGCGGGCGGATCCTTAATCCGGACGCAAAAGGCGGGAAGTACGTGAACTCACCGGAGACACCGCTGTTTACGAAAGGAAATATCCTGTTTGGGCTTCATCAGTCCAAACGTTTTATCGCCAATGCACGCCAGGCGATCGTGCTGGAAGGCCAATTAGATCTGATCACAAGCTTTGAAGCCGGAATCCAGAATGTAGTCGCTCCGCAGGGTACGGCGTTGACCGAACGACACGCGGCTTTAATTCGCCGTTTCGCGGATGAAGTTATTCTGTTTTTTGATGCGAGATCGCCGCGGGTCAGAAAGCGGCCGAGCGCGCTATGGAGGTCCTCTTCGGTGCAGGGCTCCAGGTTAGACTGGGCGAGTTGCCCGCCGGCGAGGATCCGGATTCACTGATCCGAAAGTCGGGCGGCGATGTATTCCGCAATCGAGTCGAAAAGGCGGAAGATTTTTTCGATCTCCAAATGAATCGAAACCTGACCGCGGCAGAATCGAGAACAACCGCCGGCAGGGTGGCATTCGCGAGGAAGATGTCCCAATTTATTGGTGTTGTACCCGATCCCGTCCTCCGGGAAACGTTGATCAGCCGGCTGGCGACTCGTCTGACGATTCCGCGCGATACTCTCCAGCAGATGGTCCGTTCACCGGGCACGCATTCATCGGGTAGGTCGTTGACCGAAGAAGTTACGGCGATTGCCCTTCCCACACTGCGCCACGACCTCGCCGTCATTTGCAAAGCCGCTCTTGTCATTCCCGATCTGCTGAACAACATCAAGCGACAGCCCTGGAAATCCGTCTTGAGATACGTCGAGGGCTCGGAATTGCTCTTAAAAATCTTTGAATCGGATTTGCAGCCGAACGAACCGGCGAGTATCGCTGCATTTTTCGCATCGCTTCCGAACACCGAAGCTTCGGCGTTAACTTTGATCCTGGCCAACAAAGAGTTAAACGAACAAATGGGCGGCATTTACTGGTCGCAACTGGCCGCCGGCGAGCTTCAGCGCAGGAAAAGACAGCTGGAGAATGTTCGCCGGCTCGCGTCGGATGATCCGGTGGCCCAGCAGCAGGCGATCGACGAACTCAAAGAAGTCCTTGACCTCGAATCTCGGTTCACAGATATTTCGCGACTTCTGAGCCGGGAAGAGTGAGTAAAGTGTCTTCATCCGATAAAATTTTTTCTCATCCCCCTCTGTCGGACTCGCAGCGAAAGAATTCGTAGGTGGATATGGCAAAGCTTACTTCTCAAAACTCATCCAAATCGAAGACTGCCAAATCGAGGAACGTTAACAACAAAACCACCACGGAGGAAAAGAAGCCCAAGAACCTGAGTAGGAAAACGGGGTCCTCCAACGGAAAGGCTTCTCCTCTTGAGGTAAACGACAAGCTGCAACCGGAACCGGCTCCAGATTTACACATCTCGGTGGTCTCGACAAACGGACACGCCACATTCGGATCGAAGCTTTCCCCGCTTGATTCAGGCTTCGACCTCCAGGAACGAGTCCGCGACATGGTCAAGCTCGCCAAGGAGCAGGGCTATGTCACCTACGACGATATCAATGAGGCTTTACCGGAAAATATGGCTGATCCGGAGGAAATGGAGCAGCTCATTACCCGGTTGCGGTCGATGGAAGTCGATATCATCGATGCGTCCGAAGTCGATCGCTACAAAGACGGCAAGAAGGACGTCGACGACGAGGAAGAGGAAAAAGATCAAAAACTCGATATCCTCGATGATCCGGTCCGGATGTACTTGAAGCAAATGGGGCAAGTACCCCTGCTGACGCGCGAACAGGAAGTCGAAATTTCAAAGCGCATCGAAGATGCCGAGTTAATGGTCCAGCGATTCATTAACCGGTTCGGCTTTACCTCGAAAGCTCATCTGGATCTGGCTCAGAAACTAATTGAAGGACGTGAACGGTTTGATCGCGTCATCCTTGATAAGAAGATCGAGAGCCGGGAACGCTACATGAAGGGTCTTCCGAAGCTTTGTTCGCAAATCGAGCGGACGAGTACCGACGTCGCGTTACTATATCGCAAGCTCGTGGACGCGCGCGAGACGGGAAAAGAATCCTCCGTCAAGCTGGAGTTCCAGAAGGCGCATACCACTTTGATGAAGCTCTACCCGAAATTCTATTTCAAACAGAAGGTTACGGAGGAGTTCGTCCAGCTAGCTGACGATTATTTACGAATTCTGATCAATTTGCAGAATGAAATTAACCGGGCCGAGCAGGGATTAGACCGCCGCGCGAGACCGGTTGCCCGACTACAGGAATCGCCTCCGGGAACTGGAATTTAAGCTCTGGCTAAAACCTGACGATTTCGCCAACCAGCATTACGACCTGAAAGATTGGCTCAAAAGGGCGCTCCGGGCAAAAACCGAGATGGTGGAGGCCAACCTCCGGCTGGTAATTTCGATCGCGAAAAAATACACTAATCGCGGTCTATCCTTTCTCGATTTAATCCAGGAAGGCAACATGGGCCTCATGAAGGCTGTCGAGAAATTTGAATATCGACGCGGCTACAAATTTTCTACTTACGCCACCTGGTGGATTCGCCAGGCGATCACCCGATCGATCGCGGATCAAGCCCGTACCATCCGCATTCCGGTGCACATGATCGAGACGATCAACAAGCTCATGCGGGTGCAGAAGCAACTGGTCCAGGAATATGGGCGCGAACCCACCCCGGAGGAGGTAGCCGAAGAGGTCCAATTGCCTGTCGAGCGAGTGCGTGCCGTCCTTAAGATGGCCCAGCAACCCATTTCTCTCCAGAGTCCGGTCGGCGACAGCGATGATACGAGTTTCGGCGATTTCATCGAGGATAAGGGCGCTGAAAATCCGAGCGACATGACTGCGATCGTTCTCCTGCGGGAGAAGATCAGAGACGTCCTGGATACTCTCACCGAACGAGAACGGCAGGTCCTGGAACAGCGGTTCGGCCTCGTGGATGGATACAGCAGGACCCTCGAAGAGGTCGGACGTCAATTCCGGGTCACGCGCGAGCGGATTCGGCAAATCGAAGCCAAGGCCCTGCGCAAAATGCGCCATCCAACCAGAATCCGCCAACTCGAAGGGTTCCTCGAAGCGGGCGAGTAAGAAGTCGCTTTTGGGTTTTGAGTTTTGCCTACGGTCTTGGTCTAGGGGCTGATCCCAGCACAGCATTCAAAGATTACCGCTGTGTGTGGCTGCACCCACCACTCCATCGTTAAAACCGGGTGTTCGTGTCTTTGTGGGAAGATGCCAGTGCTCCCGCTGTCGGACGTGTCAACGACTAGATACCAATCCGTCCAGAATAACACCGAGGCCAACGGCGTGTAGCGCATCCACCAGTTCACGAAACTCCTTCTGATGGGTCCCACGCTCGGGCGTCGACAATAGCGCGGATGCGGACTGTAGAAACTGTGCGGGCTGTAACCCCAGTAGTTTCGCAGACCTCGAGCCTCCACGCTGGGCGGCACATCCTGTTCGTCAAAGGCCACTACAGGCAGCAGTTCTACGTGGGTGATACCAAGCTAAGCTCTCTGAGATAAGGAATCTTCTCTATCACCCCCAGGAACTTGCCTGGACATTGTACGCCTGACGATGGATGCCGAGTAAACCCGCCAACGTGCAACTCGTAGATCACCGCGCCTGCCAGGTCAGGCACGATCGGCGATTTCCGAGACAAAAGCTCGCTACGCGCCGTGACTACTCCGCGAATCGAACTGTGTGCACTGTCTGCACCGCTAATCGCGCGCCGTCGAATCCAAACCGAGTCGGTCACAGCTCGAGCAAACGGGTCCACGAGCTCTTTCCCACCATCCACGCGCCAGGTATAATGTGTACGGGCGGGCAGGCCTTCGAGAAAAACGTGCCAGAAGAAGAAGCTAAGCTCCGGTTTGTGTTCGGATCGAGGGCGACAATCTGAATCGGCCCCGCGCTGTCTGCAGAGTCATAAAGCAACAACTCGATTCGCTTCGCATGCCTGCTGAAGACCGAGAAGTTGACGCCCTCCGCCGTCGAATTTGCCCCGGGCGGGAATCGCGAACCGGACCGTGTGGAATACGTTTTCAAGGCGCCCATAGGCTTCCGGGAAATACCCGGCCCACTCGTTTTCGATTCGCATTCATTCAAGCGAGATTCTTGTAAATTAGATTCTCCAGACCGCGCAAAGCGAGATAGCGTTAAACTGGATCGCAGTCTGCCAGAAATAGGTCGGTTCATATCATAGTACGATCCGGGACAAGGTGCATTCGCGGTTAGCCGCTCCCTTGTCGACGCTCTAATTCTAATGGCAACGGCGGCGTTCCTGGTGAGTATAGCGACGAGCTGTATCGGCCGCGCGACAAAACGGCGCTAAGTCTTAACCAAAACAGAAAACTTCCTTGAGGATTCGGTCACCCCGATGTACAGGTTCTGTGCCTCGAAAATTACGCTAAAGAAACAGGCACCCGGGCGGGGGTGCAACTTTAGGCAATCTGTGGTGTTCAATTCAATGGGATGAACGATCCAGAACGCGATCAGCTTTGGAGGTTGCTTGGGAAGGCGAAGAGGTCCGAGCCTTCCCCTTTTTTTGCTGCCAAGGTAGTCGCTTCTGTGCGAAGGGCACAAAAGGATCGCCGGATGTTTTGGGCAAACTGGTTGCGTTTTGGCGTTCCCGGGGCAGCAGCAGGTGCCCTGGCCGTCTTTCTGACAGTTTTCAGCGTTCGGGTCGAGAACAAGGCCGAGTCTAAACCAGTGATTGTTACGCACAGTGAGCCAAGCGACCTCGAGTTGATAGCCGATCTGGATTCTGCGCTCTCCTCCGAGGAATCTTCCGTATGGTTAGATTCTTCGCCTCACTGATTCTCTTGTATTTCGCAGTCGCGGAGAGTCAGGCTCAAATTGCATCCTCCGCAGCACCGCAGGCTTCCCCTTCCGTTTCGAGCAGCCCTACTCGATTCGAGTTGTTGAGAAAAGCATTTGATCAGCTTTCGCCCGAGCAGCAGGAAAAGGTCCTCTTGAATCTACTTCGCTGGCAGGATCTGAGTCAGGATGAGCGCGAGGTGCTGCGCCAGAGAGAGCGTGTGCAGCGACAGAAACAAGAGGCCTCCATCAATGAAGCGTACCAGAAGTCCGGGCTGCAGCTGAACGAAGAACAGCGCGCGGTATTTCGGAAACGTTACCTGCAGGAACGCCGCCGTTTGGAAGAACAACTTGTGCGTGAGGTCCAGGAAAAGCGCCAAACCGGCATCGCGGCCATCGTCGATCAGCTGAAGAAGGAATTCTCCAACGCCAAGTCAGCGGCTACTCCGGTCACCCACTGAGCTCGCGGAGGATCCGAGGAATGGCTCGCTCAAAGTTTCAGCTCGACATCTTTAATGCCGTCACCGATGTCATGGAACCACCGGTTCACCTTTTCGCTGCCAGCCTTCATTCCCTTGCCGATCGTTTTGACCGAGTCCACGGATGACCGTGCGCCCTTTTTGAGTTGTGTACCGGACCACTTCGCCGCGCCCGACAGGCCCTCACCCGCCTTCTTCAGTGCATCACCGGCATCCGTTCCCGCTTTCATACTCTCTTCCGCGGTCGCATGCCAGCCCTTCGCCAGCGCGTCGTCCGCGCGCGCGAAGGTCTTCTTCAACTCTTCATCCGACTTCACCTTGCCTGCTTTCACGCGCTTTCCGAGCGCGGACAAATCTTCTCCAGCTTTCCTAACGCTCTCTTTGGCGGTCGCGGTGACTTTCTCCGATTCCTTCTTTACGCTGGCCGCCGCATTGTCGATGTCTGCGGAGGCCTTTTGCATGTCGTGTTTCAGGAAGGACTCGTGAGCCGCCTCCATGGACCTGTCAGGTTCGCTCGATGATAATGTGGCTGCAAAGGCTGCGGGGGTGGCAGCCATCATCAAGGCGGCAACGCTGACGATGCTTAACGGCGAGATCATGTTTTTCATAGGGATGTCGACTGCATTGTTCCGAAACCAAGCCGTTTAACCGGAAGATCGCCGCCGATCGGAAAAGTGCCGCTTCCGAAAGCCGTTTGACTGTTCAGTGTGGTTTTCATTGGTCTTGCGAACGACGTCGAGCCGGATGGTAGTCAGCAGCGTGGTAGGAACTCCGAACCAGTGGACCGGAAGCTACGTATTCGAACCCCTTTTGCCCGGCAATCTCTTTATAGAACTCGAACGCCTCCGGCCGGATATACTCGACTACCGGCAGATGATCAGGGGTCGGCCTTAAATATTGACCGAGAGTCAAAACCCGAACCTCCGATTCGCGCAGATCATCCATTGCTTGAAATAATTCTGTTTCAGTCTCCCCTAGCCCGAGCATTATTCCGCTCTTGGTCACCGCGCCAGGATCCAATGTCTTCGCCCTTCTCAGCACATTCAGGGACAGGCGGTACTTCGCTCGAGATCGTACGACGGGCGTAAGGCGTTCGACGGTTTCCAAATTGTGATTGAATATGTCTGGTCGCGCCTCCAAAACGAGCCGCAGGCAGTCTTCTTTTCCATTGAAATCTGGCGTCAGAACTTCGATTACGATCTCCGGGTCAATTTCCCGAATCGCCCGGATGGTTTCTGAAAAGTGCTTTGCCCCGCCATCCGCTAGATCGTCGCGTGCTACCGCGGTGATGACGACATGCTTCAATTTCATTCGGCGGATCGCTTCGGCAACACGCGCAGGCTCATCGGAATCCAAGGCAAAAGGCTTTGCCGTGGAAACCGCACAAAAGCCACAAGCCCGCGTGCATCTTTCACCGGCGATCATGAACGTGGCGGTTCCCTGGCTCCAGCACTCCCAGCGATTTGGACACTGTGCAGATTCGCAAACCGTGTGCAGCCGAAGGTCTGAAATCAGCGCCTTGGTGGAGAAAAAGACGGGATTCGATGGCAGCCGAACTTTGATCCACTCAGGCTTCCTAAGCTGGTGCAACGATGGATCTATTTTTGAACAAGACATCGGTGTGCTTAAGCTACCGACTGGGAAGCTTGAACGCAAACCAGGGATAGAAGAAGCCGGCAGATTACCGCTTCGAAAACTGGAACCGCTTGCGCGCGCCAGGCTGGCCCGATTTCTTGCGTTCCCTCATTCTCGGATCGCGGGTGAGGAGACCTTCCTCTTTCAATGTCGGCCGCATTGTCGAATCCTGCTGCAGCAAGGCACGCGCGATGGCCAATCGAACTGCGCCGGCCTGCCCAGCGATTCCCCCGCCCGTCGTCTTCACCTTCACGTCAAACGTGTTGCTCGTTTTAGTCACTTCGAACGGCTTCAGCACCGTCGATTGCAGTGATGGAGTCGCAAAATACTCTTCCAACGGCCGCCCGTTAACGTCTATCTTTCCAGAGCCGCGAGAAACACGAACCTGAGCGACTGCTGTCTTACGACGACCTGTGGCGGCAAATACCTCTGACATATTCTGGAGTAAAGTTACTGAACGGGAATCGGTTGCTGCGCTTCGTGCGGATGTCGGTCACCTTTGTAAACTTTGAGCTTTGTGAAGGCGGCGCGACCCAGCCGATTATGGGGAATCATGCCTTTTACGGCATGTTCAACCAGCAGCTCCGGCCTGCGCTGCCGACGCTGCTCCGCGGTTTCTGATTTGTGTCCGCCGACGTATCCGGAAAAACTCATGAACTTCTTTTGGACTTCTTTTTTGCCTGTCAGACGCACTTTTTCGGCATTGATGACGACGACATAATCACCGGTATCGATGTGCGGAGTAAATTTCGGCTTACCTTTGCCACGAAGAAGATTTGCCACCGTCACGGCAACACGCCCAAGCGCCACGTCCTTCGCATCGACGATGTACCATTTTCGCTCTATCTCGCTCGTCTTAGCTGAAAATGTCTTCATGAAAGTTCCCCTAAAAAAGAGCCGCAAACCTAGGGTTAAGCAATCGCCCTGTCAACGGGTTTCTACTCACGATCGCCTTGCAAAAGACCTTTCACCTTCGGATGATAAGCCATGTGGAAGAATACAACGACCTTTCGATGTCTATGAAACTTTTCCGAATCCTCTTCGGCGCCGTCGCGATGCTCTCGACTCTTTGCATTCAAACTGGACAAAGCCAGGACGTTTCAGCCCTCATTCACAAAGCCGATCAACTCGACGCGCAAGAACAAACGAACGCCGCAATCGACACTCTGAAACAGGCGGAAAAACTCAGCCCGAACAATCCCGATCTGCTCATCAAACTCTCGCAGGCCTATTCGGGCAAGATTGATGCGGTGAAAGATCGAGCGGAAAAATTGCGTTACGCGAACCTCTGTATGGAATATGCGAAAAAGGCGGTCCGCGTGGCTCCCGATAACTCTGACGCGCACCTCTGTCTCTCGATCGCTTACGGAAGGATGACTGACTTCGTCGATAACAAAACGAAGATGGAATACTCCAAGGTAGTGAACTCAGAGGCAGAAAAAGCTCTCGACCTGAATCCGAAGAATGATTTGGCTTTGCTCATTCTAGCCCGCTGGAACTTCGATATGGCCACGTTGAATCCTATCCTGAGGGGCATCGCGCAAGCGTTGTACGGTCAGCTTCCGCCGGCTTCGAAAGAGAAAGCCATTGAGTACTTCCGCAGGGCCATCGCCGCTGCGCCTCAGCGTATTAGCTATCATGGAGCGTACGCCGAAGCACTGGAATCGATGGGAAAACCCCAGGAAGCCAAAGCTGAATGGTCAAAAGTCAAACAACTCAAACCGGCCGATGCCGAAGATCGGAAATATGTGGCCGAGGCAGAAACGAAGCTGAAGTAAGCAAGAACGGCCAGATCCCTATTCCCTCGAATTGCCCCTCGCCAGCGCCAAGGTCAGCCAACCGGACAACAGGCAAATGCCGCCCAGCGGTGTGATCGCGCCAAGCCATCTAAGATTGGTCAAAGCCAAGGTATACAGGGATCCACTGAAAATCAGCACTCCGACTAGAATCAGGTCATACGCAAATTTCGGGACAGGACGCCATCCGCTCAGGACCAGGAGCACAACAGAGTGCACCAGATGATAAAAGACTGCAGTCTGCCAGATTTGTGCGGTGCCTGATTGTTCAAAAAGAGCCCGGAAAATGTGCGCCCCGAACGCACCGAACAAAACGCCAAAAAATCCTGAGCATGCCGCCAGACCGCGCGCTAATTGATTGCTCATATCATTTCGCTCGCCGTTCGCCAAAAATCGCCGTACCCACGCGCACAAACGTTGCACCCTCCTCAACGGCCACCCGGTAATCGCCACTCATGCCCATCGACAGATGCGGCAGAGGAAAGCGGAACTCCGTCTCCAGCCGGTCACGCAACTGCCTCAACAGAGCAAAGTATCGTCTGGAATCCTCCTCCTTGGGTACCGGCGGAGGAATGGTCATCAACCCTTCAACATGAACCCGATCGGCTCGAGAAATCTGTTCAACCTGCGACAATAGCCGTTGGGGCGAAAAGCCGAACTTGGAGGATTCCCCTGCCACATTGACTTGTAACAGAACTCGAGGGAAGAGACCCAGATCGCCGGCGATTCGCTGAATTTCGTTCACAAGCTCGACTGAATCCACGCCGTGGATCATCTCAAAAAGCGATAATGCCTGCCTGATCTTGTTAGTCTGGAGGTGTCCAATCAAATGCCACCGCAGCTTTGCCGGTAAGTCAGGGATTTTTGCTTTCGCCTCTTGCACTCTGTTCTCACCAAAGAGCCGCTGATCCGCGTCGACAGCCTGTCGAATCATTTCAGGAGGATGCGTTTTACTGACCGCTATTAATTCGACACTTCCGGCAGGGCGCCCTGATCTCCGTTCTGACTCGCTGATATCTGTTCGAACGATCTTAAGATTTTCTGCAATGCTGGACTCCATTGACTAGCCTATTAGCTGAACTTATTCTGAGCCGATCGTCGTATCAAAGCTTTTGCTGATGCAGCTTGAAACATTCAAGGTCTTCTCTGATCTGGTTGAAACTGCGAGCTTTTCTAGGGCGGCCGAACTAAATGAAATAACACAGAGCGCGGTAAGTCAGCAGATTCGAGCTCTGGAAGAAAAGTTTCAGGTCGCACTGATCGAACGCGGGAAAAAGACCTTCTCGGTCACAGCAGAGGGCCGAGCGTTTCTGCAAGCCAGCAAAGAGATATTACATGTGTACGACGGACTGAGCGACCGCCTACAGGAGCTTCAGACGACGATTGCAGGAGACCTGCGGATTGCGACAGTTCAGAGCATAGGTCTCCACGAGCTGCCTCGGAATCTCAAGTTGTTCAGGAATACCTACCCCGCGGTTGAAGTGACCGTAGAGTATCTTCGTTCCACTGAAGTCTACCAGAGAGTGGCTGACGGCGAAGTTGACCTCGGGCTGGTCGCATTTCCAACCCGGCGTAAGGGGGTGACCATGGAGAGCCATTGGAAGGATAAGCTGGTGCTCATTTGCTCGCCGAATCACCGCTTGGCCAAGCGTCGCAGCGTTTCAATCAATGCCCTGGACAACGAGCGCTTTATTTCCTTCGCTTTCGACCAACCGACCAGGAAAGCCATTGATCGGATCTTCAAGGCAAACAAGGTCATGATTCGGCGAACCATGGAATTTGACAATATCGAAACGGTGAAACGTACCGTCGAAATTGAAGATGGAATCTCGATCGTTCCGTTGACTACCGTCGACGAAGAACACCGGCTCGGCAGCATTGTTCCCGTAGAGATCGAGTGCGCTGATATGTGGCGGCCGATTGGTTTGTTACAACAACGAACCCGAAGCCAGACCGCCGTGTCACGCGCTTTCGTCACCATGCTGAAGAAAAGTCCTATTCTGTAAACGAGCGCAATTTGTGGTTGCACGGCGTTTCGGATGTCCTGCCCCGGGACGGGACATTAGTGTCCCAGCCAACCCATCAAGGCGGCGCCCCCGGCAATAAGCACCGTCGCCTCATACGCCGTTATCGGCCCTACCGATTCATCAAGAATACCCTGCGGCACCCGGTGCCGAGAAAGGACGATCGGACTCAGGTGCTTGCTGATTTCGCTGGTTTCCGGGAAAGCCATGGCGTCAACGTACTTATTAAGCAACGGGATGAGGGCCACGCCGAACACAAGCATCGTTCTGGACGCATCATAGAGGCTCTCAAAACCCGTCTTGGCGTCGAAGTAGATAAACAGGTCAGCCGGTTCATTCACCAGTTTCGCGGTCGCTTTGAATTGAGCGTTGCTCTCCAGCCCCGCATTAGGGCTCTGTAAGCGGTGTACAAGCTCTGCAAATTCCGATCTGCTCAAGGCCACAAGGAATTGACGCCCAACGATACCGCAAACGATGGAAATACTACCGTTCAGCTGGACGACATAGGCGGGGACGGAAGAGACTGCAGTTTTGCTAGATCTTTCAGGAAACCTTTCCGTCACGATTTGATCGATTAAATGCTGCAGTTTCTCCGGGTCGGTCACACCAAGTGAGAACGCGGCGTTCAGAAAATCAGCGTCAGGATCCCGCTCAACAATGATTTCGAAATGTGAAAGCAGTGCGTCGACTTCGTGCAAGCCCATGCCGAACGAATTGACCTCGCCCATGTAGTTTCGGATGGTTTTAGCAATTGACGATTCGTCTGAGAGCCGGTCACACCACCGCCAAATCTCAGACAGATTAACCCGCGAAGCGAGATAACCGATTGTGGCTGGGCTCGTCATCGCCAATCCTTTTCGGTCGAGCGGAGTGGCGGGCGCAGGAGCGTCAGTTAGGGTGAAGATTGTATCCCGAAGCCGCGTTCCGTCCATCGCTGTCGTTGCGAGCATCGCCCGGGCAGAGTCCCGGGACACATCCTCCCGAAAACGCCAGCGCAAGCCATTGGTCAACTCGATCGAAGGTGTGCCTCGAACGAAACACAGGATATCGTAGTCAGCTCTAACGTTTGATCGGCAGTCTTGAAACAATTTCACTCCCTGCAATCCGCCGGAGGCTACCTTTGCATTGCGACTAGCATTGATTAGCAAATCGGTGCCCCGGCTCAGTAAGATCCACGAACCCACTTGGGCACAGGTAAGCGATCCATTGCCAGCTGCCTCACTTGAACGGGCTTCCCCCTGCCTGAAATCGCTGACCGCAACTTCCCGCACCGCCTGTCCGAAGAGGCTGCTGGCAATATTGCTGATTTCCTTGCGCCAGGTTTTTGAATCAACCGAAGTCTGGAAACCGCAGACCCAACTCTCGCGATTGGCATCGGTCATGCCAAAAAAAAGCGCACTGCAGCGGAGCGTTCGAAGTGACGTCCAGGCGCTCTGGTAGCCCTTTGGGATCTTCGAAACTGGCCGCGCCAGGAAACGTTGAACCGAGGGTTCCGCAAGAATTTGGCTAAGTACGGTATCAGGCCAGCGCGTCGCCGTCCGAATCAGGTTCGGCAGCTCGACATAGACCAGGCAATCGGCAGGCGCAATCTGGCTCGGCGAAACCGTATCCTGATTCTGCCGCCAAAGGAAGACCCCAATCGCAACGAACAGCAGAATACCCCCTCCGGCGATAAGTCGTTTCATTGCGAATATTGATAAGAAAAGCGCCGGACTCCCGTTTGTCGAGCAACTGCTGCTCGACGAACGGATGATTCACGCGCTTTCCTTTAATCAAGCGGCGGCTGGCCGTTGGCCTGCCAGTCTGGCCTCGATTGCTTCTGGCTGCGGCCGGACGCCGCGCCTTGTAGACCGATATTGCGCGAGTGCCTTCGCCCATTCAGGGTTCATCAGTCCCGACGGCGTCTTCCAAATCAGGTTATGCAGCCAGGCCAGGGTCTGGCCGTCACCGAGGAGCGCTCGTTTTTGCTGAGGCGTCAAACTGCCTGGCCCCTCTTTAAAAAGTCTGTTCGCCAAAGAAACGATGTATCCGTCCACCGAGGGAGTACTCGTCTCGCGTCCGCGCTGAAGCGAAACATGCACCGCATTGTAAAACGGATCGAGCAGAGCGTGAACAAACTGATCTCCATCGCGGAGTTGCAACTTAAACTGCGCGCTAAGTTCCGTCGGCGGCCGGACTTCTTCCGGGGTCAGAAACAGCTGCCGAAACGAATCAACGCGACCGCTGAATTGCGCTATCGGAATCGCTAACAACAGCCCAAGCAGTATCGGAGAAACCCACGCCAGATAGCTGGGGGCGATCCACCAGGCAACTACGCCGAGGGCACCCGCAACTACCGGCAACGGCCAGTACTCCGCGATAATGTCCAGCCAGCGCGGCCCGGCCCCAACATCGCGCGTCTGAGTATGCCATGTAACGGTTTTTCCGGCAATGTTTCGGAGGACAAACCTGGTGTGGAACCAGATAAGCACCGGGGCCGTAAAGATCGAAAACAACGTCTCCAAAACGACGCCCAGCAGCACGCGTGCCGGACCTCCAAAAGCGCCAACCTCCTTCGGTCGCGAAAAAAGATGGAGCAAGCTGAGCACCTTTGGCCCAAACAACAAGGTCAAGGTCATCAAAAAGAGCACCGCGGCGGAAGCCGCCGGAAAGATTGCAACCTTCTCATACAGATGGTCAAGCCCGGCTTGCAACGCGCCTAAAAGCAGGAACAGAACAAGGAGAGGAGCGGACGAATAGGCAAGAATTCCCTGGATCAGGTGAATCCGGCTGATCGGCCGGATATTTTGAGCCAGGAGAAACCACATATGCTGCAGGTTTCCCTGGCACCAGCGCCGGTCGCGTTTTACGTACTCGGTCAGATTCGGCGGCAACCCTTCGTAACTGCCATCCAGGTCGTAAGCGAACCAGACTTCCCATCCGGCGTTTCGCATTAGAGCCGCTTCAACGAAATCGTGACTTAGAACTCTGCCCCCCAGCGGCTCCTTTCCGGGTAAAGCCGGAAGTCCGCAGCTCATTAGAAAACGGTGACACCCGGATAATCGCGTTGTGTCCCCAGTAATTACCGGCGCCCTGTTGCCAAAAATTCAATCCAGCCGCAAAAATCGGGCTGTAAAGGCGCGACGCAAACTGCTGAATCCGACCAAAGATGGTTTCAGCCTTCACGAGTCGGGGCATTGTTTGAATGATTCCGGCGCGCGGATTGGTCTCCATCAGCCGAACCAAGGAAGAAACAGCCGAACCGGTCATTATACTGTCGGCATCGAGGACCACCATATACCGATGGCGATGACCCCAGCGGCGGCAAAAATCGGCAACGTTGCCACTCTTTCGATTCACCGGCAGTTTGCGCCGACGATAGTGTATTTTACCGAATCCACTCGTTTGACGACAAATATCCGACCACGCCAACTCCTCCTCGACCGCCTTCGCCGGGTCGGTCGAATCACTCAAAATATAAAAATCGTATGAATCAAGCTCACCTCTTTCGCGCAAAGAGTTGTACAAGGCGCTAATGTTCCCAAAAACAGTTTCTGCATCCTCATTATAGACCGGCATTACTACCGCCGTGGAAGCCAGAGGAGTGTCCTCATTAAGGGTATTCGTGATCTTGAGTCTTTCCTGCCCCTCGGCAAGAACCAGGTAACCCAGAAATGCCTGACTGAATCCGAATGCGAGCGTCGTGAACAAAAGACCGAACAAACCTGTCTCGACTACTTCCAGAGGCGTCCACCCCCTCGCTCCGACAATATCGGACATCAACCACAACCCGAGCACAGAAATACCTATAGTGACAAGAGCAATCCCCCAACGTCGGTGTCGGACCTTCTTTTGAAATGCCTCCTCAAAAGTCGCCGAACCGATTAGCTCAACAAACTTCTTTGATCTGTCATTTCCTCTCATAATCCTGATGAAACATCATCTCCCCTCCTGGGCCGTCTTTAGCATCAACCTGATCACTACCTGCCCTATTCGCGCGCGCGGTAGGTAACGGTTGCCGAAAATATGCTATCTGTAAAGGCTGGCGAAAACGAGCAGGCCGAGAATGGCCAGTCCAATCACCCAGCCAACAATCCGATTGGCGCCAATCGGTGAAAGCTTCTCAGCGAGACTGACGAACCTTTTCCCGGGCGACGACAATTCAAGCGGGCGCGGCGTGATGCTCGCCAGTTGCAGGTTTGGCGCCGATTGAAGCTTGACCTCGCGCAGCGCCTGGAGCACTTCCTCCGATAACTCTTCGGTCCGGCCGAGAATATTTCCATCCACGTTTTCGGTCAGATAGAGCCGAACCCGTTGCTCGATAAGACGCCGATCCTCCGAAACGCCATCATCGATCAGGTGTCTCAGAGAGTGGTCGAGGTTTTTCTGGACCTCATCGAAGGCGAGTTCGGTGGCGGGAGTGAACGGCTCCTGGCGTTTGCGGGTGATCGCCCGTTCAAAACTTGAAAGCAGAATAAGCTCGCGATCAACACTCTCAGGCGTCTTCAACGCATCGAGGTAATCATTGATGCGATCCCACGCCTCTTTCCATTCCGGCGAAGACCGGATCCCAACACGGAGCAATGCTATATATTCAGGAGATATTGCCATTTCTCGGAGTTGAAAGAGTCACGCCGTAATATAACACAACTAATGTCCATTGGCTGGGAAGAATTTGGATCGAAAATTGTGAAGCTGACCAACCACCCGCGATCGGTCGGGGTAAACTGGACATCCTTTACCTGCGCCCCTTGACCGACCACGATATAGGGCCGCAGTTCGGCCACGGGAATTGTTTCCCCATTGTCGGGTTTTCCAAATTCGATCGCGAATCGCGTTTCGTTGGAACCCGGACTTGGCCGAACAGTTGTTGATAGCACGCGAAATTGATTCGTATCCGGTTCGTCCCCTCGCCACTTCATCTGGTAAGCAAATTCGAAACTCGTGCCCTGCTCCGGCGGGTTTTGCGGTTCCCAACCGGCCACGATGTTGTCCGAGTATTCGTCGTTGCTTGGAAGTTCAACCAGGCGGACAAACCCGGGTCCGAGATCGCCTTTCGGAATCACAGTCACACTAGGTCGCAGATGATATTCGGCTTCGCGATCGAGGTAATCGTTCAAATTCCGATCCCGCTGAATCAATGAGTACGACAGCACATTCGAAAATCGGCGGACACTGACCGACCTGGGATTGTTCAACGGGACCCAAAGCTTCTCGCCGGAGGCGGTATCAAGCAATAACCCATCAGAGTCATGGACCTGGGGACGAAATTCGCGCCGGTGGAAATCCGTTTTGTTCATCGTGAATTCGGTTTTGCCCGTCGGCTGATAGTCGGGTTTGAGCGTCGGCTTATTGACCGTGTTGCCACCGAAGTAGAACATGCTCGTAAGCGGTCCCAGAATGAGTACCTCCGGCTTTTTTCGCACAAAGAGCGTCGCCTTGATATCCATCGTCGTAGTAACGCCGTATCGAACGACGAACTCGTAACCGCCCGTTATACTTTCGCTGTCGAGAAGCGCATAGAATTGCAAAAAATCATCGCCAGCATTCGGTTTCCGCATCCAAAACTGGCGAAAATCCGGAAATTCTTCGGGCCTGTTGATGCCGGTGTTAACGGCCAAACCTCGCGAAGAAAGCCCCCAGTGCAGACTCTTGGCAATCACACGAAAATAGCTCGCGCCGAGAAACGACATGAACTCATCCTGAATGCCAGGCTGAGTGGACGGTACAAAAGCCTTGAATCCGACAAAGCTCTCGTGCCCGCTGAAACTGAGGGGTTTGTCGTAATAAAAGTAATACGGAGAAAATGGCATGTCGCGGATGCGATCTTTTCCGATCTCTTGAAACATCACTCGCCGTTTAAAATAGTAACCTGGATGAAAGAATCCGAGGCGATAGGGTAAGTCTCGCCAGACAGAACGCTCCGGAAGGAAGCGTATCCTGCGGTAAAGGTCATAGTCCAGATTCAGAAGGTCAGGCGAAAGCTCCTGGTTTTGCGGCACAAAGGGCTGCTTCGAGAGGGCCTCGGCCTTCTGAACCACATCCGTGTAACCGAACACACTCTCTTCTTGCGCTACTGCTGTGCTTGCCAAACACACAACCAGGAGCACCGTGAATATATTCATACGCGCTTCGACGATGGCAACACCATCTACGTCAAGTCAACCTGCAAAATCCTAGATCTTTGCCCGTTGCAGCCGGAAACGCCCGGCAATTCAAGAAAACGGCTCGGAAGGATTGCTTCCTCCCGCTTATTTTTGCCCACCTGTTTTGGAACAGAAGACAACTTCCATTTACCAAGTAACCATTTATAATTTTCGAGAGCGGCCTTTCTACATGACTCAGGAAAACTTACCAAATAGCGTACTTTATGCGATCTCGGCGCGAATCGGTGGGATAGGCTTGGACCTTGTGGCTCACGAAACGATTAGGGGAATCGAGCCCTTACTGGGCAAGGCGATCTCGTACGGCGTCAGAGCTCCGGATATTGACAAGCGCAAAATGAAAACCCTGCGGTTCCACCCGGTTCGACTTTTGTCGAATCTCGAACGGAAGTATTACTACGCAGCCAAGAAGCGCGCCGTCGACCGGGTGGCCGCGCAATTTCTCAGGACGGGACGCTTTGATCTTTTCCATGTCTGGTCCGGCTCAGGGTTACACGGCTTGCGGGTGGCAAAATCACTCGGTATACCATCCCTGTTGGAGATTCCGACCTGGCACCGGCAGAAAGGTAAGGCGCTTCCGTTAAAAACGGACCACGAGATTGCGATGGAGAATGCCCCGATCCCGCAACGTTGGTTGAACCGCCTGTTGATCAGCCGCCAAGAAAGCCTGGAGGAGTATGGTTTGGCAGATTTGATTTTGGTCGAGTCGGAGAAGGCAGCAGACTCCTTTCGAGTTCTGGGATATCCGAACGAAAAGTTGTACAGCATGCCCCAAGGAGTCGATGTGAATCGGTTTAAGCCCGGCTCGCCGCCTCCTCTGTTCCGCGCGGTTTTTGTCGGTGCGCTAATCAAGCGAAAGGGCGTGCACACCCTGATTGAGGCCTGGAAGAAGCTCAGACTTGCGCGTGCGGAGCTCTGGCTCGCCGGCCACCCGCACGAGGAGATCAAGCCGTATTTGGTTGACTTGCCATCCAATGTAACGGTGCTCGGATTCAGGGCGGACGTAGAGAATATCTTTCGGGCCGCTTCGGTTCACGTTTTTCCCTCCTCTCTCGAAGGGAGCGCCAAAACAACCTACGAAGCCGCGGCGTGCGCCCTTGCGCAGATCACGACGCGAGAGGCAGGCGATGTTGTCGTAGATGGCACGACCGGACTGGTCATTCCACCCGGCGACGTTGACGCTCTGGCAACTGCGATTCAGTTCCTGTACGACCGACCCGACCTGGTTCGGAGGTACGGTGCGGCTGGACGTGAGCGGGTGCTGGAGCAGTTCACTTGGGACCATTTCAGAGAGCGCGTCCTTGCCGCCTACAGGCTGGCAATGGATCGGGCAGCCGAGTCGCGGCGCTTGCATTCGGTCCGATGAAGTCACGGTGTGTCTCGCGTCAATGACTTCAGCGATTGAGTTGGACGATTGAGGCAGTCTCCGCTTTATCGATACAAAGCCGGGTAGAGAACTTCATCGCACCGCGGCGACCAAAATGACAAATACGCCCAAAAGCCCACAGAAAAGCGGTCTCAGTCAATTCCGCTTTATCATCTGGTTGATGGCCATCTATTTTGTGGCAACCTCCGCGTACCTGGTGATCAACATCCTGTTAATGGATGCTCACGCCACAAGGGGAAAAGAAACGCTGGTTTCGACTGACTCACATCAGTACCTCGACTTTTCCCAGCGTTTTCTAAATGGAAATTTTTCCATGGATTACATCCGCGACGTGCCTCATCGCCAGCCTCTTTACCCGTTTGCATTGGCCGTCGCGAGCAAGATTGGAAACGGAAGCTTGTTTTTTCTGGGCGAGGTAAATGTCCTGGCCATGACTCTTGTAATCGGGTCAGTTTATTTCGGCGTCCTTCGCTTTTTTGGAAGTCCATCCGTGGCAGCGATCGCGGCATTCTGCGTTGCCGCCAATCGGTTTATGTGGCGAATAGCGGGCGAACGAATCTTAACTGAGCCGGTATGGGTTCTATTCCTGGTCTGGGTCATTATCGGTTTCCTCCATTACCTTCGGGAACGGAAGACCTTCTGGCTCTTGCTCGGATCGGCCTTTGCAGGGCTTGCGTACCTCACGCGTCCAAGCGCCATCTTCGATGCGGCGGCATTTTTTGGAGTGTTATTCCTGGCGGAAAGCCTGATGCCGCCGACATCCGGGGAGCCCCATCCCAATTTTCACACAAAAGTGCTTCGCTTGCTCCCAAGGTATCTGGGTGCCGTGCTGTTATTCGTATTTATCGCCACGCCGTCCTGGCTTCCGAGGGTCGCTTATTTCAAAGACCCCCTCTTTACAGGTTATCTGACTAACTTTTTGTGGGTGGATACCTACCATTTGGCTCATGATTTCGGAGAAAGAGCCCCGAGCTACAGCTGGCACTATTACGCGGCGAGTCATAACCTTTTCGATGTCGCCTACCGACTGATCTACGGGTTCTGTAACGTCCTCGTCGTACTCCCGATCGGAGCTGAGAAAATTCCCGTACTGTTCCTCCTGAGTGTCGGTGGAGTATGGGCAGCGCTTAAAAAGGGTCCGCGCGAGTTTCGCTTTCTCCTGCTCTTCTTTTTCATCCAGGTCCTCCCATTTATTTGGACGAACATGCCGAACCCGAATACGAGAGTACCGTATGGCTCGACGTTCCCGTTCGAACCTTTCTTCGCCGCCTGTTTTTTAGCCCTGTTCGCGGCGAAGTTGGACGCTAAGCTCGGCCCGCAACTGGGATTCCGCCGGAATGAGATTTCCGAGTCTGAAGCATAATGCTAAGAAATCCTGCGCAGCAGCCCTATCATGACTCCTTGAATCACGAGTTCAGAAGCCGGGAGAAGATCCGGGTAGGTCGGATTCTCCGCTTTAAGAACGGGCTCCCCGTGCTGAAGTAGATAGCGCTTTAAGGTCGATTCACCGTCAATTAATGCAGCAACGATATCACCATTTTTGGGCAGGCGCTTTTGAAGAATTACTGTGTCGCCATCGGCAATTTGGGCGTCGATCATCGAATCCCCCCGCACCTTTACGGCAAAGACTTGCGCCCGGTCCTCAACGCCGAAAGCCACCAAATCGACCGCCAGGCTTGCCTCAGCCCATTCGGTGGTCTCACTGGGCATTCCTGCCGGAATCTGGCCGAGAACCGGAATCGGGTGAAAACCCGAGGGAAACCGAAAATTGGAATCGACAGCCGAACGAGCCTTCCCCGGTGTGCGCACGATAACGCCCTTTTTTTCCAAGGCTCGAAGATGATTCATCGCGGCTGTCTGACTAAGGAACCCGAAATGAGCCTGTATCTCGCGACTTGAAGGTGGAAAACCCGTTTTACGCTGCTGTCGACGAATGAAATCGAGAACTTCCTGCTGGCGTGCAGTGAGTAGGGCCATAGATGTTCAATCGAACACTATACTGACCCCGCGAAAGCCGCAAACATTATCAGATGATTGTTGCCAGCCGCGTTTCCTGATCCAACATAGCAGAGGTATGCCGCTGGAACCAAAGCCCCGCAAAGAGGTTGATCGCTACACCGCCCGAAACATCCGATTTTATGCAACCCAGCCTGTTCAGCAGCTCAACCGACGAATCCTGGAACTTGAGCGGGAGACACCGCTCGAAGCTTTTGTCTACGGCGGGGGCGCCGCCGCAACGATTAGCGGACTCATTTTACTCATCTTTAGAAGCAAAAGCAGGCCCTGGCTGTTTCTTGCCGTCGCCGCGACGATACTTCAACTCCAATATTCATGCCAGGGTCGCAACGGATTGACCGATCTGTTGCGAAAGCGCGGTTTCCGTTCGCGGCGAGAAATACAGGCCGAGAAACACTCCCTAAAAGCGCTCAGGGGCGACTTCGTCGTATTCAATGAGCTCTCCGACCCGGTCGAGCGTGCACGCAGGTGTCTGGACCTGTTTTTATGATCCGTCTTTTTTCTGTTTGTCTCCTGTTTCTACTGACTTCGCCCGTCCGGGCGCAGAATGGTCCGCTTGCAGGCGGCGATCCGAATCGTGTCATTCTCTCACTCCTCAATTCGATGCCAATCGGAGGCGGTTACTCAGCAACCTCTGAAGCTACGCGCGACCTCCAATCGGCTGTTCAGGCAAGAGGAGGAATGCTTCGAGTGGACCCATCCGTTGCCCGGAAAACCTACTGCTCCGGGGCAACCTATCTGGTGTTCGCCCGGGCCATTCAGTCGTTGCTGCCTCCATCGGCGTTTGCCGGCGGACTGGCGGACGCGCTTGCCATCAGGGGGCAACCGGACGGAATCGGAGTCTGGGGTCGTTGGAATGCGAATGGCCCGGGCACAGCGTGTCTGTTTCACGAGTTGGGACTCGGTCAGAATTTCACCTCCTTCGAGGCAGCCAGACCGGGTGATTTCATGAAGATCTTTTGGACGGATGCTGTCGGCAGGCGAGAGCACGGCCACTCCGTGATTTATATGGGCACAGAACAGCAAAATGGCGTCGAAATGATTCGCTTCTGGTCCAGCAACAAACCCGGAGGTTATGGGGAAAAAAGTGTGCCGCGTACCCGAATCGCCGGTGCGATTTTTTCACGGCTCGAGATTCCGGGCAACATCGAACGGGTCAGCTCGTTATCCGCCCGAAATCGCTATCTTTCGGGGTTGCTTGCGACGGACTCGTCCTTCGGCGAAGCGCTCGGCGAATCGGGAGCGCGACGGTAGAGAAGAGCCTTGGAAGTCAGGCGCCGGGGAGAGTAAACCAGAGTCTCGATTGTGCCGGCTTGAGGCAAATACCAAGCTGTCTTCGTGAGCGAAGGACCTTAACGGAAATAGAATTTGCATTTCGTCAGAATTCGCCCACCATTGGCGGGTGCGAGGTCCCCCGGCGCGCGCCTGAGGGTTAGAAAATGAGCAAAAAATCGGCCGAAAAACAGAATAGTTTCCGGATAGCGTCCGATCCGATCTTATCCGAGGAAAACAAGAGACATGGATCGGAAGGTCAGGATCCCATTGGACCGACCGATAAGCTGAAGTTTGAGGATTTAGGTGCACTGCCAACAGGATACGGCGAGATGTTTGCGATCGCGCGCGATCCGCATTGGCTCTTTACCTATTGGGATTTCGATTACGCTAAAATTTCCAACACCGCGCAAGCTGTTTCTCGAAGTCTATCGAAACGAAGATCTCGAATCGACAATCGAGATCAATGAGATAGCGCGAAATTGGTATATCCCGGTCAATTCTGCCGCCACGGCGTATACCGTGGTTTTCGGCTACCGCGATGCGACGGATGCCTGGACAAGACTGGGCAAGGCGGGACCGACACGAACCCCTCCCGAATCGGTCAGCCCCAATTGGGACACGCAATTCGCAACGGTGCCGTTCCATCTGAGCTTCAATTTCCTGCTCGACGTGATCTCGTCTGCGCGAGCTGCCGGCCAACCGCTGACGGAAGCCCTAGCGCGTTTACAGCAGGCGGCGAGTAGCGGTCCGGGAGGCGCCTCAAGCTGGGGAACCGAACAAGTGAAGGTCTTGGAGACGCTGCTCGGCAAGAATCTTCTCGATCGCCTTTTCTCGATGAGCTCGCAAGAAGTGCTCGAATTTCTCCATGGCGAGTTGAGCGGCAAGCTGGACTCTGAATCTGCGAGTGAACTTCTTGCCAAAGGCCGCTTGGCCGCTTTATTAGCGCCGGGCGAATCAAGCTTGTTCAGCGGCTCGATTAGCGAATTTGTCCGCCAGGAACTTTCGAGCGGGGGAGTCAGCAGTTTCGGAAGAGTGCGAAGTCGGCGGAGTCTCCTCACAACTCGGCGGAGTGTCATCAGAAGTTGGAGGCCTGTCATCTGAAGTTCTGGTTGGAGGAAGTGAAACGCTGGCAAGTTGGCAGGCGGGTGTTCGGGAGATCATTTCGAAATGGGAACAGGCCGCTAGTTCGCTTGGACTAAGCAGCGAATTGCTGGCAAGCTGGCAGGCGGGCCTCAGTGAGATCACCAGTAGTTTCGCGAAGGCGATCAGTTCGCTCGGCCTCGGCAGTGAAGTGCTCGCAAGTTGGCAGGCAGGTCTCAGCGAGATCACTGGCAGCCTTGCATTTGCGATCAGTTCGTACGGCTTGAGCAGCGAAACGCTAGCTAGTTGGCAGGCCGGGATCGGCGAGAGCTTTGCCAAATGGGAATCCGCGTTGAGTTCGTATGGACTAAGCAGCGAAGTGTCGGCCAGTTGGCAAGCCGGCCTCAGCGAGATCACCTCGAGCTGGGAGACTGCGCTCAGTTCCTATAGTTTAAGTCTGAGCAGCGAATCGCTCGCGAGTTGGCAGGCGGGTCTGGGGGGAATGATCTCCACTTGGGAGACCGCGTTCGGTTCGCTCGGCGTCAGTTCGTTTTCATTTGGGTCTGAGCAACTATCGTCCCTGAGTCTGGCGAGCTGGAGCGGTCTGGAGTTCGGCCTTTCGAGCTGGAGCGAGTTGGTATCCGAAAGCAGCCTTTTTAGCGGGATCGGAGCAAGCTGGAGTGGGCAGTCATTTAGCCAACCTCGAACGCAATTTCTTCATGCACGTGAATGCGGAGGTGATTTTCTACGGCGGCACCGATCCGCAAGCGAAGGTCACGATTGCCGGCAGACCCGTTCAACTTCAACCAGATGGCACGTTTCGATATCACTTCAAATTCCCGGACAACGAGTTTGAAATTCCGATTGTGGCTGTCTCACCGGACGGGGTCGAAACGAGGTCGGCGACTCTCTTCTTCCAGAGAGATACATCCCGGTATGGAGACGTCGGCGCTACAGCGCAGCCGGAGCACTTAGGCGTTCCTATGGGAGAAAAAAACTGACCTTAAGCTTGCGTTGGGCTCCCCAGCAAAAGTTCTCGCTAACTCGGGTCCTTTGGTGTGGATAAAACGAAGGAAATCATCGCCGAGCTTAAAAGATCTTATGCGATGGAGATGGAAACCGTCCAGAACTACCTTGCCAACTCGGTCGATCTGGACGGGGAAGACGCGGAGGAAGTAAAGGAAGCGCTGGGCGAAGAAGTCTCGCTCAAATTAAAACACGGCCGGAGCCTTGCGAAAAGAATCAAGGTTTTGGGGGGTCGCGTTCCGGGCTCCCTTGAGTTGCCGCGAGATCAAAACTTGTTGCAACCGCCGTTGGACAGCACCGACGTGATGGCAGTGATCCAAGGAGTCATTCGAATGAAGGAAGCATCGATCAGCCAATACCAGAAGATCATCAACCTTACAGACGGACTGGACTATGTAACCCAGGATATGGTGATCGACCTTCTGTCCGACGAGCAGGAACATCGCCGGTTGTTTCTGGGCTTTCTGGCGCGGCACACAAACGAATAGATTAGTTTTTTCCGGGTCGCTTCCGAAGGGGTTTTAAGGCCTGAAATGTCGTGAGCGCGTTCGCTTGATTTCCAGGCTATGGACTTCGCCGTCTTGTTTCTGTATTTTTCCCAGGCATGTCGCATCTGAAAAAGGACCGGCTTCTCGAGCGCTACATTCAGTATCTTGAGGTCGAACGCAATGCCTCACCGACGGACCATCATCGCCTATCGACATGCCCTGGAAAAATTCAGGCGATTTCACCGGCGACAAAGTGCCGTGGCAAATCTGCACGGCGCAACAGTTCCGGGCCTTTTTGCTCGACTGCATGAAAATTGGCATGGCTAGGTCTTATGTCCGGCTTACCTTTGCCGCACTGCGCAGTTTTTACAAATACCGGGTCGAACGAGAAGGATTGCGCGACAACCCGCTAAGGGAAGTGCAACTGCCGAAGATGGAGAAAAAGCTTCCGGTCGTACTTTCTGTCGGGCAGGTGGATGAGTTGTTGACGGCGCCGAAGAAGATCGAGCGTCGGAGCTCAGGCTCCTGTCTGGTCCGCGGCACGCGACGTTGCGATGATGGAGTTTTCTATAGCAGCGGACTCCGTTTGAGCGAGTTAGCCGCTCTGAATGTCGCCGACCTGGATACGTTCAGCGAAACCGTCCGAGTCATTGGAAAAGGCCGGAAGGAACGAATCGTTCCGGTGGGACAAATCGCCCTGAAGGCAATACAACAATACCGGTTTGAAGCAAACGTGCAGTCCGGCCCGCTGTTTATCAGCAAGTTGCGGAAGCGATTGTCCTCACGGTCCATTTGGCTGATGCTGAAGAAACATCTTTCTCACACATCAATTCAGCTTCGCGTCAGCCCACACAAACTTCGCCACAGCTTTGCCACCCACCTCCTGGACAACGGCGCGGACCTGCGAAGTGTGCAGACCCTGCTCGGTCACGCCAACCTCTCGACGACACAGATTTACACCCATGTAACAATGGAGCGCCTGAAAAAGGCCTATGACGAAGCGCACCCGCGAGCATGAATGAACGTTGACCTTGGCCGTCGTTCGTTTGACTATCCTCAACCTTTATGTCTTCTACCCCGCAGATTCCTATTCGCTCCGAGATCCCTGAAGCTGACACTTGGGACCTCACATCCATTTTCAAAACAGAAGAGGAATACCGAAAATCTTTTTCTGAACTGAAGAATTCCTACTCGAAAATCGCGGAGTTCAAAGGACGTCTGGGAGATTCACCTGAGACACTGCTAGAAGTGCCTCGAGTTTGAGAAGTCGCTCCAGGAAATCGCTGAACGGCTTGGCCCACTATTCCTCGCTCAAAAACTCCGAAGATAGTTCGAATAACGAAAATCTTTCTCGGCGCGCTGAATTGACGAACCTGCTCACCAAGGTCCACGAAGTCGCCTCCTACATCAATCCGGAGATCCAAGCGATTCCCGACGAAAAATTTCAACGCTTTCTGGACGACCCGATGCTTGCGGACTGGAAGATCTCCCTGCTCAAGCTTCGCCGGTACAAGCCGCATACGCTTTCCGAAGCCCGAAGAGCGACTCTTAACTCTCGGTGCCTCTGTGATTCACGGTCATTCGGACACATTTTCGCAGCTCACGAACGTCGACATGAGGTTCGGTACTGATCAACGAAGAAGGGCATGAAATTGCCCTTTCGCAGAGCACTTATATCTCCTTTCTGCACAAGACGGATCGGGATCTGCGGCGAAGAGCGTTCCACCAATTCTATCAGGAGTTTGATGATCACAAATACAGCCTGGCCTCGGCGTTGGCTTCCTCGGTGCGGGCAGACGTTTTCTCTGCGAAAGATCCGAAATTACCCGTCCGCACGCGAAGCATCGCTGTTCGGCGACAACATCCCTGTTGCCGTCTATGACAATCTGATTGCGACGGTTCGAAAAAATCTTCCTGTGCTTCAGGAATATTACGATCTCCGAAGGGAACTCCTTCAACTCGCACGAAATTCATCAGTATGACACGTTCGTACCGCTGGTCCCGAAGATCCAAACCAACGTCGGTTTCGATGAAGCAATCGAGCTCGTCGTAGACGCCCTTAATCCCCTCGGAGCCGAATACGTCGATACCCTCGGAGACGGACTTCGCTCCCGATGGGTCGACCGCTACGAGACCAAAGGCAAGAGAAGCGGCGCATTCTCCTCTTCGAGTTACGGGAATCCTCCGTATATCCTGATGAACTACAAATCCGATGTGTTTTCCCATGTCTTCACGCTCGCCCACGAGGCAGGGCATTCCATGCATAGCTGGTTTGCGCAGAGGCACCAACTTTTTCAGGACTACGGCTACCCGATTTTTCTCGCCGAAGTGGCTTCGACATTTAACGAAGAACTTCTCACGCATCATCTTCTGAAACGCGCGCAGGAACCTCTGATGCGGGCTTACCTGATCGACCGGCAGATCGAAGACATCCGGCAAGTCCTGTTTCGCCAGACGATGTTCGCCGAGTTTGAAAAACAGGTGCATGAAATTGAGGAAAACGGCGGCCCACTGACTCTTGAGGTGTTCCAAAGGGTGTACAGGGACCTGCTCGACGCCTACTTCGGGCCGCGATTCGTCGATCGATGACGAACTCAGCATCGAGTGCCTCAGAATCCCGCATTTTTACTCGGCGTTTTATGTCTATAAGTATGCCACCGGGATCTCTGCATCCATTTCCCTCGCGGATCGAGTGCTGAACGGCGGTCGCGCGGAAGTTGCGGCCTACCTGGGTTTCCTCAAATCGGGCGGAGCCAAATTCCCGATCGACGCACTCCGGGACGCCGGCGTCGACATGGAATCTCCAGGCCCGATCGAGAAGGCAATGGACCTATTGAAAAACAAGATCGGGCAATTGCGGGCGCTTTTGCTTCGCTAAGCCTCGAATTCACATTCAAGGCAAAACTCCGGCTCAAGAAACCGGATGCAAACAGTCCTCTTGAGCGAAATAGTTTACGGAGTGTCACCCATCGAACCAATTGCACATTCCTACCCTCGTGAACTCGCGGAACAGATTTGGTCGCTATGGAATGCGTGCGAACCGGGAGATACCGCTCTCAACTCCGTCGAGAGGCTGTAAACAACTTCCTCAGCATCGCCTATCAAGCAAGCCTCCTTCGGGAAGAAGGCCGCCCGGTTGAATGCCGGATCACGCTTCTCGGACCCAAGAATCTTGAACCCGCCGGCTTGGCCCGCATCGGATTTCATCTCGTGCGCTTCGACAAGCGCCGAGTCGTTTGCCGAGCAGGAAATCCGCCGATTGGGACCTGCGACCGGATTTTATCGAGCCATGATCGTGGTCGAATGGTCCGCCTCTATGGGGTTCGAAATTTCCGGAATGGTCCACACCGGTGCGTGGTCCAGGGATCTGACTGTCGCCATCGATTCCACTCAACCACCCAATGCCCGATTGGCTGATCATTCATGTCAGAGGTCCAGGAAACCTGGTAATTCATCGCGGCTCGGAGCGCCTTGTTACGCTTTCAACGGCCGCGTTGAAGGTCATGGATTCGACCTGTTTGACTCCTCCTGGCTTCTCGAACGTTATCGAACGGTCGGCGAGGGATTTTCGGATGAAAAGGCGCCTCATCCGCTGAATTCGGTCGTCGTGCGGGAAGATCTCGCCGAAAAAATCGGCATCGGCTTCATGAGGCGAGTCATCCGGGAGATTCGGAATTCGCAGCACGGCGGCACGATTGTGTTCGCGCCGAGATTCCTGATGGGGAAGCTTCTGGATTCGAAAGGTCCCCTGCGGGCAAAGTATCGGATCGACGAAACCTGCACGGCCTCTCCCTTTGCTCGTCATTCTTGACGGAAGTCACACGGCGCCTGGGTCAATTTGCGCTCGCTAAAGGAAAATCGTCCGCAGGTTGGCAGGAATACCTGGAGTGGTACGAAGAGTTCCCCTACACGTTTAGTCAGCGATTTGTGGAGCTTGCTCTGTGGCTTTCGGACCTCACGTCCGTCGACGGTTGCCTTTTGCTCGATCACAAATTCACCGTCCTTGGATTTGGCGTTGAAATCCAGGTTCCCAGTTTTGAAGACGAAATGGTTTATCGCGCACTGGATATCGAGGCCCAGCATTGTGTGCTTGAGTCCATGGAGAATGCCGGAACCCGGCACCGTACGGCCTATCGCCTTTGCCGCGAGTACGCGAAATGCCTTGCCGTTGTGGTTTCCCAGGACGGTGCAGTCAAATTCGTCGCCAACCACCAAGACAAGGTGACCTACTGGAATCACCTGGACTTTTAGGCGTCCGCGCAAGACCGGGGGTTTGCTCTTCGATTTCAAATGCCCCGCGCTTGGGTGCTGCCGATGGGCGCAAAGACCTGGGCTTTAATTTTCGCTCCTTCAGCAGTTCTCGATTTACAATCGCATTAATCTGCAATATAGGTATGCCCTGCGTCATTCTAAGTACGGCTCGAATGACACTTACTTCTCAGGGCTACGGTGGTGCTGTTGTCGAATTGCAGTCGAGGCGGAGCTAAATATGAGCGAGGAGAAGATCATCGATTCCAGAAAACATGCCGACCAGGTCCAAGGCGTCAGATCCAAGCCTGCGGGAGAACCTCTCAGCAGCAAACAGCTGTTTCGTATCGCCGCAGAATTACAAGAATATCTGACCAGGCAGAGGTTTAGAAACAGGCGAATTCGGGCCTCGGTAAGCCTCACCCACTACGTGGAGTAACGCTGGTAGCGTTTCGCCCCGGTCAATAAGCTGCCTGAGCGCCCTTGATATTCTTCTTCTGGATCCAGGGCATCAATCCTCGCAGACGTTCACCGGTCTTCTCGATCGAATGCTTTTCTCCATCCTTTAGAAGCTTCTTGTATCTCGGCAGACCGGCTGCGTATTCGGCGATCCAGCCCTTGGCGAATTTGCCGTTTTGGATTTCCTTCAGAGCCTTCTGCATCTTCTTCTTTGACCGAGCTATCGATCACGGTCGGCCCAACCGAGACATCGCCCCACTTCGCGGTTTCGGAGATCGAAAACCGCATACCGGCAATGCCCGATTCGTACATGAGATCCACGATCAGCTTCAGTTCATGCAAACACTCGAAATAGGCCATCTCCGGCTGGTATCCCGCCTCCATAAGCGTTTCGAACCCTTTTTGGACAAGTGAAGTTAAACCGCCGCAAAGAACGGTCTGCTCCCCGAAAAGATCTGTCTCGGTCTCCTCTTTGAATGTCGTTTCCAAACACGCCCGCTCGGGTCGCGCCAATCCCTTTCGCCCATGCCAACGCCAGCTTCTTCGCTTGTTTGGAGGGATTTTGGAAAACCGCGATCAGCGACGGAACACCTTTCCCTTCCAGATATTGTCGCCGCACAATGTGACCCGGGCCTTTCGGCGCCACCATGATTACGTCCACGTCCTGCGGCGGAACGATCGTCTTGAAATGAATCGCAAAACCATGGCTGAACAAGGAGCGCCTTTCCTTTCTTCAGGTGAGGGGCCACCTCGGCTTTCATAGATGGACGCACTCTTGAGATCGGGGGTTGCGAAAAAAATAATGTCCGCCTTTTGCACCGCTTCGCTGACCTCCAAGACTTGAAAACCGTGTTCCTGGGCAACCGGGATAGACTTGCTTCCTTTGTACAGACCGATCACCACCTGCACTCCGCTATCTTTGAGGTTGAGCGCGTGCGCATGACCTTGGGATCCAAATCCGATGACCGCACACACCTTTCCATTGAGGTTGGCAGAGATCGGCGTCTTTATCCGTGTAGACTTTTGCTGGCATAATTTGATTTAAACTGGGGGATCATTCCACTCGGGCCATGGCGACTTTGCCCGTACGAGTCAAGTCGCTGACGCCAAAGTTCTCCATCAGTTTCAGAAACTTGCTGATTTTGCTTTCGTTCCCGGTAATTTCGATTGCGAGACGCTTCGGTTGAACGTCGACAATTTTTGCCCGAAAAATGTCGCATATCTGCATAACCTCCGACCGATTATCGGAATCAGCGTTAACCCGGAGCATTACCAACTCACGATCAACGTAGTCTCCATCCCTAAAATCCTGGATTTCAATCACGTCGACGAGCTTGTTCAACTGCTTTGTGACCTGCTCGAGAACAGTATCATCTCCACGCACTACGATCGTCATTCTGGAAGCGGAAGGGTCATTGGTGGGCGCTACATTCAGACTATCGATATTAAACCCGCGCCCACTGAACATGCCGGCGATCCGAGCAAGAACGCCGAACTTGTTTTCAACCAGAACAGAAATCGTATGACGCATAATGAGGGAGACAAATCATCCGGGGAAAGCGCCTAAAATCAATAAAAATCCTGCAGCCGACGTGCTTTTCCGGCACGAGTTGTGATGTCTTTGAACACGTGCAACTGTCCCCGGCTCCCTTATGACAGTCTTTACTCCGCCCGAAAAGCGATACGCAGGCTACATTTTCGATTGCGATGGCACTCTGGCCGATTCCATGCCGGTTCACTATGGAGCATGGGCAGACACCGTGCAGAAGTACGGCGGGCAAATCCCTGAAGAACTATTTTACGCTCTCGGTGGATGGCCAAGCCGCAAGATGGTTGAACATTTGAACGAACGGTTTGGCACTTCACTTGATCCCGAGACGATCGCCAATGAAAAGGAGCATCTTTACGTACAACGGATTGACATCATTCGGCCCATTCCGGAAGTTGCCGATTTCGCGCGCCAAGTCGCCGCTTTTGCGAAGGTATCCGTGGCCTCAGGAGGAATTTTACCCGTGGTCATCAAGACGCTGGATGCGACCGGATTCAAGAGCCTTTTTCCGATTATCGTGACCAGTCGAGCAGGTGAAACGGGGAAAGCCATTCCCGGACATGTTTCTTGAGTCTGCCCGCCGGATGGGCGTCCAGCCGTCCGACTGTCTGGTGCTGGAAGACAGCCCGGCCGGTTTCGAAGCCGCCACCGCGGCGGGCATGGACTATGTCGTCGTGGGAAGGCCAAGTGCCAAACCGCTCCCTAAATCAGCAGGTATATTGGCCGGAGGGTCGGTTGGTTGACGTGGTCAAGTGCCACCCACCGTGGCGAAAGCCGGCGCGGCCTCTTTCCGTTCCAGACCCCAAAGCAACAATCTTTGCGCGTCATCGAATAACATCCGGTGAGTGCCACCGAGCTGAACGAGAATTACATCGTTGCCACCGCTCGAAGCACTGGAAACCAGGCACCGGCCGCTTAACTCGGTGTACCCCGTTTTCATACCTGTAAAAATTGAAGATCGCGTCGACGAGCTTGTTCGTCGGCTCCAGAAAACGCGTGCGACCCGAACTATACGTAAATGTAAGGCCCGGCAATCGCATGAACTGCGCGCAGTGTCGGGTTGCGATAGGCGGCAAACGCAATTCGCGACATGTCACGCGCGGTCGAGAATTGTCCCGACTTAGGAAGGCCATTCGGATTGACGAAATGGCTGCTCGCCGCTCCCAGTGCGGCCGCCTTGGCATTCATCAAGGCCGCGAAAGAGAACCGACACTTCCAGCGTCGTTACGCGCCAGGCAAACTGCGGCATCATTGCAGCTATGCACCAACATCGCAGCCAGGAGTTGCCTTTTGGTATAGACTTCGCCCGGCCTGAACCCGAGCTTCGTCGGTTCGACCGCACAATCCGCCGGGAGCGACGCGGACGATCTGATCCAGCCCGCCATGTTCCGCGACCAGCAAAGCCGTCAAGAGCTTTTGGGTACTGGCCACCGGCCGCGGAATATCCGGGTTCTTGAAAAAAAGTACTCCGCCAGTCTTTGCGTCAATCATGATCGCAGAACTCGCGATCGTGAAGGAGCGCTTGGGGGATAGACGCGCAGAGCCGAGAGCGAGCGCGGGGTCTGACCGACAATCATGCCCGAGATCGACCGTGAATACCCCGCAGAAGCCGGAGAATCGGCCGGCGGCACTCGAGAATCCGCAAATGAAGTCCGATCTGCCAGGAACGCCCGGCGCACTTCCTGATCATGAGCGAATGCCCGTCTCGCAGGCCGCGCAATCAATCCACCAGGCAAACGCCAAAATTAGTATCCATCGCAGCCGCATGACTCGCGTTTCTATTCCATAATCGAGCTTCATGCAACCGTCAGAATTCAGCGATAAAATTTGTTCATTCTTTATTTGGATCCCGATATGATCAGCGCGCATGAAGTTCCGGTTTGTTTGCCTCGTTGCACTCGCAGCGCTGGCGATTCTCTTCCTCGGTTGTGCAGGCCGCTCTCTTCCCGAATATGAGCCACCGTTGGCACGCAGCCAGTTCATGAAAGTTCGGACTACCGCTTACACTCACACAGAAAGTGATCATCGGCGGTACGGTAATTCCAGCGCCGTCGGCACGGCGCTCGAAACCGGAGTGGTCCGCAGTGCGGCTGCTGACTGGTCTCGATGGCCGGCCGGCACGAAATTCATTATCCTCGCCACCGGTCAGGTGTACCAGGTCGACGACTACGGTTGGGCATTGGCCGGACGGAACACCATCGACTTGTATTGTCCATCCTGGACCGAAATGAACAACTGGGGTGTTCGCCGTGTCACTATCCAAATCCTTCGAATGGGGCGACCCATGGAAAAGCTATCATGTGCTCAAGCCGCGTCGAGACTATGCCCACGTTCGCCGGATGTTGAACGAAATTCAGTCATTCTACTAAGCTGCCTTTTAGAATGATAGAGCGATTGTTCAGCTTTAAATAAGAAGCGCCCCCTGCGGAGCAAGGCGAATGAGGGTGTGGATGTCCCCGCGCGAGGTTTGCAGGCACGGGTTCGAAGCAAATCTAAAGCCGCGCGAAAAGCAGCGAGATGTAAAACAAGAACAGCAGCGCGAAAGCGGGTGCCAGAAACATATGAAACCATTCTCGCCGCGTGATCACTGCCACAATCGCTGTGAGTCCGAAGACCACGTGAAATTCCCCGTTCAGCTGGCCAGGCAGGTGCCCGCTAAGAGCGAATTCTTTCACTGCACTTAAGACGACGCCGGCAAGCAGGAAACCGAAGAACCAGCGTTTATGCGCGAAGTAGTGGTCTCTCAGGTCAACAATGGATTCCCCCGTGATGTTCGGGAGCACTACCGCCGTGGCCATGTACACGCTGATCGTCTGTAGCACGATGACGATGTAGGCCAGGAAGGTCCAATTGCCGCGAGTACGCAGGCCGAAACTCGCCCACCACGCCTGAATGGCTATGAGGAGCGCGAGCCCGGCCCATATCACGGTTGGGAGATAGATCTTCACCTTCACTCTGGTCAGGATGAGCCCACGGAAGCCTAACAGGACCTGGGTGATCGCCAACCCGAGGATGATGGAGAGGAGGACCGAGAGGTAGTCAAAGGATTCCATGACACCAAATCAGACTATCACGGGATCACTCTCTCCACACGGGTTCTCGAATGACCTGCCTTTCTCAATAATGACGTCGGCAGATCCCATTTCCGGAACGTCGTGACCGCGAAATCCATCCTGTTTCGAGGAAAGGTTGCGGAAGATCGGCAATCTTTCGCCCTCTTTGTCGTTCTTCACGGCACAATTTGCCACCTTCGCCCTTTGCACAGCCTCATTCCGATCGCTTTTCCACAGTAATCACTCCTTTTGAAGGCGAATTTGCCAGCTGGGCATGCGCCCTGCTTTGGAACAGGATCAGGCGGAAGCCTTAGCTAACCAAACTTTCAACTCATCGCGAATTGGACCCCATCCAACAACCCTCTCAACCAAGTCCAGACGCAGATGCTGGTAAACAATAAATATGACACTCAAAGAAATCCTTGCAGATCCAAGCATATCCTCCTGGCTTAAGGATGCCATCAAGATGGCGTACCAGCAGGACCCCGTTGACGCACTCCGCGATGCTCGCCGGTTGCTAAAAATGCTTGGAGAACGGTACACACAAATCGTTAACCGCGAACTTGCCCAATAAACTGGGCCGCTTGTTTCCTGGAGTCTTTTTCAGCCTGACTTGATTTTAGAAAGCTTTTTGACCTATTTGACCGGACTGGCAATGGCGTCCCACATGAATGTCAGGACATCCGATTGCTCCTCGATGACTTTCGCGATCGGCTTTCCGGAACCATGGCCGGCTTTAGTGTCGATTCGAATCAGGACCGGATTGGTGCATGACTGTGCAGCCTGCAACGTCGCAGCGAACTTAAACGAGTGACCCGGCACGACCCGGTCGTCATGATCACCGGTCGTGACCAGCGTAGGCGGGTAACAGCGACCTGTCTGAATGTTGTGGAGCGGTGAATACTTGATCAGGTATTGAAATCCCTCCTGTGTGTCGGAAGACCCATAGTCGGATTGCCATGCCCATCCGATGGTAAACCTTTGGAATCTCAGCATATCAAGAACGCCAACTTCCGGTACCGCCGCTCCGAACAAGTCAGGGCGCTGGGTTAGCGCGGCTCCGACCAGCAGGCCGCCGTTTGAACCGCTCACAATCGCGATCTTCCCGGCACTGGTGTATTTGTCCGCGATCAGGGTTTCGGCGGCAGCAATCCAGTCATCAAACACGTTTTGCTTGTGTTCCTTCATCCCGGCCTCATGCCATTCCCGGCCGTATTCCCCGCCCCCGCGCAGATTTGGGAGAGCGAAGACACCACCCTTTTCGAGCCAAGATGCATAGGACGCCGAAAAAGACGGAGTGATTGAGATGTTGAATCCTCCGTAACCCGTCATGTAGACAGGGTTAGTCCCGTCGAGCTTGATTCCCTTCTTGGAGACAATAAACATCGGGATCTTCGTGCCATCCTTGGACGGATAAAAGATCTGCTTCGTCTCATATTTGTCTGCATCGAAATCGACTTTCGGCTTTCTGAACACTTCGTTCTGACCGGTGTTCACGTCGTACCGGTAGATTGTGGAGGGGTAGAGGAATGAGGTAAAAACGTAAAACAATTCAGGCCGGTCGGGGTCACCCGACAAGCTCCCCACTGTCCCGAGGGCGGGGAGTGCAATCTCACCTTGTTTTTTCCCGTCCAAATCAAATACCAGAAGCTGATTTTTGGCATCTGCGAGGTATTTTACGACCAGCTTCCCGCCAACCAACTGGGCGTCCTCCAATAGATCCTTCGATTCTGGAACGATTTCCTTCCAATGATCGCGGCCGGGATTCTCAAGATCGATTTCGATGATCTTATATCTCGCAGCATTCAGATCGGTGACGGCGAACAACTTGCTGCCAACCGAGCCGATCACTCTGACCTCCACTTCAAAGTGGGCAATAATTGCCTGAAGAGGAGAGTCTATCTGTGGCGCCATCGGATCCTTGAGTTCCTTGAAAAACAGCAGGTTTCGTTCGTCAGACCCCTTGTTGACTTGCACAAACAGGTATCGCCCATCGTGCGAAACGCCGCCACCGACGGAAAGGTCCGGATCGTCAGGCCGTTCATAGATCAATTGGTCCTTCTCCTCAGAATCACCCAGCCGATGGTAATACATCTTCTGGTTTGCGAGCTTGGAAAAGGTCTCATTTTCGGAACCCTTCGGTTCAGGAAACCTCGAATAGAAAAATCCATTGCTGTCTTTGGTCCAGCTCGGCTCAGAAAATTTAACCCATCGAATAACATCCGGAAGATCCTGATCCGCGTCGATGTCACGAACCCGGATTGTGTTCCAATCCGAACCGCTGGCCGCAATTCCGTAGGCCACCAAACGACTATCATCACTCACCGTGGTGCTCGTGACAGCGATCGTTCCGTCGCTCGCCAGTTGATTCGGATCTAACAAAACCTTTGGCGTGTCGCTCAACTCTTTCAGGGTGTAAATAACGCTCTGATTTTGTAGCCCATCATTCTTTCGGTAAAGATAGCGATGACCTTCCCACGCTGGTGCGGTGTACCGTTCGTAATTCAAGAGCTTTGTCAGCCGCCCCTTGAAAGCCTCACGATCAGTCAGCTTCTCCAGGTAGGCAGACGTAATCTCATTCTCTGCTTTCACCCATTCTCGCGTTTCCGGTGAATCGGTATCCTCCAGCCAACGATAGGGGTCGGGCACTTTCGTACCGAAATAGTCATCGACGACATCACTTCTCCTGGCCCGCGGATATTCGAGCGACTGCGAGACAGCCACAGTTCCGGTTAGTCCCAGCAGCATCACGGCACGAAGCATGCCGGCAACGAAAGCACGGAACAGCCGTGAGTTCAATGTCGGCAGGACCCGAGGAAGGCGTACTTTTTTCGTTGGTTTCCTCGTTCTGGAATGCCGCATGCCGAGGCTTCTCCGCCGGGGAGCAAGCGCATTTGCCGTCTCTAAAGGACAACTTTACAACCACCAGACTGGACGGCATATTCCCGCCCTTATGTGGCTGAGCATTTTCATCCCCGTCCTGCTGGCGATCCTGGTGATCGTCTGCGTCTTGCTGACGCTCGTCGTGCTGATGCAGCGACCTAAAAACGAAGGACTGGGAGCAGCCTTTGGGAGCGGCATGACGGAAAACATCTTTGGCGCCCAGACCGCGACGGTCCTAACCAAGGCCACGGTCTATCTCGGCTGCATTTTCTTCGGAGTAACATTACTGCTGACTGTGCTGACCGCCAAGCAGAGCGTGGACCGCCGGGTTGGTGTTCTCGAGAACGAGGTGCGCAAAGCAGCTGCTTCAGCTACACCGAAACCCACAGCTTCCTCCGCCGCAACCGGCGGAACGCAAGCCGCACCGAATGCTTCGGCTTCATCCACCCCAGCCGCCTCCGCATCCCCCGCGGCTTCCGCATCCCCGGACGTTTCGGCTTCTCCGGCAGCTTCCGCCTCTCCGTCGGCTTCGCCGTCTCCAGAGCCTTCAGTGGCCGCATCCCCTTCCGCATCGGTCGCTCCGTCTCCAGGCGAGGCAGCCGGATCCGCATCTGTTTCTGCCGTTAGCGTCGAGCAGCCGTCCCCGTCGCCACAGCAATAGTTTCAGGCCCTATGCGCACTGGAGGAGTTTCCCGGTCGAGGGAATGTGAATACTTTTCATTCCTCAGTGCCGTTGCCACACTGGGTTTGATCGGCCTGCTTTTGACCGGCGGTTGCGGGTCCGAGGATAAGCGTGCCGACCTCGTGATCCTTAATGGCGCGGAACCAGAGTCGATTGATCCGGCCGTCGTCACAGGCCAACTCGAAGGCCGCATTTGTTATGCTCTTTTCGAAGGCCTTCTGCACTTCGACCGCTTTGGACAGCCCAAGCCGGGTATTGCGGAGAGCTGGAATCTCTCAAGCGACGGCAAAACCTACATATTCCACCTGCGCGCAAATGCCAGGTGGAGTAACGGCGACCCGGTTACGGCAACCGACTTTGCCCAATCCTGGAAACGGATATTATTGCCCGAGACCGCTTCGGAATACGCATACCTTTTGTACCACATCCGGAACGCGCAGGCATTTAACGAGGGCAAATTGAAGGACTTTAGCCAGGTCGGCATCACGGTAGTCGATCAGCGAACATTACAAGTTGAACTGGAAGCCCCGGTTCCCTATTTTCTCGATCTTTGCTGTTTTGTGACCTTTCTTCCGGTCCACGTATCAACCGTTGAGAAGTACGGGGATGACTGGATCAAGCCGGACAAACTGGTTAACAACGGCCCATTCCGACTGAAAGAGTGGCGTCTGAACTACCGCATGCGATTGGAAAAAAATCCGTTGTATTGGGATTCCGAACATGTGGCCCTGAATACCATCGACGCGCTCCCGATCGACAATTCGATCACGGCTTACAATTTCTACGCGTCCAGGGTGGCAGATCTTATTCTGGACAAGGGGCTGACACCGCCATCGCTCATTCCAGAATTGAAAACGCGTCCGGATTTCCATTCGGCCCCTTTCCTGGGAAACTATTTCATCAGATTCAACGTGACCAGGAAGCCGTTTGACGACGTCCGGGTTCGCCAGGCGTTCGCCATGGTGATTGACCGTGACCGCATTGTTAAGAAGATCACTCAAGCGGGCGAACCTCCGGCATACTCTTTCACTCCCCCAGGAACGGCTGGCGGCTATCAACCCCCGAAGATATTTGGTCGCGACGTGCAAAAGGCGCGTCAAATTCTGGCTGAAGCCGGTTATCCGGGATGGTAAATCATTCCCGACGGTCACCTACCTCTACGATAACAAAAAGCTGAACGAAGACATCGCCGTCGAAATCCAGAACATGTTATCCGAGGGACTCGGCGTTCACGTCGAACTCCAAAAGCAGGAGTGGAAAGTCTACCTCAACTCGTTGAGTCGCCTCGACTACGATTTCGCAAGATCAAGCTGGGTTGGCGACTACAATGATCCAAACACATTCATTGATTGTTTCCTGGCCGGCGGCGGCAACAATCGAACTGGCTGGGGCAACAACAAATATGACGAGTTAGTGGCCGCGGCTGCCGCAGAAGCAGACGCCACAAAGCGTCTACAGATCTTTCACCAAGCCGAAGATATCCTTCTCAACCAGGGAACGCCGATCTGCCCTTTATACTATTACGTCGGAATTCAGATCTACGACGGTCAGAAGTTTGGCGGTATCGAACCAAATCTGCTGGATGAACATCCATTTCGGGAGATGTACCGGAAGTCTCAGAAAAAGTTCTGACCAAGGATTCTAACGACGGTGAAACGTGTTCGGTATTGGATTGAATGGTTGCTGGTAAGCTTCTTTGGCCGGCTGGTTCCCGCTTTGCCGCTCGGGCTATTGCAAAAAATCGCGGACGCGGCAGGAACCTTGGTTTTTTGGGCCGACCCGAAGGGCCGGGCAGTGGCTATTGCCAACCTTGAGGTCGCGTGCGGCTCCGAGCTTAGCGTCAAGCAACGGCGACGCTTAGCCAAACGATCGTTACAAGTGTTTGGAAGAAATTTTCTGGAGCTCTTCTGGACGACCCGGATGACGCAAGACAACGTCGACGAGTTTATCTCCTTTGAAGATCCCGACCGATTCCGCGAACTGATAGAGTCCGACGTTCCTATCATCGCAATTTCGCCTCATTTTGGAAACGTCGAACTAGCTGGTACACTCATCGCTCTAAAAGGTAAGCCTTTCACCATCATTTCGCAGCCATTCAAGAATGAGCTTCTCACGCCCATCTTCCGGAAATTGCGGGAAGCTCCCGGCAACAAGATTATCGTTCCCGAAAATGGCGTCGTGCGCCTGCTCAGGTCGCTACGCGCCGGCGAATCGATTTTCCTTTTCACAGACCTGACGCTCAAATTGAGGGATTCAGCGGTCGTCATCGACGGCTTCGGCTTGAAAATGCGCGTGACTCAAATCCATGCCTTCCTCCATCAGCGAACCGGGTGTCCGATCGTCCCCTGGGTGACTTTGCCGCGCGGCGACGGGGGTTACGTGGTGCGGCTTTTGCCATGGCTTCGATTTCCGCCCGGCATGTCGTACCAGGAGATCGCTCAGGCGTGCTGGAATCAGTTTGAGCCCATTATTCGCGCAAACCCGGCGTATTGGCTCTGGGTCTATAAGCATTGGCGCTACAAACCTTCGCTGCCGAAAGGCCAGTATCCCTTTTACGCCAACCAATCTGAACAATTTGATCTGGAAATTGAAAGTCAGGAAAATCCGGAGAAGGGAAAGTTACTTGGCGAGCAAATACGCGAACATGCACGCTGGCGCAGAGATCGCGAGTAAGTTTTCCTTGCTTGCAAATTCTGACGATGAAGTAAAATAGACGCCTAATTGACCGCCAGTATGAGAAGTTATCATCTTCATGTTCTATTTGTTGGAACTGCGATCGGCTTGGCCGCGCTTACCAGTTGTACGACTCTGACGACTTCCCTTTCGAATAAATACGACGTCGTGGCGTACAAGCCCAGAAATCCGGGCGACGTCCGCGTCAAGGTTTCACTCCAAAACCGTATGGTTTACGTAATGGAAGGGAATCGGCCGTTACTGGTAACGCCGACAACGATCGGGAAGCCCGGCGCGACAACGCCCGACAGGATCTTATCGTGTCTTCGATAAAATCCGGAGGAAACGGTCCAATACCTACGGCTTTTGGGCGAGAGGCAATGATGTGCGACCTGGGACCAGCGATCACTCGCCGGGTTCAGGTTACCATTACGTTGGCTATCCTATGGCCTATTGGGTGGAGTTTAAACCAGCGTACGGCTTTCATCAGGGCGCGGTCTGGCCTATCCCCCATTCTCACGGGTGTCTGAGACTTCACCCAAACGCGGCGCCAAAATTTTTTGCGCTCGTCCACGAAGGAACACCAGTAAACATCGCTCAAACGCAGCCCGAAGATCAGACGATCGGCAAAGACGCACCGCGCCCGAAGGATTACTCAGACCCGGATCCGCCTTCGAGCTACATGGTTTCCGATGCTGTATTCGCGCCGCCCCAAGGGCCGCTGCTTCGCGAGCAATAAACCTTTAGTGTGCCGCCGTCAATTCGGCTACGGTCTATCATGTCCGCGCAATCAACACCTGCTCCCGTTAAACCGAAAAAGATCAATCTGCGCACGCCGGATGTCATGGCGAAAGTGCAGGAGCAGGTCGAGTCGCATTATCGCAGCGTCGTCGTCGAACGCATCCGCGCTAACGGAGGTATTTTATCCGTTCGTGACACGACGGTCCGGCTGGCGAAACAATTCGGCTTTTGTTACGGCGTTGAGCGGGCCATCGATCTTGCGTATGCCGCGCGGAAAGTTTTTTCCGAAAGCAGGTTATTTATTCTCGGTGAGATCATTCACAACCCGTTGGTCAACGAGCAGATCGCAGCGATGGGAATAAAAAACCTGCTCGGGAACGGACGCGAAGCTGAAATCGACGAATTAAATTCAGACGATGTCGTGATCGTGCCGGCTTTCGGAACCGATCTGATCACCCTGAAGAAAATCCAGGAACGCGGTTGTCAGATCGTCGACACCACATGTGGCGATGTCATGAGCGTTTGGAAACGGGTTCGCCAGAATGCGGTCGAACAAGTGACATCGATCATCCACGGCAAAGCCGAGCACGAAGAAACAAAGGCGACCGCTTCGCGCGCGCTTGGACTTGGACGCGGCCATTACCTGATCGTCTTAACCCTGAAGGACACCGACTACGTTTGCGAATACATCAGGCACGGTGGCAACAAGCAGGAGTTTTTGGACCGGTTCAAAGACGCGTATTCACCCGGGTTTCGACCCGGACGCCCACCTGGAGGCGGTCGGCGTAGCTAATCAGACGACCATGCTCCGGGGCGAGACCGAAGAAGTTCAGAGAAGGATTCGGGCAGCAATCATCGATCGTGACGGGCCTGAGTTGGGTTCCAGGAGCTTTCGATTTTTCGATACGATCTGTGGCGCCACTCAGGAACGCCAGGATGCGCTCAGCGGTCTTTTGCGAGAAAAAATGGATCTATTGCTCGTTGTCGGCGGATACAATAGCTCAAACACATCGCACCTCGCGGAAATGGGTGAGGCCGAACTTCCGACGTATTTCGTCCGTAGCGCGCGCAAACTTGAGTCCGCCGAGCGCATCACCCATTACAATCTCCACGAAAAGCGAGAAATCGTGACCGAAAACTGGCTCCCGGTCGGTCCGACGGTTATTGGCATCACGGCCGGCGCTTCCTGTCCCAACAATCTGATCGAAGATACGATCCTCCGTGTTTACGAGTTACGAGGCGTGCCCTCGAACGAAGTCCTGGCGGCGTAGCGGCTAACGTTCGCATGAGTCGTTCTTTCTCTCCCGTCGCCTAAGTTCACCGCGGTACGGATCTCTCCGATTGCTTCTAAGCTTTTCTGCTTGTGACGAAATTGAAGGTGGCCACTCGTCCCGCCTTCAGTTCCCGGATCTTGACCGTCAAGTCGCTCCGGAACAACGAATCGCTGTCGTTGCGTCCTTCCCCCGGAAAATACAGCTGCGTGGTCAATACAGGACCGTGAGATGCCTGGAGCCGAACGTGGTAATGCCTGGTTCGTCCCGGATACAGACCCGGCAGAACTGTCTCTAACGTGTATCGTCCTTCAGAATCCGAGAACTGATGTCCGCGGCAGCGGAAACCGTCAAGATCGTATTCACCGGCGCCGTCTGCATGCCAGAAATCCAGGAGTGCGCCTGCTATCGGTTTTCCGCTTCGGTCCAGGACAAATCCAGTCAGATCGATTGGTTCTCCACGCACCTCTGGTTCTCGAAAGTGATTCTTGAGCGGCGAACTGGGTTTAAAAAACGGACCGGCCGTTTCTTCCGGTGTCAATTCCAACTGGACACCTGCTGCCGGCGTCGGCTCCAATTCGACGCTGCCGATCTCGTTTCCGAAGCCGGCCTGACCCGGGCCAGAAAAGCCACCGGCGCCATCGCGACCGACGACCGCGTGAAGGAATCTCCGCCTCGACAAGGCCGATGATACGGATCAGCCATCTTGGAACTTGCTCGTTCAGAAGCTGAATTGCAAGCGCTACGAAACAACAAGTTCGCGGTTAACTTCTTGGCTCTCGCCTCATTCAGAGCGTAAATTCCCTTCGCATGAGTCCGCAGTTCCTCATAGTTGATGGCCATAGTGTCATTTTCGCCTGGCCTGACCTGCGGGCGTTACACGACCGTAAAACTGTTTTGGCCAGGGATCGGCTGATCAAGGTTCTGACCGAATACCAGGATTTCACGGGGATAAGTGTTGTCCTGGTTTTCGATGGCAGGGGACCTGTGATCTGTCAGGAATCGGTGCCGGGTGGCATCCAGGTCTTTTATTCGAACGCCGGCCACACCGCGGATGACATTATTGAAAGACTTGTCGCAAAGTATGGACACCTCTATTCGATAACCGTCGCGACATCCGATCTAATGGAACAACAAACGGCGATCGCTTTCGGCGGAAATTGCGTCAGCGCCGAGGGTCTTCGTCATCTGGTGGACGACGCGAAACACACCTTCGCGCGCGAGATGAAGCGGCGCAAAAAAGATCGGGGTCGTATCTAAAAATATAAATATTGGGAGTCCGGTTTTTATATTTTTAGATACGACCCTAAGGCGCCGCGTGCCGACGACACGTCTCCTCCGCCCCCTTCGCTTTTTTTTGTGGCAGAAAGTTGACGACTCCTCGGGTTGGTCGTCTGTTTCGCCGACGTAGGCCTGTACGCGCACGTGGGCCTACCCTGCCTTATAAATCCGAATCGTCGGATCCAGTTCCTTGGCGAGCGCCTCAGCCACTGCCACTGGTGATTCCAGCGGCGCAAGCATTCCGGTATTCTCCAGCACGACGAGGCTGCATTGTTTCGCCACGGGCTGGAGCCGGTAGGCCCTCTCCAGCGGCGGATAAACCGCCTTCTCGCCCCAGATCAACGTCACCGGTTGAGAAAGCTCGCCCAAGCGCTTTTCCAGTTCCAGATTAAATCGCCGCGACATCCATTGAAAAATCGCTCGCTCAGCTCCGAATTGTTGCGCGCAGTTCGTCAGCACTTCGATCACTTCATCGGCAATTTTCTCTGGATCTGCAAATCCGAAACTCTTCAACCAGGCCCGGATTTGGATCCGCGTGGAGAGATAGCGCCGATAGTACATCCTGTTTACTATCGGGATCCCGGAAAACACACGAGAATGCTTGGCCAGACGCCGCCGTCCGAAGTCCACCCCTCCCGTCGGCGTCAAAAGGATCAATCGATAGATCAGATCAGGGTGCTGAGCAGCCAGAACCGTAGCAAATCCGGCGCTGAGACCGCTGGCAACAATCGCAGCTCGTTCCTCGCCACATTTCGCTCGGAGTAGTTCGGCCAGGACCCGGACATGATCGGCGGCAGATAAGGCGGCCTCCGGGCGTTCCGATTCTCCAAATCCGAGAAGATCCACGGCCAGCACCTGATGTCCTTCTGCAAAATGCGGATACACTTTTGACCATTCATAGGAAGACGCGCCCACGTAAATGCCGTGGAGAAAAACCAACGGTCCACCTTGACCGGACTCATGATAAACGATCTGGCCGCGACTCGAATAAAAGATTCGGGTAGCAAAAATTGCTGGGGAGATTGCGTCTGGAAGCTTGGGCTTCGCAATCGGTCGCAATGCGTAGCGCAGCGAGAAAACCAGCGCTCCCAAGAGCCCCGCACCGAGGCTCACTCCCCAAATTTTGCGCCCTGGAGCCAATAGCCTTCTCAACATTTTAGTCGAGTAGTACTCTGCCAGAGCCTGGAGTGATTTGTCCAATCACCTTTCCTTTGGACAATGCCAGGACCTCGGAGGCATGCGACTTCGAGACTACGAAGACCATGCCAATTCCCATGTTGAAAACCTCGTACATCTCCTCAGTCGAGATATCGCCGCCACGCTGGATCAGCCGGAATATTATCGGGACCTTCCACGAAGATGTATCAATCAAAGCGTCGCAAGTAGCCGGGAGTATGCGCGGCAGATTATCGACCAAGCCGCCTCCGGTAATGTGTGCAGCACCCTTGATTCGTCCATGCGGGATCGAGGCGATCAGAGGCTGGTAATTTTTGTGAATCCGCAGGAGTTCGTCCCCGAGCGGTTTCGTGAGGCCTCCAACTTTTTGGAGGAGATCCAGCTGCATCTTATTCAACAAGACTTTCCGCGCCAGTGTGTATCCATTCGTGTGCAAGCCGTTTGACGGCAGGCCAATCAGGATATCCGAGGGAACGATTCGACTCCCATCCAGCATTTTCGTCCGGTCAACCAAACCGATGATGCAACCAGCCAGATCGTACTCCCCAGTATGGTACAGATCCGGAAGCTGCGCAGTTTCTCCGCCAATCAAGGCGCATCCACCCTCTTTGCACGCTCGCGTGAATCCGGAAATCAACTGATTGAAAACAGACGGGTCAAGACGTGCCGCTCCTATGTAGTCGAGAAAAAACAAGGGGCGCGCACCCGTGACCGCGATATCATCGATGCAATGGTTTACAAGGTCCTGGGCGACCGATGCGTGCCTGCCCAACGCGATCGCTAGCTTTAGCTTGGTACCGACGCCGTCGATACTCGAGACGAGAATCGGTTCTTTCATCCCGCCGAAATCCGCCCTGAACAGCCCTCCAAATCCGCCTATCCGCCCGAGGACTTCCGGGCCAAACGTCGTCCGCACCTTTTCCTGCAACCCTTTCTTGACGCGATTTCCCAGCTCGATGTCAACGCCGGCGGCCGCGTACTCCTTCTGCTTCGCCGCTTTGCTCATTTCATCATTTCAAACCCGCAAAAAGCTCGGGATGCGGTGCGCTCTCGCTCAACAAACGAGAACGGGCTTTGCGATGCTCGATGATAAATTTATCAAGCTCGGGATCTGTAGGTACCGGATATTTGCCATTGAAACAAGCCAGGCAGAATTCGTTCATTGGCAATCCCGTAGCGCGGACCATCCCTTCAATATCCAAATATCCGATCGAATCGACTCCCAAATATTTGCTCATTTCCCCGGGTGCAAACTGGTTCGCCAGGAGATTTTTCGGGTCCGGAAAATCGATGCCATAGAAGCATGCGAACTTATGAGGCGGGCAACTGATCCGGAGATGGACTTCCTTCGCGCCTGCTTCTCGTAGATTCACTACCCGCGCCCTCGCCGTAGTCCCGCGAACGACGGAATCATCGATCACCACCACGCGCTTCCCGGTCACTAATTCTTTGATCAGGTTCAGTTTCACCCGGACATTAAAATCGCGGATCAGCTGCGTGGGTTGAAGAAATGTGCGGCCGATGTAGTGGTTCCGCACGAAAGCGTGTTCGAACGGAATCTGCAGTTCGTGGCTGAAACCCAGAGCCGCATAGTTGCCCGAATCCGGAACAGGCACCACAATATCCGCGTCAACCGGATGTAACTTGGCGAGTTCACGTCCCATCGCGACTCGCACCTTGCTCACGTTTCGATCGTTTATGAGGCTGTCTGGACGTGCAAAATAGACGTACTCAAACATGCAAAACGCTTTGCGCTCTTCCTTGAAAGGCCATTCCGATCTGATTCCATCGTCGTTGATAATGACCACTTCTCCTGGCTCGACCTCCCGAATGAATTCGGCGTGGATAAGATCGAAGGCACAAGTTTCCGACGCGAGAATGAACGCATCATCGAGTTTCCCTAACACCAGCGGCCGGAAGCCAAAGGGATCTCTGACTCCGATTATTTCTTCTTCGCCCATTAACACGAACGAAAAAGCGCCTTGTACCATCCGCAAAGTGGACAGCACATTCTGGCGTCCGGTCGGCCGGGCCAAAAGATGCAGGATAATCTCGCTATCTACCGTCGTCTGAAAAATTGAACCGCTCGATTCTAGTTCCTCACGCAACACCGCTGCGTTCACTAGATTTCCGTTGTGCGCGATTGCCAACTGGCCCCGCGCACAATCGACCACCAACGGATGCGCATTTTTCAGGGTGCTCGATCCGCTGGTCGAATACCGAACGTGGCCGATCGACCGGGTGCCTACCCGCAGCTGTTGCAAATCTTTCTCCTGGAAGACCTGTGAAACCAGGCCCATGCCCCGGTGAATGTTGAACGGTTTATTGGACCCTTCGGCAGTCACCATCCCGGCGCTTTCTTGACCACGGTGCTGCAAGGCAAATAATCCGTAGTAGGTCAAAAGAGCAGCATCCGGATGACCATATACGGCGAAGACGCCGCATTCGTGTCGAGGTTTGTGGGAATTATTCACGTTTCACTGGGCACGCATGACGCGTTCAATCGAAAAGTACCACGCTTGATGAAGTTGGGCTATGTCCCACCGAAGCGTTTGTTGTTCTGTGGAGACGACAAGGTCGGATCCCCCAACCTCTCCCAATCGACCAAAAGGAATTTCTGCGGCAGCGCACACCGCTTCCGTCGTACCGGCATCTTGTGGTCGGACCGATACGATCACTCTCGATTGCGACTCATTAAACAGGATCTGGTCAAGGCGATAAGGCCAGTGACCAAATCGCGCCAAGGCACCGATCTTTCGCTCCCCGGATACGCAGCACTCGGCCAGCGCAACTCCCAAACCGCCATCGGAGCAATCATGAGCACTCTTGACGAGTCCTCGTTGAATTAATTCGAGCACCACGGCCTGTACCCCTAGTTCCAAATCATAACTCAATCGCGGGGGTAAACCCTCTTTTCGGCCGTGCAGTACCGCAAGATATTGGCTGGCACCCATTTCCCGACCGACCGGACCAATCAAATAAATCAAATCAGCTTGGTCCCGGAAATGCTGGCGCGTAATCCAGCGTTCTTCGCCGATAATGCCCACCATCCCGACCGTCGGCGTCGGATCGATCGCGCCGTGCGGATTCTGATTATACAAACTCACGTTTCCACCAGTCACTGGGGTTCCGAACTTACGGCAAGCTTCAGCCAGACCCTCGACGGATTCGCGGAGCTGCCAAAAGTTCTCCGGATGATACGGATTCCCGAAGTTGAGGTTATCCGTTACCGCCAGGGGCGTCGCGCCCGAACAAACGAGATTCCGGGCGGCTTCAGCAACCGCGATACGGGCTCCCTCCCGCGGATCCAATTTACAATAGAGACTGTTGCAGTCAGTCGTTGCCGCAAGATATTTGTCGGCTTCCCGGACGTAAAAAACGGCCGCGTCCGAACCTGGCGGGACGATTGTTCCCGCTCGAACGGTATGATCGAACTGGCGGTACACCCAGTTCTTCGAAGCAATCGTCGGGTCCGCTAAGAGTTGAATCAAACTGGTTTGCAGATCGGCGACCGGGACATCTTCAATCCTCAATTCCAACGCGCTCTGTCGTCCGGTCGCCTCGCGCTCGTAGACCGGCGCGTCATCGGCGAGCTTGGCGGCCGGAATCTCCACCTCGACGCGCCCATGATTCAACACCCGCATCATCCCGTCGTCCGTGACCTCGCCCACGAGCGCATAAGGCAAATCCCATTTCTCAAAAATCTCTTTCACCTTCGCCTCCTGACCCTGGTGGACAATGATCAACATTCGCTCCTGCGATTCGCTCAGGAGAATTTCGTACGCCGTCATACCCGGCTCTCTCTGGGGTACCAATGCCAAATCGATCTGCACCCCTGTCCCCCCTCGACTCGCAGTTTCACAAGTTGAGCAGGTCAGTCCCGCAGCTCCCATATCCTGAATCCCGGCAACGCAGCCGCTGGCAAGGAGTTCAAGGCAAGCCTCCAGCAGGAGTTTGCCTTTGAATGGATCGCCCACCTGAACAGCGGGTCGGTCCTGTTTCGATTTCTCGGTCAAGTCCCGCGATGCAAAGGCGGCGCCAGCCAAGCCATCCCGCCCTGTTTCCGAGCCGACGTAGAATACCGGATTTCCGACGCCTTTCGCCGCGCCTCGCGCAATCTGCTCATGACGAAGAATCCCGAGGCAAAGGACGTTCACCAGCGGATTCCCTTCATATGATTCGTCGAAGTACACCTCTCCCCCGATGGTAGGGATTCCCACGCAATTTCCGTAATGCGAAATCCCAGCCACCACTCCCGCAAAGAGTCGTCGGTTCCTTCTCACTGCCGGTGAAGTGCCTTGAATTGGACCGAACCGCAAAGAGTCAAGCAGGAACACCGGACGAGCGCCCATGGTGAAGATATCGCGAATGATCCCTCCGACCCCTGTCGCTGCACCCTGGAAGGGTTCGACCGCGCTAGGATGATTGTGACTTTCCATCTTGAAAGCGACGGCCCAGCCATCCCCGATATCGACCACACCCGCGTTTTCTTCGCCCGCCTTCACCAGGATTTTCGGTCCCGTGGTGGGAAATTTTTTTAGCTCGAGTCGCGTGTTTTTATAGGAGCAGTGCTCGCTCCACATTACTGAAAAGACGCCCAGCTCGGTAAAGTTCGGGTCCCGGCCCAAAATTGCTCTAATTCTCTCGTACTCCTCCTCCGATAAACCGTGATCTCGAATCAGCTCCGGCGTAATCTGGGTGGCCATTTACGGAATGAGAACGGATTCCAAGGTTTCGACCAACGACTCGAAGAGAAACTTCCCATCTTCGCTGCCCAGCCTGCGGTCCCAGGCGCGATCCGGATGCGGCATCATCCCGACGACATTTCGCTCTTCGTTACAGATACCCGCGATGTTCAGTATCGACCCATTTGGATTCGACTCCGGAGTGTTTTTGCCAGACTCGTCAACGTACCGAAACACAATTTGCCCTTTCGACTGGAGCGCCGAAAGCGTCGCCGCCTCCGCAAAGTAAGAGCCCTCGCCGTGCGCCACCGGCATTCGCAACAGTTTTTCTTTGTCAAGTTTCGCGGTGAAAGGAGTCTCAACTGTTTCTACCTTCAACCAAACCGGCTGACAGACAAAGTGAAGCGATCGATTCCGGATCAGCGCACCGGGGAGCAAACCGGCTTCACACAGTATCTGGAACCCGTTACAGATTCCAATCACCGGCATACCGTCATTCGCCGCGCGCGAGACGGCCCGCATGATCGGAGAAAAACGGGCGATCGCTCCACACCGCAGATAGTCCCCGTATGAAAATCCACCGGGCAATATGACCGCGTCAAAACCGGAGACGGAGGTCTCTTTATGCCACAAATATTCGGCCCGCACGCCGAGACCGTCCCTTAAGGCGCGCAGGCAATCCTGGTCGCAATTTGAACCGGGAAATTGAACGATCGCGACCTTCATTCCTACGACTCAACCGTTGAATGAGATTGGATTGTGTAATCCTCGATAACGGGGTTCGAGAGGAGATCCCGGCAAATCTCCGCCAGCTTCGCTTCGCTGGGCGGCGTTCTGAATTCCAGCTCCAGAAACTTGCCAACTCGCACGCTCTCAACCGTATCCAGACCAACGTCCTTCAATGCATTCCGTACGGCGACCCCTTGCGGATCCAAAACACTCTGTTTGGGCATCACGATGACGTGCACCTTCATGAGAGCACCCACCATCGAGGGACAACCCCACTTCGACAAGTGAAATTTGTTGGGGCCTCCGGCCCGGTTCTGAGAGGCGGGACTGGACACGGAAGGTCCAATTGATAAACTGCGGTCATATGCCCCTCTTGCGGAAATGGCTCGGATTGAGCGTAGTCGCGTTGGTTTCGATCGCCTCGGCGTTGGCTGAACAGCAATCCACCGGGCAAACAACGGTCTCGGATTCACCGCTTTCTGCCGACGAACTGAAAAACGCCAACTCGGTGGATGCGCTGACCGTCCCGACACCTGGCGAATTTTTTAAAGCAATCGAAAAAGGAGGTAAACCAAACTGGGCCTCCCAATATCGACCCCCCATCTCGATCAAATCCACTGATCGTGCGCAGATGGCGCTGAATCTCGGGACACTCATTGCCGACGGATACATCGCCGTCGCAGCGCATGACGGTCAGCAGGTCAAGAACGTTGGCCGGGATGTCCTGGCGCTGGCGAAAAAACTCAGCGTTTCTCAGAGCGTTCTCGCCCGCGGCCAGAGCATTTCGCAATTCGCTGAAAACGACGCGTGGGATCAACTGAACGAAGAACTGGAAGCCACACAGAACGAAGTGAAAAAGGCGATGGAAGAGAATCGCGATACCGATCTAATCACCTTGGTGAGTATTGGAGGCTGGATTCGCGGGACAGAGGTGGTTACCGGACTCGTCCTCCAGAACTACAATGCTGAAAACGCGAAGTTGCTGCGCCAACCTGCTCTGGTCAGCTATCTCAAAGACAAACTCACCCAACTCCCGGATAAAATTCAGAAGGATTCCCTGGTTCAAACGGTAAGCCGGGATCTCGACGGTATTCAAAAGATGGTCTCTTTTTCGGCCGATCATGTTCCCTCATTGGAAGAGGTGAAAAACCTCAATACCGCTGCATCAAAAATAACGAAAGAAATCGGAGCTCCAGAATGATTCGCTTCATTTTAACGGCGCTGGCTGCCTGTCTTGTCTTGTCCTACGGGTGCATTGCCGGGGACACGGACGATCAAGTCTCGACTCGCAGCGACGTTATCGACTTTGCCGGCGCATTTCAAAACGACGGATTCAAAATCCGGGATGGCAATTTCTTCGGGAAAGTCTCAAAGGATCATCCGGAAGTTGTAGCGGTAAACCTCTACAGCGGCAATGCGTACTGGTTCACCGTGTCGACCGGACAAAAAGTGGAAAAATTGAAAGTATCGGTATTCGACGACACGGGAAAGCCAGTCAGTTACCTCCCGTACGAATCCGATACGCGGGCCGCCGCCGGCTTTAGTCCGGATGCAAGCGGCTTATATTATGTCAAGGTGGCGTTAGAGGAAGGTGAGCCTTCCACCTTTTGCTTGATTTACTCGTACAAATGAAATCTCCTGGCCAACTTCATGCCAACGGATTTGCCTAAGGTTACGGAAAAGACTTCAGGACCTACAGTCAAACAGTACTCGATCTTCCTGCAAAACAAGGTCGGAGCGCTGCTGGAGGTGGTGAAACTCCTCAACGCAAACGAAGTTCATGTTCTTGCTTTGAACTCCCAGGATTCGACCGATTCCGCAATCGTTCGGATCGTAGCAAGCGATCCCGACGCGGTAGAAAACATCTTCGACCTGAATGAAATAGCCTACAGTATTTCGGAGATCCTGGTCGTGGAAATGAAGGAAGTTGCGACGGACTTGAAACGGATGCTGCAGAGCCTTCTGATGGCTGAGGTCAACATCCAGGTATGTTACCCGATCCTCGTCCGTCCACACGGTCGCTCGGCCATGGCCCTTCACCTGGATGACCTCGAATGCGGCTGGTCAGTTCTGGCCGGCGAGGGCTTCCGCATCCTCAGCCAGACAGACCTTTCAAGGTAGTCGTCGCTCTCCGGATTGCCCCCCTCAAGGCCGACAAGTTGCACCACCGAGCGAATTTCCTGGTCTCGATTTTTTAAGCGCCGGGCAAATGTGCCTATTCGAGCGCTTCAGGCCGGTCATGTCCAACCTCTCAGATTTGAGACAATGCGGCGCTTTTGCCGTGCACTTTGCCTGATAATCGCTCCTCGCCACATCTCGCCTTGAATAACAACGGCGCTCATGCGTCGGTATTTAAAGGCATGAAAACACGTTTTATCGTTCCCATAGCCGTGGCCAGTTTTCTTATCATCGGATGTGGGCAGAAGCCGGCAGAGCCGGCGGGAGGACCGTCAGCAAGCTCGCCAACACCTCCACCGAACGTGACCTCTCCGACAGTCACTCCTGCTCCCGCTGCGTCGGAGACGCCCGCCAGTACCCCGGCTCCAACTCCGATCGCAACTCCGGAGATCTACCCCGGCAGGGCCGAGGCCCTCTCCCGACACAACCGTACCTTCTCCAACCTCTTCTCCCTCGGCGGCCAGCTCAGATGGTCGGCCAACAGTTTAGCAGCCAACCTGCCAACGAATATTTGCAGAGTTATGATGCGTACATCAGCGATTTCAAAATGGCTTATCATGCGATGAAACAGGGCGATATGACTAAGTACCAGAATGTCATCCTTCGCGCCCATGAACTCCAGACCAAAGGTGAGAAGCTCGGCGGCGAACTCAGCCCCGACGAAGAAAAGCGGTTTGCCGACTACCTGAACAAAAAGGCAGACGAGCTTGCGCAATTTGCCAGCCAGAATCGTTAGGGTCCTGTTCCCTTGCTTGATTTCAGTGGGCTGTTTTACTCTTGAATTCCGATTTCGGAGAGCCGCCCTTCAAACTCGGCGTGCTCGGTCAAGTCATATTGAATCGCGTGAAATCCCAGATCCGCAGCGGCGCGCACGTTCGGGGCAAGATCGTCGATGTACACAGTGCTCTCCGGCGTCACGCCAAATTGCTTAACCGCAACCTGAAAGATCTTGCGATCCGGTTTCGCACATTTCGCACTGAACGAATACACCCCGTCTGCAAAATGCCGTAGAACCTCAAATCTCTCTCTCAGATATCCGAGATGAAGTTCCGAGGTGTTTGAAATCAGATAGAGAGGAAAGCGTGTCGCCAGAAGTTGAATATTCCTTTCCATCGGCAGATTCATAGAAAAAATACCGTTGTAGATTGCTATGAATTCATGCTCGTCTCCCTGAAATCCGATCGTGCGAGCAGCCGTCGATACGAACACCTCCTGGGAAATCTCTCCCACCTCGAACCGACTTATCAGCCCCTTGAAGTCTGCTCGCATCGAGGTTTCTCCGCTTCCGGACCGAATCCCAAATTGGCCTTCAGCCATTTGCCAATCAAAGAGGACGACAACGTTGCCGATGTCGAAGATCAGCGCCTCGACCTTCTTCATGCGAACTTCATTCGAGACGTGGGGAACCGGCAGTATTTCGTTTCCAGGTTCCTCGCGCACATGCTCAAGACGAGCGGCCTGCTCAAGATCCCCGTATCCGAAGCCGATGCGATGATCCCGATAGAGTGTGATCGACACATCCCGGTTGATACGGATGCATTGTTTAACCGTTTCAGGGTCCTTCCCGCAAAAGAGGACTGTTTTCCACGAAAATATGTGCTTCGGCTTATGAAAATCGCTGTTGGCAACAAATGGCAACCGCTTTAGCCCGATCGGGTTAAAGATATCATCCCGGTTCGCCACCTCCCAAGCATCCAGTAAAGGCGCGTATTGATCGATGTTGTCCCAAAAATAGAGCGTGTTTTTACCCCAATGGGTCTTGAACTCGTGAGGATGCGATGCAATCGCCAGCGCGCCCTGTCCATGGATTTCAGCGATCGTCTGAGTGATGCTGAGCCGTGGATCAATCGGCCTTTTCAGATCGATTGCCAACAAGTGCGCCGAGCTTTTTTTGGTCAAGCCGTCTTTGTTGAATTCAAGGCCCGTCATTAAAATCATCCCATACTTCTCCAGGGCCCGTTTCTTTTCGCGTTCGATGGTCTGGAAGTATTCTTCTACCTGGTCGGGAGTCAAAACCAGGCCGGTCAAAGTCGCCATCTTGCCGAGTAGATTTGTGTGATCGCAAATATGATCCGTCACGCAGAGCACATCGAAACTTCGTTGACCGTAGAAATCGACTAATTCCCGAACGCTCAGCTTCCCGTCTGAATAGATGCTATGCGTGTGCAGATCACAGAGCAGAATAGACCTGCCGTCTCTTCCCATCGGCTGGGCCGGGAGAAGATGCGACAGTTTCTTTGGCGGTGCGTTTTCTGGTACCGCCAATTCAAGAATAAAGCGTGCGATTTGAAGCGAAGCATCCGGCTTGCTCAATTTTGAAATATTGGCCACCCAAGTCATCAGGCGTTTTTCGCCCTGATTGAACACGCTGTTTAGCGCTTCGAGAATCGCGTCAGGATCCGGAGCGATGCAACCGCATTCGTTCTCGACGATCAGCCGAGCGTTCCCCTCCTCCTGGCCTGGTACAACCTGGCTGATAATCACCGGGGTCCGTGCAGCGATGGCCTCATGAACAGTGGCGCCTCCCGCCTTCGTAATGACCAAGTGATGGCTCGTCAAAAGCTCCGGCATCCGATTCGTCCAGCCAAGTATCTCGACGGGATCCGCTTGCGCGTTTACCTCACTTTCGATCTCTCTCCGAAGCGTTGCATCCCGGCCGACATTAACCGTGAGTTGGATATCGTCGCGTTTGCACAGGCGCCGTACCAAGGCAGGAGCCTCTTTCTTCCCGGAATTAATTAAGTATAAAATGCGTCGAAGCCCGCTCTCACCCGCACGGTACCGATCATCCGGCATCTCGGCGAACCGATGGGTCACCGGAAATCCAAAAATCCGGATCTGTTGCTCTGGCACTCCTGCGCTTCGCAGGACCTTCGCGGTATCCTCGTTTGAGACCAGGAAATAGTCGCTCACGCACCGGTACCAGACCGAATTCACGGTGATGGAATCCGTAATCACGGTGATCTGCGAGAAATTCCTGGGTCGTCCATCGGCATGGATCGCATCAATGACGTAATTGTAGATTGGGAAGGTCGAAACCACAGCGTCGGGTTCAAGATTCGAAAAGACATCGCTCATCGTTCTCTTCATCTTGGCGAGCATCATCATATTCGATTCCACGAACTGGGTTCCGTCGATGACGTTGTAAATCTTGCCCCAGACTCGCGGCGTCCGGTTGATGGCGGCAATGTAGGCTTTCCGGAAAAAATCGTTCAGCTTTCCATAACAAGTGTCGAAAAGATCGAGAACCTCCACCTTGGCTTCGTCCGGCGCGATATGTTCAAGCGCGTCGCGAATGTTACGCGCGGCGGTATTATGTCCCTCACCAAAACCAGCGGTAAATATGAGGATTTTCTTCATCGATCTGGAAAAAAGTTACGGAGCCGATTACGTTCCCGCGCCTGAATCTGCTTAGATACACAATAAAGCGTTGAGGTTAACCGATAGAAACGACACCTTCCAGCGAATTTGGAGATCGCCGGCCGTTGCTAAACGTACCGCGACGCGTTGAGTTCGTGGTTTTCCAGCCAAGGAACACCCTGAAGGAGCAATGATTGGAATTTTGTAATCCCGGTATAGTCAGTTCTCAGGTGCGCAGGCTTAAAATTCCTCTTTTGTCCTTGCTGCTCTTGTTGGCACTTGGGTCAATCCAAGGCATCGGCCAGCAACCAGACGATGAAAAACGCCTGCGCGATCTCTTCTTGAAAAACCGGCAGCAAATGGAGATCGTTCCAAGCCCGACACTCACTCCGAAACCGACGCCGAGCCCGGCTCCGTCCCCGCTCAAACGAGCCTATCTCGCCGCTACGCCGGGACCGACGCCCCGCAAAATAATTCAGGCCAGCCCTACCGCAACCGTCTCTCGGACTCCCGCGGAAGAAGAATCGGACCAATCCTCCTCTCAGGACTCCAAGCCGGCAAAAGGTGAAGCTCCTTCGACTCCCGCGGTCGAAAAAGAACCCCCCTCGCCGACTCCGCGAAAGAAGCAACACTGGTTCTTCTTTGGCAAAAATGATGATGATCAATCGATCGTTGTCCAAAAATCCGGGGCGGAAGAAGAGAAAAACCTCGTACCGGCTCAGGGTGCTGGAGGCGTTCGCTGGAACTACCTGACCCCTGCAGTCCGCAAGGCGATCGACGATGCCCGGGTCGCCCGAAACCGATGGAAATATATCATTGTGCACAACAGCGGTACCCGCCAGGGCAACGCCCGCATTTTCGATTACTATCATCGCCATGTGCGCAGGATGCCGAACGGACTGGCCTACCAGTTCGTCATTGGTAATGGCACTTCCTCAGGCAACGGCCAGATTGAGATCGGTAACCGTTGGGTGCGGCAACTCAACGGCGGCCATGTCCATAGCGATTATCTCAATTATATCTCGATCGGCATTTGCCTGGTCGGCGATTTCAATCGCGACTTACCGACGAAAGCGGAGTACGAGGCCCTCGACGAATTGATCAGGTATCTCCGCCGGCGGGTCGGCAAAGTCGACGGAAAGTATGCGATTGTCCGAGGACACAAAGAAATTAATCCTCGTCCGACCGATTGCCCGGGAAACCGGTTTCCGCTCAACTGGCTCCACAAATCATTCCCGGACTAAAATGTTTTGCGATCGATTCAGTCTCCCGATTTGTGGTTGTGGCTTCGCCGCGGTATGAGGAGGTGATGCATATCGGAATTACCGGGGCGTCTGGGTTTCTCGCGAAACAGATCATCCAGGTTGCTCTAGCTCGCGGACATATTGTTACCGGGTTTTCGAGGAAACCTGCCGCGCCGTTGCCCGGTTGCCAGTCGATCAGATCATTCGGGCCAGAGATGGACGTGAACGGGATCGACGCCATAGCGCACCTCGCGGGTGAATCGATCCTCGGGCTCTGGACAAAAGAAAAACGAAACAAGATCCTTCGTAGCCGCATAGAAGGAACCCGGTGGGTCGTCAACGCAATTGGGCGAGCTGCGAACAAACCTTCCGCGCTGGTCAGCGCTTCCGGGGCGGGCATCTATGGAAATCGTGGAGAGGAGGTACTGACCGAGTCCAGCTCAATAGCTTTGTCCAATTTCCTGGCCGAGGTTGGATCCGCATGGGAAGCCGAGGGTTCAAAGGCCGAGGTTGCGGGCGCCCGATACGTTGCTATTCGAATCGCCCTGGTGCTGGGCAAAGGGGGAGGAGCCATGCAACTCATGGAACCGGTCTTTCGATTGGGACTGGGCGGAAAACTCGGCACCGGGAAACAGTGGATGTCGTGGATCCATGTTGCCGACGTCGCCGGGCTCTTTCTCTATGCCCTTGAGAACGGTCCGGTTCGCGGCCCTCTGAACGGCGCGGCCCCGAATCCGGTCCGCAATGAGGAGTTTACAAAGATCGTGAGCGAGATTCTCAAACGCCCTGCGTTCCTCGCCGCTCCGGAGTTTGTGCTGAAAACCGCCCTGCGCGATCAAGCGTCTCTCCTCCTGGACGGCCAGCGCATCATTCCGGAGAAAGCCCTCCAATCCGGTTTTCGCTTCCGCTTCTCAGACTTGCGAAACGCCTTGGTAGACATTTTGGCGTGAGCCGTTGTCGCCCGAAAATGTCCGTGATCTCCACCCCTCTCTGGTGAATCCTTCCGTCTGTGTCTTCCGCTCTACAGAACACGATTGCGATCGTTTACGACTACGATCAGACACTCAGCCCTTCTTACATGCAGGACGATGTCATTTTTCCCGCATACGGTATTAACGCAGAAAAATTCTGGAAGCGCTGCGCCGAACTGGTCCAAGCCGAAGGCTACGATAGTGAACTAGCTTACATGAAGTGTTTGCTCGACTACCTCAACGTGGACCGGCCAAGCAATCAGCAGCTCAAACAACTCGGTAGGAAGATGCAGCTCTACAAGGGTCTCCCGGAGATGTTCGAGGAGTTCAATCTCGACCTTCTCGAAGAACACCACGTCGCCGCCGGAATCCGAGTTGACCACTTCGTCGTCTCTTCCGGACTGAAGATACTCATCGAAGGCAGCCGGCTCCGCCCGTATTTACGGGAAGTCTTCGGCTGCGAGTACGCGGAGGACTCGGAAGGTAGAATTACTTTTCCAAAGCGCGTTATCAGCCACACTCAAAAGACCCAGTACCTGTTTCGGATTAATAAAGGTTTGCTCGACATGTCGGAAGACGTCAATGACCACATGCCGGACGAAATTCGCCCTGTTCCATTTCCAAATATGATTTACATCGGAGACGGTCAGACCGATGTCCCCTGTTTCGCGATCATGCGAAAAAACGGCGGCCACTCGATTGCGGTCTACAATCCGGATGATCCCAGCCGGGCTAGCTTCAAGAAGTGCTATAATCTCTCCGCTCACGCGGACCGCGTCCGCCACATCGCGCCATCAGATTACCGCCGCGGAAGTCATCTCCGGCTCCTGTTGGAAGAGCTGGTCCGTGAAATCGCAGATCGGATGCTGGCCGACCGCAAGAAAGCCAGCGAAGCCGGGCTCGTCCGTGCGCCACGGTATTTAACCTAGCGTGCTAGTAGTGTAGACGTCACCAGACTCAGGCCGAATTACCGGACGAGCATCGCCGGTTGGTGGGCCTACATGCATTTTCCAACCGCTATCCCCTCAATTCCGACTTAAGTTTGCCTCATCCGAACCGATTTACTGTCCTTAAGTGGAACGGCCGATGAAATATTCCCATCAACAATTAAACGAAGTGTTGCTCGCTGCGACGCCTGATCAACTCGCCGAGTTGAGGGCCATCAGCGAAGTATTCGACATCTCGATGGACGAAGTCTGCACCGAGGTGCTGAAACTCATCAACGTAAAATTTCCCCTTTCCGACTTCGCCTTCTCGACGAACTGACGCTCCCGCATCGCCCAGCCTGCCGCCGCCGACTTGGTCGCATCGATGCGGATGTCTCTATTCTGGGGCTCGGTTAGGCACTAACTAAGCATAGCCGTACTGGCAAATGCAAACGTCTCGAGCCGTTTGCGAGCGAATCAGAAATGCGATTGAGGAGCCTCTCTAACTTTGATCAGCAGGGCGATACTCTCTTATGATGTCGTAGTGCTTAAACAGCGTAACCGGTTCTCCGGTTGCCCTGGAACGCTTGGCTTTTGATTGAACAACAAACAATCTGAATCGGGAATTTGCTTCGGACATGGAATCCCCTTCGTATACAAGTCCGATTCTCCCGACGACTAATCTGTATTTGCTCAAAGAGGATGTTTCCCAAGAGGATATTTCCCCAATTCAAATAAGGCATACTTCTACGTTAATATAATTGGTTGTGTTTCGATCGCCTATACTCTTCTCGATCGGGTACGGTTTCTTTCTGGTATACCAGAGGAAGTTGTTTCAATAGGTGCCGTCGTCTTACTCGTTCCTTTGCTGCAACCGAAAAATTGACTAACGGTTACAGTGAAGCCCGGTAACGTTCGATGGCGGCGGCGATGCCTTCCGCGAATCATGTTGGCCGAAGCGTGCGGAGCATGGAGCCCGATGCCGACAATGATTCATCTCTACGTCCCTGACGCGGACTCCACTTACCGCGCGGCGCTCGAAGCCGCGCCACATCGCTACAATGCAAAGCACGGAGTGCGCACGACCCATCGATTTTCATCGGGGATTTAGCCGCGGAGGCGTCAGCATCCTATTCCTCTGCTGTATTTGCTCCCTTATGATCTTTGCGACGCAATCTCCCATTGCTTACTTTCTCCCGAATAATAAAAAAACGAGCGGTTTTCGATGCACGCTTAATTCCACGGTAGAGCGATTGTGTTTGGACTTCACGCAGACAATGATGCGGAACAAGCTTTAGGTTCGGTGACGAAGGTTTAACAATCAGAGTGGCCCTCAGGAGATTGACTCCGGGATTCCAGCCCCAGATGCCCCCATCTTCGCCATCAAAGATAAATACGGCTGGATTGGCGGTTCCGGGGATTAAGAACGCCTTTGTAGCGGCGTTGTTGAAAACAATCCCGGTGGTGTCGACGTTCCTACGACCGCGGGTGGAGTCGGTGGGTCGACAGCAGTAGGCGGCAGCGTCACGAAATTTTTGCCAGATTGCCCCAGCGGCACGGGAGTTCCGTCAGGAAGGTAGAGCGTGGACACGCCGGTACCATTGTCAGAAATTCCAGAATTTAGCAGTGACTTGGCATCGACTTGGACCTTGTAGCCGCCGGGCGTCGTTCGGCGACCCGCTCCAGGCGCCTCCGTCTTAGGTTAGCTCTGCTCTACTGGAGCCCCTCGGCGTGCGCCGGATCTTGCGGCTGCCGCCAGCGTGAAAAAAGACGCCAAATAATTAGGAAACTGACAGTGACTTTGGAAATTATTTGATATCGTGAACCGACAACAGATGGTGTCCCGTCGATGACGCCGAACCCTTCACCAGCTGAGACAGCGCAGGCCAACGGGGATTGCAGAAGAGGACAAATCCTTGCGGCCCAGGTTCGGCTGCTTTATGGCAACGCAAACGTTGCAGTCGGGGTCACCTTAGTCGCCACGTCGATTTTGGGTCGCGTTCAATGGGATGTTGTTGCGCACCCTATCATTCTCAGTTGGTGCCTCTACATGTTTTTGATAGCGGCGGGGAGATTCACTCTGGCGCGTCGCTACTGGCGCAGTGTGCCATCGAGCCTCGAGACGCGGAGGTGGCGTGCCGGGTTCGCTGTTGGCGCCGGCTTGGCCGGAACTGGGTGGGGTGCCGCAGGTATTCTGTTGTACCCGGAAGCCCGACTCGTAAATCAGCTCTTTCTCGTTTTTATTCTAGGCGGAATGATGCTTGGCGGAGCTCCGATCCTTGCCGCACGGCCGGAGGCGTACCTGGCGTTCATCGTCCCGGCCGGACTCGCGCCTGCAGCACGTCTCGCGCTTCAAGGCGATGAGACCCACCTTGCTATGGCGTTGATGGCCGGCCTCTTCACTCTTGCCACGGTAATCACCACCAGACGAATCCATCTGACGATAATCTCATCATTGAACTTGCGGTTTGAAAACGCGACCCTTGTGGAAAATCTGCAAGCAGCCACGCATCGTGCTGAGGCCCTGAATGAGCAACTTGAGGTTCGGGTCCAGGAGCGCACGGCCGAACTTCACCGGTCGACCCAGCAACTGCGGGCCGAGATTGCGCAGCGTGAACAGATCGAAGAGCAATTGCTGCGTGCGCGCAAGCTCGAGTCGCTCAGCGTGCTGGCTGGCGGCATCGCACATGATTTCAACAACTTCCTGGCCGTCGTGCAAGGGAATGTTGAGTTGGCCAAGTCGCGACTCGATCGGGATGCGCCGGTGCAAGCAATACTAGACGAAACGGCGAGCGCCTGCAAACGCGCGGCGTTCCTCTCTTCCCAGTTGCTGACTTTCTCAAAAGGCGGCGCGCCAGTTCGCCGCTTGGTGTCGATTGCCCAGCTCTTAATGGATGCGATCGCGTTAGCACGCGCCGGGGCCCAGACCAGCTTCGACGTGTGCATTTCGGAGAATCTCCGGTCTGCCGAGGTCGACCCAGGCCAGATCGGTCAGGTGCTCCACAACATTCTTCTCAATGCGCGGCAGGCGATGCCTGAGGGCGGAACCATTGAGGTTCGCTCGGAAAACGTCGATCTAAATACCGTGGCCGGGATTGATTCACGAGTGAGGATTTCCATTCGGGACCATGGGTCCGGAATACCCGACGATGTCCTCCCTCATATATTCGACCCATACTTCACCACAAAGCCTGGCGGCAGCGGCCTCGGTTTGGCGACAGCCTATGCCATCATCGCCAAACACGGCGGTAATCTATCCGTACAAACGAAACCCGGGGATGGAACGGTCTTCATTGTCGATTTGCCAGCGTCGGAAGAGAGTCCCGCACCGCAGGCTTCCCTTACCACTCACTCACAAACGGGGACGGAACGACTATTGGTCATGGACGACGAAGAGGCTCTCCGGAACCTTGTGACAACCGTTTTGACCATTCTCGGGTACGAAGTGCAGACTGCGAGTGATGGAGCCGAGGCAATTGTTCTTTTTGAGAACGCGAAAGCTTGCGGCCGCGGGTTTGATGCCGTCCTGCTGGACCTGACCGTGAGCGGTGGGATGGGAGGCCTCGAAGCGGCCGCAAGACTCAAGGAGTTGGACTCCTCCGTCAAGCTAATTGTTTCCAGCGGTTACTCGAATGCACCGGTCCTATCGGATCTGCGCAAGTACGGCTTTGACGACTCAATTCCGAAGCCGTGGACGTTTGCCCAAGTGAGCGAGGTCGTCCGAAGGGTTCTCGTATCGGACTCCAATCGCAACGCTGACTAAATATGCGACCTTCTTGGACATTTACCTGCGGTTCAGGAAAGCCGCAGGATTGCGTCGACCAAGCCAAAGCTCAAACTGACGCATCTATTCACCGATGCCGATCTTGCTCGCTTCTTTCGGGCCATTCAGGAGGCAGAATGCGTTCGCGCGGAAGATCGCCGATGTTCCCATCTACGTTCCTAGGTGAGAGACCGTCCATACGTAAATCATTGAAAATCAATATGGCGGAGGGAGTGGGATTCGAACCCACGGATCCTTGCGGATCTCCGGTTTTCAAGACCGGTGCATTAAACCGCTCTGCCATCCCTCCAATCAAGTCTCAGAGCCAATCTCTACGATTCGTGCAGAACCAGCCGTTGAGCTCATTGACAGTATATTGACAGATACGCGGGTCTATGCGAACATGTGCGCATGAGACGGCCCCAATTGCGCATCGTCGAATACCATCATTCGGCAACCGCGAAGTATGTCATCGAAGGCGCAAGAGTCAACGGGAAGCGCCGCCGGTATTTCTTCCCCACGAAAGAGAAGGCAGAAGCAGAGCTAGGCCGGATGAAGATCAAACAGCGCAAGGAAGGCGAGAACGCGCTAAGGCTTCCCGACTCACTTCGAATCATGGCCCTGGAGTGCGCGCAAGAATTGAAGCCCCTTGGTAAGACACTCAAGGATGCGACAGAGTTTTACATCGAATATTTGCGCGATGCTGAACGAAGCATTTCGGTTTCCGCATTGATTGACGAGTACCTGACCGGTCAACAGCGGCTAAACCGATCCCAGGCGCACATCTATCGATTTACGGCAGCGGCTCAGCCGCTTCAAAGAAACCTTCGGAGACCGGCCTCTGAGGACTGTCACAACGAACGAAATCGACGCTTGGCTGCACGATCTCGACCTGTCGGCGCAAAGCGTGAACAACTATCGATCTCGAATCGCCGCGCTGTTCTCGTACGGACTCAAGCGAGAATACATCGAGCGCAATCCGGTGTCGTCAGTCGATAAGATCAAGCTGATAGACGAAGCGCCCGAGATTTTCGCTCCGGAACAAATTCAGAATCTGCTCGATAGCGCGCCTGCCGATCTGCTCCCGTGTTTAGCCCTCTGTGCCTTCGCCGGTCTCAGAACAGCCGAAATGCTGCGAATGGAGTGGTATGCAATCGACCTGCCACGAAGCTTGATCAATGTGTCGGCGAGCAATTCCAAAACAGCAAAACGCCGCCTATTTGAAATCGCTCCGAATCTTGCCGAGTGGCTCTTGCCGTACGCAGCCCGTTCCGGGAAAATCTATCCGTACAGCCAACGGTGGTATCACCATAACGTGGACCTACTACGGAAGGCCGTCGGGCTCTCAGAATGGCCGAATAACGGGCTGCGTCACTCGTTTGCTTCTTATCACCTTGCACAACATCAAAACGCTCCGCAGCTGGCCCTCCAGTTGGGACACACGACGCCCCGTATGATTTTTGATCACTACAGAGAGTTAGTGACGCCAGCAGAGGCCGATCTATTCTGGAAAATACGGCCTCAGACGTCACCAGTGAACGTCATCACTTTGCAAGCTTCCGCGTTGTGAGTGAGACCCGAAAAAGTAGAAGGGAGTCGGATTCAACGACCAGCACCAACCGGAACATCAGCAGAAATTACGTTGGATCTGGTAGCCCGAACGGCAATCGAATTGCATAAACTCTCCCCTGATGAAGTAGTAATGCATGGTGATATCATGGCTTACCGAGGTCAACAGGCTATCCAATTGCTTTCTATCTGGTCGCATCAGTTAGAAATCGAAAGGATAACCGGCACGGCTGCAAAAAACGCTGAAGAACTTTTAAGCCGTTGGCAGGCGGAGCAGCAGGAAGACGATAAAAGACGCGAAGAGGTTGAACGTCAGGTAATGCAACGAGTGGAGTGGGCCAAAATCCCCAAAACTCGCCCAATTCCGTTTACTCAGGCGGCCATGATGATCTTCCCGGACAAACGCGACCGCATCAAATGGCTTGAGCATGCGTTAGAAACTCTTGCCGAGAAAGAACCGCCATGCCGCAAAACGGAAGTTGGCATCTGCACCAACGCATTGAAATGTAAGATCGTCCCAGAAGGTCTTATCTCCCACCTGAAAGCCCATCGCGGAAGCTGTTATCAAAACTGTACAAGAGCCGTATAGCTAAGCAGAGCGGGCAAAAGGGTGGAATACAACGCGCACAGAAGTTCTCAAGGAACAAAACGGCTGCAAAGAGCGACGAAAAGTAAGATCGACAACCGCAGAGGAAGACAGATCTCGCGCTCTTGAACGTTAAGAGGCAGCGTCGGCGCGCAAAGCAAAGTAACATTTCGCAAAAAATCCGTTTGACCTCGTCTCGGGAGTTACAAATCCAAGCAAAACGCGCATTTCACTTTCGTTGTCGTAGCCAATCGCAAGGCGCGCTCCGATGGAAATATAGAACGGACCATTTCGGCCTGGCGAACCACATCTTTCGCTGATCCTCTCAAGCGGATAGCAGCCTTGCATCTAGCAAAGCGCAAACTCAAAAAAGCTAAAATTAGCCAACATCAAAAGATATGTTGGCACAGCAAACGAATCAGTTTCTTTCCAAACCGCGAACGAAGACGGAGTTATGCGAGTGGCTCGGGTGTTGCCCGAGATTCCTAGAATCTGAAATCAGCTCTGGTCGATTGAGAGTCCGAAAACTCTCGGTACGACTTGTGCGCATCATGCCAAACGATATCCAAGCCTGGCTCGACCAGGCAGCCAGCACACCGACGGAACCTTAGGCATATGAGTGCCAGAAAGCTAAGATTTTATCCAGGGAATGCGTGTGACGGGAGATTGGAGTTTCTCCGTGCGGGCTTATGGGAAACGCACAGCAGGCTGGCGGACATGGTCGGTAGAAGCTCCAGCGGGCCTAGGAACCCCGTATTCTGCCGGTTAATGGAATCGCTCGCGGACGGGCGCAAAGCGACTTGGCGCGAGTAGAAGCATAAAGAAACAAGCCCGCCGGGGGTCATTCCGAGCGGGCTCAAGTGCATACAATGAAGAAGCAACCAAGCCATAAGCGGCTGCGCAAATCAAGGCTGTTTTCAAGCACGCGAAGCGTGAAGTTCCGTGTTTGTCCGGGCTTCGCAGGAAACGTGGGAAACGCACTGAAGTGGCACCCCAGGATCCTCAGCCCAATCCGAGAACCACAATCGATCGGGCTCCGCGAGGAGAAACATTAGAAAGGATCCTATGCTGACTAGCGTTCACTTCACTGGGACAGTGCATGTTGCGCCAATATTGAAACGCACCAGGAACGATCGGGTCTGGGTCCAGCTCCTCCTATCGGTGGCTCCGATTTCACGCGACAGCAAGGGCGGCTTAGTGGAGGAGAGCACATTAATTCCCGTCTCTTGTTTCCGAAACGCGGGAGAACAGGCCAAGAATCTAAAAGCCGGTGGGAAAATTACCGTGATCGCACGGCTGCGTGGAAACAAGTTTATTACCGAGAACGGAACAGAGAGGCACGGAATTCAGCTCCTAGCGGAGCGGGTATTCGCGCATAGCAAATCTGAGTCAGTAATGCGCGGAGTCGATGTACCCCTGGACATCCCGGAAGGAGGTCCTCGTGAAGCAAGCCTCTGACGGTTCCAGGAGCTTCTCCACTTAAGTACCAAGATCTTCGGCGGGACAGAAACCAATATGGGACAAGTAGCAGGGCCCCCCACAAACCTTGGCCGCCCGAGCGATAGCGCTCCGGTGATTGTCAGACCCGGAATCTCGCAACAAACGCTCGCCCTAGCCGGGTCAGGTCATCGGACTTTCCTGAACCCGACTCGATTGAGATTCCGTACTTTGACGTTGACGGGCAACCGACCGGATTCAATCGGTGGCGGCTACCAACTATCCGAGAAGCGGTCGGAAATATCATCAAATACCGAACTCTGGTTTCACGTTTATTTCCCGCCAGGTGGCATCAAGGAGAGTCTCCGACTTGTCATTGTGGAAGGCGAATTTAAGGCGCTTTCCATTTTCGAGCTTGAAATCAACGTTATCGGCCTCTGCGGACTTTATATCTACAAACGCGACGAGGAAGGCAACAGGAGGCTGCTGGCCGAGATCGACCAGGCAATTGCCCGTTCGTGCGCCGAAAAGGTCTATTTCATCGGGGATGCCGACACTACGACCAACTTAAATTTCGCTCGGTCGGCTCAATTTCTCGCCGATAAACTCTCGCCTATCCCAGTCTTGTTGCCGCGGTTGCCGCTTGACGGTCCAAAGGGAATTGACGACTGGAAGGACGGCTGGGACGGAGCTTCGGACGGCGAGGCCAGCGCACGTTTAGAATCCTTATTGGGCTCCGCACTCCAAGTCGAGCCCAGAGCTTTCTTTCGTCGCGCTTGCGGAGATATTGCTTGAGGCGGCCGAACCGCAGTTTAAAACCTCGAGCCCGCAGATTACCATTGTCAGATTCGGAGACTGGTTCGCATGGCAGCCGAAGCGCGGATCTCTGACGAACCGGTTTTAGCTATAGGACGACTTGAACGACTGGCTGCCAAGCTCTCGGGCATCTGGACGGAAAGAATTTAATCGTTCCGTTGAACAATATTTGGCCGACGATGCGAGGAGAAAATATGCGTCGTCACCGGTCGGAAAGTCGCCCGACAGGCCGCAAGCCGTTGACCGCGATAGCGCCGAATCCGGCGTCAATAGAGGTTGAAGTCGATAAACCATCACTGACGCTTCCTTGCAACGATGTCGAAATAGTGACGCGGCAAATAAGCTATTTACGCGTCTTAAGGCGACGCGGCACTACTTTGTTCGTGATCGCACAGTATTCGAGGCGATCGCTCAGAATCGAACGGCGCATTATTGCGCGAGTGCACGCCGGACTCATTTCGCTCGCAAATTGAGGACTATTTCAATCTCGGGAAAATCGTACAAACCGCGCATGGCAAGCCTGCCTGGAGCAAGTGCAGGTGTTCAGTCGATTCTGCGAAGGCGCTCCTCTCAGCAGACGCTGCATGGCAAATCCTTCCACCCGTCAAAATTGTTACGAGCTCGCCGATCTTCGTCGAGGTCGATGGCGAACTCCGCATCCTCAACAAAGGATACCACCCCGAACTCGGCGGAACTCTCGTTACAAAGGAAAGAAACATTACGGAAATCGCACCTTGAGGAAGCATGGCAGTCGCTCCTCGGCCTTGCTAGAAGATTTCGATTTCGTCGCTGAGTCGGACCGAAGCCGGGCTATCGCCAGTTTCATCTCGCCATGCCCTCCGCCTTGGCGGCTTGCTGAAATGCGATTTCCCACTCGATCTGGCCGAAGCCAACGATTCACAGTCAGGTAAGACATACCGTCAAAAGGTCGCGTGCGCGATCTACGGTGAGACGCCCTATGTCGTAAATGTGAACGAGGAACGGGGCGTCGGTACGCTTGATGAAAAGCTCTCCGATGCGCTTTTAAGTGGCCGCCCGTTTCTGATGCTCGAGAACGTCCGTGGCAGTCTCAAATCCCAGCTTTTGGAGTCCGCCATTCGGGGAGTCGGCGTTGTCCAAGCCCGCCGGGCCTACAGCCGATCTGTACAGGTTCCAACTGACCAATTCTGCTGGTTTCTCTCATCCAATCGCGTTGCCTCGACTCCTGATCTTGCGAATCGCTCGATCATCACCAGAATCCGCAAACAGCAGCCTGGATTCGCGTTTAAGACTTACGCGGAAGGCCAGTTAATCGATCACGTGTCCGCTAACGCCGACTATTATCTCTCATGCGTCCTTGCAGCTGTGCGCGAATGGCACCGGCACGGCAAGCCACGAACGACCGATACGCGCCACGATTTCAGAGAATGGTCCCAGGCCTTGGACTGGATCGTTCAAGCATTGTTTTTCCTACCGCCTCTGCTCGACGGCCATCAGTGCGAACAGCAACGGATCGGCAGCTCGGGCTTGAGCTGGCTACGCGAAGTCGCCGCAAGCGTAGATAAATTAGAGCGCCTTGGGGAAGGTTTTCGAGCAAACGATATCATAGAGGTTTGCCAAGCCACGGACGTGCAGATTCCCGGATGCAACGAGGCTACGCCATCCGACCAGATTCTGATGGTAATCGGTAAGATTCTTAAACGAATCTTCTCCAGCGCGGACACGGTTAAAGTCGGTGGGTACCGTATCAAGCGCGAGACACGAGACGAAGTTGACTCAATAAACAGGATGAATCGACCCGTGCACTACCACTATTTCACCAGAGCGGGGGAACCATCGCCCTCGAATTGATGGTCAACAAGCGTTCGCGGCAAGTCGAATGCATCACGGAGACGGTCCCCACCGAACCTCGTGATGCAAGTTATAAGTTCCTACAAATCAAAATCTTGTGAAAGCTAGTGAGGCCAATTGCATCACGAAGGAATAAAGCCGTAGAGGAAGGTTAACGTTTCTCTATAGTTTTATAGCTCGTGATGCACGTGATGCACGGGTTGCACTGTGAGATTCAATTTGTACTAATGTTTACGTGCAAGCCCATCTTTTACCGTCTGGCGAACACTGAATCCGCGTCGGGAATCTGTTTTGAGCGATGCTTAACCGTTTCGAAGCTTTCCAAGCTGCAAAAGCGCATTTTGGAGGAAGGGCTAAGAGCTCGTTGGGATGAGCCAATTCATCGTGCGTGGCAGCGGAGCGAGCCAGGTTCATTCGATACCAGGTTCATCTTGGTGGTTCTTCTACGCCGATGAGAAAGACGTATCCAGATCTTATTGGTAGAGAGAGGGCGATCAGCGGAAAAAGTTGGCAAAGCCAAGAACAGGTACTCCTTATCCACCTTGACCCACGACAGCGCTCTTCGTTGCTCACTTAACTCGTCCCGTAGCTGCCTAGCTATTTCGGACGGTGAAAAAGGACGACCTCTTTGGACGAGTCCTGCTGTCGTCCGTTATGACAATACCACTTTCGGTTAGGCACGCGTCGCCACACCCGATCTTCTCCAGTGAGGGCGAGGACCTCAGACTCTGCAAATCCGGCACGCTCCATTGCCGCCAGGTAGGAAGGTAATTGAGTGCATGCGTTCGAAAATGCTACCATTTGGATAACGAGGGCTCTTCGCGAAATTACTTTCCGAATCGACCGAAAAGAATATTCAATATCACGAAAATAGTTTTCCAGACCAAGCGTCGTTCTACTCCCGAAGGTGTAACACGAAGCGGTGTTGCCGTCGTTTAGATCCGCCATCCAGTAGGGTGCCGGTGTTTCTTTTCTGCCAAAAACTTGCCATCGATGGTACAGAATGTGTACGGCAGGATAAGGTGGCGACGTGACGACCAACTTCGGCTTTATAGATGTTTCGAGCTTGCGCTCTAGTTCCAGTCCGATAGCGCTTCGGCAGAGGACATTGCTGTTTTGTCGAATCTTCGACTTCTTCAATCCACCTCTACGGCAGGCTTCGATAAATGCTCGCATTCCTAGGGCGTGTTTGTAAATGTTCCTTTATGGACAATGCGCCTAGCTGGAGATAAAACGGATGATGCGAATACGACCAAAAGTGAAGGCGCTTCTGCCGAAGATAGCGGAAGCTATAATTTCCATAGAAAGCGACTCCCTGGAACGGCAGTAAAGATAATAAAGCTGGTCGGCCTCCTTTGTCAATGTACGTCGTGCTTGAAAGTATTCTTTTTGTACTAACAGAGGGATGCAGTTGGAGAGCTATCGATCGGCCACAGGCCCGCTGGAACTCTGTGTACCAGTATTTCCGTCGTTGGTGTCATCGCGGCACTCTACAAAAAGTGCTGGCTCAATTCGGGCCGGAGCTCGCTCCGGGGTGGTTTTTTGTCGACAGTACCCACGTCAAGGTTCATGCTGACGGGTCCAATCCGGCCGGCGGCCAAGCTCCACAAGCCATGGGACGCACCAAGGGAGGGCTAAACACCAAGATTCATGTTGTCGTCAATGCCCGCTCGCAAGCCATCATCGTTGCCTTGTCCAGTGGAAACGAAGCCGACATCTGTTTGGCAGGAAAGCTTACGGAGTGCCTGCCAGAGAATTCTACCCTTATTGGCGACAAAGCCTATGATAGCTCCACCCTCAGACAGACAGCGGCCGCTAAGGGAGTTAAAACCTGCATTCCTGGTCGCGCTAACCGCACTACGACTGTACCATTCTCCGCAAAGCTCTACCGGCGTCGTCATCGAGTAGAAAACTTCTTCCAAAGAATCAAGCGCTACCGCCGAGTCGCCACTCGCTATGACAAACTTGCCGAAACTTTCCTGGGTTTTGTCTGCCTTGCCATCGTCCTCACCTTTCGGCTCACATAGATGATTTACAAACACGCCCTAGAAGCATTTCGCGAAGATGAATTAAGAATTTCGCAAGCAGATTCGAGGCAAGCGGGACCTCTTTCTTACAGTCCACAGCCCATCGGCCCGTGGTCAGCAAGACGCAACGAGCAAAACGGCGCTGCCGTTCTAATGGCAGTTCAGCTATTTGTGACTTTAATGCGCCACAGACCTCTTGAACCTCGATAGGAAGATTTTTTACAGGCTCAATAAGCCACTGGCCTCGCGCTCGGTGGTTGGTGCGAAGTCGGCTGGACCACTCCTCTAAAACGACAAAATCGCGGTCGCTTAGAGGAGTTGTTTTCACTGTCGTAACGAAATGAGCAAGAGAGTTAATGTCCACCCCTACGGCTTTCCGGCCCAACGAGAGCGCCTCAACGATCGTTGTGCCGCCGCCCATAAAAGGATCCAGTACTGTATCGCCCGGGGATGAGCACTGAGAAATGACTTCTCGGACAAACAACGGAGAAAAACTGGCCGGATACCTGTAAAATTTATGAGTAGAGCCTGCTATGGGGTCTTTTGTAGCTATAGCGGCCAAAAGTGCTTCGGTAGACGTCTGACGTCGGTGCTTTTCAAGGCCAAAGGCGAAACAGGCGAGGTCCAACGACTGCTGCACCAGTTACAGGGGATTCGAGTCGGCCCCTTGAAAATCGCAGACCAAGACTCCAAGCGCCTCCTGACTCAAGTCCCGCCCAAGCTCAATACGGTGCTGAGTCAGCTCGGGCTGCTTCCGCTATTCTCCCAACCGCCCGCCTGGGCTGAAGCGTCGCCCGAAAAAATCAGGCGGGGGATCCTCTTACGAGGAGAATTTTTCTGAGACTAAAGGAAGTTAAGCTAAACCACGTGGCCTTGTCCCAGTAACCGCGTTGAAACTGAATCTTGCCGCCAACCACATGGAAAAATCCGCATCCGCACAACGTGAAACTCCGGCCTGTCGGCGCGTGTCCGAAAAACTCGCCGAGGAATGAGCCACCACCGGTCCACTCAATGATGGCCCATTCACCGTCCTCAAAGACGTGCTCGACCTTAGTGTAGCTGTCAGGGAAGGCGCGAAAAATGGCCGACATTGATGAGTTTCGTGGCGATGGCATTGCCGACCATGCCTGTTCCAAGGACTGCGATTTTCATTTGTGGCTTTCTCTATTTGAGGTTGGTTTTCGAATTACTCTGCTGGACAACCAACTTCGAATGCCTCCGACGAAATGCTCGATATCGTTCGGGTGCCGCGAGGACACAAGATTTCCATCGACGACGACGGGACTGTCATCGCTCCAAATCCCACCGCTGGCTTCGACCCTCTTGAATCGTCTTGTTTACATCCAGCAATCCGATTCGGGAAAAGTTGGAATAAATCTCGATCGGGTCTCGCTTCAACGAGATCACTTCCAGGTCGAGGCCCAACTGATCCTGCAACGCGATCTTGGGCAGGAAATACTCCGAATCTTGAAACGCATCTGCCACAAGTGCCGCGACTTTCTCTTTGGTTATCGGTGTTTCGATTGTGTTCATGGTTTTCTTCTGTGCGCGTTAAGCGCGGTGTAGTTGTGATGGATCAATCTTACTGCTAGGAATTTGCTTCCGCTCCCCTCGCGCCGCACCCGCCCAGGACGCGCATCGGAGCTGGGGAGTGAGGGGGTCTGGTTGGCCTCTTTCGAAAAAGTTTAAAGCGTCCAGAGTCGAGGGTCCAAGACTCAAGGATCTCGACTCACTTGGACTGGTCGATTCGCTTTTCGCGACTGCGGTGGGCGGCTTCCACGGCGTCCTGAATTCTCTTGTCGCGAGTCTCGGGTTTGGCCGCGTCGTCAATCCGCCGGATGATGAAATTCTGCTTGCCGGGCGGCAGCGACTTGAAGTCGTCCGCCACGCCCTCGGCGCGAAGCGCCTTCATCAAGTCCGTGGGGATCGTCACGTCCGCGCGATCGAGGACCGTGAACCGCACGCGAACGCGATCGCCCGTTTTGGTCTTCGTTTCCTTACGGACTTTTGCCTTGATGCGAATGTAGTGCTGCCCGCCTCCGGTCGGAAAGAGGCTCACCTTGAAGGGCTCTGAGTCGTTTACCCGAGCCATGACCAAGACGGGGCCCTTCGTTCCCAAGGCTTGCGTGACGCTCGCGGGAACTGGAACGGCGCAATAGTCCATTCCTTCGGCCCAGTTCTCTAACTTCGCTTGGAACGACAGTTGCTTGCCTGCGGTTGGGGAGCGCTTCATGGGATATGACTGACTGCTAGACTGCTAGGAATTTGCTTCCGCTCCCCTCGCGCCGCAACCGCCCAGGGCGCGCATCGGAGCTGGGGAGTGAGGGGGTATGACCAGCGTTTCGCCGGAGCGCGACACGAAACGAGCCTCTGGTTCATACAGGGCCATCACCGCATCGAGATCGCCGGCGTTCAGGTGCTGCTCGAAAACACGGGGCCAATCCTCCGGCTTATCAGGTGGAATGGCCACTTTGCTTGTTTTGGGTTCGGCGTAACACTTGTCGCGTTCCGCGTCGGCGAGGAGTTGCTTCTCGGCATGAACAAGCAGCCTGAATTTCATCGGGCTTGGTTCTTCTCGATTTCGGCGCGCAGCCGCTCCTCCTGCTCGCGCAGCTCGGGCGTAAACTCAGCCCCGAAATCCTCGGCCTCGAACACCTGGCGGATTTCCAGCTCCGCCTCCTCGCCCGGCATCGGATTGGGACAGCGTTTCGCCCACTCGATCGCCTCCGGGAGCGATGCGCACTTCCACAGCCAGAACCCGGCGACGAGTTCTTTCGTCTCGGCGAATGGCCCATCGATCACCGTTCGCTGTTCTCCAGAAAACCTGACCCGCGCGCCTTTCGAGCTTGGATGAAGCCCCTCGCCCGCCAGCATCACGCCGGCCTTGGTCAGTTCCTCGTTGTATCTGCCCATCTCCGTGAGCAGTTGCTCGTTTCGGAAGCACTCCCGCCTCCGAGTTCTTCGTCGCTTTGACGATCACCATGAATCTCATTGTCGTGGTTTCTTTCTTCGTTCGGTTTCTCAACGGCCTGGGTTTCGCTTGTGAATGCAAATGCTGTTGCCGTCGGGATCAAAAATCATCGCCATGCGGCAGATCGGCGTGGCCATCGGCTCAATGCGGAATTTCACATCGTGCTGCTTCAAATGCGAGACGGCGGCGTCGAAATCCTCCACTTCGAGCGCAGCGCTGCACCCGTCCGGACTGGGTTTGAAACCTGGCGCGCAACCGAGGGCCAGCGCGTAAGGACCAAATTCATATTCGGTCCATTGGCCGTGCTCCGTGTCAGTCACAGTCGTTGGCTGGAGGTTCAAGACGCCTTCGTAGAATTCACGAGCGCGTTTCATGTCGGTGACCGCGTAACAGCAAAATGCCAGTTCGATGACTTTCATACTTTGCTACTTCGTTAAGGTGCGGACGCGTCAGCGGCATCTCCAGACGGAGGATACTTTTCAAACTTTGGCAACGCGGGATTCATGCGGTCCCACGGATGCGCGTCCGATGTCCACACATCCACTTGCGGATTGAACCAACCCGGATCATCGAGGCTCGCCGTTCTGATCGCGACAAATTGAGGGTTCGCGTCGGGCTTGACCACAATCGGCGCGCCGCATTCCGGGCAAAAGCCGCGACGGGTCATGCCACCCGCCTCACTCGGCGAGGGATGGAAGCGAAGTGATCCTTGCAAGAGTTTGAATGCTTCCGCCGGCACGATGACGTAAGACGAAAATGGACCTCCGCTGGCTCGCTGGCAATCTCGACAGTGACAGTGAAGCATTAGAACCGGCTCGGCTGTGGCTTGATAACGAATCGCGCCACAAGCGCATCCGCCTGAGAACGGTGTACTGATGTTGCTCATCTATTATTCCTTTATTTGGGCCGATGGATGTTTCACATCTGATCCGGAATTTCAGGCTCGACGAGCTTCGCCAACAGAGTCAGCGATTCCTGCCAGCCGAGATAGCAGGCCTCGACGGGAATGACCGTGGGCACGCCTTCCTGCGTGATGTTCAACTCAGTTCCGCAGGATACTTGCTTTAAGGTGATCGTCACCTGCATCTCTCCGGGCAGGTTCGCATCATCGAACTTGTCCGTGTGACGGATGCGCTCGTGGGGCTTCAGTTCGAGATAGCTCCCGCCGAAGGAGTGGCTCTTGCCGGTGGTGAAGTTCGTGAATGACATCTTGTAAGTGCCGCCGACTTTCGCGTCCAGGTGATGAACTTTGCCGGTAAATCCGTTGGGTGGCATCCACTTGACCAACGCGTCCGCATCAAGGAACGCTCGATAAATTCTCTCGGGCGTTGCTCGGAGCACTCGGTGAAGTCGGATCGTATTCGTGTTGTTTGTTGCCATAGTTTTCTTCTATTAGGTTTTCATAGCTATGACGAACTGGGTGTTCGTTTCGGGACATCTTTGTCAGTGAACGAGCACAACTCACCTCGGGTGGAACTGGAGAATTGACTTTGGGCCGCACCAACTCAGAAATCCGCCATTTTAGCCGCTTTGAGCCCTGCCAGGCAGCGACGATGCGTCGGCGACAATTAACCAACGTTATTTTCGATTGTTTTGGAAGCGGTGTGATTTATACGGGTTAGGGGTTAGCCCAACAAAGGTACGTAAGTTCTACAGAAATCTCTTTAGATCCCCACGCTCTGGACCGCATCCTGGTACGCCTTATCGACTGATCCGACAGTGAAAGGTTCTGGTAGACCTCTAGGCTGATCTTCGACACCTCAAAAATGTAAGTGTCTCGTAAATGGATACTTCTAAAATGCGAAAACGCTTTGGCATGACATTTTCGCCGGACTGACGGGTTAGAGAACTCGCGCAACGTTGGGGGTGCGGCGACTCCGGTAGCTCGCAAAGCCGCCGGAGCTTCACCGCTACGCTGACTGCGAAGCAGAAAGCCTTTGTCCTGGAAAGTGGCTTCGACCTGTTGAAATGCCTCAAGACCGCGAATACCTGCGCCCATTCGCACTGTAAACGGCAAACGTCATGCGCCGCTCCAGCTCGGTGCTCAACGACGATGGGGCGTCTGGGTGACCCGCAGCAAGGAATCGCTCAGTTTTCGGGTGGTTAAAAAACTGCCTAAGCCAGCCGATAAGCGCATCTCTGCGCGACGACCTTGTGGTGCTCAAAAACAAAGACTCCGGTGCTAACTATCGCAAGCCAATGCGCACGAGTGTTAGCCCTGGTGGAGGTCGAGGGCCAGGAACGCGAGATGGAGTTTTTTGACCAACCATTCCTGTCCCAGTGCCGGCAGTGTAGCCCATCTGTATCGCTGCCGGTGGCAAATCGAAGTCTTCTTCAAACAGATCAAGCAGAGCTGAGCGGCCATTTCCTGGGCAACAGCGCCAACGCGGTCCGGTGGCAGGTCTGACGGCGCTGTTACTCTACGTCCCGACGCGTTTTGCGTGATGCAGCAGCTGGACGCACTCCTTTACGAGGCTCTTCACGCCGCCACGAGCCGCGCTCTGGAGAATATTTTTACCTATGGGATTTGCTGAATATTCTGTGGGATAGCAGGTGGACATTTTCGCTATTCTGCTACTCCACAGAGCGCCGATCTCCCGGGATTTGCCTAGCCGGCTGTGGACAGCATCAAAACCACATCTTAAAAGTTTCTCGTTGAACTGATAAATTCTTAAACCATTTCCACCCACAACCGCCCGCAAACCCGCTTTAATTGAAGAGCACAAAGAGTGATTTTTTTATTCTATGGGATGATAGTGAAAAGCACTCCACAGTCCAAACGGCGGGCCCGATAGACGGACGGCTACGTTTTAGCACCAGGAGGATAAATAATTGGCTAGCGCGCCGACCAAAGCGTCTCCTAAGAATATCTTTGTATCAATATACTTGAGGTAAAAGTATCTCTGCTATGATTAAATGTTTATTGCAGACAACCAATGAATTTCGTGCAGCGTGACAACAACGGAATCGAAAATTACGAAGTGAACGTAGTCCGCCGCATAGCCGATTGGAAACGCTCCCTTAATTTATCAGATGCGTTGAGCATTTGCGACCAAGGACGCCCCGACGTTAAACCACCGTTGACCACGAGCGCCTGTCCGGTTATATAGCTCGACTCATCCGCTGGCGTAGCGAAAGTGCAGTGTTTGCAATATCAGCTGGAAATCCGGCTCTGCCCAGCGGCACCCCTTCCGCCAACCATGGCTCCGCAATCTCGGGTGAGCGATCGACTATGTCTGCCGGCATGTCCGGTAATATACCGGAAAAGATCGCAGTGGCAATTCTGCCAGGGCAAATGGCGTTAACTCTAATCCCGCGCTCTGCGAGTTCCAAAGCCACAGATTTCGTTAACCCGACGACGCCAAACTTCCCTGCGGTATATATGTGCGGGGAATAGCCAGCCGTTATACCGGATATGCTCGCGATATTAATAATGGTTCCGCTTTCCATGTGCGGGACAGCAGCACTCGATTCCCAGAAGGGGCCGCGAAGCAGAAGGGCAATCGATCGGTCAAATCCTTCGATGAAGTTTCGGCGATAGGCCCGCGTACACCGGCTGTTCCTGCGTTGTTCACAACGCAATTGAGTCTGCCGAACTGTTCCACGGCGAAATTCATCAGCGCTTCGGTGTCGAACGCAACTGTCGCGTTCCTGCTTGGTAAACGCCACCGTTGCCAAGTTCTCTGGAGAGCTTTTCCTTTTTCGTCGAAGAGTAGATCGCTAAAGACAACACGGGCGCCTTCCTCGACGAAATGCTCGACGATGCTGCTCGATCTCGGTATTGCCGGTAACGACAGCAACTTGATTTTCCAGTCTTAGCCTGGCTACGGGGCTAATTGATCCATAAAGTGGGTTCTGGGTAGGACATGAGGGTTGTAGTCCTCCTTCTCACGCTATCAAAATTAACCTCAAAAAGGACTACGCTTCTTTGATTCCAACTGCCCGCCGCATGGAATTCACACCGCCGCGCCGGAAACAAATAGTCGTCAACGTAGTGCACGGTTTTGTTATGCACCGTGGCAAAGCAACGGCGGGCGTTGGTAAACAGCGCGAAAAGAACGGCGCAAAAATCCTCTTCCAGTTCTACGGAGGGGGGTGGAGCCTTCTTCATCTATTAACGACGGGCTGCTTGATGAACCGAGGCGGCGAATGATTTGCGTGTCTCCTAAACCGCGCGCTACGCTATCTGTGTAACCGCCGGGCAGTTGCTTACGCGAAGATCAATTACCGCACGTTGGCGGTTCCGTCGGGCGGACCTTGATCGGTTATCTGAACCACTTAACGGAACAGGCGAAAGAAGCAATACGTAAACTCGCGTCCAAGGAATCAGTGGCAGATA
>CAVVII010000010.1:0-138097 GCA_963748055.1 uncultured Verrucomicrobiae bacterium | reverse complement strand
TCTCGAATCCAACCGAAGTTTCGCAATTCCCGGAAGGTCTGATGAATCCAGGCTGATGATCCGCTTTTTATTAATTGAATTGCTTTTGCGATCGCCATTGTAGTCGGCATTGATAGAAGCAGATGAACATGGTCAGCGACTCCGCCAATGCACTTAGGATGAATTCCGTTTTGCTTTGCGATACCACCGAGATAAGGCCACAGGCGCTCTCGAACCTCCGGGTTCAAGACCGGAACCCGTTGCTTGGTACTAAAGACACAGTGGACGTTTAGACATGAAAAGGTGTTGCCCATGGCAGTGAGTGTACTCGAACCTCCTGAATCATAAAACATTATTTGTTTATGTTTTTGTCTCGCTCGAGACCGAGGAAAGGAGAATGACACAAGAAACCTTGATCAACCGTCCCTCCGGGACGGGTCCACTTTTCTCTCGTTTCCAGTTAGCGCTTAAGGACGCGCTCCCCGTGTGATCCGCTGCAGGACATTCGATGCTTCACGAACTGGTCGCGGGAACGTGCCCTAAATCGCGCTCCATCTCATCGATGCTGGCAAGGCTCGCCTGTGTGCCAGGCGGATTTTCGTACCAGCCAGGATCCACCTCATAGCTCTCAAGATTTTCCCGTACCTTGAGAATGGAGAAGAGACCACCCATCGTAATGTAGTCATGAGGTCCTTGTCCGCCAACCATCGGAATGCTGTTGGCTGGAACCTTCATTCCCATCTCACCCATATCGGCCATCCCGTCTTTGCCCATCGTCATATACCCGGAAAGAAAGCTCCTGACTTTTTTGTCCACAGCGCCTGAATCGACTCCGATCAAGTTGGGCATCTGATGGCCCATCTGGTTCATGGTGTGGTGAGTCATATGACAATGGAAAGCCCAGTCCCCCGGATTGTCGGCAATGAATTCGATCGTCCGCGTCTGGCCTACGGCCACTAAAACGGTTACTTCCTGTCGTTGCGCGCTTTCCGGAATTTCCCCCGCATCGGTGCCGATCACCCTGAAGGTATGACCATGAATGTGCATTGGGTGATGATCCATCGCGCCCAGATTGGCGAGCCGGATGCGAACGCGATCTCCCTTTCTTACGACCATCGGCGCGGTTCCCGGGAAAACCCTCCCATTCAATGTAAGCAGGTTAAAATCGGTCATCTCAACCGGATTTGGCCGTTTGGTACCAACATCGACTCGCCACTCGCTGATCATGTAAGCAAAGTCGCGATCTGGTAGCGGCCCCTTCGGATTCCGGGGATGGATGATAAACAATCCAATCAAACCCAACGCCATCTGTGTCATTTCGTCATGATGTGAGTGATACATCTGAGTGCCATGTTGCTGGAGCGTGAATTCATATTTGAAGGTTTCACCGGGCGGGATGGCTTTCTGGCTCAAGCCGCCGACCCCGTCCATGCCGTTAGGTAAAATAACGCCATGCCAATGGATAGTGGTCGCGGCGGGTAATCGATTTGTGACGTAGATTCGGACCCTGTCCCCTTCGACGGCTTCGATGGTTGGACCGTGCACCTGACCATTGTATCCCCAACAGTGCGCCTTGATTCCAGATGCAAACTCATGGTCTTTTACCTCCTCCGCGGTCAGGTGAAAGATCTTTACTCCGTCGACGATCCTGAATGGCAAAGTCGACCCGTTCAGCGTAATAACCGGCCGGTAGTCCTTACCGGGCAAACCTGGTTCAAGGGCGGGCCTGGTCCAGGCCGGCTGAACCTCCTGTGTATCAAGCGGTGGTGAAGCATCCGGAGTCTCTATTGGATGACCGCCCGTTTGCTCAGCCGCCTCCCCGATCTTGGGAATGGAGAGCAAACTGGCCAGCGCCGCGGCGCTACCCACAAAAGAACGTCTTGTAATCATAGAAATACCTCGTTGCTATCGCTTTGAGTCATGAGTCATCGTCTGCTTCGAGCCACCCTCCGATTTGGGATTCAACGTACCGCCGACCGCGCGCTCTAGTTCAGCGCGCGTCTGCCAATACTCTTTCATCGTTTGGATGTAATCCTTTTCAGATTGGAGTTCGTCTATCTTGGTTCGAAACAGGGCGAACGGGCCGACGGCCATCGCGTTATACTCCAGGAATTGACCGCTTAATACCCGACGTCGGAATGGCAAAATGTCCGTCTCATAAAACCTTGCGGTAGCCCGACGATTGGCCAACCGATCACGGAGCAGCCTGACTTCGGAGCGAATCTCGATCGCCAGATCCTCGAAATTGCGTTCCACCTGGCGCAGCCGGGCTGCTCCACGCGCCATCCTGCCTTGCCCCTGGTTAAAGATCGGCAATTGAATGCTTAGACTCGGCCCTATCTGGTTTGTCGCGTCCGTGTTGCGTGTGCCCCCGGCACCGATCTCCAGGGCGCTCACGAACCGGTATGTCTTGGCGATGCCCAGTGCTTGAACGGTAGAGCGCAATTCCCGCTCAGCCGCGGCTAAGTCAAATCTCTGCGAGACGGCCAGAGTTTCCAACCCGTGTGCAGGCAGATCCGACTCTGGCACCTCCGGCAGTGTGCCCTGAGTTTTCCACTCGGTGTCGAGCCCCCAAACTCCGAGCAAGCGATTCATTTTCTCGTGAGCTTCCAGGAGATTTGAGTTCGTTCGCGCAATCTCCAGCCGGATTTGACTATAGTTTACCTGCTCCAGACCCAGGTTCACTTCGGTAATGTTGCCGGCCTCAAACTGTTTCTGCGCCAGTGTCAGCGACGCGTCGAAAGCTGTCTGCATCGTGAGCAAGCGATCCAGCGTCTGTTGGTCGGCGACCACCTCGAAGTAAGCGGATTTCACGTCCGCGACCAGCTGCAACACTTGACTGGCTACGCGTAGCTTGGTCGCTTCGAGCTGTTCGCGAGCAAGTCGCCTCCGGAGCGGGATGAACAGGCCATCGAGCAGATCGATTGCGATCGAGTAGTCCCACTCGACGGTTCGAGGCGCGACTGTTAAAATTTGAGGATTAACACCGATGGTCGGGTTTTGGAGATACCCGGCTTCTCGGAAATCAGCGAGTGCTATCCCTACATCTTCCAGCATAGCTTGCAGCGTGCGATTGTTGAGCAAGGCGATCTGCACCGCTGTTTGAACTGTGAGCGGACGCTTCAGCAGCTTGCGCGCTTCCTGCAGGTTTCCCTCACGAGCGATCGCGTCGTTTTCCCAACGCAGCGCGCCTCCGGCACGTCCTTGGACTCGGTCACCCACCTCTCCGTAGATTTCCGCAGTTTTATCACGGGTTATCCCGGAGTTTAGCGCAAACCCGATCAGGGCCAGAGCCAAAATAGTCGCAGTTCCAGTGGTTTCCATTGGGCTGTTTTTCTTAGTGCATCTTCATGTCCCCGCGATCCATTTGTTCGTGATCCTGATTTTGCTTTTCGTCCTGTTGCCGAGCCTGACGAAGCAACTTTCGTGTCTGGTTGGTAATCTCATTTGAGCGTAACGGATTCATTCGGTCGGTGACTGGCGCCTCCATCGCCAATGGACTTGCCGGATGGTTTGGACCGGGTGGAGGCGGGTCCGGTATGGCGCATCCGCCCAGCAGCAACGTGGTCGCAACAATGAAGGAATGTGAGGTCGACATGGAAAATCCTGGCCTCCATCCCGTCAAGGGTGAGGAGCACTCTCCCCGGGTTGCGGTGTCGCGGTTGGTTCCGGTTGTTCAGTCCGAAATTCAGGATGTCTTACCTGCCCGCCCGCTTGTGCGATGTAGATAGAGAGCCCTGAACAGGCAATCGCGAGCGCGAGAGTCGCTGCAGCGAGCGGCCAACCTGTCTTTGGCCATTTGATCGGGACCAAAAGGCCGGCCAGAGCAAAAACCGCCAAGATGTAAAAGGCCCCTATTGTATTCTCAGCTCGATCCATGTGTTCATCGAGAGCATCTGCGCCCGCCTCATCGGCCAGGCCGCGGATCGTTTTGTACGCCCGCTGCCCGGTGACAAGAACGGGATACGCCGACGCCCCTCCAATGCAGGTTAAGATCAACGCCGTAATCTGTGCCGCACGGCTTCGAACGATCAATGAAATCGCCAGCGCCAGCGCTCCGAGCATCGTGCCGTAAATCGGCAAATGATTAAGGATCGCGTGGACGTATTCCGGCTTCTTGAGAAGGTCTAATTCCAACATAGGATTCTTGAGATTTGCGTAGTCAGGTTTGTGGAAATTAACGCGCAGCGGCAGATTTCGCAGGCTGTCTAGCCCGCAAAAATCACGCAAAGGTCGAAGCGATGAGCTCATTGCGGGCTAGGAAGCTCTTAAACAGACGCTGCGCGTCTGTTTAAGAGCCTGTTTTAAGATAAATGAATTGAGACAAACTATTGCATAACTATTCTCTCTAAAAAGCAGTCGAATTTTCCGGCGTAGCCGGGAAATTCTGCTGCCTGAGCCTGCATCGCTCACAAATCTCTAAGGATTTGTGAGCGATGCAGGCTAGCCCACGAGCTCGCCGCTCGATATCCGCGCGATACTTGGAGGCCGACGAGTCAAAGGCGGCCACAGGATCTGGGCCGAGGTTCTTTAACCCGCCGCAGAAAAAAGGCTAGCCGCCTCTAGGAAAGCCGGGGAGGCGCGTTCTCGCATAGAGAACGCCGGAGCACAGTTTCGACGAGGAAGCCCGGCAAAGGAGGGCCGGTATCGTATTCAATGCTCGGAAGAATTCGTTCTGGAGCCTTCGGGAATACGGGCGGGCCGATAACAAACAGCTGAGTCGCAATCAGAAAAGGATTGGAAGAGATTTTCTGTTTACCGGTGTCCAGATTCGAACTTAAAAGCCCCTGGCAACACGCTAACATTCCGGACTGACTCGAAGATTTGTCGTCGGTTTGCGAACAGTGGGCCGGACAATGGGCCATTGAAACAGCCTTCTGGCGAGGCTGCGTCATCAGTGCTAGCAGACAGTGATTGCTAGCGGTAAACCAAGCCAGCGCAGCCAGTATGACAACTGTTGCCCTGGACATCGTCGCTTTGGCCAGCCACGTCATTAGATCGTCTCCACCCTACATTGCCCAAACGGTTATACAACCCCAAACCAGCCGGCGCCCGTCCCGGCCAAAACTCGAGCGACGTTTGTGGCAGCCAAATTTGTTCCAAATCAAGGCTTGATGTTGGATTTGAGCTGCTCCAGCGCAGTTTCAACGCTTTTGAGAGCCTTTTCCGCTTCCGCCTGATTGCCTTCGTCGGATGCGCTGTGCAAATCGGTCACCGACCCGTCCAACTGTTTCAGAGCCGCAGTAATCTCTTGACCTTGGCCGCCGTTTAGCGCGGCGCTGTGTCTCTTTAGCACCTTGATCGGTCCCCTGATTTTCATACTCGGTTCGTGAATCCCGTGGAGGTTCTTTGACTGAACCGCCGTTTCCATCTCTTTCACTAGCAACTGGATCGAAGCCCATGCTTGTCCAGGGTCGTCAGACTTGTCCATCAATTGCACCGCGTGCCAGTCCCCAACTTTGCCGGAATCCTCTTTTGACCATAGCGTTGAAGTGCTAATTATCACGCTCAGCATCGGGATGAGCGATAAAACGCAACCCATTCTGAATCTTGGACGCCGCTGTCTCATAAAACCATTTTATCACACAGGACTCTAATCATACCTGCCATTTCGGGGACGGGACACCAGTTTTGGACAGGGGTTAACCTATCCACTCCGGCGCATCACAGGCACAGTCAATCTTGACATTGCCGGGCGGTTATAGGCTATAGTCGTACACCGGCCGAAGAGAGACCAGAGAGCCAGCAACCAACGGTCAACCGCTGACGCTCCCTGTCCCCTTTCCTCGCCCGTCAATGACATGATTGAAGACGCGCCCCCGCCGCGCGTGCAGGTAATTCTGATGGTAAAAACGAAGCCCTGGAGCCAAGCGTGCCAATCGAATCACTATCGCCGAGAAATGTCTCCGCCGCGCTACAGGCGGTTACCAAAGCCAAAGCCGTCTACGTCGAGACGCGCTCTCGCATCCTGAAGGGCACACTGGCCCCGGGTTCAGCGGTGAACCAGGAGGCGCTGGCCGCGGAACTCGGCGTATCGATTACACCTCTCCGCGAAGCGCTCCGCCGCCTGGAAATGGAGGGACTGATCCGCCTGGAGGCGCACCGGACGATGGTTATCACACCCCTGACGAGCCAGGAACTGCACGAGATGTACGCGATTCGCATGGAACTGGACCCGCTGGCCGCCGGTCTAGCCGCCACGAACGCCTCGGAGTCGCAGCTTGAGGTGACTGGCCAGCTGGCTCGGCAAGAGGCCGTTTCCGATCCCGCTCTGCAGCTCGAGCGCAATCGCGGGTTCCATCGTGCCGTCTATTCGTCAAGCCAAAACAGTGCCCTGATCAGCCTCCTGGAGCAGCTCTGGGATCGGACCGATCGCTATCGCCTGATATTGATCAGGGAAGAGCTTGTGGAGGGACCAACCTCACAACAGGAGCACATCGAAATAGCGGACGCCATCGCCGCCCGGAAGGCCGAACCTGCCGCTCGGCTGATGCGCGCTCATATCGAACGGTCGCACACCCGGATCTCCGACATCGTGACGGCGTGGGCGGCCCATGGCGAAGGGAGGCCAGGACTTGGGTCCTCGAACAATCCATGAACGACACTGACCAACCGGGAACCACGCTTGTGGAGCGCCTCTGCGCGCTGGACACCGCGACGCTCTTTGAGTCTGGGGCGCACGGAACGATGACGTCGGATATTAAACTATTGTCCGGCGACCGCCGGCTCGCGGGACCCGCGCTGACAGTCATGTGCCACCCTGGCGACAACTTGATGATTCACGTAGCCGTCGCACGCGCTCAACCCGGTGCGGTCATGGTGGTGCAGTCCCACGACGCAAGCTATGGGGTCTGGGGCGAAATTCTGACCGTAGCCGCGATGGCGCGAGGCATCGCGGGACTCGTTCTGGATGGTTCAGTGCGCGACCTTGGCGCCATCCGGCGCTTGGGATTTCCCGTCTTCGCCCGCGGAACAGCTCTTCGGGGCACGGGCAAATCAATCCAGGGCACCGTCGGCGCGATCACCACCTGCGGGGGCGCTCCTGTCGCACCGGCGGATCTGATCGTAGCCGACGAGAGTGGCATCGTCGTGATCCAGCCGGATGAGGCTGAGGACATTCTGGCCAAGGCCCAGGAGCGCTGCAGGAAAGAGGTTCTTATGATGAACGAGCTGCGAGCCGGCCGTACGACCATGGACCTCCTCGGTCTAGAGTAAGTAATGCGTCCCGCTTTACCTTCTTCAGTAAGCAATGCGTCCCGCTTTGCCCTCTTCGTAAGTAATGCGTCCCGCTTACCTCCTTCCGTACGTAGATCCCGGTCTACCGAAGAGGTAAAGCGAGACGCATTACTTACCGAAGTAGGGTCTAAAGTCGGGACACATTACCTACTTTGTGAGCCTTTGCCGCCTGCGATGGCGCAGGAACCAATTGTCTCCTCGCTAAATTCACGACGATTAAATTCTCCCGCGATCCGCTTATCCCTCATCACGAGGATCCGATCGCTCATCCCGATGATTTCAGGCAGTTCAGACGAGATAAGCAGGATCCCCATTCCCTCGGCTGCGAGTGCGTCGATCCTGCTTCTTATCTCCGCTTTCGCCCCCACATCGATTCCACGCGTCGGCTCGTCGAGGATCAGGACCGCGGGATTGGTGTTCAGCCACTTCCCCAATACGACCTTTTGCTGATTGCCGCCGCTAAGAGCTGAGACTGGAAGCCTTGTCGAGGAGGTCCTGATCTTGAGCTCAGCGATATTCTCCCGCACCAGTTGCTGCTCCTCCCGGTCGTTGATGAACAGGGAGTTCGAGAGCGCCTTGAGATGTGGCAGCGTGAGATTCTTCCTGACGTCGAGCACATGAACCAGGCCGAGCAGGCGTCTGTCTTCGGGAACGAGCGCCAGCCCGCTTGCAATCGCATCGGCAGGCGATCGCACTTCCACCGGTCGACCCTGAATTTTAATCTGACCGCGGTCAGCCTTTGAGAGCCCGAAAATAGCCTTGACGAGCCGAGTTCTCCCCGATCCGATCAAACCATAAATACCTACGACCTCGCCGCGATGCACCGTCAGGCTCACATCGATAAAGTGAGGCAACTGCGTGAGGTTGGTCACCTCCAGGACGGCATGGTCCCGAAGATGCTGGTGGCTGCGGGGAAAGAATTCGGAAAGAGCTCTACCGACCATCTCCCTCACAAGGTCTGCTTCGTCCCACTGATCAACCGGGCGAGAACTCAGCCTCAACCCGTCGCGCAGGACGGTGATTCGATCTGCAATCGCAAATATCTTCCGCCAGTTTGTGCGAGATGTAGATGACCGCGACTCCCTTCTCCTTCATGGTTCGAATGACCCGGAAAAGATCCTTGATCTCCGGCTCGGTCAGCGAAGAGGTCGGCTCGTCCAGGATGAGAACCTGCGAATGCATTGAAATTCCCTTGGCGATTTCAACCAGCTGCTGTTTGGCGATAGACAATTGGTTGACTCTCTGGGTAGGGGATATGTCAGCCTCAATTTTGGCCAGAATCGCGCCGGCTTCTTTTCAATCCGGCGCCGGCTGATGAGTCCCGGAATACTTGAGGGAGCTTCTCTCCCGAGAAACATATTTTCAGCTACTGACAGCTCGGGGATGAGACTCAGTTCCTGGTGCACCAGCGCGATTCCCAGTTCCCGCGCAATCCGCGGGGTATGGATCCTTGCGGGTCGCCCGCCGAAGAAAATCTCGCCACTGTAATCGGGATAAATGCCCGCGAGAACTCTCATGAGCGTGGATTTCCCAGCGCCGTTCTCGCCGACCAGCCCATGGACTTCACCGGGCAGGATTTCCAGGTCCACGTTTCGTACTGCGTCCGTACCGGTAAAACTCTTGCTGATGCCCGCCATCCTGACGATCGGCTGGGGTGCGACAACGTTTTGCATCAGGGTTCTCCTCTCATCGAGTTAGCCGGCGACAAAGCACTCGGGAATTGCGCCATTGTGCATCTTCCTATAGGCTATAGGCTTGCGCAAGACTTCGGTCGCACCTCTGCTCAATCGCTCCCTGGACCTCCTCGTGCCAGATGATGTTTCCCCTGGCACGTTGACCCAACGAGTCATTAGGGCCGCGACGATAACAATTGTCAGAAGGAGAAGCGAATGTCGGACTTTTATGTTTATGCTGGGCTCGCAGGGGACACTGACCCGGGCCGATTCTGGAGCGCCGGTCTCTATCGGAGCCGTCAACGGCGACGGACGCTTGGCAATCTTTGGGCGACAAGATCCAACCAAACCCTCATGTCTTCTCGATCCTCACCGATCCAAAGCGTTCAGGTTCGGTTACCATCGGCACCGACGATGGAGTCTGGAGAAGTGACGATGCTGGCGATTCCTGGCGGCGGCTGAGCGCCCCGAAGCCGGAACTCGCGGTCTGGTCGCTGGCCCGGCATCCGCGCGATTCCAACACTATCTTCGCCGGCTATGAGCCGTGCGCGATTTACCGGAGTACAGATGACGGATCTACCTGGCAAAAACTGCCGGTCAACGTGACCTTTCCGGCGGTGTCGGACCATCCACGGCATTCCAAAACGCATCATTTCGATCGCAGTCGATCCCGCTCATCCTGATCAGATCTATGCCAGCATTGAGGTTGGTGGTCTGCTTCGCAGCGTGGATGGGGGTGAAAGCTGGGACAACCTCATTGACGGCCTGTATATCGATGAGGGCTCCGTCGACATTCATTCGGTAGTGGTCAGCCCGAAAAACCCCGGCCAATTGACCGTAGCCACCCGTTTTGGCACGTTCCGCAGCGTCGATCGCGGCTTGCACTGGCGTGACCTCAAAGCACCGCCTCTTCGCCCGATCGGCTCTTACTGCAGGGTACTCGCCTACGCTCCAGGCGACGGCGATACTCTCTATCTTGCCGCCGGCAACGATTTCGACGGAGACAGGGGCGCACTGTTCGTGAGCCGGAACGATGGCACAACCTGGGAACAGGCAGACGTTGGCGTCCCCCTGAAGACGACCATCTTCGGTCTGGCCGTAAATCCGAACCAACCCGATCACGTGATTTGCAGCAGCAAGATCGGTCAAGTCCTGCATTCGTATGACCGCGGAAAACACTGGCGGGTGAATCCGCTTCCACACGCCGTTGGGCACGTGTTCGCGCTTGGCGGCTGGGTGACACGGAAACCTGGCAGTGAAACATGATTGATACCGTACATGCTTGCCTTCTTGACACTTGAGCTCGAGACGTTAACTATAGCCTATAGGGAGCCCGAAGAGCGCGCCAACGACTCGTCACGCTACGCACATGTCCCTCCCCCAAAACCGAGCGTGTCGATCTTGCATTTAGCGAGGAGATGATTTGGGTTCCGCTCCGCAGCAGGCCACCCACTATTAAATGGCATATGCCGAAAAGTGCGACTGAGTCGGACGTAACAGCAGTCTGGGTCCCGGGCCGCAAAGGCGGGCCGTCGCTCGCGCGGCTCCGCACTGTCAATGATTCTCCGTGACTACGGCATCTATATCGTCCTTGTAGTCATCACTCTCGCCTTTTCTTTGACCACCAAGGGTTTCGCGACCGTTAACAATCTCATCCTGATCCTTTTACAGGTCAGTGTGATGGGGATCATTTCGGTGGGGATGCTGTTTGTGATTGTTTCCAAGGGAATCGACCTTTCGGTAGGTTCGATCCTCGCAATCGCTGGTATATTCTCGGGGCTGCTTGCCAAGCAGGGACCCACGCCTTTCAACGTTGCGCTTGCCCTGGGGGTGCCGCTCTTACTTGGACTCCTCTGCGGCCTCGTCAACGGATACCTCGTCTCCTGGGGCAGACTGCCTCCCCTGATCGTTACTCTCGGAACCATGTATGCCTTTCGCGGCTTCATTGTTTGGTACCACGTGAACCCCATCTACCAGCTTCAGCCATGGTACCGCATCCTCGGACAGGAAAAGGTAGGCCTGATCCCGATACCAGTCATCATCCTGCTCTGCGTCGTGGGTATCACTTCACTGGTGTTGAACCGTACTCGTTTCGGACGGTATGTGTACGCCGTCGGCGGCAACGAGGAGGCAGCGAGGGCAGCGGGGATCAACGTTAATCTGGTCAAGCTCTGCGTTTACTCAATCAGCGGCTTTTTCTGTGGGCTCGCCGGCCTTGTCTTCACTTCCCGGTTAGGCGCCGCTCAGTCGATATCAGGAGCAGGTTTTGAGATGGTCGCCATCGCCTCAGTCGTCGTCGGAGGCGCCAGCCTTTTCGGAGGACGAGGCACGGTTGGAAAAACCATTGTGGGCGCGTTGATCATGCAGATCGTCCAGAGCGGGTTGGTCATGCTGAACGTCCCCTCGCCCATTCAGCAGGCGATCCTCGGCTTCATCATTATTCTCGCCGTCTGGGTGGACCTGTTCGTTCAAAGAAGGGAGGGCATGAAACGTTCCAGCTCATATTTTACAAGGCTAGCTAACGAAAAGAAACCAACATGAAACTACTCAAATCAATCACGATTCTGTTCCTGGCTGCGGCTCCGCTTATCATCGGAGTTCCCGTCAAGGCCCAAACACCGGCGGCTTCAGTGGATGTAACGAAGGAGGGTTGGTGGCTGACACCGTACAAAGCAACCAAGGAGTGGACCATTGGCGTCTCCTACACCGATGTCTCTATATCTTACATTGCTGCCCTCCAGAGGGCAGTTCAGAACAAGGCTAAAGAGATGGGCGTCAAGATCATTGAAGTCGATGCGAAAAACGACACCAACGTTGAATTGAGCAACGTTGAAAATCTGCTTCAGCAAAAAATCGACCTCCTGCTCTTTGAAGGAGCCAGTTTGAAAGCCTCGGGCGCTTCGATCGAAGCAGCAAACAAGGCGAATATCCCTGTGGTTCACTTCAACATCTTGGCCGAGGGCGGGCAGTACGTGACCTTTGTCGGGTCCAACCAGATCGATTCCGGCATCACGATGGGTAAACAGATCGTCAAGCTGTACAAAGAGTTGGGAAAGCCGACTCTGAACGGCATCTACATGAGAGGCATCGCCGGCTACATCACCGATGAAATCCGCAACCAAGGCGTTAAGGACACTCTCAAAGAAGCGGGTATCGCGGATAAGATCATCTGGACGGAGCAATACGCCGATTTCTCCCGGGGCAAGGCGCAGTCCGTAGCCGAATCGATTTTGAACAAGTCACCTGACTATGATTTCGTTATTGCCAACGGCGACGACATGATTCTCGGCGCTCTCGGTGCTGTCAAGTCTGCCGGCTTGCTCGGAAAGGTTCGGCTGTACTGCAGCGTGGACGGGCTCCCGGAGGTGCTCGACGGGATCAAGGCGGGCGAGATCGTTTCGACGGTGTTCCAAAATCCTGAGGGACAGGGCGCGGGTGGAATCATGGCCGCTACGATGTATCTGGACGGCAGGAAGGACCTCCCCAAGCAAATCCTGATCCCGTTCGTCCTCACGGACAAGTCGAATCTCAGCGACATCATGGCGATCGCCAACCGGGTTTATAAGCAGTAAATTCTCGATGTCCGGAAGCGGCTCGCGAGATCGATTAGAAGCTGGAGGTTAGGCCATGGCAATCAAGAAACATACGGTCGGGATGGGTGAAGGTGTGATCAAGCACGAATTCGTGCGCGTTAAGGGCGGAGTGACGACGTTTGAATGCAGGGAGCTGATCTCCCGGGAAGCAAACGGCGCGGAAAACATCTGCGTCTTTAAGGCGGTATTCGGGCCCCGCGAGGAACACTCCAAACATCGGCACACGAAGTGCGACGAGATTGTCCATTGCGTCGCGGGCCGCGGCGTCGAAGGAATTGAAGTGGAACCGGGAAAGTACAAAGAGTTTGAATACGTTCCCGGAACCACGATGCACCTTCCGACCGGTACGGGCCACTACACGCGAAACCCGGACTATTTCGAAAATCTGCACCTGGTAGGAATCTTCCTCGGTGTACCCGACATGAACAAGGAAACGACGGGCTATGTGGCGATTGGCGAGATCCAGGACAGCGAGAAAACGCTCGGCTAGTGTTTTCATTCGTTCCTCAATCAATTCGCTAACCTAAACCTCTCGTGGTACGAATCTGCGATGAGAGAAGCGACTCCACTCTCGGAGCTGCCCAAGGCTGGCGCGGCGCCGCCTGCAAATGCGGACCGACGTCCCATCCGGTCAAGGGATGCTCGCTGGGCACAAGCTGCCGCTTCCCGCCTTGCCGGAAGTGGTGTCACGCCCAATCAAATCTCCTTGGCAAGCGTCATGGTGGCTGGAATCGGAGCGGTTGGCCTGGTCTTCTTTCCGCAACCTTGGAATTCCATCATTTGCGTCTGCGGCGTTCAGCTTCGCTTGTTGTGCAATCTGCTCGACGGGATGGTCGCGGTCGAGCACGGGAAGCAAACTCCGTTCGGCGTCCTCTACAACGAATTGCCGGACCGCGTCTCTGACTCGGCTCTCCTCATCGCCCTTGGTTATGCTTCGGGAATACCGTGGCTTGGCTGGCTTGCCGCACTGTTGGCGGCTCTCACGGCTTACATCCGTGTCTTCGGGGCGGCGCTTGGGTTTGCTCAAGATTTTCGCGGTCCGATGGCCAAGCAGCACCGGATGGCACTTTTAACAGCCGGTTGCCTCCTATCCATCCTCGAGCATTATGTAGTTCGAACCAATCACATTCTGGCAATTACCTGCGGACTGATTGCGGCGGGTTCCTTGCTCACCTGTTGGACGCGAACCCGGGCCGTGGCGCGGGCGCTAGTGTCCTGAAATGTGGTTTCACTGCGCCTTTCTTTTCCCGATGCGCGGCGCGTTCATTGCCGCCTCGATCCCTTCGGCACCAAAAAAGGCCTAACGAGAAAGAGCAGGCTGGCCCGGCTATGGGTGCAGTCAAATGAGCGCCAACGCAAAGTTCATCCTGGTGCTCTCCGGTGTTTTCGCCCTCCTGGTCATAGCTTCAATTGTCACGTGGTTCCTGCGTCGCCGCCTGACCCCGGGACAGCCAAGCCAGAAAGCCGTAGCCGCGATCGATAATCTCACCGCACGCGTGAAGGCGTGGTGGGTCATGGCGGCTGTTCTGGCTGTCTCATTTCTGCTCGGAACCACCGCCACACTTCTGGTCTTCGCGATCGGATCGTTCATGGCGTTGCGAGAATTCCTTACCCTCACGCAGACCCGGCCAGAAGACCATGGAGCCCTGGCTGTGGCGTACTTTCTGGTCCTGCCGTTCCAATATCTGCTCATCGGCATTCAATGGTACGGATTATTTGCGATTATGATCCCTGTCTACACATTTTTGATCTTGCCCGTATTTCCGGTGATTCGGCAGGAAACAACTCATTTTCTCGAACGCACAGCTCGGCTCCAATGGGGTCTGATGTTGACTGTCTATTGCGTAAGTCACGCCCCGGCCCTGCTCCTGTTGACGATTCCGAACTATAGCAGGCAGAATGCGCTGCTCCTATTCTATCTGGTGTTTGTGACCCAGGTCAGCGACGTCCTCCAGTATGTTTTCGGCAAACTTCTCGGAAGAACCGCGATTGCGCCGGCGATCAGTCCCTCCAAAACCCTGGAGGGTCTCCTCGGGGGCGGTACCGCCGCAATCGCTTGTGGAACCCTGCTGTGGTGGATCACACCTTTCACGCCGATTCAAGCTCTCGGTTTCGCCGCGCTCATCGTGGTTTTTGGTTTTGTCGGCGGACTGGTTCTCTCCGCGGTCAAGCGGAGTCTGGGCGCGAAAGATTGGGGAAGCTCGATCGCGGGTCACGGCGGCGCCCTGGATCGCCTGGACTCCCTCTCATTTTCGGCCCCTATCTTTTTCCATCTCGTCCGGTACTTTTTTTCCAGTCTAGAGCCTCCGATGGCGGGGGAACGTGTCCGCGTGTCGGCGTGTCGGCGTGAACGCAGGTTAGCCTCCGATGGCGGAAGTCCAATCCGAGTCGCACGTTTGGAAAGCGTTCTCCACGTGCGGATGCGCTCCAGGATCCGCTCCCACGTGATCCGCGTCATCACATCCGATGGTGACACCCAATACGCCGCCTTCGACCCGTCAATACACTCAGACGCATCCGGAGCGGGAACGTGTCGGCGTATCGGCGTGTCGGCGTATCGGCGTGATCGGAGGTTAGCCTAACCCTCCGACGGCGGAAGCCCAATCCGAGTCGCACGTTTGGAAAACGTTCTCCACGTGCGGTTGGGATCCGCTCCCACGTGATCCGCGTCATCACATCCGATGGTGACGCCCGATGCGCCGTCTTCGACCCGTCAATACACTCAGACGCTGTCCGGCGTGCGCACGTCAGCGAGAATCGTGTCCGCATCCCCAGGCGGTTCGTTTCACGGAGGCTCGGTGTGTGCGATCATAGCCGCCGCCACGTTCTTGGTGTCGGCGCTCATGGCAGTAGCGTGTCGACTACCTTGCGGAATTGCGCGTTCATGCGGGTGAGATATCCGCGTACTTTTGGCCCGTTCCCTGATGCGCTCGAGGATGCAGCTCGGGTTAAAAACATTGCGAACGCGTGGAAAAAGAGTCAACGTGATCGAAGAAGATAAATAAGTGAAAGGCGAGCTGGCTATTGCGCCTTTGATCTCGGAGTTAATACCGTGTTCCATCTGGAGGGCAACTCGCTCGTTCGCGAATATGCCGGTGAGAGGCTGGTCATCGAAGCTTGGGGGAAGGACGGCCTGCGAGTCCGAAGCACCATGCGACCGGCATTCGCAGGCGAAGACTGGGCTCTCCTTCGCGGAAGGCGCTCCGAACCGCCCGATATCTTCATCCCGGGTGACGGATCCGCCTCGATCACTCACGGCCGGATCACTGCTCGCGTCGATCCCAGAGGCCAGATCACATTCGTCAACCAGACGGGCGAGGTCTTGCTGGAAGAGTTTATACGTGTAAGGCTCGGCAACATGCAGAGTGGCGACGAGCAGGTCGACCAGGCATCGATTACTTACTTCAACAGTGCTCTGGGCCTCTACCCCCGCGAGTTCAAACCGATCTTGGGCGGGGATTACGCACTGACCGTCCGCTTCGAATCCCGTCCCGAGGAAAAGCTCTTCGGGATGGGCCAGTATCAGCATGGTTTCCTGAATCAAAAAAACTGTGTGCTTGAATTGGCGCAACGCAATTCGCAAGCGTCGGTTCCCTTCGCATTGTCGAGCCTCGGATACGGCTTCCTGTGGAACAACCCGGCCATCGGCAAAGTCTCGTTCGGAAAGAATTGCACCGAATGGACCGCGATATCAGCGAAGCAGATCGATTATTGGATTACAACAGGTGACGAGCCCGCAGAGATCCTTGCGAACTATGCGGAGGTGACCGGGACGGTTCCGATGATGCCGGAATACGGCTTAGGTCTCTGGCAGAGCAAGCTGCGGTACCAGACGCAGGATGAACTTCTTGCCGTGGCACGCGAGTATAAGCGACGCGGCTTACCCCTTGACGTCATCGTCGCGGATTTCTTTCACTGGCCGATGCAGGGCGAATACAAGTTTGATCCCGCTTACTGGCCCGACCCTGTCGAGATGACTCAGCAACTCGAAGCGCTTGGGATCAAGCTCATGGTTTCGATCTGGCCGACCATCGACCGCAACTCCTCTCAGTTCGCTGAGATGCACGCGAAGGGATTGCTAGTGAGAACTGAGCGCGGTGTTGCGACGACGATGGAGTTTCTCGGCGATACGGTGTTCTTCGATCCTACTAACCCGAAGGCGCGCGAGCACGTTTGGAAAGTCGTCAAGGAAAACTACTATGACAAAGGTGTCAGGATCTTCTGGCTCGATGAGGCGGAGCCGGAGTACGCTGTGTATGACTTTGATAACTATCGGTATTATCTCGGTTCGAATCTGCAAGTCGGCAACATCTACCCGCTGAAGTACGCACAGGGTTTCTATGAGGGGATGGCCGCCGAGAAGCAGGAGAACATCATCAATCTTGTCCGGTGTGCGTGGGCGGGCAGCCAAAGATTCGGCGCTCTCATTTGGTCAGGTGATATCGATTCGAGCTTCGAATCGCTGCGAATTCAACTCGCCGCAGGCCTTAACATGGGGCTCGCTGGAATTCCCTGGTGGACCACAGATATCGGTGGATTCCACGGTGGCGTGAACAGTGATCCGTCCTTCCGGGAATGCCTCATCAGGTGGTTTCAATTCGCCACGTTTTCCCCTGTGCTTCGCATGCACGGTGACCGCGAGCCGCACACGAAGCCACTGTCAATGACCGGTGGCGGCAAATGCGCAAGCGGCGCGCCAAACGAGCTATGGAGCTTCGGTGAGGAGGTCTACACCATCCTGGAAAACTATCTGCGCATGCGCGAGCGTATGCGCCCCTATATCCGGGACTTGATGTCCGCTGCTCATACCAGAGGCTGTCCGGTGATCCGTCCGTTGTTTTACGACTTTCCGACGGACGGCCAAGCTTGGACCATCGAGGACGCCTATATGTTCGGGCCCGATGTGCTCGTCGCACCTATCTTGTTTGAGGGGCGACGCGCCCGTGACGTGTATCTGCCCACCGGAACCAGGTGGATCAGCCACGGGAGTGGAGAGGTCTTCAAGGGCGGAGAAGTCGTCAATGAATCCGCCCCACTCAGCCATTTGCCGGTCTTTTTCCGCGAGCATGGGTCTGTCCGGCTCTGACCCCGAATTCGCTTCATTCTATACCGCCGCATGAAATTTACAGATGGCCAATGGCTGCTCAACCTGGCCTAACCTTAGGCTAGGGCGCAAGAACCACCCAGGAGCGCAACCGGGGATTGCTAAGCTGTAGCCATTTGTTAGCCCTCTTTCCGGGGGTGGGAGCTCGGGTACTGTAGCGACTTCGACGACCGACTCTTTTCGGAATCTGTAACGCCAAAACGCCACTGTGAGGCAAAGAGGCTTCCTGGAAAGCCCTTCTTGCAATACTGCGCGTGAGGCGTGATGGTAAGTTAAGGTTGACGTTCAGCGCGCAAATACCCGGCGTTTGAGCGCCGGAGAAGGCTTGCCTATGAAAAAATCGTTACGATACGGGCCGGTTACCGCCACTCATGTCGTGTACTTGGTTCTTATCGCGCTTGTGATCCTTTGGATTCTGATGCGTGCCCACTAGCCCGCAAAAATCACGCAAAGGTCGAAGCGATGAGCTCATTGCGGGCTAGGAAGCTCTTAAACAGACGCTGCGCGTCTGTTTAAGAGCCTGTTTTAAGATAAATGAATTGAGACAAACCTTTGCATAACTATTCTCTCTAAAAGGCAGTCGAATTTTCCGGCGTAGCCGGGGAATTCTGCTGCCTGAGCCTGCATCGCTCACAAATCTCTAAGGATTTGTGAGCGATGCAGGCTAGAGCGGTTCGGTTGCCGTCCGATAAAGGCAGTTCGCCACGGTCAAGTTCCTACAGACAGATGGACGCGGACAGCGGCGCCGTGATCGTTTGCCCGCCAGTGTTGCGACGGCGCAGCCCGGGCTTTTATCCGAATCCGGCTGAAAAAACTCCGCTCTTGCTGGGATAGGTACTACGAAATAAACGCCATCCGGTTGCAGGATCTTTCCGCTTTTTGCGCGTGCCGTCACTCTGCAAATGCTCCCTGCCGAGTGCTCTCAAATGCATCGGCCCGGTCAACCGCCGTTGAAAAGTTTCTTGGCGGCGCTGCCTCCGCTCTCCTGCGCTTGTTCAGCACAACGCGTTTCTTATGAAGTTCCGCCTCAATTCTATCGTTGGCTGCGTCAAGTTTATTTCCCATCTTTAAGACGAGCATTGCGCAAATGATGTCTATCATAACAAGTTGGGCGACACGCACCGCAACGCTCTCCCCAAGGCGTGGCTCCCTTCGAACCGCAGAGACGAGAGTAATATCGGAGAATTCTGTCGCAGCCGATCTGGGCATGCTCGTGAGCAGAATCGTCGGAGTTCCGCGTTTGCTGGCAGTTTTCAACGCCTCGACAATATCACGGGTAGTACCAGTATAGGAGACGCAGAAAAGTAAGTCATCCGGGCCGGCATTTGCGATGATGTGCGCCAGAACATGAGAGTCGGAATAAGAAGACGAAGGAATCTGGAGCCTCAGGAAGCGGATGTATGCGTCTTGCGCCACCGCCGCCGAACCACCGAAGCCATAAAGCAAGAGACGCTTCGCGCGCAAAATAGCCGTCACTGCGCGGAGCGTCGACCCTTCGTCGATTATGCTCAAGGTATCCTGCAGCGCTTCAATATTTATTTTCACAACCGCGCGTGAGACCTCCAGAAAGCTATCGGCCCTATTCGCGCTGGACGGCAGGTCGATACCGAGCAAATTTGCGCCGCGCACCGCGCCATTATGCTCGATTAGCGCAGCGCGCAAACCGCGATACCCGTCATAGCCGCTGATTTTGGCGACCCGCACGATCATCGTCTTAGAGGATCCACTCGCTTTCGCCAGCTCCCCGATCGTCATCGACGCCACGAGGCGCGGATTCTCGAAAATAAATTTCGCGACCTTCAGAGAGACCTCCGACATTTCATTGGCCGCCGACAACAGGTTTCGTAGAGGATAGATAGACGCTACTCCATACCGGTCCATAGACCACCTTTTGCGATTAGACTGCAACTTCGGCGCATTTGCAAATTCGGGACACCTGAAATGTAAGATTTGCCATTACAAGCAAACGTTAACGCAGCATCAATCACCGGGCATCGTGCGGGATACCGTCTCTGTATCCGGCAAAAGAACTGATTCGCTGCCCGCGCTGACGTTACAGATTGTTTGTCTCCGGATCAAATGACCGCGATCAGGATGCGTCATTTTTGCAATAGCAGCAAGAAAATATTGTGTTTACAAGACTATTTTCCTGGGCCCTGGGGACTTCTTTGAGGGAGCATAAATGAATATCCTCTCCCAGTAGTGGCTGTGCTCACAGCACGGTGACGCCGAACAACAGGGACCGCCTGTGCTCGAAGCGTCTGTGCGGTGTGTCGGGTGAAAATTCATACAGCCAAGGATCAACTTCTAGTAATTCCTGAATTTATGGACAGATCGAACCAATTGAGCTACAATCGAACCTCATAGCGCTCCTTCGGACTTGCCGAGAACCTCTGGGGTGGCGTTCGCCAACTTTCAAGAGAAACCGACCTACGCCTTTGGACTCATCAAACTGCAACTTATCTTCAGCGACTCCGCGTCGTCATGTGAGCGTGCCAACCGATCATCCGCGGACGGTGGGTTGGTTCGGCACCACTGCCGTCGCCATGGGCGGCATTAACCAAAGCTTGTTCCTCCTGGGTGACAGGCAAGGACGAACACATCTTCGTTCTCTCTGACGGACCTGTCGGAGCACTGATTTCTCCGGAACCCGATCCAACGGCTGAGACCGTGCGTATCCTTTTAGCTGAGGATAACAACATTAATCAGATGGTTGCTTTGGGCCAATTGCGAAAACTTCATTACAAGGCAAGCGCGGTGGGGAAAGGTTTGGAAGTCTTGCGAAGTCTGGAGCAAAATTCGTACGGGATCATTCTCATGGATTGCAGATGCCGGAAATGGACGGATACGAAACGACGCGGACGATCCGCAAGCGTGAGCAAGGCCTGGAGCAACGGTGTCCGTGGAAATCGCCGGTCTATATTATTGCGATGACAGCCAACGCGATGCTAGATGATCGTGAAAAGTGCCTTGCAATGGGTATGGACGACTACCTTAGCAAGCCGGCACGGATTTCAGAACTTCAAGCTGCTTTGGAACGAGCGAAACTAACCCTTCAAAATCGAACCGACGGCGAAGTGCCTCAGCGAAACCGCCTCGTCGCTCGGCCAGTCTGTCTGTGAAATGACCAATTACTTAACCCAAACTGCGCGATGACTTCAGATGCCAGCGATTTGAAGACACTGGCCACGAAGGGGCCCCTCCTGAGGGCTGGCCTAAACGCCCTGCCGGAACCATACGCCGCGCTTGCTGACCGTATTGGGCGTGAGACGCTCGAAAAGCGCACGATGAGGCAGGCCACTCACTGGGCGCAACGTGTGCACCAGGGAAGCGGAATAGCGCGCCTGGAAGCGGTTTTGCCTCTCGATGCAATCGTTTCCCGCGCTCTTCGATTCAGCGGATTAGCCAAGCGCGCCCGCGCCAATTACCTCGCGCCTCGACTTGTTGAGTATCGCTGGCGCATACGACGCCTGCCCATCGCTTTTGCCGGTTTTCGCCTACTGCAGTTGAGCGATCTGCACCTTGATCTCGATCCTGCTTTTACCCCCGTCCTGATCGACATCATGCGCGGTCTGGCCTATGACGCAGTCGTAATTACCGGCGATTTCCGCAACTCAACCTTTGACGATCATGCGCAGGCGGTGGCGGAGGCGGGTACGGTAATCGCAACCTTGCGTGAGCCTCGTTTCGGGATTCTAGGCAATCACGATTTCATTGAGCAGGTGCCCGAGCTTGAATCCCTTGGCCTGCCGATCCTCATTAATGAAGTAACGAGTGTCACTCGTGGGGCCGACCGGCTCTGGATTGCGGGCACCGATGACCCACACTTTTACTCCACGCACGATTTGGCGCGCGTGATCGCCGCGCTTCCGTCCGATAGCTGCACGATTCTTTTATCCCATTCTCCCGAGATCGTTCTCGAGCTGCCTGCAAATCGATTTGATCTCGTTCTTTGCGGACATACTCATGGGGGACAGTTATGCCTGCCGGGGGGTCGCTGGTTGCACGTACCTGTTCACGGATTAACACCAGAGTTTATCCGCGGTCCCTGGCGGATAGGCGAGACACAGGGCTACACCTCGCCGGGGACCGGCGCCTGCGGTGTGCCCGCGCGTCTCAATTGTCCGGGAGAGCTGACGATGCATGTTCTGGAACCCTTGTTGTCATAACCAGTTCATCTCCCCGTGCGAACCTCCCAATGAAAAAAGCGGCCAGTCTCCGGCTTGCGGCTCTTGAACGATAACTCCACCGACCGATGCAAGCCCCGAATGGCCGGTTCAAGACTCGATCGACCTAGAATCAATCCGCAAGCCAAACCCGGATGATTCCAGGGTGAAGTCTTTAAATATTCTGTTATAGTAAATCTAATTAGATCTTATTATTACTGAAATTACTATGCGTCGGGAACCGACCTCCGTAACCTACTCTGTCGTTTCACGATCGCTTCCGCCTGTCTCCATCACCTTAACTCGGCGGCGACGACGGACCCGTCCCATCAAAGTCAAATCGATCAAGAAAAGTTTGATTACGTGAAAATCCTTATCGCCGACGATGACAATGTTTCCCGGCTCGTGCTGGCCTCCACTTTGAAGAAAATGGGGTACGAAGTGGTAGCTGCCGAAAATGGTCTCAAGGCGTTGGAGGCATTTAGAAAGGAAGATTTTTCCGTGCTGATCTTAGACTGGTTGATGCCAGGGATGGATGGCCCGGCGCTTTGCCGCGAAGTCCGCAAGTTGCCACGCGAAAATTACACCTACATCGTCCTGCTCACTTCGCTCGAAGGGAAGTCCAACTATCTCGAAGCGATGGATGCCGGTGCGGATGATTTCATGACCAAGCCCTTTGACGCCGACCAACTGAAAGGCCGCATTCACGTCGCGGAACGCATCATCGGCCTGCAGCGGCGTGTTGCGGAAGGGGCTCGGGAGCTGCGTGAGAAAAACGAGCAGATGGAGGAGGATCTTAAAATGGCGCGCGAGCTGCAAATGGCGCTGTTGCCTCAACAATTTCCCAGTATCCCTCGCGGTGCCCCGCCTACGGAGAGCGCCATCAAGTTCTCGAGCTTCTACTATCCAATGGCGGCGGTCAGCGGGGATTTTTTCACTGTCAACCGTCTTTCAGATACCTCGGTAGCTGTTTTCATCGCCGATGTGATGGGTCACGGCGTCCGCGCCGCATTAATCACTGCCATGATACAGCGCACTTGTCGAAAAATTCAGCGCTGCGGCTGCAAATCCGGCCGCGATGCTTACCAAAATTAACCGCAGCCTGCTGTGCGATCCTGAAGCACACCGAGAGCGCCCTCTTCGTCACCGGTTTTTACCTCGTCGCCGATACCGCGCGCTCGCGAATTCTCTTCGCGAACGCAGCCCATCCGGAGCCGTTGCTGTTGCATCGCCTCCGCGGCGACCTTGAGTCGATCAGTGCCAAAGGCGGCGGCGGACCGCCTCTTGGCTTGCTTGATGACGCCCAATACCAGAACCTGCGAGTGTCCGATGGCCGTGGACGATTTTATCATGCTCTTTACCGATGGGTTGTTTGAAGTGGCGGCGCCCGACGATGAAATCTACAGTCGCGAGCGCTTGATGGCAGCCGTGCGTAAGCGCGTCAGTCTGCCATCCGCTGTCATGCTGGCCGAACTCTTTGGCGAGATCCGGCATTTCTCCAAGGGGATCGATTTCTCCGATGACGTTTGCCTCGTGGGCATGGATATCAAGCGACTATCCAAAGCGGAAGTTGGACCGGCCGTACAAAATCGAACTGACCCGTGTCCGGTAGGCTGATTGCCGTCTTAACTCGATAGGCCTGTGGTGCGAATTCTCCTCGGTTTATCCTTACGTTCCTTACCCTTTGACTCGTGGCACGTTTCATCGCGTATTTAATCTGGCGCGCGAGCTGGGAAAACGACATGAAAGCTTGACCTTTTCTGTCTCGACGAGGCGGGCTCACACGCACAAATCCCATGTGTTCGAGACCTTTGCCAAACGCTATTCACTTCCAGCCATTTGCTCATCCTCAATGGGCCCGACTCTTTCCAACAAGGCTGTTCCAGGCGGTACCGGCAACGGTGTCGCACTGGAGGGATCCTTTTGGCTGGCCGCTGCGCTGGCGGAGTTCGCCTCCCAAGGTGCCTTCGATTTGATCCACTTTTGCGACCTGGTCATGTGGCCATATGTGGCCGATCTGCCCGGCCGCCACCTGCGAGTGATGGATCGCAGTCGAGTGGATCTCTTGTTCCAGACCGAAGAAGCTGTCGAACCTGAAGCTGGCAGCGAAAGAAAAATGGCTTCGATGGGAAAATATTTGGAAACTGCGCCGGTACGAGCGGAAGGTCGCCGGGCAATTGACCGCGACGGTCGTTTGCGGCACCGACGACGAGACGTTTCCTCCGCCGGGAAGTACGCTTCCGCCCAGCGAATCAAGGTTCTTCCAAACGGCGTGGATGAAGAGTACTTTCTGACGGGACGATTTCCCCTCAGCGCCTGACCGCGAGCCCACCATTCTTTTCTGCGGCGCGATGGATTATTCACCCAACGTCAGCGGGCTAGCCTGGTACTTTGCCCATTGTGATGCTGAAGTCCGCCGACGTTCACCTGACCGACGCATCCTCATCGTAGGCAAGAGTCCGGTGCCGCAGGTACAATCCTACGCCGCTCTTCCCGGCGTCACCGTCACCGGCGAAGTCCCGGACGTACGGCCGTACTATTAAACGGGGGGGATCAAAGGGGGCGGTGGGGGGGGGGGGGGGGGACGCGGTTAAATCGGGAATCGAGGGCGATGGGTAGGGGGTAGTTTCCACCAGATCGGTGCGGAGGGGCTGGTGCTCCGCTACGACGAACACCTCCTGCTAGCAGACACGTCTCCGGATTTCTCTGAAATGGTGACGCGCATGGTTTCCAGTGATGCGCTGAGGAAGAGGCTTGCCGACGCCGGCAGGAAACACATTCTGCAAAACTACACCTGGAACAGACTCGGTAACGAGCTCTCAATCTACTATGAGCAACTTCGCGCCTCCGCTTGAGCAAGGCACCAGTGTGCACAAAACCGTCAATACTTGCCTCTCCCCGCGTCGTCATCCTGCTTGGCGTTCCGTTCGCGGCGTTAGGTCGTCTCACAAGGTCTTTAGAACCCAAAGAGGACCGCGGTGAGACCCGGCTCGCCTTCGGGAAAGGAACGGTGCTCAGTACGGTTTGAATCATGACTCGACGTCGAAAATCCGGTGCAATCGCAGCAGTTCAATCATCGCCTGGACGGCCGGTTGGACGCGGCGAAATTTAAAGCTAGGATTCGAAGGTGGGCAGGAGTTTGTAAAGGCTTAGCAGCGCTCCGACGCCTGAACTGTCCAGAAAAGTAACCTGACTCAAATCCACCCACACATCATTAATCTTGGAAACCCAGATTTTCTGACATTCCCTTTTGAATTCTCGCACCGTAGACGCGTCGAGACGAGGTATTTTGACAAAGATTTTGAGGGTGGCCCCATCAATTTCGGCATCGATCGTTTCCATCGTTGCTACCTTTACTATAATTACTATATTAAGAATTGCAAAGTCAATAGATCACCTTATTCTCGATGACAAGATGAAGCTACTTTTCGTACATCAATACTGCGGAAATCTCGGCGGTGCGGAGACCAACACTTCCCCCCCCCTTTTTTTTTTTTTTTTTTTTTTTTTTTTTTTTTTTAAAAAAAAAAAAAAAAAAAAAAAAAAAAAAAAAAAAAAAAAAAAAAAAAAAAAAAAAAAAAAAAAAAAAAAAAAAAAAAAAAAAAAAAAAAAAAAAAAAAAAAAAAAAAAAAAAAAAAAAAAAAAAAAAAAAAAAAAAAAAAAAAAAAAAAAAAAAAAAAAAAAAAAAAAAAAAAAAAAAAAAAAAAAAAAAAAAAAAAAAAAAAAAAAAAAAAAAAAAAAAAAAAAAAAAAAAAAAAAAAAAAAAAAAAAAAAAAAAAAAAAAAAAAAAAAAAAAAAAAAAAAAAAAAAAAAAAAAAAAAAAAAAAAAAAAAAAAAAAAAAAAAAAAAAAAAAAAAAAAAAAAAAAAAAAAAAAAAAAAAAAAAAAAAAAAAAAAAAAAAAAAAAAAAAAAAAAAAAAAAAAAAAAAAAAAAAAAAAAAAAAAAAAAAAAAAAAAAAAAAAAAAAAAAAAAAAAAAAAAAAAAAAAAAAAAAAAAAAAAAAAAAAAAAAAAAAAAAAAAAAAAAAAAAAAAAAAAAAAAAAAAAAAAAAAAAAAAAAAAAAAAAAAAAAAAAAAAAAAAAAAAAAAAAAAAAAAAAAAAAAAAAAAAAAAAAAAAAAAAAAAAAAAAAAAAAAAAAAAAAAAAAAAAAAAAAAAAAAAAAAAAAAAAAAAAAAAAAAAAAAAAAAAAAAAAAAAAAAAAAAAAAAAAAAAAAAAAAAAAAAAAAAAAAAAAAAAAAAAAAAAAAAAAAAAAAAAAAAAAAAAAAAAAAAAAAAAAAAAAAAAAAAAAAAAAAAAAAAAAAAAAAAAAAAAAAAAAAAAAAAAAAAAAAAAAAAAAAAAAAAAAAAAAAAAAAAAAAAAAAAAAAAAAAAAAAAAAAAAAAAAAAAAAAAAAAAAAAAAAAAAAAAAAAAAAAAAAAAAAAAAAAAAAAAAAAAAAAAAAAAAAAAAAAAAAAAAAAAAAAAAAAAAAAAAAAAAAAAAAAAAAAAAAAAAAAAAAAAAAAAAAAAAAAAAAAAAAAAAAAAAAAAACCGAAGCGAATCGAGGACCTGTCCTGACGTATGGAAAGGAAGCCAATTCATCGCCGGTGCTTTCAATTTCCAGATTGCTCATGAATTCATATCCGCCATCGAACAAGGACGACCGTCATACCGGCAACCAGGAGCACGACCCGAAACTGATCGAATACTGGAGCAACGCCGCTACTGCTTCCGGGAACCTGCGAATCCGGCTGCGGCGAAGGATCAAACTGGGGCTATGGCGCGCCGTTGTGGGCGGCTCACTCGCTCTCAAGCGCATCCTTGATCTAGTGGTAGGCGGATGCGCGCTTGCTCTGTTATCGCCGCTTTTTCTGATTACTGCGATCCTGATCAAATTGAATGATCACGGTCCGATTTTTTTTAAGCAAACGCGCGTCGGGCTCAAGGGTTGCACATTTTGCATGTGGAAGTTCCGTTCTATGAGCGTCAACGCCGATTCATTAAGGGACAAACTATCGAGGCAAAATCAGATGCCGGGCGGCGCGCTGTTCAGGCTGTTCAAGATGAAGGACGATCCGAGGATCACTAGGATCGGCAAATGGATCAGGAAGTTCTCTATCGACGAATTGCCTCAGTTGGTGAATGTGATTCGCGGAGAAATGTCGCTTGTCGGGCCGCGCGCGGCGGTTCCGCGCGAGGTAACTGAATACAACCTCGAGGAGCTTCAGCGCCTGAACATCAAGCCGGGCCTGACCTGCCTTTGGCAGGTCGCCGGCCGCAGCAACATCGATTTTACGGGACAAGTACGACTGGACATACAATACATCCGTTCGGAGAGCCCCTGGCTGGACCTCAGACTGCTCTTGAAGACGATTCCCGCGGTCATTTTAGGAACAGGAGCCTGTTGAAAACTTTGTCGCTGCTTGCCCCAGATTTCGCGGCGCTTGACTCTATCTGGCGGCATCCGTTGCCGTTTGTCCTATGGCCGGTGGGCCATCAGGGTCTGATCGATCACTGGATCGATGAGTCCGTTCGACAGGGCGCAGTGGAGATTCGGATCTACGCCGCCGATCGGCCGGCCGAAATTCGGCATCATCTTTCTGCGGGCGGATATTGGAGCCGGAGAGCGAAAGTCACCGCGATTCGCATTGAAGCCGATGCCCCTTCCGAAGCGATACTGATGGACCGGTTACCGCAGCAGGACCGGCAGGAAGCCCGAATTCCAGGGCCTCAAAGTCTCTTGTCCGACTGGTTGGAGATGCAGCGGTTCTGGCTGACGCACCGCGACCCGGGGTCGGTGTCGGTCGACACAGAGGTCATGCCCGATGGTTGGCTTGGACCGCACGTCCGCGTACATCCCCGAGCGAGCTTGCATCCACCATTCTGGATCGGCACCCGCACAGAGATTGGCGCAGGCTTCTCGGGTTGGACCGTACGCTGTGGTCGGCGAAGGCAGCGTTCTGGACCATGACGTTGAAATAGAGAACGCTGTAGCGCTCCCGGGAACCTATCTGGGACCCAATACCCGGCTCAATGAGGCGATCGCGCAAGGTGGCATTCTGGTGGACATCCGCCGGGCCTGCCGCATCGATATCAACGAAGATTTCATTCTTGGCACAGTCGCCAGGCATCAAAGGCGAACTTCGGCGATGGGAAAGCTTGCTGCGCTCGGCCTCTGGGTACTACTTGCTCCGTTCGCAAAACTTTGGCCGGGACAATTGTGGACGCAAAAAAAGATCATCAACTATCAGGGATTGAACCTGATTCTGGAAGGTGGCAGCCGCGGCCCTCTCCTGCTGCGCCGTTGGCCGTGGCTCAGACAAGTCGCTTTGGGAAATTTTTGCTGGTTTGGCATTCTCCCTCGCGGCAGTGACGAGTGGGCCTACCTGTCTGCTGAGACGGCCGAACGCCTGCGCAGCAGTCCCCCTGGGATATTTTCTTGGGCCGACCTCCAAGGCTGCCACGACCCATCTTCGCCTGACGAATGGGTTCACGCCGCGTACCAGGTGCTCCAGCCTGACGCGACGGTAAAGCACCTGTTGCAAAGACAAGTCGTTCAACTTGCGCTTCTTCGACCCGAGGTATGACCGCAAACTCTTCCAACTCAGAAATCGGGGAGTGTCGGCTAAAGCCAGATCTCCAACTCGTCGCCGCGACGTTGTCTGCGATGAAGGAATTCTTTCAGGCACGCGGTCTGCGGCCCAACGCATGGTCCGAGTTAGAGCTTGCTGCAGCCGAGGCATTGAACAACGCCATCGAACATGGCTGCGCCGGTCACCCGGAAGCCGAGGTTGTCTGCCGGTGGAGATGGACGGATGGAACCATTCGAATCGAAATCACCGACGCCGGCAATTATCAACCGCCGTGCGCTGACGCAAGTCTGCCGGATGATCCGCTGGCAGAGGAAGGTCGTGGAGCATTCTTGATTGCGCGGCTGGTGGACACCGTAGAGCACGCCTTTTCAGCCGAAGGACACTCGATCCGACTGACGAAACGAGTCGCCTTGGCGAGAAATGATGGCCGTCCGATCGAGCTGATCGACGGCGCAAAACAGAGCTTATTGCGGTGAATTCATCTCTGCGTTACGTTTTCCAAGCTGCCCTGGCTTGATTACACCGAAAAGCGCGACATTTACGAGCCAGGCGGCATTCTTGGCGGATAGCCCGCCATTTTTGAGCTGTGGCAAACCTCCGGGCGCCGATGGGCGCGATCGGACTGTGCCGCGATGACGCCACCCATGTCGCGTCTCTTCTGCGGACCATTGACCGCGGTGAGGTCGAACTCGCCGATCTTTTTACCGCCGGGCTGGATGCAGTCATGCATGCCCATACCGTCGACAGCCCGCGTACCGATGCCGCGTTTGACCGATTCGAAACAGGGGTCGAGAGATACACTCGCTGGCATGCCGGCGTTATCGGGAAGGTGCGACTGCACCTCTTCAGCGACCACGGCATGACCAATACCCGGGAGGTCAGCCCGATGCTTGGTGATTTTGAAAAACTTCGTTTGCTCTACGGACGGGACTATATAGCGGTCTGGGATTCTACCATGTTACGGCTTTGGTTTTCGGACAAGGGATCGCCAAGGCAAGAAATTATCTCCTGGCTCGCTGGCCGCAAAGAAGGACGGATTGTCTCTGACGAGGAATTGACTCAATGGGGGTGTTATTTCGAGGATGGACGCTATGGCGAACTTTTTTCCCCGTGAAGGGTAACCACAAATGGCCTCTTGCGGCCCTGCGCAGCCGTGAAAGACCTCGCCTCCGAAGCCTTTTGAGTGCATGTGCATGGAAAATCCTGGCTCCCTCCAGCACGAGCCAGAGCGGAAAAGAGTGGCAGCGAAAGCAGATTACCCCCTTCTTGTCCATCTGGAGCTTCTGCGAGGCGCTCAACCCGACGAATGGGTAGCAATATTGATAACGCCGCACCGGCACCCCGTTCCATTCCTCCCCCCGCGGACGGCAAAACGTTCCGATGGGTGGACCCAGTACGAGAACCAACATAGATCAGCGTGAAACAGTGGATGTCGACCATACCGTTCGACCAATTGCCGTTAGATGCCTCGCGCGATTCTCGGCATACCCATTTGCCTTGTATCAAAATATGATCAATATCATAATTCTTTGTTGAGCTCTAAAACACAATAATTCTGAACTTGTGTAATTTGCCCAGCCAACCGTCGTGCCAAAATCGAAAAGTCATCATCCAAAAGTCGAGCCGTTTTCATTAAATCTTCGCGCGAAAATTGAAGAATAACCGGTCATTAAGGCGCAATCATTCGCGGACGAAACGCTGCCCTAATTCATCGAGATCTGTTGATTTTATTATGTGGTATCGACGAAACAGAGTCGGCGATGCGTCGGATCCAAAGGGAAGGATCGAAGCCTGGGAACGAGCTGAAGGTAGTCCGGCACCCCTCGGGGGACTTGGATCGCGGTTGAGAATGCATGGAATTTTGCCGTCTTTTCCCGACATGCGACAGGTGTCACGCTGCTACTGTATGGCGAGGAAGATTTCGCCGAACCGATGCATCAGTTTTGGATGGACCCGCTCCAGAACAAGACGGGGCGCACCTGGCACTGTTTTGTTCCGGAGCAAGCGGCCCCCGCTGCGCGTTACTATGCTTACAAAGTCAAAGGACCTTGGGACCCCGGCAGAGGACACCGCTTCGACTCCGAAAAGATCCTGGTCGATCCATTCGCAGAAGCGGTTCACTACCCGCCGGGGTTTTCGCGCGGCGCCGCGAAGCTACCGGGCGCCAACGATGGCCGCGCGCCCCTCGGTGTGCTGCCACGCAGACGTTCGGCATTCGATTGGGGAGGCGGATTTCCGCCGCGGCATACCCACGACACGATCGTCTATGAGCTGCACGTGAAGGGCTTCACCGCACGTGCCAATTCTGGAGTCGCACGCAAAGGCGGGGCACTTTTCTGGGTTGATCGAGAAACTTCCCTATCTTAAGGAGCTTGGCATCACCGTGGTTGAGCTCTTGCCGGTGCAAGAGTTCGACCCGCAGGAAGGTAACTACTGGGGATACATGACCCTGAACTTCTTTGCGCCGCACGAGGCCTATGCGGTGCATGATGCGGTGCGGAATTTCGCCAGATGGTAAAGGCCTTCCGCGAAGCGAACGTTGAGGTCTGGCTCGATGTGGTTTACAACCACACTTGCGAGGCCGACGAAACCGGCCCGAATTACTCGTTGCGTGGGCTGGATAATTCCAGCTATTATCTTCTGCACTCCGACGGAGGCTATCGGAATGACACGGGCTGCGGCAATACTACCCGTTGCACGCATCCCGTTGTGCGAGCCCTTATCCTGCGCAGTCTGCGGCATTGGGTCGAGCAAATGGGCGTTGATGGGTTCCGATTCGATCTGGCGTCGATCTTCGCGCGAGACGATCATGGTAACGTTCAGACCGGTGAGTCGCCGGTGATTAGCGAGATTAGCGATCTAGGGATCCAATTCGACTTGCGGCTCGTGGCGGAGGCCTGGGACATCGGCACCTACATGCTAGGCCGGAGTTATCCGGGGTTAATGTGGCGCCAATGGAACGCGGAATTTCGCGACGATTTGCGCAGTTTCGTCAAAGGTGATCCTGGCAAAGTCGGCGCGCTGATGAGACGTCTGTATGGGAGTGACGATCTTTTCCCCGACGGTCCCGGAGATGTATATCGACCGAACCAAAGCATCAATTTCGTCACCGCCCACGACGGTTTCTGCCTCTACGACCTTGTCGCTTACAACCGGAAACACAATGAGGCAAATGGACACGGCAACACCGACGGCGCAGATTACAATCTGAGTTGGAATTGCGGTTGGGAGGGCGAAGATGGCGTTCCAGACGACGTTCTGGCGCTGCGCCGAAAGCAAGCGAAAAACTTTTGTTGTTTGCTGATGCTTTCCAACGGGACGCCGATGTTCTGCGCCGGCGACGAGTTCCTTCACACCCAGCGCGGCAACAACAATCCTTATAACCAGGATAACGAAATTACTTGGCTCGACTGGGAGCGGCTGGAGCAAAACCGCGAGCTATTTCGCTTTTTCCAGCGAATGATCGCCTTGCGCAAGACGCGCCGCACCATCGCTCGCAGCCGCTTTTGGAGAGAGGATGTCCGCTGGCACGGTACGGGGAAAGATGTCGATATGAGCCATGAATCGCGCAGCCTGGCGTTTTATCTATGCGGAGAGCGTTTTGGCGAGGGCGATCTGTACGTGATGATTAACGCCTGGTGGCAACCACTCCTTTTTCACGTCCAGGAAGGAGAAGAGAGCCAATGGAGCCGGATCCTGGACACGAGTCTACCCAGTCCGGAAGACATTTGCGAGCCGGGCGGTGAGACGCCGATTTGTTCCCTCAGTTATGAAGTGTCTCCTCGCTCCGTCGTGGTCCTAAGCCGTCACTTTTGCGCACCAACAGGTCGTTAACCGCGTTAGCGTCGGATATCACCATGAACGAAGAAGTTCACCGTCTGCAGGAAGATCGAGCCAGGATCCAACACTGGAAACGGTGGGTCCCGAACGGCGGACCGGAGACCGTTTTACCCGGCTCCTCTATGTCGGACGACTCGCGGAGGATAAGGACCCCCTTACGGCGATTCGTGCGATGAAACTTCTTCCCGAGCGCTTCACCCTTTCGATCTATGGACGCGGCGACGCCAACTATGTCGAGCGGCTGAAGAAAGAGACCGAGACCCTCTCTGGCCGCGTCGAGTTTAGATCGGTCGGCGTCGAAGAGATGGGCGGAATATACGCCGATCGTGGCCGCCGACACCATGGACATATGGATCAAAACCGCACAGCCAGAACTGCTTAAACTTTTGCCCCGGATCGACCTTTTGATGTTAAGCAGGCGGAGGCCCGCCAGTTAAGCGCAGAAGAAAACCTCATCCGCGCCGGACGCACCATCCTGGAACTCGGTCCCCGATACGTGGTCATCAAAAAAGGCGAGCATGGTTGTTTACTGATGTCGCCCGATGAGATCTTCAACTGCGGCGCTTACCCTGCGAAGATATTAAAAGACCCAACTGGGGCCGGAGACGCCTTTGCCGGCGGTTTGGTGGGGTATTTGTCATGGCAAGAGAACACCCCGATTACCTTCCAAAGCTTAAAGCACGGGGTTGCGAGTGGCAGCTTAATGGCAAGTTTCAGCGTCGAATCCTTCAGTGTTGATCGCCTGGCAAGTCTCTCGAAAAAGGAGATGCTCAACCGCTTTCGATCGGTTGCCATTAGTGGTTTAGGAATACCAATGAGAAGCATCTCTTTAATGCGATCTCTAATACAATCAAGAATCGCCATACTTCTCGGCGATTTTTAAGCAGGCCCTTCCGATGCGATCACCGGCGCCGCGCATCCAGGTCGCCCAACGCATCCTGTGCTGGCCGGAGCGGCGTCCCACTACTATTATAATCATTGATCTTATAGTTAATCACATTTATCATGTCAAAAGTCACTTTGCCAGGAGGCCGCTGCACAAAAGTCCACGACGCTTCAGGCGTCAATAGGCGGTGCGCGAATAATGTGATGTGTTACGCCCAGCAAAACCAATCTGAGAAAGACGCCTCAAAATGAGTTCGGCGGGGAAAAATGTCCTCATTGTTGATGACAACCCGACAAACCGCAAACTCCTCCGTGAGTTCCTCCGGGGCAACGGCTACCTGACATTTGAAGCGGAAGACGGAATATCAGCGCTCTCGATTGTGGCGCACGAGCCCGTCGATATCATTGTCAGCGACGTCCTCATGCCGAACATGGATGGCTACAGTCTCTGTAGCGAGGTGCGCCGGCGTCCAGAGTTGAAAAACTTGCTATTCGTTCTTTACACGGCAACCGATTTCACTGCGAACGACGAAAAGCTTGGCCTGGGACTGGGTGCCGACAGATTCATCAGCAAAAAGGGATCGCCCAGCGCCATCCTTAAGACCATCGAGGAGGCAATGGCGGAGAGGAAAGTTCGCCACTCAGGATCCCGCGCGATTCGAAACGTTTTGCCGCCCGAAAAGGAAATGAAACAATACGATGCGCTCTTGATCGGGCAACTGGAAGAGAACAGCATAGAACTCGAGCGAGCGCGTCTCGAACTTCGCAGCCGGACGGACGAATTGGACGCGAAGAATGCCGCATTGGAATCACGTACGGAAGAGTTGGCGCGTTCAAACGCGGATCTGGAACAGTTTGCTTACGCTGCTTCTCACGATCTGCAGGAACCGCTTCGGGCGGTGGCTGGATGTATCCAGCTATTCGATCGGAAATACCGCGCGGGGAAATTAAATCAAGGTGGCGACGAGTTGGTCAGAATGATTGTGGACGGCACTGTCCGGATGAAAGCGCTGATAGACGGACTTTTGGCCTACTCGCGGGCAGGTTTGATTGAAAAGATCGAGATAATTGATGCCGGCGCCGTCCTCGAAGAGGTGCTAGCTAATCTCAGGTTTGTCATCGATGAAGCGAAGGCGGAAGTTGTGGTCGGGGAATTGCCGTCGTTGCGTTTTGTTAAGGCTCAGTTCGGCCAGGTGTTTCAAAATCTAATTGGTAACGCCATTAAGTATCGGCGCGGAGTCGACCCAAAAATTTGCGTCCTCGCCGAACGCGGGACCGACGCCTGGGTGTTCAGCGTCGCAGACAACGGGATCGGATTCGAGCAACAATACGCTCAACAAATCTTCGGCGTCTTTCAACGGCTGCACACCCGTGATCAATACGCAGGAACAGGGATCGGGCTCGCCATCGGAAAGAGGATCGTCGAACGCCGTGGAGGAAAAATTTGGGCGGAATCGAAGCCGAATCACGGCTCGACCTTCTATTTTTCTGTTCCCGATAACAATCCTGCCCTTGCCCCTCCCCGTCCATTGGAAAGTGTGCCCACTGCCTGAACCGGTAGCGAGGCAGAACGAGCAAATCAAGCAGGCGCAGCGGAGATAATTTTCGCTTATAAAGCCTCTGAAATGCTCGCCAGCCGCCGGATTGGATTATCCCGGAATTGGTGACTGAACCTCAGCCTCGCATTTTACTTCGAAACGAATGCACTTCTTCTGCGCGTCTGTTGGGAATGGCGCAGACTTCCTCAGGCGGGGGATCGCACATTTTGACTCTGGAACTTAGTTTTGATATCTATCACTTTACATAAAACAGAGATCTAGTCATTTTAGCTTTCATGAATACAAGAAACGTAAAATGCGGCCCAAGAATTGCAAAACGGGTCGAAAGCTCACTGAACACACCGCGACCGAATTAAGGATAGGTGCGCGTCTATCAGTCATGCTACAGACTGAAACGGTCATCGACACGCCGATGCGAGAGATCGGATCGCTCTTAAGAAAGGGCTGGGTCTTTGCCGCCGCCTACCGTGAGATTGTGAGCGGTTGAGACCGGGCGATGAGATCCCGGCCCTTCATAGTCGGACAATCGAAACGGCGGAACCTGGTATCTGGTTTCCGTAGGAGATTTCGGGCACGCGGTCGGTACAGAGGGGGCCAAAAAGACAAGATTCTTGCGCAAATTTAAGGAGATTTTGATCAATCGGCGACCTTAGTTAGCGTTACCTACGAGATGAGTGAGTATCTGCCGAATTCGTCCGGCGTAACCGGCGCAGCCAGGTGGGTACAGGGGCCTCGATGAAACCGGCAATGTCAATCTCCCATGAGAGGGAAAACAGAAAGCTGGTAGTCACGGTGCTCGCCCGAGCTATCCTTACGAGTATCTGGATGCGAAGGAGTAGTGCTCTGCCTGCAGGCTGCCACGCAGGAGCTTGCGGTTTGTGGGGTTGTCGTCAACGACGAGGACATTTTTTTCCTGAGAACTCGTGCTAAGCCATGTCCCCTAAGACCTCCGCTTTGCCGATGACCCGGCGACTGAGAGTCCAACTTTTGAGGGTCTGATATTGGAACTCAGTAAAGCCGCGCGCCACCCCACCGCACGAATGGCCAACTCGCGCACCCGAGCAAATTTATCGTCCAACAAGTCCCGGAGCCGGCTGTTGCGAGCTAGCCCCAGACAATAATAGACCTTTGGTTGTTGAGCTTCGCACCAGGCCATGATCTCCTCGCGACAAAAGCCGCTATCGGCCCGGACAATGATCTGCGCTTTGGGGCAACGTTTCCGCACCGCAGCAACGATTTTCTGGAGTGCCTGGACGGCGCCCCGAGCCGCGTCCGCGTCGCTGGTGCGCAGCTCGGCCCAGAGCGGGACCGAGCCGACAAAGGCATAGAGGGGCAGATAACAGTAGCAGCCATAGAAGCCGTGAAAGAAACGTCCTTCCTGCTGGCCGTGCAACGGATTGTCACTGGCATCCAGATCGATGACGACCTCCTGGCTATGCTTGGGCAGGAGCGCACGCCCCCACTTAAAATTCAAGCCATCCGCTCCAAGAATCAGCAGGCGCGGCTTTATGTCTATTTTCCGTTGCCCTTGGCGGCGGCGATCGGTTTGGAAGCCGGCGAAGAAGTGCAGTGGGAACTGCTGGATCGCGGCGAATTACACCTGGTACGAAAACAATTGCCTCAAGTCCAAGCCACTCAAAGGGCCACCCAACCCGCCGAAATCCCTCTGCCGCTTCAAAACAGACTGCTAAAGGCCGAGGTCGCCGTGCCACCGACGGAAGTAGCATCTTGATCCGCCAGTTAGCGAAAATTGAGTCCGCGCTTCACGTCGGCCTATGAGAAATTGGGGTTAGTGCGCCCCAATTCGCGGAGCGCTCGCTTTGGGTTGGTCGTCCCCGGTTATAAGCAATAAATAAAAATATAAACCATATTTTCTATAATATCAAACCACTCTATAGTGGGTCGTCCGAGTTTGATGATGACGCTTTTCCTCACACCGTTCTCAGGTCACTTGGGCCCCGCGCGAAGCACCCTTGACCTGAGAACGGTACCCATGTGAGTACCTTTCGTGCGAGGACTAATTGAAACGATTGGATTGAGAATAACCTGCTAAAGGGCTTCCTCAGCGGCTCTTTCGCCGACACCGCGTCGCAGAAAACGGGCGATCTGGCTGGGTAGCTCTCGCGTGTTGATCGGTTTTGTGATGTAGCCGTCGCAGCCTGCGGCGAGAGCTTTCACATCGTCCCCTTCCATCGCGCAAGCCGTGAGGGCCACAATGATGATATGTCGCGTTGTTTCATCACCCTTCAGTTCTCGAGTTAGCGTCAGACCGTCCATCCCCGGCAAACAAACGTCCATTAGGATGAGTTCGGGCGAATAGTCTCGCACCCCCGCCTGAGCCTGTTTTGCATTCATAGCTGTGACTACATGGTGACCGTCAAATGCGAGCAGGTGCGAAACGAGCTTTAAATTGTGTTCGTTATCGTCCACCACGAGAACTGTTGTGTCGCGATTCGTAAGTGAAACTTCCGCAGCGCTTGTGCGCTTTGACTTCAGGTTTCTTGGCCGGCATCTTCCCAGGTTTCAGGACTGCCTTTCAAATTGTAATTATTCTAAATATGGTTATTATACAAAATAAGGAACAGAAAGCAATGAATATTGTAAGACCCGGACTTCCGCCGATGTCTCGGGCCCTGGGGGCGCGCCGGCGCCAGCGGTGTAGTTTTCTACTCTGGTAGAAACTGAAGACTTATTGTGGTGGTCAAACAGCGAGACTGAATGAGCGAACAACGATTTAGGACTCTACTGATAGAAGGCGATCCGATTAGTGCCCGTTTGATTCAGAAGTTACTGGAGTTTAGGACCGACACAGGGGATCTTTTCGCATTAGAATGTGTTGACCGGCTCGATGCCGGCCTCCTGCGCCTCACTGCAGGCAATATCGACGCAGTCTTGTTAAATCTATCATTGCCGGACAGCCAGGGATCGGAAACCTTGGCGCGAACAATGGCCTATGCCCCGGGCACCGCAATTATTGTTCTAAATGATTTGGGCGGTGAAGCAGCCTCCTTGGAGATGGTGAAGGAGGGAGCTCAAGACTGTCTGCACAAGACACAAGTCAATACGTGCCTTCTGTCACGAGCCATCCGTTTCGCGGTAGAGCGCAAGAGAATCGAACGAGAGCTTCGCAAGCTTAATGAAGAGTTGGAACGCCGGGTGCAAAGGCACACCGTCGAACTCGAAGGTGCCTACCAAGAGCTGGAAGCATTCTCCTTCTCGGTTTCTCACGATCTTCGGACGCCATTGCAGGTCATTACTTGCTTTTCCCAGATACTTCTGGAAGAACACGCCGCAAAAATCTCTGCGGAAGGACAAGGCTTCCTTCGCATGGTACATGACAGCGCCCAGGAAATGGGAAGACTAATTGCAGAATTGGTAAACCTCTTCCGATTGAGTCGTCAACCGCTCGCCAAAGGAGCTGTAAGGCTTGCCAGTCTAGTGCCGGAGGTGCTCGACGAGTTTAGTCCTGAGCGAAAGCGGCGGAAAGTGGAAGTCCGTATCGGGTTTTTGCCCGATTGCGTCGGCGATCCTGCGTTGTTAAAACAGGTGTTCATGAATCTCCTTTCGAATGCCTTCAAATTCACGCGTGATCAGGAACAGACTCTCATTGAGCTGGGCTGTCGGGAGCAAATGGGTGAACCGGTCTACTTCGTCAGGGACAACGGGGTGGGTTTTGACATGCAATATGCGTCAAAGCTCTTCGGAGTTTTCCAACGACTTCATCCGAGCAGCGAGTTCGAGGGAATGGGCATCGGACTGTCCGTCGTCCACCGCATTATCCAGCGCCACGGTGGGCGAATCTGGGCTGAAGCCGAAGTGGATAAAGGAGCCGTTTTCTTCTTCACTCTCCCGCATAGCGCGCTATCGGCATGAAGTGTTTCATCGTGCATCCAAATGACCAGCATAGGCCGCACCTTGCTGGTCGCCGAGAGCAAGAACAGGCACGCGTTCCAACTGTCCTGGACCGACGAGACCGCCACCATCCCCATCAACCATCAACTACCTACGCAAGGTTTCTCCGCGAAGCAAACGCCGGGTTGCGAAGCCTGCAGTTATACCCAAAAACAACCGCCACCAATCAATGAAAGTATAGGAAAGATATCCAAGATTCCATATTTTCCACTATTACAAGATAAAGGTCACGTTATGCCAAAGTCGGCCCGCAGAACACTGAAATCTTAATCCAGAAATCCCTCATGAACGCAGAAAAGCTCAAAACCGAGATCAGAAGGTTGAACAATACCGCCGAACCTGAATACCAGGGCTCGCTGGGGAATGTTGTCCAAAAGGGACGCTACTTTTTCGCCTCGAAGGATGGAATTCTAGTCGGAACTTACAAGAACTTCGAACAGGCGATGGAGGCTCTAAGAGGAGAGGAGGCATATGAAAATCGACCGATACAAGGTCCTGGTTAGCGGTACCGGGTTGGTTTACCATGGTGAATCCGCGGCGGAAGCAAAGCGCCAATTCAGCATCTTTGAATTGAGATCAAAAACTCCCAGCTCCAATTCGGGCAGAGCCACCGTCACGTTGCTCAAAAACGCGGATATTCTAAGCCAATATCGGCCTCCCGCCCGTGGGCAAGCAACCTACTTTTCGTAATGGGCCGTCGCCTGATGTGCTCTCTGTCATCGTCAGGCGAACGTCCTTGCCGGGCTGAAAAAATGGATAAAGGAAGCGGTCTTCCTCTTCACTATCCCGCACCAAACGCGCTATCGGCGTACCGGCTTCCTATTTTTCGTTCCCTTCATTTGCGATCCAACGCGCAGCGTAAGAAATTAATTCCGCAGTACTTTTGATCTTAACCTTCTTTCTGATATTCGCCCTGTGCGCATCAACGGTTTTGGCGCTCAAATGGAGTCTGTCGCCGATTTGATGCGCGGATAGTCCCGCTCCAAGTAGTTCGAATACCTCGAATTCCCGGTCACTCAGTTGCTCGATCGCCGAACGCTCCACAACTTTATGACCGCCCGAGAACATCTCCAGAATATGCGCGGCCATAGGGGCGCTGACATAGATTTTGCCGTTTAAAACATGGCGAATGGCGCCGATCAGTTTCTCGCCTCCTTCATTCTTACTAATGTAGCCGCGAGCACCTGCCCGCAGAACACGATCAGCATAAAGTGTTTCATCGTGCATCGAAATGACCAGCATCGGGAGTTCTGGTTGCATCGCTTTGACATCCTTAATCAATTCCAACCCGCTCTTACCGGGAAGCGTGATATCAACCAGAAGTAAATCAGGCTGACTTACTTGCAGGAGGCTGAGCGCCTGGGCGGCGTTTTCAGCTTCGCCGCAGACCATCAACCCCGGTTCGTGGTTAACCACGTGAACAAGACCGGCCCGTGTCATCGGATGGTCATCGACGATGAGTACGCGTCTTCTTCCTGCAGCGGTCTTTTCTGTTCTCATCGATGCAATCTGAACTTGCACCCAACCGTTGTACCTTTACCGATTTCCGAGTCGATTGTCAAAACCCCGTGGATCATTTCCGCACGACATTTCATGGATCGCAAGCCCATCCCTTCCATCGTCTTTCTATCCCACATGAAGCCGCAACCGTTGTCAGAAACACTTAAAATCGCATCGTCATTTACCTTGCTCAATGCTACACTGACCGATTTCGCTTGTCCGTGTTTTATCGCGTTCGCTAGCGCTTCACGCGCGATATGATAGACGTGCGTCGCGACTCTCCGATCTTCAACTAGCATTGGCTGCGGGCATTCATATCTACACGGAACGGAAGAAAGCTTAGCAGAGTTCGCTATTAAGATTTCCAGGGCCGACATCAAGCCGTTGGATTCGAGTTGTACTGGCGACATTCTGTGCGCCAGCGTACGCGCCTGGCAAACAACGTCGCGCAACAATTTGCCAATTCGTACTGCTTCGCTCTTCGCCACGGGATTCGCTGCCAGCTGTTGGACGACGACCGAATTCATGAATTCAATTCCGACAAGCTGCTGGCAAAGCCCGTCATGGAGATCCCGACCAATTCGCCTTTGCTCGCGATCGCTAACCCTGAAAAATTCCTCGTCCAAGGCGCTTCGCTCGACCGCAGCGGCCAGAACGTTCGCGATCGATTGAACAAAATGCACTTCTTGGTCCAAAAATTTTCGCGGGCGGAGCGTGTGCGCGCCCAACACACCATAAGGCTTGCCGGGGCCATGAATAATGACACTGATACCACTTGCCACTCCGCGCTCCAGCAAAAGCGCCGACGGGAGAAAACGCGTTTCGGTACGAAAATCTTCCACAATCACAGGCAAGCTCGACGTTAAAGTAAAATCCGCCTGCGACTCCTGTCCGGGAGCCAGGATCGGATGCCCAACGTAGCCCGCCTTCCACCCGGCACCAGCACGTAAGAGGAACGATCGGCCATCTGACAACAATTCGAGCACCTTACAGAACTCTACGCCGAGAACTTTCGACACTCGCGACGTAGCAAATTCCAGCAACGCAGTGAGATTGCGGTCCTCCAAAGCGCGCTGACTCAACTCGACAAGGGCGTTCTGCTGGAGCACCTTCCTTCTCAGCTTTGCCATCGCTGAGTTACGTTGAACGCCCGCCGATCCATTTGCCTTGCCATTTCCGGGCGCGGTATTTGCCTCGCCGGCGGTAAGAATCCCGCTAACGTTAGAAGCGCACGGAGACTTCTCCTGACCGCCGCTAGCCGCCGAACCGGAAATCATCACGCTTGCTCGGCTTCCTTTCTGTCGCCTCACCTTCATTGTGTCGAACTTCATCGCTCGCCTCAGATGAATGAACCATTATCGATCATTCTAGTCTAGCTTAATAGGATGACCTAAGTCCTCCGCCAATCTCGCGGTCTTGGAAAGGCCTCCCTGCTGATAGACGGTTTCGCGTTGCGTAGAGTTGAGACTAACTAATTGCCCGTCGGGTCGTTTCTTGGTCTGTGAACTTTCGATCCCCTTCCTGACGGCGTTGCAGATCGTCTCACGGGAAAACGGTTTCTGAACAATCTCGGATAGATCAAGCATCTCTGCTCTCAAGGCGATGCCAGCGCAATCGTAGCCGGAGATTATAATAATTGGTGCCTTACTACCTTTCGACCGAATCTGCTCCGCGACATCCAGTCCGGTACCGTCGGGCAACCTGTAGTCCATGACGTAGACGTCGATTGCCTGGTGCACGATCGCTCGGAGAGCATCGGCGACAGAATGGCATGTCTGGACCTGATACTGCGCATCGGAAAGTATCCGGTGAAGGATTTGACAAATCGCGATATCGTCGTCGACTACTAAAACGCTAGTTTTCCTCATTATGGGGCAGTCTAAACGCCCCCCAACATTCAGCAATTGGCGGAGAGTCCTGAGATCACTAGTCGACTCGATGGCATGGGTAGGGGGATCCCGTAGCTCATATAGGTAATTTGCCTAGCGATGGGCGAACGAGCATAGGGAAATTACCTATTTGGGCTGAGCATGCCCACTACTTTGATCGTCGGCACGACTAATCGGTTGTCTGCTTTTGCCCAATTGTTGGATCTCGGCTGTCAATTATGCTTAGTACATGAAATCATGGAAATTGCATTCATTATTGCAAAGAAGCGCTTTCGCAAACGAGGTCCACCGAGCTTTGGCCGCGAGTATCCTCCTCGCTTGCTCCGCGATGGCATCTTCACCGAACTATGTTCAAGGCAATTTTGCGGCGCCCCAATCCCGCCAGATCAAGGTCATGGTGCCTTACTCCGCCGCTCAGAGAGCCGGGGATTTGAACGTTGTCATCATTGGTTGGGGTGACGCCAGTTCCCACGTCAGTTCAGTGACTGATTCCAAGGGCAGCCACTATTACCTGACGGTGGGCCCAACGGTGCTGACCGGCTCGGCTCCTCTGTCTCAAGCCATTTATTTCGCCAAGAACATTCCGGCTGCCATCGCGGGCGCCAACTCGGTGACCGTGACATTCGACTCGGCGGCAACCTTTCCCGATATCCGGGTCCTGGAATACAGTGGAATCGATACAACCCAGGCACAGGACGTGAGTGCATCCGGTTCAGGCAACAGCGCGATGAGCAGCAGCGGCGCGGTGATCACCAAGAATGCAAATGACCTGCTGGTGGGAGCCAACACCGTATGGACGGGGACGACAGGCCCTGGCAGCGGGATGACCCAGCGCATACTTACTAACCCCGACGGTGATCTCGTCGAAGATCGTGTCGTGACAGCGCTCGGTTCCTGTAGCGCGAGCGCGCCTCTTAGCAGTGCGGGCCCATGGATCATGCAGATAGCGGCTTTCCGCGCCGCGAATTCTCCTGCTCCTGCTCCCGCTCCGCTCGCTCCCGCTCCCGCTTCGACACCGACCTCGGCAGCACTGACCTACGTCCAAGGGAACTCTTCGACGCCGCAGTCCGCCCTGACAACGGTGACGGCGGTCTATCAGTCTGCTCAAAAAGCCGGCGATACAAATGTTGTCATCGTGGGATGGAATGATTCGATCTCGCTGGTCAACTCCTTGACCGACTCTAAAGGCAACCTCTATCAATTGGCCGCCGGACCTACGGTCCTCACCGGTTCCGTGCCGATCACTCAAGCTATTTATTACGCTAAGAACATTTCGGCTTCGGCCGCCGGCGCCAACACCGTCACGGCCAAATTTAGCGCGGCAGCGAATTTTGTTGACCTTCGAATCCTGGAATATAGCGGTATTGATCCGATCAATCCCGTGGATGTGACCGCAGCAGCGACCGGGAATAGCGCAATAAGTACCAGCGGTGCGGTGCTGACCAAGAACGCCAAGGACCTGCTGGTGGGGGCCAATGTCGTATGGACGGGAACATCAGGCCCAGGCGCCGGCGCGACTCAACGCATGATTACCAATCCCGACGGTGACATCGCCGAAGATCAGGTGGTCACGACTGCCGGTTTATACGGCGCTGCCGCGTCCCTTAGCAGGCCTGGCCCATGGATCATGCAAATGGTGGCTTTCCGCTCCGCGGATTCACCAGCTCCTACACCTACACCTACACCTACTCCTACACCTACACCTACTCCTACACCTACTCCTACTCCTGCACCTACTCCTGCTCCTACTCCTGCTCCTACTCCTTGCTCCTACTCCTACACCTACTCCTGCTCCTACTCCTACTCCTACTCCTGTACCTACACCTACTCCTGCCCCTACTCCAGCGCCTGCCCCTACTCCAGCGCCCGCACCTGTCGCTAGCCTGTCATTAGCTTGGAATCCAAATGCAACGACCGGCGATACCTACACCAGTGCCATTGGTTACCGTTTGCATACCGGAGCTTCCAGCGGTCACTACACGCAGACCACCGATCTTGGTAATACGACCAAAACCACGTTGTCCAGCTTGAAACCGGGAACTCCCTACTACTTCGCTATCACCGCTTATAACATCATCGGACTCGACAGCCTTCCCTCTAATGAAGTGTCTTACACAGCAGCTAACTAGCCTGGACGTAACCACATCCACACCGGACCGCCGGCAAGGCGGTCCGGCTTGATTTCGTTCTCACTCCAGACCCGCTGCACGGTCGCCCTGGAGACATCCAACTGGCGAGCCATTGAACGCCAAGTCCACCGCGCCCGGCCCTGCGGTGGTCGCGTGGCTTGATCGACGATCTGGCGCAAACCTCCTTATTTGATCGCCAAAGGGACATAAAAAACTTAGTATCACGGATCCCTGATGGCGGCGCTGAAATATCACCTGCGAAACCTGTCGACCGAAGCCAGTACAATCTTTTCCATCCCACCCCTCCGGCCTTGATGCGAGACTTTGCGCCTGATCGTCCAAGCGTCACGGATGCGCCGTATACCGTTGATCCAGGTCATTTCCTGCTGGAACTCGGATTATTTGAGTACACTCGGGACAATAGTGATCATGTGCGACTCAATGGTTTCTCATTTGGCGACACGAATGTCCGGCTCGGTGTGACGAGCTATGCGGAGATAGATCTCTTATTTACCGCCTACAGTTATTTGCAAACCAGGGATAAAGATACGGGCGCAAATCTGAAGCAAAGCGGATTTAGCGATCTAACGTTGAGATCCAAAATTAATTTCTTCGGTGATGACGGGGGTCCCTTCGCGATCGGGCTCATTCCGTTCGTTACATTTCCCACCGGCGCAGATGGTATTGGTAATCGGGGTTCTGGAGGTGGCGTAGGAGTTCCAGTCCAGTTTGCTCTTCCCGCTAACTTTCAGTTGGGAATCGAATCCGCCGTTCAATCGGTGCACGATCCGGGAGGTGGTTCCCACTTCGAATATCCCAATTCTATTTGCCTCACGCACCCGATTACGAAGAAACTGAGCACCTATATTGAATTCGCTACCGACGTCAGCACCGCGGAGCAGGCTGGCTGGACCGGTACCATAGATACGGCTCTCGTCTATCAACCGGTCGATAATTGGCAGTTGGACGCAGGTGTGAACGTCGGCGTTACAAGGGCCGCAAATGGGCTGTTTACTTTCGTCGGTGCAGCGTGGCGGTATTAACAGAACTTAGAATTCAGGAGTTGCAGGAGTCACAGCATCGATGAGCGGATCGGCTCCTTATGCGCGCGGGCCCGAATCTCGCAATTGGCAATACTTCGTCATTCTGCAACTCCTGTAAACTCCTGACTCCTGAGTTCTGCTTGCGGAGAATGAAGCGAACTCTCATGGTCCTGCCGGCAGATGGATGCTGAATGTTCGCATCTCGACGCTGTGATCGCGTTGATCGTCCACCAGGGGGATTGTTCCATCGGACAGTTCTTTTCCGTCGAGATATACCTGACCCGAGCCCGGTCGGACATTCGCCAATCTGGAGATCGTGATGTGATAAGCCGTTTGCCGATAGTGATAGTCAATTTTACATGTTGGCCAGTGCGTCGGTAGTCGGGGCGTTAACCGCAATCGATCCCCCTCCAACCTCAAACCTAGCAATGTCTCGCTCAATAGCCGATACATCCAACCAGCTGAGCCGGTATACCAAGTCCAGCCTCCTCGACCGGTGTGTGGCGCGACCGCGTAAACATCTGCTGCAACGACATAAGGTTCCACTTTGTAGGTACCGATTTGGGCCGCGGTGGACCCGTGATTGATGGGATTGAGCAACGCAAACAATTCCCAGGCCCGATCGTTATCCCCCAGGAGCGCGCGCGCCATCACGACCCAGACCGCGGCATGGGTGTATTGGCCGCCGTTCTCCCGGATGCCCGGGACATAGCCCTGGATGTAACCGGGGCTAGGCACGGAGCGATCGAAGGGCGGGTCTAACAATTGAATCAGCTTCGCCTCGGAACGGACGAGTCGCTCCTCCACGGCCTGCATCGCCCGGCGTGCGCGCTCTGGATTTCCGGCACCACTCAAGACTGACCAACTCTGCGGCAAGGAATCGATCTGGCATTCCAGATTGCTTTGCGAGCCGAGAGGCTCGCCATTGTCGAAATAGGCGCGGCGGTACCATTGACCGTCCCAGCCATGCCGCTCGACGTTTTCCTGCAGCTGCCGCGCTTGGGTCAGGCAACGGTCGGCAAAGGCGATTTCGTTGCGCTTCCGCGCCAATTCGGCAAACCGAATCAGCACGTCGTAATAGAAGAAAGCCAGCCAGATACTTTCGCCTCGTCCTTCCTTTCCGACCAGATTCATTCCATCATTCCAGTCGCAGCTCCCGATCAGCGGCAGGCCATGGACACCGAATCTTCGCCCGTGTTCGATAGCGCGTACGCAATGTTCGTATAATGTGCCGGACTCCTCCGAGCGACTCGGCAAATCATAGTAGGATTCCTCTTCCGGTTTGATAGGACGACCCTCCAGAAAGGGCACCTTCTCATCCAGAATGGCGGTGTCTCCGACAATTGAGACATAGTGGCAGGTGACGTAGGGTAGCCACAAATAGTCATCCGAGGTATGGGTCCGCACTCCCCGATCCACTGGTGGATGCCACCAGTGAAGTACATCGCCCTCCCGGAATTGATGTGCCGCCGCGCGCAGAAGATGCTCACGGGTCAAGCTCGGTTCGGCGTAAACGAGCGCCATCGAGTCTTGCAGTTGGTCGCGAAATCCGAACGCCCCTCCGGATTGATAGAAACCGGTACGCCCCCAAAAGCGACAGCTCAGGATCTGATACAACAGCCAGCCGTTGGCCATCAGGTTTACCGATGCGTCGGGAGTTTCGACGTGGACCGCGCCAAGCGCCTGCTTCCAATATTGCCAAACGCCTTCGAGAGCCGCTTGAGCGGCACCCGCTTCACGATAGCGTTCAACCAAGTTCTGCGCGTGCGCCAGGTCGCGACCGGCTCCCAGGACAAACCAGGTTCTCTCGTTCCTCTCCGTCCGGCACATCCAATGTGACTTGCACGGCCCCGCACGGATCCAGCCCTGCCCCCGTTTTACCTGAGAGGCGCTCCCGCTTCAAGGCAGCCGGATTCGACATACTTCCATTCCTGCCTAGAAATTCTTTCCGATCTCCGGTCAAGATTCGCGCCGGATCGGCAACATCGACAAAGACGACTCCCTCAGAAAAATCGGTATTGTAAAAATTGCGAACCATTAACGCACTGGTCTTGTGATCCACTTCGGTTTGCACATGAAGCAAGTTCTTTTGGCGCTGGTCGCCCAGGACCCATTCCCAATAGCCCGTTATTTTTATCCGGCGCGGACGACCCGAGACGTTTCGCAATTTCAAGACCGAGAATTTTACCGGGGCATCCATAGCAACATAAACGGTCAGCTCGGAAATGATGCCGTTCTCGGCGTGTTCAAATACGCTATAACCGAAACCATGCCGGATGACGTAGGGCGTCGCTCCGGGTGCCGGCAGAGGTGTCGGCGACCAAAAGTTTCCGCTCTGCTCATCACGGATGTAAAGGGCTTCTCCGGTGACGTCCGTGACCGGATCATTGTTCCAAGGCGTCAGACGAAACTCGTGCGAATTCTCCGCCCACGTGTAGCCGCAGCCGCTTTCTGAAACGACTGTACCGAAAGACGGATTCGCGATCACATTTACCCAGGGAACCGGTGTTGCTTGTCCCGGTTGCAAGGTCACGACGTATTCATGGCCGTCCGGAGTAAATCCACCGAGCCCATTGTGAAAAACCAGTTCGCGCGGGGCCCGAGAGGCTGGGTTGCATCGTGCAAACCGGATTGCCCCGGCGTCAACGCGGGGCCTGACAGATCAAGTATTTCTTCGTCTTCCTGTTCCTCGCTAACTCTCGGCTTTCATCGGTCAGGACGATGCGCGCAGCGGATTGAAGCAGAACAAGGTCTTCACCAGAATGTTGGTCCACGCGTCGGACAAAGACGCCGGCTGGTTTGTCCAGCGTCTCCGCTTTACGCTCGGGCGGAATCAAACCGATAATCTGGTCGTATAGAGTTTCAGGAGAAGACTCCTCGGTCAAAATAACCAGGTCCACCGCCAGTGCTTTCATCCGCCAGTAGGAATGCGCCTGGATCAATTTTTTCGCGAGCCGGGTCTTGTTCGGGTCGCTGATGCGCATCAGGGCGATCGGAATATCTCCGGAAATGCCATACTTCCAGAGCCCACTTTGCCCGCGCCGGTTTGCAAGCAACACGCTCGACGCAGCGCGTTTGGCGGGATCAGCGTAAATCAAAGCGCCGGCGAGTCGCGCATACATTTGCGCCTCCGCGTCGGTCGCGCCGAGCTCGCTTAAGGCCGTGTCGCTCCGGGCGAGATCAAAGGCATGGCTGATCACGATGGGATCGTGATATTTCTGGACGAGCGCCAACGCGGACTCTCTGCTTTCCGTCACACCAAGCACGAAATCGACCCGGACCGTTTGATTGGGAGCCATGCCGAACGTGCGCCGGAGGGACACGATCGGATCGAGGACGGAACCGACCGTACCGGAAAGAGGTGAAGCATCCCGCATCGCCGCCGGGCTGATTGAGCTACGATTTCGCCCGACAAATCTTGCGCGGTCCGTTTCATAGGAGATTTCGTCTCTCGCACTTTCTCCGCCAATCATCGAATGGAGAAGCCACGGTCGCATTTCGCTTTCCGACCGGGGGCGCCGCGTGCACAGGAGAGCTGAATTTTCCCTCACAAACTCCGTTTGCACAAAGAGATTGCTGAAGACCGGGTGCGCCGCATCCGCCCCGGGAGCCGCTAGAACAACCTCGGCGTAGCTCGTTAGTTCGGTTGAACGCTCTACTTCGGAATGGTTGGTAAGGGTTACCCGCCGCAACTCCACGTCGTCTTCCGGCGAAACGCAGATTTCCGTTCGGATCTCAAGCTCACCTTGGCGCAGGCGATACTCGGCACGCGCCCCTGCAAAGATAACTTCATAGTGTTCGATCGGACGCAAGGAGGGCTGATAAGTTACGGAGCAGAACTCTCCCGTCGCCGCATCGCGCAAATAGACGAAAGTTCCCCAGCAATCGCGCGTGCCATCCTCACGCCAGCGGGTGACCGCCAGATCGCGCCATCGACTGAAACCGCCCCCCGCGTTGCTGATCGCCAGGTGGTAACGGCCGTTGGACATGAGGTGGATCTCGGGAACGCGCGAATTGGGGGTGTCGAAGACTCGCATCTCTTTATTTTTACCCAGTCAGCTTCCGCGATCCATTCAATATCAAGAGTTTCGAAAGCATCTTGAACGCGCCAAGTCGAATCGCTACTTGCCGACACGGCGATCAGACACCGGCCTCGTCACGCCCCTCGATCTCTGCTATTTCTTGAGCGTTCAGCTCCAGCTCCGCTCCGCCGACGATCCCGTCGACCTGCTCGGCTCCTCGGGCACCGACGATCGCTCCGGTCACGGAGGGTAAACGCAGCGTCCAGGCGATAGCAACTTCACCGGCACTATGCTCTCGTCGTTTGCCGACGGCGCCCAGCCTTTCTGCCATTGCGAGATTTTGCAGTAGTTTGGGTTCCTTAAACTCCGGATTCCGGCTCCGCCAGTCCTCAGCTGGGAGTGCCTCAGCCCGCTCTCGAGTCATAGCGCCGGTGAGCAAACCGGACGCCATTGGTGAGTAGACGATTACCCCAACGCTGTTTTGCCGGCACCACGGGAGAACTTCCGATTCAATTTCGCGCCGAATGAGCGAGTAAGGAGGCTGAAGTGAAGTGATCGGCGCGATCGCTTGAGCCTTGCGGAGTTCAGCGAGATTGAAATTGGAGACCCCGATCCAACGCACCTTGCCCTCCTGTTGAAGTTTAGCCAACTCGGTCCATCCTTCTTCGGTTTTTGCCAGGTCATCGTCCGGCCAATGGATCTGGTACAGATCAATGACATCGACTTTCAGGCGTCGGAGGCTGTTGTCGCACTCTCTTCGGATCGACTCACTGCCTAGTGAATAATCGATCTCGCCTTTTTCGCTCCAGATCATTCCGCATTTCGTGAAAACGTAGGGACGTGGTCCGGACCAGTCTGCCAAAGCCTTGGCAACAATTTCCTCGGAATGTCCGAGCCCGTAAACGGCGGCGGTATCGATCCAGTTCACACCGCGCTCAAGCGCACGATGGATCGCTGCCATCGAATCAGTATCTCGCTGGGCTCCCCAGCCGAACTGCCAACCGCCGCCGCCAATCGCCCAGGCGCCAAAACCGATCGGAGTAATTTCAAGGTCAGAGTTGCCAAGTTTTCTTTTCTTCACCCTTTAAATAGATCCTAGAATCTCGTTGGTCTTATGAATTCCGAGTCCGCTCAGACGGTCTAAGTTCTCCACGACAAGGAAACAACTCCGCGAATTTGTAAATTCGTCAACAGAATCCTCTGGCTGTTGTACTTAATCTGGGCTACGGGGGACCCAACCTCATGCTGCCCTGGATTTTGGCCTTCGCCCTCTCGTCCGCTCCAATGAAGGAATCTGATCCGGCTGCGGTATCACCGCCTACCGCCTCGCCGGATTACAGCGCCGAAGTACAGCAGATTACCGAACAGATCGCAAAGCAATACCAGGCTTGGAGCGCCCATAACATCGACGGATACATGGCTCCCTTCTGGAAGTCGCCTCTTTTGATATACGTGATCGATAGCGACGTGATCCTTGGCTGGGATGCTGCCTATGGCACGGTTCGGCGTGAATTCCCCGATTCCCAGGACGCCGGCATCCCGGCCTTGGAACGCCTGCAGGTGAACGTCATCAGCGCCGACGCTGCGGTTTCGGTCGAATGGTGGACCGTCCACTTTCGAGGCGCTGACGTTCACGGGAACACAAGCTCCGCCTGGAGGAAATTCCCCGAGGGTTGGCGGACAATTGAATGCCACACCAGCTCCTCGGAGTTTTCCAAATAGCCTAACCCAGGTTTTGGCCTGGACGATGTGGCGTGACAGAAGCCTGTTGGTTCTCTGGGCGATGGTGCGGCATTACGAAGACCAGCTTTTTCCCTGAATATGGCGCGATTGCTGGCTTGACGATCGAGTCGTTCTGGCGCACGACAGAAACGTAGCCCAGAGCCGCGGAACCCAGAATAGTAAGAATGAGTAGTTTTTTCATACTCATGGATTTACGGTCTTTTTCATTCTATGCACGTAAAAACGCTTTTATGCTCGAGTTTGTGCTACAAAACAGCATCACGCCGTGCATTTGGCCTGATTTTCTTGTCCCGGTGACAGAAGTCTACCTTGCACTTCAGATTGCTACGAAGCGTTGTGTCTGGGTGGTCTCCATCAAGCATTGTTGATGGATTCGAAGCGAATCCGCGCGGTCAGCGCCAGCGAATGAACGCTGCAGGGCTGAAGCTGTCGGCTAACCGCGTCGGACCTCGCAAAGAGGCATGAAACCCGGCTACGGCTTCCTCTCGAGGACGATCTGCACGACTTATTCTAAACCTGCTCGTCGGCACACGGCACGTTCTGGACGGTCTTTGCCAACAAATCGGTTAAGGCCATCGCAAGCTGAGAAGAACCTAAAGCCACATTCTCCGGGGTGGGTTCCCTGCCGTGGAGAAGATCCTTTTCCACGGCGTAAGCGATCGGCAGCGAGCTCAACAGTGCCTGCGCGTAAAAGTCTTTGTAGGTCATAGGTACTCTTAAATGCGGAATAACGGAGACTGTTCAATCTAATTTCATACGGCAAGCGTCCTGGCGATCGAGACTTCTGAAGAGAGAACGCTCACCAAATTTTCCGAGGTACTACCTGCCGCCGCGGTTCTTGAGCTGGTCGAGAATGACTGCACCAACAATGATGCAACCCTTGATAATCTGCTGCCAATAGGCCGACACATTCATCAAGTCGAGGGTATTGTTCAAGACACCGATAATCAGCGCACCCACAATCGTGCCTGCAACCGTCCCGATTCCACCAGCCGAAAGAGAGGTGCCGCCGATGACCGCCGCCGCGATGGCATCAAGTTCGTAGCCAACGCCTAGACCCGGTTGCCCCGAGCCAATGCGGGACGAAACCACCAGTCCAGCCAGACCTGCCAGGAAACTAGCATAGACGTAAATAAGCATCTTGTACTTGGCTGCATTGATGCCCGAAACCCGCGCCGCCTGTTCGTTGCCGCCAATAGCGTAGATGTATTTCCCGAATTTGGTATGGGCATAAAGGATGTGCGTAACAATCGCCATGATCACCAGAATGATGATTGGAACCGGAACGACCAGAACACGTCCCCCTGTCCGATGAAGTTATACTCATCGGTCAGATCGGAGATCGGACGACCGCCGGTGTAAAGCATGGCCACGCCGCGAACCGCGGTATAGGTGCCCAAAGTAGCGATGAACGGCGGAATGCGGGCTTTGGCAACGAGGGCTGCCATTGATCAAACCCACCAACGCACCCACCACGCAAGCCGCTAGCACCGGCACAATTAAGGGAAGGTGGAGACCAGGATAAAAGGCGGCTGAATATTCGGGCGTCCTGAGCCAAACTGCGCCGCAACGACCGCCGTCAAGCCTACTACAGAACCCGACGAAAGGTCGATACCGGCACTGACGATAACCCCGGTCACACCAAGAGCGATCAGGCCAACCATGGACATCTGTCGCACAATGTTGATCAGGTTGGTACTGCTCACGAACGCCGGAGAGAGCATCGAGGCCACCAAAACCATGATGGCAAAAATCAAGAAGATCCCGTATTTGCTGAATACGCCCGAAAGCACATGGGCACCCATCCGTTGCCGCTTCCAGCCTTGTTTGTGGTAATCAGCTCCAGGATTTTCCACAATGCTCCTCTTTTATGCAGTCAAACTCATCCCCGTAGCCATTTGAAGTATCTTTTCCTGTGTTGCTTCCGCACGCGAAAGCTCACCCACCTTGTCGCCGTCGTGCATGACCATGATTCGATCACTCATCCCGAGGACTTCCGGCAATTCCGACGAGATCATGATAATCGCCTTGCCGGAGCGAACAAATTCGGTCATCAGCCGGTAGATTTCCGATTTGGCGCCGACATCGATCCCACGCGTTGGCTCGTCCAGAATCAGGAGATCCGGCTCGGTCAATAACCAGCGTGAAATCAATACCTTCTGTTGATTGCCGCCGGACAGGTTCTTGATGATTTCCAGCAGGCTAGGTGTCTTGATGCGCATCAAGCCCCGCATCTTTTCGCAATCCTTCTCGATTTTCCCGAAGTCGGATGAACGGTCCTAACAGGTATTTATTTATGTTCGCGATGAATATATTCTCGCGAACGCTGGCGTTCAGGTATAAACCGGTCAGTTTTCGGTCTTCGGTCAGCAGGGCCATGCCGCCTCGAATGGCATCAGCCGGTGACTTGATTTTGACGACCTCTTTCCCATTAATTTTTATGGTTCCACCATGGGTCCGGGTCACCCCAAAAACCCCTTCCATAAGTTCGGTGCGCCCCGCCCCCATCAGCCCCGCAACGCCTAGAATCTCGCCGCGCTTGACCTGGAAACTGACATTGCGAAATCCTTTCCCGCTTAAGTTTTGCACATCCAGGAAAACCGAACCCATATCGGCTGTTTCCTTGTGAAACATATCGGTAAGCGTCCGGCCAACCATCTTTTCGATGAGCATGCCATCGGTCAAATCAGCGGTTGCGTCAGTGCCCATGTATTGACCATCACGGAATACCGTGACCTCATCGGTAATTTTGAAGACTTCGTCCATTTTATGGGTGATATAGATGACCGCGCATCCCATGGGCCTTCAATGATCTGATGATATTAAAAAGTCCTTCCACCTCCGCCTCGGTGATTGCCGAGGTCGGTTCATCCATGATGATCAAGTCTGAGTTATAGGAAACCGCTTTGGCAATTTCAGCGAGCTGAATATTGGCAATACTAAGGTCGCACATTTTGGCGGTCGGTTTGATCTTGATGTGAAGCCGATCTAACAGTTCTGTGGCCATGCGGTTCATTTTGCGCATGTCAACCAGGCCATTCCAGGTGATCGGTTCACGACCGAGGTAAATGTTCTCAGCGACCGTCATCTGGGGAATCGGGCTCAGTTCCTGGTGAATCATCGAAATACCCTTGGAGAGGGCATAATGGGTATTGGTGATATTCAGTCGTTCACCCTTGAAGGTTATGGTGCCCGAATCCGGCGCATAGATGCCAATCAGACATTTCATCAGCGTCGATTTACCTGCGCCGTTTTCGCCCATTAACGCATGCACTGTTCCCTTGCGGGCGCGCAGCTCGACATTGTTAAGAGCACGCACACCCGGGAACTGCTTGGAAATACCCTCCATACTAAGCACGTATTCGTTTTCCATCGCCGGCTCCTCTCTCGTTCAATGACCACTGTCTTCCAGGCCTAGACAGTGGTCAAGCGAGGACTTATTTCATGAACGATTTGTAGTTTTCCTTGGTGATTGGCTGGTAGGGAATCCAGATGTTACCGTCCACCACTTTCGGATTGGGTTCTTTCTTGACCAGCAGATAGGCGGCATTGATAGCTTCCTCACCTTGGCCAACGGGGTCCTGGAACACAGTGTTGTTCAGTTCACCCTTCTCCATTGACTCCAAAGCGTCATGGCTGCCATCCGTGCCACCAACAGGGATCTTGCCAAGTTTTCCGGCCGCCTTGATGGCCTGCAACGCACCCAGCGCCATCTCGTCGTTGTTTGAGGCGACGCCGTCGATCTCCTGGCCGGAAGCCAGCCAGTTCTCCATAATGGTCTTGCCCTGCTCACGCTTCCAGTTGCCGGTCTGTTCGCGGACGATCTTGATATCCGGGAACTTTTCCTTGACAACTTTCTTGATCCCATCCGTACGGCCGATGGCGGCTTCATTGCTCAGCTCACCCATCAGGATGACCAGATTTCCCTTGCCACCCATCGCTTTACCGAGTTCCTCCATGTTCATGATCCCGGCTTCAATGGAGTTGGAACCACAATACACAACACCTTTCGGCAGGTTCGCAGGCTGGCGGTTGACGTACACCAAGGGCTTGCCGGCTTTGACGACGGCCTTGGTCATCGGTCCGGTCGCAGCGGTATCCACTGGGAGGATGACTACGGCATCCATTCCCTGAGCCAGGAAATTCTCAACCTGGCCCGTCTGCTTGGCGGTGTCATTGGCCGCATCGACAATCGTGAGTTCGACATCAGGGTGGTTCTTGGCCCATTTGGTCATGGCATCCCGGACATAAGTCAACCACACATCGTCGAACAGGGCCATGGCAACTCCTATCTTGATCTTGGCCTCGGCGGACTGGGCAGGAGTGCTGCCCAGAGCCATTGCCATCAAGGCAATGGCCGGAAGGAAAACTTTTACGAACTTCATTTCTTTCATTTCTTTTTTATTCTGGGGAATGCTCTGCAACGCAGAGCGGTCAAGCCGAAATCTTAAACGGCAACGAACGGAAAAAGGTTACTTCCGGGAAGTTCCTTTCGAGAATTAGCAGCGAATTTGGGAGAGTCTTTCCAGGCGGGGATACGTTCGCAGCCAGGTCGGCTACGATCCACTTCGACGGAAGCGAGTTCCCAACGGTGGAAGATCTGCATCAGAATGGACTTTCCGTATATCTGGTTCGCGAGCCCTGGGAGCAACCCTGATCCATCGCCTTCGATACGACTTCTCTTCATCGGGGAAAGATGATCTCCAGTTTTTCTCCCCCGTTTGCCGCACGGAAGTGGAGAGCAAGCACGCCATTTCGTTCCCGACGGCTCACCTGAAAGTCTGCCAGCCGAACGCGAGGGACAAAGGTGACGATCTCCGCAAATTCGTAAACGTCTCCGGGGAGTCTGACGGGGATCGATCTCTGCCTTTTCTACATCCAAAACCAAAGAGGTCCCGGTAGGAGTCACTTCTCTCGGGCGGCTCGGACGCAGGCGGGGCTTCCTGATCAAGCGCCCTTCCCTCCGGTTCCTCTCCAGAAGAGTCTTCCGGAGCGGGTTCTGTCGACGATTCTTTACCCTCCGAAATCAGCACCAACTCGCGCTCGGTGATCAACAGTGCGCCGGCGGGAGCAAGTTGCCGCCCGAGATCCGGCGAAAATAGCCGGCCACTGCGTAGCGGCCAGCAACCGCTGCCCTTTGGGCCGATAACGCCGGGCCTCATTCCGGAATTTCATCGGCCACGCCTCGAACATCGAAGCCTCGTTCCGATCCCTCTCGGCTACGGCCAGTGCGTGCCGGATCGATACCCGCGAGCATCAGATCGATTGCCTCACGGTAAAACTCGTCCCAGACTGACTCGAACTTGATCGTTACGGAGTGCGACCTGTCCTGCCGCGGCAAAGGCAATCCTGAGCTGACCCAAAAGGAGAACAGACGCCAGTTCAAGAAACAGGGTGTCGCTGAAGTCGGACTTTTCTACGGTGGCGCCACCCTGTTCGGTTTCCGAAGCCACGAGCCAACCATTGTTCGTCAGCGCAAGCACGGTCGCCGGCGATTTTTCATCCCCCGTTGGAAAAGCCGGAGCATGCACCAGTATGCGGACTGGTTCGTCCTGGCTGGAAAACTCTCCACCAATGCACTCCGGAGTGGCTCCGGCGCGTCGGAAACAGCATCGAGTTTGGTTGGGAACTGGCTATCGATTTCCATACTCTACCTGATCCGGTTTGACTAGTTGTTAAGCCCGCCGAAACAGAGGTATTTCACTTCCACGTATTCCTCGATGCCATAGTGGGAACCTTCACGGCCGAGTCCGGATTGTTTGACGCCGCCAAACGGTGCAACCTCGTTTGAGATGAGGCCGGTGTTAATACCGACCATTCCAGTTTCCAGCCCCTCGGCTGCTCTCCAAATACGGCCGATATCGCGACTGTAGAAGTAGCTCGCGAGACCAAATTCGGTATCATTGGCCAATTGAATAGCTTGCTCGTCGGTCTCGAAGCTGAATAAGGGAGCCAAGGGACCGAAAGTTTCTTCTCGAGCGACCTTCATTTGGGGAGTAACACCCGCCAGGACGGTCGGTTCAAAGAAGGTTTGACCAAGAGCATGCCGATTTCCGCCCAGCAACACGCGTGCACCCTGCGAAACGGCGTCTTGAATATGTTCCTCGACTTTCTCCACTGCGGCCTGGTCAATCAAAGGACCCTGGAGAACTCCTGGCTCGAAGCCGTTGCCGACCTTGAGTTTTTTGACCGCGGCGACGAGTTTCTCGGCGAAAGCATCATAAACGCCTGCCTGGACATAGAGACGGTTGGCGCAAACGCAGGTTTGACCGGCATTGCGGTATTTGGAAATAATCGCCCCTTCGACCGCGGCATCCAGATCCGCATCGTCGAAAACGATAAATGGCGCATTACCACCCAACTCCAGCGAAAGCTTCTTGATTGTGCTGGCGCTCTGTTTCATCAGCAGGCGACCCACCTCGGTCGAGCCCGTAAACGTCACTTTACGCACGTCCGGATTAGAGGTCATTTCTCCGCCGATCTCTTTCGAGCTGCCTGTTAACACGCTAAAGACCCCGGCTGGAATACCCGCGCGCTCTGCCAATGCCGCCAGGGCCAAGGCCGAAAACGGGGTAGAGCTAGCGGGCTTTGCCACCATGGTGCAACCCGCCGCCAAAGCCGGTCCGGCTTTCCGTGTGATCATGGCGGCCGGAAAATTCCAAGGTGTGAGGGCGGCACAGACTCCGATGGGCTCCTTGATCACCACCAGCCGACGATCATTCCAAGGCGAAGGAATTGTGTCTCCGTAGACGCGTTTGGCTTCCTCGGCGAACCACTCAATAAAGGAGGCGGCGTAGGCGACTTCGCCTTTTGCTTCGGCCAGCGGTTTACCTTGCTCAGCTGTCATCAGTTTCCCCAGATCCTCGATGTTAGCCAACATCAATTCATGCCACTTGCGCAGAAGAACGCTTCGCTCTTTGGCAGGCTTGCGACGCCATTCGCCCCAGGCGTTCTTTGCCGCGTCGATCGCGCGCCGAGTTTCTTCGGCGCCCATCATGGGTACGGTACCCAAAATCTCCCCGGTAGCGGGATTGTTGACTTCCAACGTCGCGCCGTTGTCGGCATCACACCAATGCCCGCCAATATAGGCCTGGCAGCGAAAAAGATCCGCGATCTTGCAAAGAAAATCTCGTCATAAAATTCGAAGGGCTTAAGCTGCAGTTTCAGCCGAAAATGACGAAAGTCGAAAGCAGAATACGGAAATCAAGAAATCAGGCGTCGGGAGGGCTCGGCGGCGCTAGGTAAGCGCCACCCATCGAAAGCACTGACCCGAGACGAGCATCGGACATGCTCAGCGAATCAACCGCGTCCCGGCCACTACTCCACCACTCCATTGCTCCTCCGTCTGCCGCCCTCTCGCCTGCGTCTCGCTTTACCTCCTCCGCAAGGTGATCCCGTGTCACTCCAGTTTTGAGTGTTTTGCGTAGGAGTCGGCGAAGAGGTAAAGCGAGACGCGCACTCACTGCGCCCTCCTGACTTCTGAATTCTGTCTCCTGTTCCTGCCTCCTTAAACACAATTTGACTAAAACAGCCACAATTTGTACAACAGGAACACCCCCAACCGACCAATTCCAAATCCGTTCTCTGGATCCCCCCGAAATGAAACTGTGCGCCGTATCCGATAGTCTGGGTCACCTTTCCTTTCCGAATGCTGCACGAATACGAGACCGTCCAGATCGCCGAGCTGTTGGGCGTGGACACAATTGTCCTGATGTCCGGTTTGCCTGCCGGAGGAGCGCAGGATTCAAGGCCCAATTGGGTTACCTGCGCGTGGCCTCTGGAAAATGGCGAAATTCTTAGTTGGCAATGGAACGACAAGTTGTTGCCCTACGGTTGGCTCTCGATTGAGCACGAGGATATCGTTCTTTCGCGGATGGAAGGAATGCGGAGATCGATTGATTTGCTAAAGCGCACCATGATTGACGAAGCGAGCGACTACGGGCTTCCCGTAACCTGAACAATTGTTAGACGCCTGACTGATGAATCAAGTTAGCAAACTACCGCGGAGCTTAATCCAAGACTTATGGTGACAGAAGAACAGCGAAGAATCAGGGTAGGGATGGTTGGGGGCGGACCGGGCGCGGGGATCGCCGAAACCCATCGCACAGCGATGCGTCTTGATGATAAATACGGCCTGGTCGCCGGTGTGTTTTCGAGGGACCGCGAGAAGTCGCTCTCCGCGGCTCGAAAGCTACGAATCGATCAAGACCGAATTTACCCGGATTTCGGGATCATGGCGGAAGTCGAATCCAAGCGGGAGCAGGACAGAATCGATGCCGTTGTCATTGTTACGCGGACCGACAGCCACTATGAGATCGCGAAGAAATTCCTGGAATCGGGTATCCACGTCATTTGTGATAAACCGCTTTGCCTGGCTTTGGCGGAAGCGAAAGAACTGAAACGCCTGGCGGACGAGAAACAGTTGATTCTTTGCCTCACGCACAACTATTCCGGCTACGCGATGGTTCGCCATGCGGCGCGAATGGTCCGCAATGGTGATCTTGGTAAAGTATGCGTGGTGCAGGCCGAACACGCTTCGGGTTGGGCGGCGAAACTGCTGGAGAAACAAGGGCACCCACAAGCTGCATGGAGAACCGACCCCGTTCTTTCAGGCGATTCGAGCGTGCTATTCGACTTGGGAACGCACGCGCATCAGCTTGCGCGATTTGTGACCGACCTTGAAGTCACGGAAGTGGCGGCAGAAATGAGCCAGATCGTGGCGGGCAGAGCAATCAAGGATAACGCAAATGTTCTGCTCCGATTTTCCAACGGGGCGCGCGGAACACTCTGGGCGTCGATGGCGGCGATTGGCAACGAACATGGGCTGCGGATTCGGGTCTATGGGGATCGAGGTAGTTTGTCCTGGCATCACGAGGATCCTTGCCACTTGCGGTATTGTCCGATCGACGGTCCACCTCAGATATTGGCCCAAGGAGCGGATTGGCTTTCGCCCGAAGCCAGTCGCTGGACACGCGTGGGGTTGGGGCATCCTGAAGGTTTCTTTGAGTCGTTTGCAAACCTCTATACTGAGGTGGCAGAAGCTATTTTGGCGAAGTCAGAAGGCAGGGCGTACGCAAAAGCAGAGCTCGGTTTTCCGGACGCCCACGACGGAGTTTGCGGAGTAGCATTTGTGGAATCTGCCATGCGCTCTTTCGCGGCTGGAGGCGCCTGGACCGCTGTCGGGAGCATGTGATGAACCAAGAGGAATAAACATGCTAAAAACAGCCGTGATCGGGACGGGTTTTATCGGGTCTGTCCATGCCAGGAACGTCGCCCGCCACCCCGGAATGGAGTTGGTGGCGGTCAATGATGCAAACTTTGAATTTGCCAAAAAAACGGCAGCCGCCACCGGGGCACAGGCAGTAGCCGATATAGCGGACATATTCGATGACAAGAACATCGAAGCCGTGGTGATCGCCACACCGACCAACACCCACGTCGAATACCTGATGCGCGCGGCTAGAGCAGGAAAGGCCATTTATTGCGAGAAACCGATCGGTCTCGATTACCAGGAAGCGGTGAAAGCGGTGAGGGCGGTTCGGGAAACAGGCGTCCCCGTGATGCTTGGCTTCAATCGGCGCTTCGATGCAAGTCACGCGGCCGTGAAACAGGCGGTCGAGAAGGGTGAAGTGGGGAAGATCGAGATCGTTCAACTCACGAGCCGCGGCCCTCAGCCTCCCACAATTGAGTATGTGAAGGTCTCCGGCGGCCAGATGCGCGATCAGACGATCCATTTTTTTGATTTGTTGCGTTGGCTGACGAACGATGAACCCGTGGAGATCTATGCCATTGGAGGTGCGCTCGTAAGCGCAGCCATTGGTGAAGCCGGCGATGTCGACACCTCGATTGTTTCATTGCGAATGGCTTCGGGAGCCCTTTGCCAGATTGATAGTTCGCGTCGCGCCGCCTACGGATACGACGAGAGAATCGAAGTTTTCGGATCGGAAGGTCTGGCGGAGTCTCGGCGGCAAAGCTACAGAGGCATGGCTCTTTACAAGGGAAAAACCGTAGTCGAAGACGGGCTGCATCCCGGTTGGTTCGAGCGCATCGAAGCGAGTTACTACCAGGCATTGGACTCTTTTCTGCAATCGGTGGACAAAGGGACGGCACCTAACCCCTCGCTCCAGGACGGTCTAAAGGCCCAGTTCATGGCCGACAAGGCGACCGAGTCCCTGAAAACCGGACGACCGGTAAAGATTGTCAGTTGAGGAATCGCTATGGCAACTTCAGAAGGCTCCGGAGCAAGGATCCGTTTGGGAGTCAGTCCTCTCAGTTGGACAAACGATATGCTGCCGGAACTAGGAGGAGATATTCCTTTGGAAGTCTGCTTGAAGGATGCGGCGGATATTGGCTACGACGGCGTGGAACTGGGGCGAAAATTTCCCAGGGAAGCCCGGGAACTGTTGCCGAAACTCTCCGGCTACGGGCTCCAATTGGTCACCGGTTGGCATTCGGGGTACCTTACCGAGCGGTCAGTAAAAGACGAGTGGAAGGCTGCGGCGAACCATGTTCGGTTGTTGGAGGAATGCGGCTGCCAAGTGCTCGTCTACGGTGAGTGTGGGATGATGCAAGGCGATTCCCCTTGGGACGAACCCCTCAGTCGAAAGGCTGGTCTCAAGTCCATCGATTTGCCGGCTTACGCAGACAAGCTTGGAGAATTCTCGGTCTGGACTGAAAGAACGGGGCATCAAGCTGGCGTACCACTACCATTTAAAGATGTTAGTGGAGAAAGCTGAAGAAATAACCGCTTTTTGTGAGGCTACACGCCCAGAAGTTGGGCTTCTTGTGGATACCGGTCACGCTTACGCTGCCGGCGCGGACTACGGCGAAATCCTCCGGCGCTTTGGAGATCGCGTGGTTCACATCCATCTTAAGGACGTGCGGCGCCATGTCCTCGACTGGGCACGCAAAAATGACGTCTCTTTTAATTCAGCAGTCAGAGAAGGGCTCTTCACCGTTCCAGGCGACGGCGACGTCGATTTCTCGCACATCGGGAAATTTGTTCGGTCATCCGAGTATATAGGCTGGGTGGTAGTCGAAGCGGAACAAGACCCGGCTAAAGCTGCGCCGCGGTTGTACACCGGGAAAGCCTACCAGTACGTCAGGAATCTCCTGTTCTGATCGGCAGCCGGGAAAGCTAACACAATGTCAAACACGTTAAATATTGGACTCATTGGTTCTGGGTTCATGGGACAGGCTCATTCGGATGCTTACCGCCGGGCCGGTATCTTGTATCGCAATCTGCCTTGCACACCGGTGTTGTACGCCATCGCAGATCAAAACGAATCACTCGCGGAAGAAGCCCGGCGGAAGCTTGGATTTGCAAAAGCTTACGGCGATTGGCGATGCCTTGTCGCAGACCCGGAAATACATGTGGTTGACATCACGACTCCGAACCATCTGCACGTTGATGTGGCCCTGGCTGCCATCGAGGCCGGCAAACATGTCTACTGTGAAAAGCCGATGGCCGTGAAGGTCGAAGATGCGCAACGAATGGCGGCCGCCGCCAAGAGGTCGGGTGTTCAAACGCTCGTAGCTTTCAACAACATCAAAACTCCGGCCGCGCTTGTGGCCAAGCAAATCATCGAGCGGGGCGAAATCGGCGAACCGGTGCGTTTTCGCGGGAGATTCGACCAAGGCTTTTTTAATGACGCGTCACTGCCGTGGTCTTGGCGCTGTTCGAGAGAATTGGCGGGCACAGGAGCTCTCGGGGATCTTGGTGCGCATACGGTTTCCGTCGCTCAGTTCCTCATGGGCGACGTGACCGGCGTGTCGGCGCAAGCTCAGACGATTTTCAAGGAACGTCCCGTGCCGGACTTCGATGCCGGCTACGGCAGCAAGGTCGCAGCAGATGCGAAAAAACGCACGGTTGAAAATGAGGATCAGATCCAGTCCTTGGTCAAATTTTCCTCGGGAGCCGCTGGTGTTATTGAAGCATCCCGGATCTGCGCGGGCCGGGTCTTTGGGGTGTATTGGGAAGTGTCCGGCACCGAAGGCACAATCGTAAACGACGGGGAAAGATTTAATGAGCTTCAGGTTTTTCGAATGAAGGAAGAGAAACGCGATCGAGGCTTCACGACCATTTTTTGCGGTTCACAAGTGCCGCAGTACGCGGCCTTCTTTGGCTTTGATTTTGCCGGGGGCGGCCTCGGCTATTTTGACATCAAGGTATTTGAAGTGCATGACCTCGTTCAGGCTATCGGGCGTGGCGAAAAGTGTTTCCCCGATTTTGCCTTTGGAGCAAGGAACCAGGAGATCCTTGAGGCCATCGACCAGTCTAGCCGCTCCGGGCTCTGGGTGTCGACCTAGTGCAATAAGTCAGTCACTTCAACCACCGAGGAGTCGCAGGCGTTAGTGGCAGCCAATATGATCACGTGAGGAACGTTTCCGCGGCCCGGCGTGATCGGAAGTTGCTTACGTGATTCCAAACCAGACGCCAAAGGCTGGCAGGAGGATTTGATCCTGTCCGGAAATCGCATCAAAGCCGTGGCCTTCGGCCGAACGCCAAAGACTTGAAATCGGTTGCGCGGCTTCCCGATTTGAAAAATTGAACACGCAAAGGACCCGGTCACCGTTCGACGACCGTTCAAATGCCAGCACTTGCTCGCTGGACTCGACAAAGGCTATTTCGCCTCGCACAAGAGCCGGATGTTGCTTTCGCCAAGCCAAAAGCCTCCGGAAAGTGTGCAGGACTGACCGCGGATCTTTTTCCTGCTCATTGACCGCCTGGGCTAAATGTTCTCTAGGAATGGGCAACCACGGCTTCGAAGTAGTGAAGCCTCCGTTCGGCAACTCGGAAGACCATGGCATCGGTGTTCGGCATCCATCGCGTCCCTTGAAATCGGGCCAGAATTCAATGCCCCACGGATCGCGCAGATCGGCAAAATCGATCTCAGCCTCGGTCAAGCCAAGTTCTTCGCCCTGGTAGACGCAAGCCCCTCCCCTGAACGACAACAGTGCGGCGAGCAGCAACTTGGCCAGGGCGGGTTCGTCTCCCTGGAGGTCCGCAGAGCGCGCGCTGCGGGTCACAACCCGAATGTTATCATGGTTACTCATCGCCCAGGTCGCCCACCCTGTGCCGAGAACCGCTTCGGTCCTTTCTATGACATCCCGCAGGGAAGAGGAATTGAACGGCAATTGCATGAGCTCAAAATTGTAGCAACTATGGAGATGCTTACCGGTACGCGTGTATTTGGCACTGACGCTGATCATGTCGACGTCGGCAACCTCCCCGATCAGGTATCGATCGGGATATTGATTCACCAGCGTCCGGAGTTCTTCGAGCGACTCCAAAGTGCGAGGTTGGTCGCGGCTGTAGGTAAGTTCCTGCCAGTTAAACGGGTTGTTTCCTGAATCGCTCTCTACCGGATTGCGCGCAGGGTTATCTCTCAATTTTGGATCATGCGCGAGCGTAGTAATGGCATCGAGACGCAATCCGTCGACACCTGCGTCCAGCCAGAAGCGAACCTCTTCAAACATGGCCGCGCGGACTTCCGGGTTTTGCCAGTTCAAATTGGGCTGGCTCCGTAGATAATGGTGAAGATAAAACTGCCTGCGGCGCGACTCCCATTGCCAGGCCGGGCCGCCAAAGACCGACGACCAGTTGTTTGGAGGCGTGCCATCGGGTTTCGGGTCGGTCCAGACGTACCAGTCCGCTTTTTGATTCGTGCGGTTCACGCAACTCTCCTTAAACCAGAGGTGCTGATCCGAGGTGTGAGCCAAAACCATGTCGACGATGACCTTCAGTCCACGCTCATGCGCAGAAGAAAGCAGAGAAGCGAAATCTGAGTTCGTCCCAAAGATGGAATCCACGGCGCGATAGTCGGCCACGTCATAGCCGAAATCACGCATCGGCGACTTAAAAAATGGTGAAATCCAGATCGCGTCGACTCCTAAACTGGAGATGTAGTCGAGCTTCTGGTTGATACCAGGCAAGTCGCCGGTTCCATCGTGGTTAGTGTCAAAGAAGCTTCGTGGATAAATCTGATAGATAATTGCGCCACGCCACCATTCTGATTGCATCGTTTTTGTCTCCATTCGATCGGCTGGGGGGATCGGAGTAATTCAAAGCGTTGTTAGGGGGCGAATTTCCGTTTGTCAAGAACCTCCACCACGTCATCTCGGCAGTTGCGAATCTGCTTTTTATAGCCGATCTGGTAATTGTGAGGCAGATCCCGGCAACCGTCGTTTCAAACGAGCAAAAGGAAGGACGATACCAATTGATCGTCTATATCGAGGAAGCGCGATTTCGAGGGCCGTTTCTCAAGCTCCGATTCCGGGACAACGTGCCTGTCAAGGGCGCATACGAAGACGGCAAGCTTGAGCTGACGTACGCCCGGAGGTTGCAATTTGAAGCCGGTGACACGTTTCCTGTCTGGGTGGATGGATAGGAAGCGTCCGCTTTAGATCGGGTCGGGTTACAGTGATTGCGCGCCGTGACCCTCCCACACCACCGGACATGCGGTTTTCCGCATCCGGCGGTTGAACCTTGTAGCTCGCTTTCTTCAGTCGGATCCAGGCGCTTAGTCCTTGGCCATTGCCTTTCGGTCAGGTTGTAGTAATTCCACCACCGAGCCCTTCTCCGTCGGGTCGATAGAGATTCGCAGTTATTGCGTCCTCCCGTGTCGCATGTCCCTGTTCGGCTTCTCTATTCGCCAGTTTCGCCTTTCTCTGCTCTCTTGGTTCTTTGGCCCTTCGCTCCTTCCCCCTTTCACCGCGTCTCTTCACTACTACGGCCTCTGCTGACTTCTCCAGGGCTCTCACCCCACAGATCTCCCCGAGTAAGGTGTCCACTCTTTCCGACCCGTGTCGTCTGGCTCTACCTCTTGCGTCTTTCGGTGGCGGTTGGATTTCGCATGTTCCTAGCATACTCTTCGCCCGCAAGCGGCCTCTCTGCCCGTTCGTGTTCCTACGATCGTTCGTTTGCCTATTGCTTCTTTCATCTCAGGGCCTCGCGGCCCTGGGCCTTGCTTTTCGCTACGGTTGCTTTCACTGCTTCCGATCATTTCCTTTCATTTCACTACATTGGACCCATGTCGGGCACACTAGGTAATGCGTCCCGCTTTACCTCTTCGGTAAGTACTAAAACCGTAAACCTTGATCCAATAAGGAATGAGTAAGCCCGCTTCTCCTACCGTCAGTTTGCGAAAAGCAGCTTTACGCCGACACGTTCTCCAGCCGCCCCTGTTGTTTTAGATTGCGTTGTGAACCGCCCGCAACGTACTATTTCAGTTCGTGTTCATAAAGCAGCATGCCTGGCACTTCCGAAAGACCTGAGCCTTTGGCCGCTATGCAACCTGTGCCAGAGGCCCGGTCCTGGGCTCAGAACGTAGCTGCGCGCCTGTGGATGCTTCAGACCAGCTTCGCAGACGATCCCCTCAACGCGCGCCACGAATACCTCGTGGAAGAAATCGAGCGCTCGATCAAAGATGTCGTGGAGAACCGACGCTCGGAGTATCTCGCCGCGCTCATGGAACGCTTCCCGGGCCCGGAACGGATTGACGCGCCGAATCTTAAACCACCGCCCGTTAAAGAAGTGGAGCGAAGCGCCCAGGATGTAGCAGACGAATTGTTGGCCCGCTTGCCTGAACTTTCCCGCGAGGCGAAGGCCGTGCTTGCGCAAAAACTTCAAGCCGTCGGCCTCTTTGTCGCGCCGAGCCAGGGCATCGAATTGCCGTTGGAGCTTTTGGGTAAACTCGGGATGACACCCAATGACCCTCTGGACGAGGAGCGACTGACGAGACTCTTCACGGCGTTGCTCGAACTAATCATTACACTTGACCACCTGATTTGGAATGTCTGGAAGAATATCGCCCCGAAATCGAGCGTGCGCCGGGATCAGGCCAGCGATAACCCACGCCGGATCGTCGGCCGCTATCTTGCCGGTGACCGCGAGGTAGCCACCCTCCAGATTACACAGATGCTCGACAAAACGCGGCAAATTACCGCCGGACTGCTCTCCGCCATTGGCCCGGCGGGAGAAATTTTCGCACGCAAACACCTTGAGAGATTCGCGCCGGAGAAGATTCGGGCCGCCGTGGAATCGAAGTCTCCTGGATTCATTGCCAACGTTGAGCAAAAATGCTGGCGCCGTTATGTCGAATTAGCTGCCGAACTGAGCGGTCAAGCTGTAGAAACGCAGATCGTCGATGGAATTGTGGCCTATACCGAGGAGTTGATATCGAGGTCGGAAATCCGGGGGCGTTAGTTGATGCCGCATCCCCGGGTGAGAAGTTGAAATTTTATGCAAGTACATTGGCATGAAGGATTGTTTTTGCTGCCGCATCATTTGCAGCGTATCCAGCGAAGCCTTAACGAAAGCGCGTCCGCCGAGCGCCGCTTCAACTGGGCTTATCCATACGGCGTAGTCGATGCACGACTCTCCAATGATGATCTTGAGAATATGCGTCTCCGGTTTGACCGGCTCCATGCCATTATGCCGAGCGGACAAGAAGTGCTTTACCCCCAGGATGCAGAATTGCCCGCGATGGATATCAAACAGGCATTTGAATCGCGCGGCCGGTTCGTCGTCTATCTCGGGGTGCCTCTCTGGTTCAGCGCCCGCGCCAATTGCGTCAACCCGGGCCAGACGGTCGACCCCCGAGCTAAGATTCTTTATCGTATTGCCGAGGCGGAAGTGCCTGATGAGAACACGGGCGAGAACGTCAAAACCGTGCTCCAGAGGAGAGTCAATGCAAGGTTGCTTTTGGATATTGAGGACCGGTCGGACCTGGAAGTAATACCTTTGTTAAGGGTAACCAGAGCCGCAGGCGAGGAGGTTGGCCTGCCAAAGCGCGATCCTGAGTTTGTTGGACCGTGCTTCGTCCTGAACGGGTCCGCGACGCTCCGCGAACTGGTTCGCGACTTAAGCAGCCAGGTCTTGGGAAGTCGTCAGGAACTCGTCCTGCAAATCACGCGCGGAGGGTTCAGCATCGACACCATGCGGGGCATTCAATTCGAGCAAGTGATGCGCCTGCGGACCCTGAATCGCTTTGGTGCTCGACTGGAGGCCCTCGTTGAGACTCCCAACCTGGCTCCGTTCGACATTTACCTGGAGCTGCGGGAAATTCTAGGGGAGCTCGCTGCGCTTCATCCGGACAGGGATCTCTACGATTGCGCCCCCTATCAACACGACAATCCATATCCCTGTTTCAGCGAGCTGGCCGCGAAGATCCGCGAATTGCTGAGAGGAAGCGTCGCTCCGAGCTTTCTCAAGGTTCAATTCATTAAGGCAAACGGACTGTTTAAAGCCACCCTTACAGACGAGCATTTTCTTCGACCGAGCGACTACTTTTTGGGGATCAGAACCAAAGAAGACCCACGCTCACTCGCGCAGCTCGTTGAAGATGCCGACCGATTCAAGCTTATGCCGGAGAGCATGTCCGGCCGCGCCATCCGCGGCGTCATCCTGAAGGAGGAACGGTTTCCGCCGCTCGAACTCCCCGCACAGTCAAACCTTTATTATTTTCGCCTGCTTCGTGGTGAGAGCGCCCGCAGCTGGCAACAGATACAGAGCGAGAAATCTGCCGTCGTCCGTTGGACCGGAAATGAGTCGGCGGATTACGATTTGACGCTCTACATGCCGCTCCCAAAATCGGAAACATAGTCTATGACGCCTCTTGAACTCTGTGAGCCGCTATTCACCAAGGTGTGCCTGCTCAACCGCCTGGGACGCAAAGGCGGAGGTGCCGCCGCTTACAGTTACGATCAGTTGCGGTTGCAGATCGAGGGGATTTTTGCGGAGTTGCGCAAGACAGCCGATAGCGATCCTGCGTTGAGAGTGCAGTGGCAGAAGCTGGAACTCCCGCTGATTTTTTTCGTGGATTCAATGATTTCAGAGAGCGACCTGGCCGTCGCGGCAACCTGGAATAAGAACCGGCTGGCCTATGATCAGAAAGAGTTAGCCGGCGACGAAAAGTTTTTTGACCAGCTGGACGAAACGCTGAACGACCCGAGCGATGAAGCGAGCCTGCGCCTTCCAGTCTACTATACGTGCATCGGGCTTGGATTTATGGGCTGGTACGCCGGCCAACCCGAGTATCTGCGCGGAAAGATGTTGGACATTAGCCAACGAATACGGACCGCCATGGAGATGGACAAAACGGCGAGGATTTGTCCCGAAGCGTACCTGAACGTTGATACTCGAGATCTGGTGCAGGCGCCTGCTTCAAGACTCGGCGGGATCGCGATCGTATTCATCGGGCTTTGCCTGGTCGTTGTGACGGTCGAGGCCTATCTGTTCCATGCGGCGTCGATCTCGTTGACTGACTCTCTGTCCGCGATCGGCTCGCAGGAGATCTCAAAGTGAACGCTTTGATCCTGACCACGGTGTGAAAGAACTAGCCTATCTTTTCAAGGCATTTGCGAGCCTCTCCACTTGGGTAAAGGCAATTATTCTTATTTTGCTGGCCACAACCATTGTCGGCGCAGCAGCCTTTTTCGGAGTTCAAGTAGCCATCATCGTCGCGCTGGGGATTCTGTTCGTTGCGCTCATCCTGGGCTTATACCTTCTACTCGTTTTCTGGGTACGCAGGCGCAAGGCAGCGGAACTCCGGGGTGAAATAGCAACCAGCGCCGCCAATCGCGGGATTACCGACACCGCAGCGCGCGGGAGGCTGGAGGATCTGCGCCGTAATTTCGCCAAGGGAATCGAGAAATTCGAGTCCGCAGGCAAGGATTTCTACGGATTACCCTGGTACGTGATCGTCGGAGAGCCCGGGTCGGGAAAGACCGAGGCAATCCGCCATTCGCAGGCCGGCTTTCCTCCTGGTCTGCAGGATGAATTTCAAGGAGTCGGCGGAACCATCAACATGAACTGGTGGTTCACGAATTATGCGGTCATCCTGGATACCGCCGGGCGATTGATTTTTGAAGAAGTGGAACCGGGAACGACGAGTGAATGGCGAGAGTTCCTTGGGCTTCTCAAAAAGCATCGTTTTAACTGTCCCGTAAATGGCCTCCTGCTGACGATCCCAGTCGAAAGTCTGGTCGAAGACGCTCCTGAAGAAATGGAGCGCAAGGCCGCTAAAATCGCGCGTCAGCTCGAAGCCATCCAACGCGAGCTGGATGTGCGTTTTCCGGTTTTTGTCTTGCTAACCAAATGTGACCTCATCAACGGCTTCCGTGAGTTCTTCGAAGGTTTGGACGATCCACGCGCTCAGCAGCAAATGCTTGGATGGTCCAATCCGGCGCCGCTGGACGCCCCGTTTCGCCCTGAACTTCTGGAGGAACATCTACGATCCGTTGCCCAGCGTCTGCGCCGAAGGAGACTCGCGCTGTTGCTCGACCCGGTTGCGAACCAGTCTGACGGCCGACGCGCCGACGAGGTCGATCGTCTTTACGATTTTCCGCAAAGTTTGACCGCGCTCACGCCGCGGCTGCGCCGATATTTGGAAACAATTTTCGTTGCTGGAGAATGGACTTCGCGACCGTTGTTTCTGCGCGGCATCTACTTTACTTCGTCCATGCGCGAGGGTTCGGCGCTCGACGAGGAACTCGCGGCGGTCATGGATTTGCCAGTCGACCAGTTGCCGGCCGGCCGCGCGTGGGAACGAGATCACTCTTATTTCTTACGGGATCTGTTCCTCGACAAGGTGTTCCGGGAAGACGGCTTGGTGACGCGGGCGACGAACACGGATCGGCTTCTGCTCTACCGCAAGTTGGCGCTTTTTGGTGCAGGCGTGCTTGGATTGCTGGCTTTGCTGACGTTCGGCCTTTTGGGTTACCGCTCGCTCCAGGAAAGTGTCGTCGAACAAAGTGGATTCTGGGCGCGCGCCAGGGAAGGCTGGAGAGGAAAGACTTGGCAGCCGATCGTCGCTCCTGATCCGGCCGGTACAACTCTTTTTCGCTATCGCGGAGATGAGCCGGTCGGTCCCGGTCTCACAGCGGAGACGCGCGCCGATTTTCGCTACGAGAAGCTTTCGATCGGCGATTTCCACGGGGCGCTGCGAGAACTCACCGCCAGACCGCTGAACATTCCCTGGGTCTTTGGATTGTTCGCTCAGACTGGCACCAATCCGGACCAGGAACGGCAGCACGCCCAACGAATCCTTTTCGAAGACAGCGTAGTCAAGCCGCTTCTCGACGCAACGCGCCAGAAGATGAGCGAGCCCAATCCGGTACTGCCGGCCAATCGGAAGCCGGATCCCCGCTCCGCGGAGCTCGTGGGCGCGCTGGAGGCGAAAGCGCTGGCTGCCCTGGTTCGCGTGGAAATAGCAATTCGACGGTACTTGGGCCAACCGGGCGAGGGTACGCCAGGGGCCAGTTTCCTCGCTCCTTTGTTGGAGTACGTCGCCGACAGGCCCAATGAACCACGTCTGATGGAGATCATGAATTGGACCTACACCGAGAATCGCGATGGCCGTGGGAAATGGCCACCGAGTTGGGCGGGTGGCGGATCGAGTCTGGCCGAGAATACCCCGATCAGGGTCGGCTTGGACCACCTGATCGCCGCTGCAAGGGAACGCATCAAGAGCCGGGCGGCCAATCTTCAACTGCTGGTCGAACTGGCGGGCCTCGCCCGGCAATACCAGGTGATCGAGACCGAACTCTCCGCCAAAGCCAGTATAAAGGATGATCCCCTCACAAGTGACCGGGAGGTCGCCATTATGTTCGACAAGCTGAACGCGGCCAAAATTGCGCTGGAGGAAAAGCTCGCGGCTCTACGGCGAGCCGGAGTATTCGAAGATGGCCCGGAGACCCTCTTTTCAGCCTACCAGAAGTTGACCGGCGGAAATGAATCTCGCTTCGGACAAATCGCGGCGATTCAGGCCGAAATAGAAAAGGTCATCCCAACCCCGGATCCCAACGCAAAAGGAGTGGCGAAAGTCCTGGAGACAATTCCGCAAGATGATCCCAAATACGCCCTTCTTCGGGAGATCAAAGTGAAGCTGGCGGATATTTCACAACAAATGAAGACTCAAATTGAGGGTGCGATCGGCGCGCCGCAGTTGGAAGAGTTCAAAGCCCTCGATGACGCCGTCTTAGTGCCCGTAGCAGATCAAAAAGCCAGCTATCTTGCTCGTTGGAATTTCTATCAACAGTGCCGCGCCGGGGCTCCGCAATTTAATTACTCGGAGAAGATGAATTTAATTGGTCAGACCTGGAAGCCATTTGAGCTGCTGACAAATGCTCTGGGGCTATTGAACGCGAAGATCGAGGACTATCAGGGTAAACTCAAAGAACCTTTTCTAACAACTTGCAAGTACCTGCTTCGTCGCACGGAGGAGATCCAACGCGAAGCTTTCCTGACGAACTATTTCAAGCAGGTGAAGGCTCAACTGCGCGCTCGCGTTCGCTTCCCGCTCCTTTGGCCCCCGGGACCCGATAACCAGACGATCGGTGTAGATCAGATTCGGCAGGTGAAGGTCTTGTTGAATGCGATTCGCCGGGACTTGCAATCGGACACGTTTGCAAAGATGCCGGTGCAAGCACGGCAGGCATTGACGGACATGGCGAAGGGGCTTATCCCGCTAGCCGCATTGTGCGACACGATCCTTAAGCCGGACGGCTCGGTCTCCGCGGTCACGATTACCCTGCTCAACGGGCAGGCGCAGCGCCAGTTGTCGGGCCCCGATCTCGCCCCGATGGCCACCCCGACCCCACTTCCTCCCCCGCCCCGCCGATCGATCATCAGTCAGCTGTTCACCGGAGACGCGCCGCCACCGACCCCGGAACCGATACTTCCTTACAACCCTCGGAACTGGAACGGGGTTATGCTGGTGGCCGGTGGAAAATCGAAAGTTTACAAAGGCGGAAGCGGCGTTGTGCCAGTGGATGCGCCTGCGGACATGCTCCTCGGAAAATCCCCTATCGACAGCGCCTTTCATTTTATCGTTTTCCACACCCCGACGGGTGGTGCGTCTCAAGCCGTCGACTGCGGCGAAAACTGGTCTGCGCTGCGCATGCTGGGTCGCTTTGGAGGTAAACCGGTCGACGTCGGGCAGGTTTGGCGAGTCTCGCTCAGGCCGGGCGAGCCTACAGCGGTGTGGGTCCAGGCTGCCTTTGAGACGCCACTTCCGGCCTTGGACGCCTGGCCCACCATCGACAGTTTGGGCCTTCGGGAATTTGGCGGGCCATGAGCCGATTTCTCAAAGTTTTCTTGCGGGATCCGTTGAGCGGCAGGATCCATGTGGCGGGGTTCGGCAAACATCCCGCGTGGGATGATCATATCGACGACGTCGGGTTGGCAACAGAAACCCTGGTTCTGACGAAACAGCTCCTCTATTCGGAGGGAATCGCCACTCAGCTTGCTTCGGGTGCCTGGGATCAAATAGAAAAGTCCGGTCAAGCAATCGAGTTCAACCATCGATTTGTCTGGGTTCGCGATAAGCAAGCTATCATCGGAGCAATCTGGGCTTCGGCGGATCGCAAAGGACGCACTCGGTTCCCATTGGTCATTTGCGCTCAGGCAGGCTTTGACGGTCTCAGAGCAATCGGTCTTTTACTGGCGCCAATCGAGCAGCTCGGCATCCAGTGCCGAGAAGGAAAGACCCAGGAGAGAATCCGTGATTCATTCAATCAAACCTACCGTGAATTGAACGGCGCGTTCTTCCCTTCCTCTACCGGCAACCCTTTTTCGGAGATCAGCGATCCGGGAGAGAACTCAATTCTACCGGACTTAATCACTCTCTCCGCAGGTCTGAAAAGCCAGCGGACACGCGCCTCGACGGAAACTGGCAGAAGCGGACGGGCACATTTTCGGCTGATGACGATTTCCTCGCAAGTGAAGGAAAATCTTAGCTTCTGGTCTGGCTTTCTGGCAAGGCACTCTGACTCTAGTCTTCCTTACGTAATCATCGCGGCGAACGGAAAGCGTTGGATCGACCTGATAGTCGGCGAGCCGATAGCCAGTGATTTCTTTTGTCTAAGGGCTAACGAAGTTGCGCTGCCGGCCACCTGGATCGGGATCGAGAAAGCGCAGTTACGCAAGTTAGAAGCTGAGGCCAAAGAATACCTGCAAACCTTCAGGCATGAAACCGTCGACTCTGTCAAGCATCCTCGCTCATGGTGGTCGGGCCTGTTTAAAAGGTAAGCGATCCTTGTTCAGCGACCTTACCTTGGCCTAACCCTAACGCCTCGACCTTTCGTAATCGCTTCCCGTCTCTTGTTCCTAAAATCGTCCTCGGTCTTTGACTATCGCTCTGAACCAAATCGCCTACCAGTCACAACGCTCGTTCTTGGGCGTACCCGGCAAGAAAACACGGAGCAGCCCAAGAAAGGGAGCTCATCGCGGGGTTGAGGGTTCAAACTCCCTAACATTTTCCTTGGAAAGTTGCGCCTTTCGCAGATAGGCTCAACAGACTGGCTTATTTAGAGCCCGAACACATGGCGGAGACGACTGCAGCGCCGACTAAAAAACTTTCTTTCGAACAACTGGCCGCAGCACGGAAAAGCACCCAGGCGGTGTCGGATTTTCTTGAGAAACAACTCCTGGGATATCTGGACACCCTGCGTTCTCTCCTCCTGCCAGAGCGCCTTCTTGGGAAACTCGCCGGCTCAAAATTCGATGTGCCCGGTGCCGACAAGGCACTGACTGAAATACAGGAAAACTATCGCCGTCTCCCCGGCAAGCCGTTTGATTTTGCAAAGGAATTCGAGACGGACTGGCTCGCGGATATTGGCGTAAAGCTCGATTTGCATCGCTGGGAATATACTCAGGAGATTGCTGTCGAATCCGGCAAGCGTTCGATCCTGATTACTTCACCCACTCGCTGGATATTAGTTTACGGACCAGGCTATTCCGTTTCTCAAGCCGTTCAGTCGTTTGCCCGCAGACAAGATCGCCGCGGAATCGATCAACTGCGGCAGTTTGTGGTGAATGCCCTGGTGATCCAGGCGCTGCTTTCACGGAGTGGCGGCTTGATCTCGATTCTAACTGAGCTTCGCTACGATGTTAACACGCAACCGCATCCAAGCCTGAATGGCCTCCCTGTGGTTGTCATCCAATCACAAATTCCTACCTTTCTCCCCCCTGGGCCGCTCATAGCCGCCGCAACCGAGTTGTCAGGCATCAACGCATTCATCGAATTGATCGATGTCGAGGCCGTTCGACAGATGCCCGACCCATTCAAGCAACGCATCTCGCAGCTGATCCCCCAGTCGATTTAAGCTCGCGAAGTTTCTCTATTCAAGCCGAATCAGCCCGGCGGCTCCAAGCCGCTTGATCACCCGCAGACCTTCCGCAATCACCAACTCGACCGGGGCTTTCTGCTCCAGTGCCAACTTCTTTAACAACGCTTCAACAGTCTGCGTTCCGTCCAATTGCGCACCAAGGCTCGCCACGACGGAATCCAATCCCAGCTTCGCCGGCAGATCGTCCGTGCGCTCGAGATAGCTTCGTTCGACAACCCAGGTGCAGTCCCTTTGCACGGCTTCAGTCACCAGGCGCACATGCGCGGCCAATCCCGGACACGCAGCTAACAAAGCTTGTTCATCGTTCGATTCCAATCTATCCAGGGTGGCAAACCGCTCCAGTAGACCATCGCCGATCGGGCCGGCCGGCCGTTTTTGCATCTCTTCCACCCAAAACCAATTTCGTTCGGAGCGGCGCCGCATGGTGATCAAGCCGCCGAAGATAGTCTTCACGTGACGGTGCGTCAGATAGGATATCCGCTTCGAAAATGAAGCCACCGCAGTCTCCGGATACAGTTGGACTTGCTCCTGCGCGCGCTTGCGTGCGTATTCCATGGGGCTGAGTTCATAACCCCGCCATAGATGAACGTCGCAATCAGACTGTGCAAACCACGGCCTGATGCGATCCTCCCAGGCTTGGCCTACGAACTCCACCCATTCGCACAGCATCTGAAACACACCGCCCTCCTCCAAAAACTGCGGTGCGCCTCGCGCCAGCGATTCCACGAATCCGTCCAGCTCCATGCTGTTTTCGCAATAGAGCAAGCCCGAGACTGGCGCCAGAAAGAACGGCGGGTTCGAAATGATCAAGTCAAACCGACGTCCCGCCACCGGTTCGAAACGGTCACCATGCTTAAACGAGACGTTGCCTAACCCGTTCAAAGCCGCATTGAATCGCGCAAAACTCAACGCCCGCCGGTTGACATCAGTGCCGACAACGGATGCGGCGAAGGGAGCCGCGACCAGCGCGAGCGTGCCACAACCGGTGCCAAGATCCAGCACGTTATTTCCAGGACGGAAAATGCCGCACCTGGCCAGCAGCCGCGCCGTCGAATTAACACCGAGAACCAGATCCTCCGCGGCGCCGGTTTCGGCCCTCCGTCGGAAGTCACACGCGATAATCAGCTCGCCAAAATGCGACAGCCGGCAAACCGGTCGCAACCTCTCCCCGTCCCGCACCATCAGTCCGCTCTTTAGAATCTCACGCAAGATCTCGACGGGGATGAGTTTCTCCGCCTGGCTTATTTCCACCGCCTCGCCCAGGCAAAAGGCACAGACCAGCAATTCAAGCCGACGGTCCCCGATCGCGAGCCAGTTGGACGTCGGCTGACCCGCAAAACCGTTCAACGGCCATTCCTCCACTCCCAATTGGCTCAAGCGTTCTTCGGTATAATCCTGATCCCTCAGGAATCGCGCGATCGTTTGGGCAGATTCGACCAGGATTTCCATACCTCTCCAGGCTGCCAGTAACTATATGCCCCCCTCCCCCCTGTCGAGCCGTTCCGCCGCAATTTCTCCCCCGCCATCCCCCGTCACCCTTTGGGGTCGTATCTAAAAATATAATAATTGAAAGCGTTTTGTGACCTTGCCGTCCGGTTGGAGTTATCAATATTTATATTTTTAGATACGACTCCTGTCGCGCGGGCGGCACTTGGGGTTATCTCGACGGGACCGATGATTGGTTGTACTCGTCCGCTTCTTCTGTTTATTGTCCTACCTGCAATGCCGACGGCCGAGCGCTATCACCAGTACGAGATACTCCGCCGGGAGGATGGCAGCCTCTGGGAATTGGGTCGAGGTGCGATGGGGATCACCTATAAGGCTTACGACACCAACCTGCGTTTTACGGTCGCCCTGAAGGTCATTAATTCGGCTTATCTCGAAAGCGACACCGCGCGACAACGCTTTCTGCGCGAGGCGCGCGCCGCTGCCGCCCTACGGCATTCCAATGTCGCATCCGTCTTCAATCTTGGCACCGAACAGGACAACTATTTTTACGTCATGGAGTTCATCGACGGCGAAACCGTCGAGGCTAGTGTCAAGCGTAAAGGCCCCTTAGCTACTGTCGATGCGCTGAATATTGCGCTCCAAGTGGCTCGCGCCTTAGCGGTCGCTGCCAAGCAGCAGTTAGTTCATCGCGACCTGAAACCGACCAACTTGATGCTAGTGGACCAAGAAGGTGAATCGATCGTTAAAGTCATCGACTTCGGACTAGCAAAGGTCCCAAAGGATGCCGGCGAAGATTCTGGCGCGCTCACCATGGGGGGGTTTGTCGGCACTCCTCATTTCGCCAGCCCTGAACAGGTGGAGGAAGGCGAAGTGGATGTCCGCTCGGATATTTACTCGCTTGGAGCTACTCTCTATTTCGTGCTGACCGGCCAATCGCCATTCACCGGGTCCGTCGCCCAGGTGATGAGCCAACAGCTATACAAGCCCCTCCCGATGGCGCCTTTGGCAAACTTGCCCCGGTGCGTCGTCTCTTTGCTTCAGCAAATGATGGAGAAGGATCGCAAAAATCGGCCTCAAACTCCGCAAGATTTGCAGAAGGCTATCCTGGCCTGTCTCGAAGAGATACGCGCCTCATCCGGTCGGGGCGGAAGTAATTCCGGCGAGCCAGCCAGCGCTTTCGAGACAGTCGATCTTAGCTCGTCACCCGGGCAACCCTTGGTCATCGGAGCGGTTCTAGCCGAAACCTACAAACTCGTCGAAGAATTTGTTGAATCGCCGCAAGGGCGGAAATTTCTGGCGGACGACCTTCGGCGCGGTCGTCGAGTCAGCCTGCTGGTTTTAAGCCAGGAGTTTTTGTCCGACGGCGCTCGTCTCGCCAGTCTGGAGGAAACGGTGCAACAGCTACGCCAGGCGCCGCACCCGATGCTGCGAGAGGTCTACTCGTTAGAAACTGTCGCCGACTATAGCTTCCTCGTGGAGGAATATTTTGTCGGACCGAGCTTATTGGACGTGCTGCGGGCGCGAAGCGTGCTAAGCGCGCCGGAAGTCGTACGGTTACTCAGCCTTCTGGCACCCGTTGCCGATCATGCGAGCGCCCACCGTCTTCAGCATGTTGACCTGACATTGCTGGGGATTCATTTGGCGTATCGGGCATCCTCGACCGGGAGCGGCAGCCAAACCGATCTTTTGCAGCGCCCGCTCACCGCCTGGGAGCCTCTGGCGGCGAAAATTGACGGCATCGACTTTTCTTTCTTACCCTCCGACACCGCTACGTGGGCGGGCTCGGCGACCCGGATCCAGGGCCCCGTCGGCAGCGGACCGCGCGGAAGTTGTGTGCGCTCGCTAAGCTTGCTCGCCTACGAATTGCTTGGAGGGCCGCGAACCAGAGTGGAGTCGACGGGTCAATACACGCCGATCGCCGCGTTGACACAAGAAGGAAACGCAGTGTTGCGGCGTGCTTTAGTCGATGAATGCCCGTCCGCAGCTGAATTAGTCGGACAGCTGGCGGACGCAGTCGGCGCCAATACGCCGCCCCCGCAACGCCACGAAAGCACCCAGCGCGGATTCCCAGAACCGCTTCCCCGGACGCCGTCGAGAGCGCCGGCTGATGTTCCAAGCAAACCCAAATCTGCGGTACGGTCCTGGCCTCTGATCCTCGCGTTCGGTCTGATCGCTGCCCTCGGCATCGGGGCTTTCCTAGTCTATTGGTCTTTGCAGAGTCATGAAATCGATGCACTCTCTGTTCATATTGAACCGCCCGGAGCCTCGATTCTATTGGACGGCAAGCCTCCTCAGGCGCCGCCAAATAAATTCACACATATCCCTTTCGGGACCCATCAGCTGACTGCGACCCTGGATAACTATGAACCGGTCAAGCAAGATATTCAGGTTCATGAGGGGATGACTCCACAAATAAGTATCCAGCTGAAGCCGCGTCAGGATATCGCCGCCTTGTCGATTCAAAGCGATCCCCCCGGTGCCTCAATCCTACTGGACGGCAAGCCGCCGCAGGCACCCTCAAACACCTTTACTCACGTGCCCTTTGGCACTCATCAGCTGACCGCAACCCTGGATAACTATGAACCGGTCAATCAGGACATCGAGGTTCGTCGGGGGATGACTCCACAAATCCATTTGCAGTTGAAGCCGAGCCAGGATATCGCCGCCCTGTCCGTGCAAAGCGAGCCGCCCGGCGCCCGGATCCTCATGGACGGCAAGGCCCCCCAAGGTCCGTCAAACACCTTTACGCATGTGCCTTTTGGCACTCATCAGCTAACCGCAACCCTGGATAACTATGAGCCGCTCAAGCAGGATATTGAGGTCCGCCGAGGGATGACGCCACAAGTCCGGTTGCAAATGAAGCCGACTCAAGAAATCGCCGCCCTGACCATTCAAAGTGACCCGGACGGCGCCACCATTTTGCTCAACGGCAAGCCCCCGCAAGCGCCACCAAACACCTTTACTCACGTGCCTTTCGGCACTCATCAGCTGACCGCTACCCTGGATGATTATGAACCTCTTAGGCAGGATCTTGAGGTTCGTCGAGGAATGACCCCTCAAATCCGCTTACAGTTGAAACCGATTCAGGAAATCGCCGCCCTGTCCATCCAAGGTGAACCGGACGGCGCTACTATTTTGCTCGATGGCAAGCCCCCGCGGGCGGGTTCAAACACTTTTACCCACGTTCCTTTTGGCACTCACCAGCTTTCAGCAACGCTGGATGGCTATGAACCGATCAAGCAAGATATTGACGTTCGGCGAGGGATGACTCCACAAATCCGTCTGCAGCTGAAACCAACTCAAGAAATGGCCGCCTTGTCAATTCAAAGCGATCCGGACGGCGCCAGCGTTTTACTCGATGGCAAGCCGTCGGAGGCGCCCTTAAACACCTTCACGCATGTTCCTTTTGGCACTCATCAGATTACCGCAACCCTGGATAACTATGAACCCCTCAAGCAAGATATTGACGTTCGGCGGGGGATGGCACCCCAAATCCATTTGCAGCTGAAACCAACTCAGGAAATTGCCGCCCTCTCGATTCTGAGTGATCCGCCCGGCGCCACTGTCCTGCTCGACGGAAAGCCCCCACAAACGCCCCCGAACACTTTCACTCATGTTCCCTTTGGAACCCATCAGGTGACCGCCAGCCTGGATGAGTACGAGCCGGTCAAACAAGAGATTCAGGTGCGCAAAGGCATGGCTCCCGAGGTTCGTTTGCAACTCAAGCCGGGCTCGACCGCGGCCTTACTGAGGGAGATTAAGAAATATGATGAAGGTTCTCCCCAATATTTAGCCGCCTATGTACGACTTGCGCAATTTGCGCCAGGCTCTGGAGAATATACTAAGGAACTTGGGGCCGCCATTGACCGGCTCCGAAAGAGAGAGACTCCGATTACCAAGGATGAATTCGATTTCTATTACAAGAGTAGCGTCAAGGACGCTGCCAATCTCGATATTCTTCCCGCCATTCTATGGCTAGCCGAAAACGAAAGTGGAAACGAAGCGTTAAACTTGTTCCTTCGCGCTACAAAGCTAGGGGATTCATATGCAATGATGAAAGTTGGTCGCCTCTACCTGAGAAAAGGGACGCCGAGCGACGATGTTGAAGGGTTTGGATGGCTTAACCAGGCTTATAATTCTCCAAACCGCAATCTTGAAGCAGGTGCCTACATAGGAGATTGCTACCTGAGTGGTAAGGGAACCAAACAAGATATTCAGAAAGCCGAAGAGATCATCATGCCGCTGGCTGACCAAAACGTAATTCCGGCACTGACGTTAGCGGGTAGAATTCTTCAATACAAAGCGGACCTCAAACGAACGGAAGCCGGAGCGGGCGCGAATCCCCAAATCCAGAAGAAACTGGAGGCGCAGGCAAATGAGCTGGATCGACGCGCCAGAAATTGCTGGGAACGTGCTGAAAAGGACGATTGGAATGCTGCGGCCCGCCTCGGGAAATACTATCAAGAGGGCTGGGGCGGTCTTGAAAAGAGCGAAGAAGAAGCAGAGAAACGCTATAAGGCAGGCACAGACCATGGAAATGCGCTCAGCATGTTCTTTTATGGTCTCATGCTTGAGAAGAAGCCGGGCCGCCGCAGTGAAGCGGAAAAATTGATCAGCCGGGCCGCCAGTGTAGGCCTTCCGTCAGCAATCAAATGGTGCAAAGAGAATAATGTACCCGTTGCTGAGACAAAAGCCGATGAGGAACACTAATCCTCGCGAATCAACGCGGCGATCGAATCCACTAGCTCATTGCGAGTTAGCGAGTTAGAAAGGAAGCCTGTATTACTGGCCAACGTATTCCGGATCGAGGCCCTCGGCCTTGGCAATGGTTCCGGCTTGGAGCGGCTTTTCGAACTCGTAAGTATAATCATCGATCAAGGATTCTCCCTCGAGAGAGTACCGCATCCTGACCTCCTTAGCCTTGGGCGATGTTTCGCGGCTTCGAACGGTCGGAATAAGGACAGCACGGATATTCTTTTTCTTAAGCTCCATCTTTTTCGCCGGTGTCAACTGGCTGAAAAATGCCTTCGCGTTGCGCTCGGCGACGCGGCGTTGATATTCCGTCGCCTTATGCCGGATGAACATGGTCTGCGTCTCAAGAGTACGGATGTTCGTGTGCTCTCCCCATCCGAGCGCCAACGACGTCCCGAGGGCAATGCAAGCGGCGAATGCGGCGAACTTGATAATTCGACTTTTCATGGAATTCGATTCTGGCAGTGGAGCGCTCCTTTGCAGATAGCTGTTTCCCGACCGACAAGCAACCCTTAATCTCCAGGCACCAGCTCTGACCGGGGAGAGCTTTCCAACTAAAGTCCTGTCCGGTTAAGGTGGGTTGTGTAGTGTCTGCCGGGATCCTGACAATGAAGGTCGAGGATGGGTAAGCCTTTACTATCTCGAAAGGTATTTCCTGCGGAAGTGGAGTATTCAGAACAAGAGCGAAAGCATCGTTCGGTTCGGTCAGAGCTTTCCGCGCCTTTAGAAGCTGGTCCCATCGAGGAGTCAGTTGCCAATTCATTCCTGGTCGAGCGAGGAATGGCAACGTCCACGAATTTTCGCCGGCAACGAGAAACCACGTGCCCGGGTTACTGATTTGAAGGTTTAAAACGTCTTCGTAAACCTGCTTAATTTCCGGCTTTTGCTTAAAGCTCAAGTCCGTGCGGGCAAAGAGAGCATTCCAGAAATCAAACGGTCTTCGCTGCCCACAATGCAAAGGTAGTGAGATCGCTGACCAAATGATAATTAATCCCAGGATCAACTGCAGGCGGAATCGGTCATTCGGCGGCTCAAAGACTAACGTCGCAAGGCTCACACCAAAAAGTATAAAACTTAAACAAAGGAAACGGGCATTCCATGGCATCCAGGCGACGGTAAAAGAGGTAAGTACCAGTAGCGCAAATCCCGCAGCACTTAAGACCCAGGCTGGACTCTTAAAACTTGGTCTCAAGACCACGCACGAGCCGACGAAGAGCGCCAGACATCCGACGAGACCGAAATCAGATCCTGAGTCAGAACCGTCCTTCAGGAATGGCATGTTCGAGTCGCTGAAATCTTTTCGGCAACCCGCATCGCTCAGGCCAATGCCGGCCAGCAGCATTCGACACTGTTCTTCGAAGAAAAGCTGGAAAACCCGAACGACAATCAACCCCGTCAATCCCGGTGGAAATGTTTGCCACGTAATATCGAATGAAATTAGCGGTCGCTCCGCGGAGACCATCCTGATTGGCATGGCCGTACACGAATTGTGAGGGACCCATCGGGTCCCGGTAGATTCGCCAGCTCAGCAGATAGGTCTCGATGCTCCCGAAAAGCAGCAGCAGTGGGGCGAAGAAAAGCGCAAACCAGAAAACGCTTCGGAGCTGTCTGCGAAGAAGCCAGCCGGTTACGAGCGTCAATATTGCGCAAATCGGAAGGGCCGAGGTCTTACAACCTATCGTAAACGCTAAGCTGAGAGCCGCGGTGAAAAGGAAAAAGCGATTCTGCTTTCGCTGGAACCGAAAGATTGAATAGAGCCAGCAGCCCACGCCAAAAGCGATGACGAGATCGTTTTTAGTGGTCGTGGCCTGAAGCATCAGGGTTGGCATTGCCAGCAGCGTCAAGATTGACCAAAGTCCTGCCTTGGGTCCTAACTTCGGAGCAATCAGCTCAAAGATAATAATCAGCAGACCGAGGAAGGCGAGAAAACTGGGAAGGGCGAATCCCCATCCTGCCTTGAGAAATGGATAGTGAATAGCATCGAACGTCCACGGAAAGATGACCTGGCGGATCGAATTCCAGGCTGACGCCTGCCAGAAGCCGGCGCGCTCAACCACGCTCAATCGGGCAAGGTCATAAACATGGGAGTCCGAATTGGTGACCGGCGCTATTAAGGCGTATATCCCCCAGTAGACAAGGATACTGCCAATCAGCGCTTTGAGGCCGCCTTCTGTAAATAGCGGCGCTTTGGATTTCGACGTCAGTGCCACATCAGCCATAGGCGGGAAACCAAAGACAAGGCCGCTAACAGCAGCAGAACGCAAAACGGAAAATTTTCTCGTTTTAGCATTTCTGCGAAAACCGGCCGTATTCGTTTCGCTAACGAGTCTAAAGAAAGGCTTTCGCGCTGAGGTCCGGAGGGATTTCGAACAGTGTAAGTCGGTTTTGCCCGGCACCTTGCGCGAACCTTTTGTTTGCGGCACCTCAGAACCGGTTTTGCCTCTCGCTCGAAGAATGGAGACTCATCAATTCCTTGGGGGTTCTGCTCTGGATCTCAAAGAAACCAAATCCTATCCCAGTATCAGTTTGAGCAGAAGCGGTCGATGTTTTTGATAGGTCAGCGGACATGAAGTAACGGAAAGCCTCAGGAATGCGGCATTTGCACGATACGATGTAACATAGAATTCATTTGTTTTTTCCTGATGGTTTCCCAGTCTCCCGGCCCGCCCGCGCCGACAAAAATAATCCAAAAGTGTTATTCACTTGAGTACGTGAAACTGGTAAATTCTTGGCCATGCACACCCACCCCCGCTTGCGCCTGAGCCCACGCCATTTTCCAATCTTCTGTGCGGGAGCTGCATTCATTTGCCTTGCTTTCGGAGTCATGACCTGCTCATGCCCAGGATTTGACTTGGAATGGTAGTAGCCCCGGCAACAACAATTGGTTTACAGTGGGAAATTGGAGCCCAGGCAGTCATCAGTACTCCTCCGCCAACGGCCCAGCAAACCGCGAGTGTCAACGTCGCCCCGCCGGGCGCTCAGTCAGCCAATATTCGGGCCGTCGATGTCGATTCCAGGAACGCGGTCGCAAAACAGCTTATCATTGGCGGGAATTTGAACGCGACGACCCCGGAGCGATAACGCCGTTTGGTTCCGGCCAGGTAGTCGTTAATGGAGCCATCGATGGAGTACCGACATTTGCGTACGCTCGCGTTAGGACACAACCGGCATGGTACTCCGGGAGCTGCAGCAGTTGCCTTGGCCGCCTCGCGCCGGTTTCTCTGGAGGTTGTGCAAGGCTCTGTCCTGGTCGAGAACGGTGCAACGTTAACCACGACTGGGTCCGGAGTTGGCCGGATTCCCGGCGCGACGGGAGAGAGCCTGGTTACCATCACTGGTTTCTTCAATGGAGAGGGCCCAATCTCTTCGACCTGGATTGAGAACGGCGCGCTGAGTGTCGGGTTAGCGTCTCAAGGCCGGGTTGTCATCGCCGACCAGGCTAGTTTTGAAGGCGCGGAGACCGTGACCATCGGCACGAGTGGCGAGATCGACATCGGTGTCGGTGGGCTGGCCGGCATTTTCGCCATTTCGTGCCCCTGCAATTGTCGAACGACGGCGTGATCAAATTTAATTTTACCGACACAGCAACGCTGAGCGCCTCGGTTTCCGGTTCTGGACAGCTTATCAAGGACGGAATCGGCGTACTGACTTTGACCGGCAACAATACCTATACCGGGGCGACCACGGTGAACGCGGGCGTGCTGCTGGCCGGCTCGGCGGGCGCTTTCAGCCCGGCCTCGGCTTTTACCGTCAATACTGGCGCCGTGCTGGATTTGGGCGGCTTTGACAACGCGGTGGGCTCTTTGAGCGGCTCGGGGGTGGTGCAAAACAGCGCTACCTCCGAAGTGCCCACGAGCCCCACGAATGCCGCGGTGACGGCGGCGCTCCCCGCCAATACCTTGACCGTGGGCGGTAATAACACCAGCACCACTTTTAGCGGGACGCTGCAGGACGGGACAAACGTTCTGGCCTTGAACAAAGTCGGCACCGGCACGCTGGTGCTGACTGGCACGAACACTTACACCGGGAGCGACCACGATCAACGCAGGAATGCTCCAGCTCGGCGCTGGCGGCACGACCGGAAGCATCGCCGGGGATGTCACCGACAACGGGATTTTGGCCTTCGATCGGAGCGACGTTCTCACCTTTGCCGGAGTGATCAGTGGCACGGGCAGCGTTCAACAGAATGGGACCGGAACACGTGCTGTTCAGGATAACACCTACGCTGGCGGGACGACCATCAATGCAGGAACGCTTCAGCTCGGTAACGGCGGCACGACGGGAACATTGCCGGGGATGTCACCAACAACGGAATCCTGGCCTTCGATCGGAGCGACGTTCTCACCTTTGGCGGAGTGATCAGCGGCACCGGCAGCTGTCAAAGAATGGGACCGGAACGCTGTGCTCGTTCGGGACTAACACCTACAGCGGCGGAACCACTATCAATGCAGGAACGCTTCAGCTCGGTAACGGCGGCACGACCGGGAGCATTGCCGGGGATGTCACCAACAACGGAATCCTGGCCTTCGATCGGAGCAACGTTCTCACCTTTGACGGAGTGATCAGCGGCACGGGCAGCGTTCAACAGAATGGGACCGGAACAACCGTGCTCGTTCGGGATAACACCTACAGTGGAGGGACGACCATCAATGCAGGAACGCTTCAACTCGGTAACGGCGGCACGACCGGGAGCATTGCCGGGGATGTCACCAACAACGGAATCCTGGCCTTCGATCGGAGCAACGTTCTCACCTTTGGCGGAGTGATCAGCGGCACGGGCAGCGTTCAACAGAATGGGACCGGAACAACCGTGCTCGTTCGGGATAACACCTACAGCGGAGGGACGACCATCAATGCAGGAACACTTCAACTCGGTAACGGCGGCACGACCGGGAGCATTGCCGGGGATGTCACCAACAACGGAATCCTGGCCTTCGATCGGAGCAACGTTCTCACCTTTGACGGAGTGATCAGCGGCACGGGCAGCGTTCAACAAAATGGGACCGGAACAACCGTGCTCGTTCGGGATAACACCTACACCGGCGCGACGACGGTAAATGCCGGAAGTCTGATCGTGGATGGTTCGATTGCCAGCGCTCAGACGGTGGTCAATGCGGGTGCGCTGCTTGGCGGACACGGTTCAATCGGCGGCGGCCTTGTGAACAGTGGAATCGTGAGTCCAGGCGACTCTCCGGGAACGCTGACGGTCAGTGGCAATTACACTCAGAACGCGGCCGGCACGTTGCGCATCGAAATCGCGAGGTCTTGCTCTGAACCAGCACGACCTGCTGGCCGTGAATGGCCATGTCACCCTCGGCGGCACGCTCCAGCTTCTCGGCGTGGATGGTTTCAAGCTCCATGTCGGCGACCAGATCACGTTTCTTACCGCGAACGGCGGGATAAGCGGGACTTTCGGCACGGTCCAGGATGAGTTCGCCACCGGTACCGTTGTGAAAGCGCAAATCATTAATCTTCCAGATGCCGTCGCTGCTCGAAGGGACGCAGGGCTCTTTCGTCCAGGGCTGCCTGCACACCGAATACCGTTGCAGTAGCCCAGGCGCTGGACAGCATTGCCGGCGACCCGCGTGCGGCGACGCTGATCACCTTCCTTAACGAGCAGCCGCTCAACGAACTCTGCGGCGACTTTGCGCTGATCTCACCCGAAGCGCTGGCATCGATCTTTAACATCGGCGTCTCACTCGCAAATGTGCAGACCGCCAATCTGAAGCGGCGCATGGAGGACATTCGCGCGGGGAGCAACGGCTTCAGCTCGGCAGGCTTCACGTTGAACGGCAGCGCGCCGAACGTCATCGGCGGCCTTGCCGGTGTAACCGGGCCCGACGGTAAGAGTGGCCCGTCCGTGATGACGCCAACGCCGGAGAACCGCTGGGGTGTTTGGGTCACGGGCATCGGCGAGTTCACAAATGTCGACAGCACCGGCAATGCGGCCGGTTATGACCTCCAAACCGGAGGGATAACCCTCGGCGTCGATTATCGCATTTCCTCGAATTTCGCGGTTGGCTTGACCGCCGGCTACGCCCACACAGGTGCCAATATCGCCAACGGCGGCGACCTTCAAGTCAATGGCGGGAAACTCGGGCTTTACGCCACGGCGTTCACCGGCGGATTCTATGCAGACGCCGCCGTAACCGGGGGCTTTAGCGGATACGACTCGCACCGGACTGCGCTCCTCGGCACCGCCAACGGAAGCACCACCGGCGGTGACGTCAACGTTCTCATCGCCGCCGGCTACGACTGGAAAATGGGCGGCCTGAGCGTTGGTCCGACGGCGAATTTCCAATATACCTACGTCGGCTTCAGTGGCTTTACCGAAAGCGGCTCGCTTGCGCCGCTGAAATTCGATGATCAGAACGCGGATTCCGAGCGCACGGCAATCGGGATGAAAGCGTCTTACGATTGGAAAGTGGGTCACGTTATCATCAAACCGGAGATCAACCTCGCCTGGCAGCACGAATTCGGGGATCAAGCCTACTCGATTGTTTCCAGCTTCGCGAGTGGGTCAGGCAACAGCTTTACCGTTAACAGTCCGCAGGTTGGCCGTGACAGTATGCTCATCGGTGCTGGTGCGGCCGTTCTATTGAACGAACGCATGTCTATCTATGCCTACTACGATGGTGAACTCCTCCGCACGAACTACCAATCCAACAACGTGTCCGCAGGCTTTCGAATGACATTTTAAGCGGAAACATTGCCAGCGGACGGACGCTCGGTGCACTCAAAGCGGCGGGCGCCGCACGCGTCGTGTATGTAAGCCCACAATGAGCTCCTGCTTCGACCAGCGACGTAATTTTGCGGGCTGCGTTCCCTCCCTTCACATGTCTGGCGTCGGGTGTTGGTTCAGAGTTTAGACGTGCACGCTCTTTGACTTCTTGAATTCCTCGCCATGACCACACTCATTAAAGTGGCCCTAATCGGAGCGCTCAGCCTCCTCGCGGGCAACTCGATACGAGCAGCGGACAGTCACACCAATCTCGACTCGAAATCCCCTCGATATCCGTGTGCAAACGGATGGATTTGGAAAGGCTGGCCCAGCTGATATCACGGCCGTGTTGCAGTCTGCCGGCTTTCAACTTTGGCGGTATTGCCCGAGGACGCAACTCAACGGCATCGACGTCTACCACCGGAGCGATCATCCGCAAATCAACTTTGAGCTTAATCCATCCGGTCACATCGCTATTGGACTGGCAACTCAGGATACTTACTGGGCGCAATACAGCTTTCAGTTTGCTCACGAGTTCTGCCACGCGCTGGCCAACTACAGCAACCATCAGCGGAAAATGATACGTCGTTCACCGCAACGCCAATCTCTGGTTGGAAGAAAGCCTTTGCGAAACGGCCTCCTTGTTCGCTTTGCGAGCGATGAGTCGCGAGTGGCAGACCTCTCCTCCCTTTCCTGCCTGGCGGACTTACGCGCCGTGGCTAAATGCATATGTGGAACGGCGGCTCGCGCTGCCGGAACATCATCTTCCCGCTGGAACATCGTTCCCGGTTTGGTTCCGCTCAAATCAGTCCGCCTTGCGACAAAACTCCGACCTCCGCGACCGGAACACGATTATCGCCATCCAACTCCTGCCCCTGTTTGAAGCCGAACCACACAGTTGGGAAACATTGGCATTCCTGAACGGCGGTTCCCCCAATGCTAACAAGTCGCTTGCTCAGCACCTCGCCGAGTGGCGCTCACGATGCCCAAAAAATCTTCGACCATTCCTCGTCAGACTCGCAGCGGTATTCTAATCTCTTCAAAGTCACCCAAAACTTTAAGGTCGCTCAGGTTCAGCCGTCGAGTTTCTATCTGCAGATGATAGTGATTGGGCATCAGCACGTAGGTGTGCACTCTTGCGCCAAAGCGTTCGGGAAGAATCCCGCGCCACATGCGCGGGAAACGCAGTCGTGTACGGCAAGTCTACGCAGTGTTTGGGGTCGTATCTAAAAATTTAAATAACGAGACCCATTCACGACCTGCGTGCGAAAGATCGATCCCATGCCTACAAGCGAGTTCTGCAGCGCGCCAATTGAGGATTACGCTCCTGGCAGGAACGCGTTTCTGTGATGCTGGTTTACTCGATGAGCGTCGGGCCTTGGAGGATAGCGATGCGACGAGAGAGGTGTCAAAGCCGGGTCGCCCCTCCGCAAGACCAATCCTTAGCTTAGCTCGCGTGAAAGAGGAGTTGATTATTTATGTTTTTAGATACGACCCCTTGTGTCCTGCGACCCTCGTGTCCCGTACGCTACCCGATCAATACCGTGGGGCAACCGATGCGCGATCATGCCTCCGTGCACGGTTGGATCGCCCATCCGGGCCGCCATCATGTAACCGATCAAAACCGTGGGCGAGCCCATGGCGATGCTATCCGGAGGGCCGACACACACACACATGTCAGTTGCACGTGCGGCGGGCATGCCGCCGATCAGCACCGTCGGACAGCCTGGCGGTAAAATAGGGCCACCGACATGCGGGACCGGAGGCACGCCCGGGGTGACCATCGGACAAACGTGCATGTCACCTATTCTTGCGGCTGGAGGCATAGTTCACTCCTGATAATTTGTCTTTGTTAGGATCGTGCAGACTTTTGGCCCGATTTGGAATCATCGGCTTCGGTCGGGTTTGGTGGGATTCGCCTTGGCGGGATCCTGCGGCGCTTGCGGACTGCTTCCGCTGCCGGAACCAGCCGCTCCCCCGCTGTTGATCATTACCAATGTCCCTTGAATTGAGATGCCGGCCGGGTTGATATCGATAAAGTTACCACCCACTTTGAGCGTGAGCTGAACACCGGCTTCGATAACCGCTGTCATTCCGGCCTTGAGATGGATTTCCTCCCTGCATCCAAGGCATGTTTCATCCCTATTTTTTCTTGTTGGTCACCGCCCACCGTCAGCGACTGGCCTCCGTCGATCTTCTCCTTGCGGTTTCCAATGACATGTAAATGATCGTCTTTTCCGACCGATTCCTTCTTTTCCCCGTTGATCACGATATCCTGGTTACCGGTTCCGCTGTCGACACCGCCGACCAAGAGTTGCATGCTGTTGCCCACCTGTTCAACGTGGTCGTGGTCCACCTTGATTTGCTTGTCGTGATAGACCATCTCGATCTGGTTTCCGGACTTCGATCCGTCTTTTTCCTGGCCGATAATCTCATGACGACTCCCGCATGTTCGCGCGAGCGAATCGTTTTTCGTCGTCATTTCCAAATTCCGTTCGGCGTGCAAAAATATTTGCTCTTTGTCTTTCGTATCGTCGAAACGGAACTCGTTGAATCCGGAGCCCCCTAGGGTGGTATTCGATTTAACGCCGCTGACGTTTGGATCGTTCTTGTGCTTTGAGTCCAGCCCGTCGCCAAGGTAGGGTGGTGTCTGCTCAGCATTATAGACACTACCCACGATAACGGGTTCATCCGGATTCCCCTCTACAAAGGCAACCAGAACTTCCTGGCCAAGGCGCGGCCAAAAAGAACCGCCCCACCGCTTTCCCGCGAACGATTGCGCAACACGAATCCAACACGAGCTGTTCTCGTCGCTCTTCCCTTCGCGATCCCAATAGAACTGCACTTTGATCCGGCCAAATTTATCGGTGAAGACCTCTTTTCCACTTGGACCAGTAACCAGAGCGTTCTGGACACCGGCGATGAAGGGCTTCTGTGCGCGATTCGGAGGTCGGTAAGGCAGGCTGAGCGGTATACAGGTAAAGGAATTCGAGTAGTAAAGACCGCTCACCGCTGCTCCGGAAACGAACTCATTCGACATGAACGACTGGTGATTCACCGAGACCAGCACGTAGTCGCCCTCGCCGTCAAAATGGCGCTTCAAGGTGAATTTATGGCCGGCAACAAAATTGCTGCACCCGGAACTGCCCGTAATCGTTATCGACGGCAGAGCCTCAGCCTGCATTCGAAGTTTGACCGTGCGCTTGTTGTCATCAAAGATCTTCTGTAATCGGGCAGGCTGGTCGCCACCACTCGGAGAAACGCCGTCAAAACGGACAGCGTACCCGCCGGGAAAGTCGTAAATTTCGAGGGGTTCGTTGGCCTGGGTTTTTAACTTGTGGGATACCGTTCCGACCGAGATCGAGTCAACGATGTTCTCCTTTGCTTCAAGATTTTGCTTAGGTTGCTCAAACGAATGATCCCAGAGCGTGTACTTTGACGCACGCAAGGCCTGGGTTTTTTGCCAGGTGAAAATCTGATCCCCTATCTGAGGGCCTCCCTTGACGACATCGTATCTGGCATTTGGACGGCCCGGGACAGTCTCATGGGACTGCAGAGTGTCCGCGATGACCATTTTGTGGCCGCCGTCGGAATGTTTGAAATAGTAGAAGATCCCTTCCTCCTCCATCAACCTGCTGGCAAAATTGAAGTCCGTCTCGCGGTATTGAACACAGTATTCCCGGTATTGATAGTCGGCGCGCAGTTGATAATCGCAGTCGAATCCGTCGAAGACGGCTTTGAGTATGTCCGGCACAGACTTTTGCTGAAAAATCCTGCTGCGCGCCCGGCGGGTCAGGAGCCAAACCTTGGGGACGACCTCTGCGAAGTAGCTGGTAAATCTTTCGGTCCGGTCCCCCTCTGAAAAATTGGAACAGATGCCATTGACATACCGCCAGCCATTTTCCTCACCCTCACCGAGAGTGGCAACCTTGAGCGTTATTTGGTTTCCAACGAGCTTGCTAAAATCGACCGGAGTCGAGTTTTCAGCGATCAAAGCCAGTTCGAAAGTAAATAAATTGCTGATCTGCTCGTACCCGTTAAATGCGGTAACCAGGAGATCGTTCTCCCCGAGCGGTGTCGTGACCTGCAAAAGCCGGTTGGCCTGAGAAAATTTCGCCATAGGGTTTGTCTTAGGAGATAAAGATTTTTCCGGCTTTCATGCCTTCCACTACCCACTACCTCGCCGTGGCGGAACAGGTACTACGTGTAAGTATAGTGGAACGCCGCGTCCTTAACCGTGACCTCCACTTTCTCGGTGAGACCGCCTTCCATCAAGCGCGTGAGAAGCTCGCGACTGATTTCGGGCAGGAGGGTCTGGGTAAGAATCGCATCCACCATGCGGCCGCCGCTCTCAAGTTCGGTGCAGCGACTGGCGATAAGGTCGACGACTGCATCATCATAGCTAAAAGAAATTTGCTGATTTGCGCCAACTCTCTTTTGGATGCGGCTGAGCTGGAGTCGGATAATCGACGTTAACATTGCGTCGCTTAATGGATAATAGGGAATGACCACCAACCGACCGAGCAGGGCGGCCGGAAACACCTTCAGCAACGGCTGACGAAGCGCTTTGGCAACGCCTTCGGGAGACGGCATCATCTCCGGCTCCTTGCACATGTTCATGATCAAGTCACTTCCGACATTGGTTGTGAGCAAGATGATGGTGTTCTTAAAATCGATCAGTCTTCCTTCGCCATCTTCCATCATGCCCTTGTCGAACACCTGGAAAAAAATCTCGTGAACGTCAGGGTGCGCTTTTTCGACTTCATCGAGCAAGACGACACTGTAAGGACGCCGGCGCACGGCTTCCGTCAGGATCCCGCCTTCTCCGTACCCAACGTAACCGGGCGGAGCCCCCTTTAACGTCGAGACAGTGTGCGCCTCCTGAAATTCGCTCATGTTGATCGTGATGATGTTGCTCTCACCGCCGTAGAGCGTTTCGGAAAGAGCCAGAGCCGTCTCGGTTTTTCCAACGCCGCTGGGACCAGCCAACAGGAAAACGCCAATCGGCTTGCCGGGATTATCGAGGCCGGCACGCGATGTTTGAATTCGCTTTGGCAATGGCTTCCAGACCGTGTCGCTGGCCGATCACGCGTTTCTCGAGACTATCCGCCAAAGTCAACACCGCTTGAATCTCATTCTTCACCATTCGACCCACGGGGATTCCGGTCCAATCCGCCACCACCGAAGCCACCGCCTGCTCGTCCACGCTAGGATGAATGAGCGGGTCCTCTCCCTGAATCGTGGCGAGCTCCTTTTCCAATTCTCCCAGTTTCGCAAGCAACAGTCTCGCGGTCTTCCACTTTGACCTCTTCCGGCTTAGCCTCACCGTTCTTCGCCGTAGCAGCCGCGCCGTCGGGACGCAATTTCCGGCGAAGTTCAAGAATCTCGTCGACCACCTCCTTCTCCTTTTTGTAAGCCGCTTCAAGCTTTGCGAGGCGGTCTTTTCCAGAGGCCAGATTGCCTTCGATGTCGGTCTTGCGCTGCTTGTGGTCAACTCCGATCGCGGATTCCCGTTCGATGATCGCCAGTTCGCTTTCGAGCGCTGAAATGCTGTGCTGGCAATCCTCGAGAGCCGGGGGAGTCGCATGCTGGCTGATTGCGACCCGGGCGCAGGCAGTATCGATCAGGCTTACCGCTTTGTCCGGTAATTGCCGGGAGGGGATGTAACGATGCGACAAACGAGCGGCCGCCTCGAGCGCCTCGTCCAGCAGGTTCACCTTGTGATGCTTTTCCAGAACGGGAGCGAGGCCCCGGATCATCAGAACCGCCTTGTCTTCGCTTGGCTCATCCACCTTGATCACCTGGAAACGGCGAGTCAGCGCAGGATCCTTTTCAAAGTATTTTTTGTACTCCGCCCATGTCGTGGCCGCGATAGTGCGCAGAGTGCCCCGGGCAAGAGCCGGTTTGAGCAGATTCGCGGCGTCTCCCTGTCCCGCCGCCCCTCCAGCTCCGATCAGAGTGTGCGCCTCGTCGATAAACAGGATGATCGGTTTCGGTGATGCTTGAACCTCGTCAATCACCTGGCGCAACCGATTCTCGAATTCCCCTTTCATGCTTGCCCCGGCCTGAAGTAAACCAAGGTCCAGAGTTCGCAAACTGACCTCTTTGAGAGCCGGCGGAACATCGCCGGCCGCTATTCTCTGTGCAAATCCTTCCACAACGGCGGTTTTACCGACTCCCGCTTCGCCGGTAAGGATCGGATTATTTTGCCGGCGGCGCATCAGAATATCAACGATCTGCCGAATCTCTTCGTCGCGGCCCAGGATCGGATCGATCTCTCCCTTTCTGGCTTTCTCCGTAAGATCGACCGAAAATCGGCCGAGCGCTTCTTGTTTACCCATCGCCGCAGGAGACATGGCCCCACTGGTCTCTCCTGGAGCGGCCCCACCCGCGCCGGTCTGGTCCGCCGCACCAAGCGATTCTTCGGGAGAACCGGCGGTGATTTGAGCGAAGGTATCGGTGAGTATTTCCAACTTAATATTCGAGAATTCCTTCGACAGATTGAGAAAAACGTTGCGGAGGCTTGGCGTCTTCAGCAGGGCGACAACCACGTGACCGGTGCGGACACGGTTCTCCCCGAACAGGAGCGACCCAATGACCCAACCCCTTTCAACGGCTTCCTCAAGGTGCGGCGAAAAGTCGGATATCGAGGTCGCGCCGCGCGGCAGTTTGTCGAGTGCGGTGGTGAGATCGGTTGCGAGCCGGGAGGAATTCACACTGAAGTGCCTGAGAATTCTGTGCAAATCCGAGTCAGCAAGCTGAACCAATTGGAAAAGCCAGTGCACCAGTTCGACGTACGGATTACCGCGCATTTTGCAGAAAATGGTCGCGCTCTCGACGGCCTTGTAAGCCATCGGATTTAGTTTTCCGAAAAGGATCGCTCTTTTGATTTCAGCCATTCGTTATAGTCGTGAATTGGGATGTTTTCACGGTTGGACTCGAGTGTCACACCGATTGAAGTTTGGGCGCCAGGAACGAAATCGACACTGACACCTACCATGTATTCAGTTTCCGCAATGCGATCAATGTAAAATGGTAAGTCCCTTTGACACGTTCGGTCCTCCGGTTATCGGGAGGAAGCTTAATGTCTCGTTTTAGATAGGTGTCCGGATCGAAAATTGGGTCGTCTGCATCACGTGTGAAAGGCTTGCTTTTCAGCCAGGTCGTCCAGCCTAGCAACGCCCCCTGACCTAGAGAAATGGTCGGCACGGCGTGCGGCCTTGACGACGCATTGAAGATCCCAATATAGTTCCTGGTTCATATAGTTCAGAACCCAATCTTTCAAACGTTTGAAGCTGTGGCCGATCGGCACCATGCGACGCAAGTCGTCCAAATCCATCGGACCCATGCGAATTCGGAATTTTAGTTGCACCTCGTACTTTCGTTCTCCGGCCACGGCGTTAATCCCTAGACTCCCCGTTTCCGCCGATTCTCCCAATCGGCACCGGTTTTCGGTTGGTATCTTCATCCAATACCCTTCGAACTCCCGGATTTCAGTGGGAATACCAAAAAAATCCGCGAGACAGCTTCCAGACCTTCGGCATTACGCGTCTGCGCCGACATGCGGCCCGCGAAAAAAATCTTTGACCAATCCGGTACCGTGTCCCGATCCTGTAATGGAGCAACGCCGATGCCAAAAAAGCTCCCGAAATAATCGGCATAGCGAGCATCGTCGATGCGATCGAAATCGACGCTCTTCTGATTGTTAGCCCATGCACGGTAAAAGAAAGAGAGCATTCGATGATGGAAAATGTCCATGAACCGAACGAGCGTCGGATCATGAGCGTTTCTCAGGCGGTCGCGCGCGAAATCGGTCAACTGCTGCGGTAAGGGCCCATTGGGCCCGAACATGCCAAGGAAGTTGACATACATCCGAATCAGTGCTCCCACTCGCTCGATGCTTTCAATACTCGAAGGAGCAAAAGCGAGGGACGGAATCTGGCAGAACCGCAAGAAATCTTCCTCAAGCCGGATCGACGATCCGACCCGTGGCCTCGCTAAGTACTCGCTCTCCAGTCTCCGTACAGCCAGGAAGAAATTGAACTCGTACGGCCGCAACACCATTTCTGCGGCTAAGCTATCTGACGTCTGCCGATCAGACTCGGCCATCGCATGATCTCCCCGCGTCGTTGTGAGACAATTACGGTCTCGGTAAAGGAATTAAGCGAGACATAGCGCGCAAAAAACTGTGCCAGAACCGCTCCGAGGATAAAGATCCCGGAGCCTTCAAATGCTTCCTCGTCCATGGTTACCCGGACCTCCAGCCCGCGCGCAAAAGTAAGCGGTCCGGCGCCGCTCACGCGTCGGACGATCGGCGTCGATACCACCGAACGAATACCATCGACCTGGCGCAGCGTGAAAACGTCGTTCGGGTTGATGTAAAGCTTCAGCAAATCGCGCAACGCGACGGCGCCCTCACCATCCTTTGAATCGAGTAAGGAAAGATAGTTCAAAGACAAATGGCTGATGATTCTCCATGAAGGGTCACCCTCGGCCGTAGAAGCAATCGGAACCGTTGGGACTGCGACCCAGCGGATGGCAGCGATCGGAGAGTAGAGTTCCGTCTCGAGGTCGCTTTCACCGACCGAGATTGGCAATTGTATAGGCAAGTGGCGATTTGTACAGAGTGCAGTGATGCTGAGTTGGCTCAGTTGTCGTTTGTAGGGTGCAGTCCTGGCATCGACGAGCGAGATGAAAACTTCGCTGCCTGCATAGGATGACACGGCACCAAATTTCTTTTCCTTCGCTGTCAATACCCTGGGCACCCGATTGACCGTGTAATAGGCACCTGACCGGCCGTCGCTATCGCGCGCCAGGTAAAACGGCTCAAACCGCTGTTCTTCATTTACTTTGGCCAGGATGCCGACAACGTTCTGGATCTCGTAGACTTCAAAATCGATTGGCCGGGTCCGTTCCGGCACGATATGAAATTCGCTGAACCGGTCTGAAATCAAAATCGGGTCCAGCCTCTTAGGAAAAAGATTGATCACCGGCGTGCAAAAGAGGGCGAAAGTATTCGCGTCGATCCGGTTGTCGAGCTTTGGCTCGGCAGCGCGCAGGGCAATGATTACCTCCAATCGATCGCCTTCGCATCGTTGAATCGCAGAAGCGAGCCCGGTAAGCTCAAAGAAAAGAAAACGCTGCGGACAAGCGAAATACTCTTTCAGCAACCGGTAACCCTCGAAGCTGCGCGGACTTCGCGGCAAAAGCGCCTCGCTCTCGCGAAATCCGATACGCTGGATGGTCGAGGCAGGCAGAATCTCACTGAAAGTGATCCCGGTCCTTTAGGGGATTGCAGAATGACATGAGTTCCGCGGGCAAAAATCTGCTCGTAGACCCAAATCGGGATCTCATCGGCGCCGCGAATAAAGAACGGCAGGCGGTCGAGCTTCAGCTCCTTGAGCTTTTTTTCGCCGGCTGTTTGCAGCCGGATTGACAAAGCCGCCTTTGCCTCGAGTGAGCTGGGAAGACCAAGCTCAACGATCGTGCGAGTATAGTAGCGCGAATCGACGATTTTCAGGGGCCATAGCCGGACTTCGTGAGCCGTTCTGAACTGACAGGGGGTCTCATCGCTCTGACTCCGTAGCGCGGTACCCCGCTCAAGCAAAAACCCTTCCTCGGGTCCCGGGTCTCGTGGGTCAGGTTCGAAACGCGCAATTCCGATCGAAGGAACCGGGCTCAGGTAATGGGGATAAACCGTTTCGAGCAAGGTCTGAGTGAAACGCGGAAATTCCGCGTCCAGTTTCAGATGGACCCGAGCGGCTAAAAAGGCGAACCCCTCGAGCAATCGCTCGACGTACGGATCCGGGCAAATATCCTTTGCATCGCGGTCAAGAGCCAGTCGACCGGCGATCTTGGGAAATTCGCGAGCGAACTCCCCTGCCATCTCCCGGACATGGCGCAACTCGCTATTGTAATAACCCAACAACCGTTCATCCATGGCTGCCTTCCTTCGTGCTGCAGGCGCTTGACTCGAGATCGAGCACAGTCTTGATGAAAAGCTTTTCCGGCAATGGGTTGACCCAAAGTTCGCCCGTCAGTTCGATCGAAAGGAGGTTCCGTTCGATCTTCACACTCACCTTCAGGGTATGGCGATTGATCCGCGGTTCAAACGTGATAAGTGCGTCAAACAGTTGTTTCTCGATTTCTTCAATATCCGGTGCGAGACGCCCGTACAGTTGGCGAATTCCGAAGTTGATGACGGAGCGAAAGGCGTCTTCGTAATCAGCAAATGTAACTTCGCCTACCACTTCGTCCGGGTAATGACCGATCGAATTGAAAAGCCACTCCAGATCTCGAAGCACTCCGGCCTTATAACGTTGGAGAGAAATGATCCGCTGGTTGCGGCTCTCCTCGCGGTTTCCCGGTTCCTCGTCCGTGAGACGATCGAGCAAACAAGGCTGTAGTCTCTCGAGCGGAGTGATTCCTTCGGCCATTGGAGCGAAAGTTACGGCGCCGATGTCTCAGGAACGGTAAACTCAAGTGTTCTAACCTCCAACAATGGATATTCGCCGACATCTGTCGCAAGAATCCTTTGGCCAAGGCCGATATTTACCCCGGCCTTGTTGAGCCACTCGGTCTTTCGAGCCAACTTCAAATTACCATCCTCGGAACGCTCCGTCCCGGCGTACCGAGCAGGAATGTGGCCGGCGGCTTCACCACCGTTCTCCCACACGAACTGTGCCGGCGCCCATACTAAATCCCTGAGGTCGGTAACGGGTTCGATAAAAACCTGGCGGATGCGACAAAAAGGGATCCAATAGTAACGGCCTTCAAGAATCACCTCGAGGACGGGACCCAGCCGTTCGTCCGCAGTCGGCAATCCACTCGAAGACTTCGCCGTTGATCTTGCCCCCGGTCATCGGTGCCGCGTCGAACGCTTTGTCACGCAGTTCGATACCGGCCCTGTACTCACCCTTGCCGAACAGCTCCATCGCCTGCACCAGAGATCCAACCCACTCGGGCGGCTCACCGAAAATAATCGGCGTTCGTTTGCCGGCAAATACGTCCGTTCGAATCGCTTCGCAAACTAGAATAGGTTCAAAAATCCGGGATAGCATCATGCTATCCGAATCCATCTCGGACAAGCACCTGAAGCTGGGTGTCAGCCCGTTTCCAATCACCCAGCACGCTCAACAGCTGGAACAGGAAAACGCGCGGTTTGGGTTCGCAGGATCATCCCGAACGGCCTTCTGAAGATCTTTCAATGCCTCTTCCGGCCGGCCATCTTTGAGAAGCTGCTCCGCTATCATCAGATTTTAAACATCAGCAATCCCGACAACATTCCCGGCCAAACGCGATGAGCACAACGCAAAAAGAAACAGCTCGTGTAAATTGACGAGGAATCTTACCGAGGACTTAATAGGATGTATTCACAACGTCCAAGCGATCGGCGAAGCCCAACCCCACCTGAGCGTCCATCCTTCTCCTTAGGCGGCGCCGACGCTATGGCCGAAACTCAATTCTGCCGGCAAAAGACCGGATGAACCTGGCAAGAATTCACCGGGCTAAGTTTAGAGGCAGTCAATAACTGTCATTTGTTCTCGTTCGCCGCGATATCCCAAGTCATTGGAATCGCCGTCCCTGCCGCGCCTTTATCATCCTGCGGAACATAGTCCAGGCTAACTTTTGAAAAGTTGAGCGTCACGTTTTCCGTTAGACGATCCTCGCCACCGGATCCTCCCGTCGAAATCGAGGTAATGAGAACCTCTTCCAGTTTAATCTTGATGTATTCGACCGGCTTCTCGCCCGCCTTACGCACGACGAGGGTCGCATCGTCGAAGTGCTTCCCGTCGCAGCAAGCCAGTAAAAGCTTTGGCGTCGAGCTATCGACCCATTTTGTGAAGCTCAGGTCCTGGACATTGACTTTGCCGGCTCCGGCGCCACCGCCGGTGTGAGCGGACCCGCTATTGCTCATGCCCCAAGACCAGGCCAGAACGTCGATATCCTTCTTATGCTTAGAGTCCTTAGACTCCCCATCAACCGTTGCAATCTTGATGAACATGTCTACTGCCATAATGTAATTTTATCCTTTCGTGTTTTAGCGCCCTTGTTTTAGTGACCGGTTAGCCCCCGACCTGCAGCGAGTCCGCTGCGGCGCGACAGCGGAAACGGTCGAGAAGCGGGAGACAATTTGCCAACGACTAACTTTGTCCGAATGAATTATTTGCCGCCTTTGGCCGAAGGAAGTTTCGACACCAGACGGAGAGAGACGGTCAGACCCTCAAGCTGATAGTGCGGCCGTAAAAAGAATTTGGAATTGTAGTATCCGGGGTTACCCTCCACCTCTGTGACCTCGACCGAAGCATCAGCCAAGGGACGCTTGGCTTTTTGACTTTCGGAAGCTGTGCTGCCGTCAACACAGAAATTCCGAATCCAATCGTTCAGCCAGCGTTCCATATCGGAACGCTCCTTGAATGACCCGATCTTGTCGCGCACCATACACTTGAGATAGTGCGCGAAGCGGCAGGTGGCAAACAAGTACGGCAGCCTTGCCGCCAGGTTTGCGTTGGCCGTCGCGTCCGGATCGTAATAGACAGCCGGCTTCTGAAGCGATTGAGCGCCGATAAATACGGCATAATCGGTATTCTTGTAGTGCGACAGCGGCATAAAGCCGTTTTTAGCCAACTCCGCCTCACGCCGATCGGTAATAGCAATCTCCGTTGGACATTTCATGTCCACGCCTCCGTCGTCGGTCGGGAAAGTGTGCACCGGCAGGCCTTCCAGCATTCCGCCGCTTTCGGTTCCGCGAATCTGCGCGCACCAGCCCCAGAGCTTGAAGGCTCGAGTGATGTTCGTTCCCATGGCATACGCAGAGTTCGACCAGACATATTTGTTGTGGTCGGCGCCTTCCACATCCTCTTCAAAGGCGAAATCTTCGACCGGGGATGTCTTCGCGCCGTAGGGTATGCGGGAGAGAAACCGTGGCATTGCCAGACCGAGATACCTCGAGTCTTCTGAATCGCGGAGGGATCGCCATGGTGCGTACTCGGGCGTCTGAAAAATCTTGGTCAAGTCACGCGGATCACTGAGCTCACGCCAAGTGTCCATGTTCATGACCGTCGGCGCAGCGCCCGAAATGAAAGGAGCATGAGCAGCAGCGGCAATCTGCGCCATTCCGGCCAGTAATTCGACGTCGGGCGCGCTATGGTCGAAATAGTAATCACCGATCAGGCAGCCATAGGGCTGGCCGCCGGGCGAACCGTATTCGTCCTCGTAAATCCGCTTGAAGATTGGACTTTGATCCCAAGCGACTCCCTTGTATTTTTTCAGCGTCTTCCCGAGCTCCTGCTTCGACACGTTCATCACCCGTATCTTCAACATTTCATCCGTCTCGGTATTACTCACGAGATGGTAAAGCCCGCGCCAAGTCCCTTCCAGTTTCCTGAATTCCTCGTGGTGAATGATCAGGTTGACTTGTTCGGCAAGCTTGCGATCCAGTTCACCGACCAGAGATTGGATGGTGAGAAGAACGTCGTCTGAGATTAAAGAAGCGGCGCCCAGCGCCTGCTGGGCGAGCGTCTTGACAGCCTCCTGAACCGCGCTCTTGGCCTGGTCGGTCTTCGGCCTGAATTCTTTGTTAAGCAGGGCCTCGAACTCGGTAGGCTCGAATGTTGTTGCACCGGCCGCTAGCTCCGTCTGGGTTTGGGGATTCTCTTGAGCCATAAATCGTTACGCCTAAGTTGCGCTCTCCGCCTCCTTCTCGCCTTCCGGATTCGGCGCCGAAGCGAGTGCTGTTAATAGAGCAGGATCAGCGAGAAGTTTTTTGACCACCTCTTCCGCGCCGACTTTGCCATCCATGTAAGTGATCAGGTTAGAAAGTTGATTCCGAGCGGTGAGCAACTTGTTAAGAGATTCAACTTTACGCGCAACTGCACCCGGGGAGAAGTCATCCATGTTTTCGAAAGTCAGATCGACACTCAGATTCCCCTCCCCGGTCAAAGTATTTGGTACTCTAAAAGCCACCCGGGGCTTGGTCGCCTTCAATCGATCATCGAAATTGTCGATATCAATCTCAAGAAACTTTCGATCAGCCACCGGCGCGAGCGGGTCGACCGGTTTGCCGGAAAGATCCGCCATGACACCCATGATAAAGGGCAGTTCGATTTTTTTCTGCGACCCGTAAACCTCCACGTCATATTCGATTTGAACGCGCGGCGCCCGATTTCGAGCAATAAATTTCTGGCTGCTAGCTTTTGCCATAAACGTGAATCATTGAGTTGTGCAGGCAGCAGAATAGCGGACGTTCAAAGGCTCTTCGTACTCGAGCTCAAGCATGCGAAAGACCCGTGAGAGCGATTCTGCCATTTCCTATTGTTTTCGAAGTCACATGAAGGGACTATCCCGACAGACTGAATCAGCCTGGAAACGTGTTCCCGCATCTGTCCACCATTCTTTTATCGGCCTTCCTGGACTTCCGTTTAGCCATCTCGTCAAAATTCTCGTCAATTTGTCAATTGCATTGTGTGGCCGCGCATTCGGCAGCGGTCATTCCTCTTTTTCACCCGTGACAATGCGAATCTGAGGGATTGCGTCCGGCGACAAATCGTTAATGATCTGCATGAAATCCATCTCCGCCAGCCGAGCAGCACGTTTCAGCATCAGCGGTACCGGGCTGGACGGCTCGTTTCGTTCATAGTACTGGCAGATCTTCTGGAGCAGATTCAAAACATCCTCTCGAGAGCGAATTTCTCCTTCGGTCGAAAGGGCGGATTGACCGGCACTTCCCTGGTCCGCCGCTCCTGGCGCAGCATCCCCTTCGACAGCTTGCAGCCACCGCCTTTCTTGACGTATGGAGCAATCCGACTCAGCATCGCCGTTAGTTCGCCTGAAAGAGGTGTCAGGTCAGGCGCGTTCGCAGGCGCCAACGGTCGAGCGTAACCGATTCGTCAATCCCTTGCACCAGCTTGACGCAATCACTTAAAATCCGAAATTTCTCGACCCAGCTCGTCCTGCTTTGAGTCGCGGAAAGCCGCATCGATCTGGGCCATTTTAACTTCTGGTTTGTCGTCCGTCGACGGCGCTCCAGTTTCGGCCCGAATGATGTCGGCCAGGCTGTACCGTCCCAGTTGCACGGAGTCGCACAAGCGGAATCGCACGAAGGCGTTCAAGTATCCGAAACGAATCGCCATACGTACCGACCGGCATCGCCATCGAGGCGACGATATTCATCCGCTGCAGCGGATCATTGTCGTCCGCCGGATCAAGTTGTGGGTAGACGGTGGGCCAGAATCTTTCAAGCAACCCTTTTATCACCGACAAGCTCTCCAGAAAACCGGGTAGACCATCAAGCTCCAGAGAAGCCACCGCGAGCGTCATCGCGACACGCAAATCCTTCGATCGAGCGAACAGCTCCAAACATCGAGCCCGCAATTCTTTCCAATTCGGCGGCTCCGCGGCCGAAAACTGTGTCTCCGGTTTGCCGCGAGCAAGGGTCTCCAGTTCCTGCAGACCCGGATCATAAGACAAATCCTCCCCACAGGGCGCTTCATCGGAAATCGGCTTCAGCAGCTCTTCTGCGACAATCATGGATGCGACGATATCGGTCCAGCAGACAGGATCTCTTTTGGCTTGTCGAGTGCTATTTCGCTATCCACACCCTAACGGAGTATGAAGACTGCCGGAGGCGCTCTCAATGTGTACGATGAAGTTTTGTATCCGGCGGCGGTCGTTTCCGCAGACCCACCCGAACCGGCTTGCGACCGTCGCTTTTCTCCGTGGAATGCAGCCGGCGCCCGATAAACCGGTGTCGTGTGCTGGAACTGGGTTGCGGCGCGGGCAGCAACCTCATCGGAATGGCTTTCCAGCTACCTGCAAGCGAGTTTGTCGGTCTTGACCTTGCGCAACGTCCGATCGCTTTCCGGCCAATCTTGCGTGAAGGAGCTCGGTCTGGAGAATATCACCCTTCATTCGATGGACGTCTGCGAGGCATCGTCCGAGCGATTTGGGCGATTCGACTTTATCATCGCCCACGGGCTGTATTCCTGGGTTCCGCAGCCTGTGCGGGAGCGCATTTTGGCAATTTGTCGGGAAATGCTCAACCCGCAGGGTGTCGCATACATCAGTTACAACGCTTATCCTGGAAACCACTTGCGCGATCTCGTCCGGGCATGATGCGTTTCCACACGGCGGGTTTCGAGGATCCGATGGAAAAGGTGGGACAGGCGCGCGGGCTTCTGAAGTTCCTGGCGGAATCTACGCCAAAGCCCGACTATTACGTTGCGGCAATTCGGGCGCAATATGAGCGAACCCTCAAATACGTAGACGAAGCTTTTTTCCATGATGATTTGAGCGAGATCAATCAACCCTTCTATGTCCACGAATTCCTTTCTGACGCCGGGCGTCACGGTCTGCAGTTCGTCGGAGAAGCTCGTGCGAACGACTTACAGCCGGGACAATTTACTCCGCAAGTCATGCAAAGGATGAAGGAACTCGAAGGAGCACCGGAGGCTGTGCGGGAACAATACAAGGATTTCGTTCGCGGTTCCGCCTTCCGCGAGACTCTGCTTTGTCATAAAGAATTGGAGATTGCTCCGGATCTGCTGGTTGAACGGGTTCCTGAAGCTTTACGCATCCTGCGATGCGGTCCCAAAGGAAGACGAGCGGAGATCCAGAGCAGCAAAACCACCCTGTTCCGGAGGACGAAAGGAGCAGAATTGGAAACGGCGGATCCCTTGATCTGCGCAGCGTTAAAGTCCCTCTGGTCCCACTGGCCCGCCGCAGTTTCGTTTGAAAGCTCTTCTCGCGAACGCGCGAGCGGCACTCGACGCCGAAGCAGTTGGTCACGCCGACATCGATCGAGACGGAGATCCTTGCCGAGGCCCTGACGAAAGCTTACCGAGCCGGTTTTCTGCAATTGCAGATTTTCCCTCACGAAGTCACTAACGTGGTCAGTGAACGCCCGTCGGTGAGCGGATTGGCGCGATTTCTGTTGGAGCGCGGCGAGTTTGCCACTAACCAGCTTCACCTATCCATGAGGTTTCCGGACCCGCTGAGCCGCCGGCTTGTTCAACTGCTGGATGGGACACGCGACCGGGAAATGCTCACACGCGACCTGATCGAATACGTCCGATCCGGACGCGGCGAGGTTCTTGAGAACGGCGTGCGGTCGAGAACCAAGGCCGAAGTTGCAGTGATCCTGGAACGCCGTGTCCATGAAGGGCTTGAGTCGCTGGCGCGGGAAGGAATGCTGGTCGTCAGGCCCTACTGCTCCAGCCCCTGTTTTCAGAGCGGAAAGCCGGACGCGCCGAAATGTGCAGCTACCTTCGAAGGCGTTCACGCTAACCTGACTCGGTCGCGCTGAGCGGACCAGCGTGAGTGCGTCCCTCCTACCGCTCCAGTTCCCTGCTCCACGCAGGATAGCAGGACAGCTTAAACGCAGCCTATGGAACTACGTCGTTTCGTTTGCACCAATCGAGCGCCGGCGGATACCCTCCACGCGCGGCTCGGCGAAACCATTCCGAAGCAGCCTTTGGATCTTTCGGCACGCCAATCCCCCGCTCCAACCAGTTCGCATAGTAAAACATGGGGATCAGTTCGACCCCTCTCAGCATTTTGTTTGAACAGCTCGGCGCTCTGCCTGAACAGTTCCTCGGCTTTCTTGGGATTGCGGGTGACGCCTTCTCCATTCATGATAAATGTACCCCAGGTTATAGTAGGATAAAGCGTACCCTGCCGCCGCCCCCTCTTCATAGAACCGACGAGCCTGCTCAAAGTTTCGTTGTTTCCGATAGCATGTACCCAATAAATCCATCGCCTTGGGGTAGCGCCGATCCGCCGCCAGCTGCAAAAACTGAATCGCCTTATCGACGTCAGGAGTCGTACCTTTGCCAAAAAAATAACATTCGCCAACAAGGTACTCTGCGTCAGGATCTCCGGTACTTGCCGCCTGCACGAAAGTAGCCAAGCGCCTTTGCATCGTCGTCAGGCCTCTGATGATTGGAATAGATTAAGTCACCGGCCTTTTTCATGCCTTCGACGCTCCCTTTTGAAGCGGCCGCTTGGAACCACCGCAGGGCGGTTGCTCGATCCGTTTCTTGACTGGAACGCGCGACAATAAGCATCGCTTGAAGAACGCCGTCCTCCGCTGCTCGGACCAAATCGGGTTTCATTTGAGTCGAAGGATTCTGGGTCGAGGCGGCGTTCGTTCGAACTCCAGTCGGTCAAATAATTCTCCAGACTGCGGCTCGCAGCAGGTCTGTCCGGATATCGTTCGATGAGCTCAAGGTGGGCCTTTAAAGCGCCCGGCCAATCATTGAAGTCAATGAGTCGCTGAGCCGCCGCGAGTCTTTCCGGGTAGTCGTCAGGGGCGGACGAGTGTCTCGTCGACTGGCTCTGAAAACTGGCCATTCGACCGTCTGGTGTCGCGAGCGGCTCCAGTTTCGCCAAAGCGCCGACCTCTGGGCTCGGGCTTACGAGCGCCGTTTGGTCTGGCAAGACACCCGCGTCGACGCTTGCCCGGTTTTGGGCCGCCCGGCTCGGCGTCGTGCTGGCCTCTACACTTGGGCTGCTCTGCGCCGCTCCGTTCGGCGTCGCGCTGGTTTCCACGCTTGGACTGGTTTGTACCGCTCGGCTTGGTGTCGCGCTGGCTTCCTCGCTGCTCTAGCGCCACTCGGCTCGGTGTCGCGCTGATTTCTACGCTTGGGCTGCTCTGCGCCGCTCGGCTCGGTGTCGCGCTGGCCTCCTCGCTGGCTGCTGCGCCACTCGGCTCGGTGTCGCGCTGGCTTCCTCGCTGCTCTGCGCCACTCGGCTCGGTGTCGCGCTGGCTTCCTCGCCGCTCTGCGCCGCTCGGCTCGGTGTCGCGCTGATTTCTACGCTTGGACTGGCTCTGCACCATTCGGCTCGGTGTCGCGCTGGCTTCCTCGCTGCTCTGCGTCACTCGGCTCGGTGTCGCGCTGATTTCTACGCTTGGACTGCTTTGCACCACTCGGCTCGGCGTCGCGCTGATTTCTGCTCTTGGGCTGCTCTGCACCAGTCGGCTCGGCGTCGCGCTGATTTCTGCGCTTGGACTGCTCGCACCAGTCGGCTCGGTGTCGCGCTGACTTCTGCTCTTGGGATGGCTATCACTGCAGGGCTTGGTGTGGCACTAACTTCTGCGCTCGGGCCCGCCAGGTCCGCCCGGCTTGGCGTGGTGCTGGCTGCTACGCTTGGATTGGTGCGCGCCTCTCGGTTTGGCGTCGCTCTGGCCTCCGCGCTCGGACTGGACAACGTGGCTCGGTTTGACGTGGCCCTGGCCTCCACGCTCGGGTTCCCGAAAACGGCTCGGTCAGGCGTGGCTCTTGCTTCCGCGCTCGGGCCCGGCAACGCCGCTCTGTTTGCCGACGTACTGGCCTTTGCACCCGGGCTTGCCAACGCCATTCGGCTTGGCGTTGTACTGGTCCCGCCCGCAGCCGGAGTACTTGATTGAGTCAAAAGGTTCTCACGGACGGTTGTTCGCCTGCCCTTCCTTGCGCCCGGCACCATGAAAAAAAATAAATAAACGATATATCCCCCCAATCCAATGGCAGCTACGAGAAAAAGAAAGGGGAGGAGTTTCGTCGCCGAAGGTCTTGTTTTCTCCCGGTTCGACGAAGTTGCGACCGGCGGTTGGCCGGCAGATTCGATCTGCGAAACAGGCACGGATGGCGGAATGGCAGCCCCGGACGGCAAGTTCACCGAAGTCCAGCCCGGCGAGCTCGCGGGCACCGGCATGGTCGTGACAGGGTCAATATTTCTGGCAACAATCTCGCCGCCAAGTTGAAGCGCCATTTCGGTAGCCGACCGAAAATCATCAATCAGCCCTCGGCGTAGAAAGACATTCCCTTGCGCAGAAAGGCTGGAAACCGGGCTGTACCGCCCTGTTGATTCAAAACCGTTCCGCGGTCCACCCAACAGCTCGTACACCAATAAGCTCAATGCGCGAAGGTAGCTGGCTCGCGCTCCACCTCCCGAGACCATTTGCGTCAATGTCGCGGCTCCGACCCAGTTCGTTGGATCGGAAGCAGACAGGGAGAAGTCGACCGCCGCAACCTTAACACCAAGCTGATCCCATCGCGTCAGCGGTTGGCGAAGTATATCGGATTCAGCCCAGGTCTCCGTCAGCCTTGGCGAAATCAGTTGCACGCCGGAAAGAGTGATATCGACCTGCTTGAGTTCATTGGACTGCGCATGGTCAGCTATCGGCGCCAAAAGATTGAGCAGGAGCCAGGTCTCAGGCGGACTCAAGAAACTTCGGGCGCGCAAGACCTCTAACAGTGAAGGACCAATAACGTGTTCCTCCACCAGGATATTCTGCTGGGCGGCGCTTTCGAGCGAATAGACCTGGCGCAAAAGTGGATTGGGCGTTCGATGCAATCGTTCTATCTCCTGCTCAAGCGCCGTGTATCTCTTGCTGTCGGAAACGAATTCAAGACTAAGCAATAGCACCGACACCGGACGAGCCCTTCTGAGGTCGTAGGCAAGGAACCGTCGGCCGTGTGGCACATCCCCCAGATCAGAAATGATCCTGTATCGTTGCGCGAGAAGAGTGCCGGAACCAGCTGCGCCAGATCCGGCACTCGAAAGGTCAAGTGTTGCTAAGGTGTCCGCTTGCTCCCCAGCGTTCGCGACCGCAGCGGCCGAACTGCCGCCAGTTACTCCACCTTGGAGCCGTCCGAGACAAGGAAGAATCTCGCGCCGCAGATCAGCCGGATGCTGAGGTCTTTTCGCAGGATCCTTTTCCATCATTCGTTGGATGAGATCCACGACACAGGGCGGAAGACTGTCCAGCGGTTCCCGCGGAATCGGCTTGTACAAATGCTGACTCATGATCTGCGCGACCGATCCGGCATAGGGCGGTCGACCGGCGAGCATGTAGTAAAGCGTGGCTCCAAGAGAATAGATGTCCGAACGAATATCTATCTCCCTCTCTTCGAGCTGTTCAGGGCTCGCAAAATGAGGCGTCCCGACGAACCCTCCTCCGACCGTCAACGTGCCCGAGGAATCGCCTCCTCTTTGCGTGCTCTTCGCCAATCCGAAATCGATGACTTTAACCACCTTCTCGTCATCTTCCTCCACCAGCATGAGGTTCGAAGGCTTCAGATCCCGATGGACAAGCCTCTCCTTGTCAGCTGCCGCCAAAGCTCGCGATACCTGAAGCACAATCCCCAAGGCTTCCGCCGGATCGAGCAGCCCTTTTCGCTTGATGCAAGCGTCGAGGGTTTCGCCGTCGATGAATTCCATCGCATAGAAATAGCTGTCGTGATCGGTTCCAAGGTGGAAGACAGAAGCAACGTTTTGGTGCCGGAGCGAGGCGGCTGCGCGCGCCTCGCGCAAGAACCGTTGGCGAGCGACCTCGCTGTTAAGGTAGGAGTTGTTGATCACCTTGAGCGCAACCGGACAGCGCAAACTGGTGTCGAAGGCTTTGTAGGTGATGCCCATAGCACCCCTGCCCAGCTCCCACAAGCTTCCGTCTTCTCGCCGCAAGACTTCGTAATGCTGGTAGCGTTCAGCGTCGGCCATTCTTACTAAATCGTCATTTATTCTGATTTCGAAAATAGAAACCACAGCCAGCAGACTAAATAGCGCACCGGAACCGCAACCACAATCGTGCTCGTCGAGACGCGGCGCTTAGCCGCTGCGGTAATGCAGTTCGGACAACCCCTATGGCAACACGATGCCCGGCGAGTAAGTAAAGCGCCTCGCCTTACTCCTCCGTTACATAGAAATCGGACGAAGAGGTAAAGCGGGACGCATTACTTACTCGGGCTTTAGCGAATAATACGCAGAGTCAGACTTACGGTCGAGCGACCTTCATGGCTTTCGTGTGCCGCCTCATCGAAGACCCGGCGGACGAACGGCAACCCGTATCCGCCGAGCCTTGAATCGTCCGGCCATCGTGGAATATTCGAATCCGAGCTCAATCCGACGCCCCAGTGCGTGATGACAAATCTGAGAGAGGTCAAATCAAGCCTGGCCTCACATCGAACGGGGCCTGGCCTGGATTGATAAGCGTGCTTGTAGACGTTGGTCAGTATCTCATCAAATGCCAGGACGACCTGGTAGGCATCGACCTCGGCCAAACCGGCAAATTCCGCCCATTGCTCGCAGAATAATCGCAGATCCGGGATATTGTCCGGGCAAATCTCACAAGCACAGTTTGAAGGAGGCCAAGAGGAAGAATTAGTGATCAGCAGCGCCGTTGCATCGTCTCGATCTGCTCCCCGCTTGCTGAATTTCCGCCAACAATCTTCCAGTACTCGTAAAGGATCCGTCTGCTCGCATGCGCTGGTGGACAAAGCTTCGGCCAGAGCGCTTTCCCCGAACTGCGCCCCTCCAGCGTCGGACGCTTCGACAAAGCCGTCCGTCAGTAACAGCCATTGCCGACCAACGCCGAGCGGAACACAGGCCACGGCGAAGGTTTGAGCTGTGAAAACGCCCAAGGGGGGATGAACCGGGCAAGCCAGTTCCTGCCACGTGTTTGTAACTGATAAGTAGCGCGGCCGAGACTGGCCAAAACTGGAAGCGAACACCCGGCTGTGTTTCTTATCAACGAATAACACGGCCAGCGTTGTCAGGCTCGAAGCTCGCTCAGCGGTCGCTTGAATCACATTATTGAGGTCGGCGAGCCATTCTGACAGCCGGCCTGCCTTACAGGATGGCGCCGTCAGGGAAATCAGGGTACACACCCGAGCCGACTCCAGCGCGGCGGGAATTCCCTTGCCGCTCGCGTCCCCAACCACTACCAGCAAGCATTCGTCGGCAAGTTCATAATATGCGTAAAAATCCCCTCCCACGTCGGCAGCCTGTTCCTGAAACACCCTGATCTTTAGTGCCCCGCTCTCAAAACTCGGAGCCGGCATGAAAGAGAATTGCGCCCGCCGCGCGATCGATAGCTCGGCCTGCCGGTAGGCATCTTCGATTTCCTTCTGTTTTGCCACCTCCTGCGTCTGCATGCGAGTCAGTGTGGTCGCAATCAGCGAACCGAATGCGAGAAAGACCTCTTCATCAAACGCGTCAAAACGATCACGACCCGTCGGATTCAAAGCCTGCATAACACCGTGGCAAACGTCCCCGTCCAGCAAGGGTATCGTCAGCATGGCCTGGGCCGGCGTCTTCGTCTCCAGTCCAATTCCAAGATAATGATCGGAATCAATTTGAGCATTGGCCGTGTTCTCGCGTTGTCGCGTTTTGAAAACGCGCCCAGAAATCCCCTTTCCAGCCGGCACTCGAAGGATATGGCCCTTTAACTCCAGTTGTGTACCCCGAATGATCAAATCCCCGCTCTCAGAATCGGGCAACGACACCGAACACGCACGGCACTGCATCACATCTCGCGAAGAAGACAAAATCTGTCCCACGAGCTCGTCCACGCCCGCAGCGCCACTCAAAGACCGGGCAGCATCGATGAGGCATCGATAAGCCAGTTCTTTCCTCTGGAAATCCTCATCCATACTATTTCGCGAGAAAACCTGGGTTTTTCGGCTTGCAGCCGTAAAGGCATGAATTTAAGGGCTGCGACGCGGGCGGGGGCGGGCGGGCGATTCTCTGGTTGTGGTGAGATAATGAAAGGGCCGACTATGGAACTCCTGAACTGCTTGTGTGGTTATCAGGGCAAGGTTGTTTACTTGCTCGCTCGCTCGCGTGACCGCATCGCTCGTATGACCCATTTTGCCGATCAGTTTTTGTGCGATTTCAGCGTCTTCGCTCAACAGCCTGGCGGTTTCTTCGAACACTCGTAAAACCTCTCCGATGCTGCCCTGCTCCTTGCCCTGCACGTCGGCCAATTTTCGGATGCTGTCGCTGCTCGCCATCAAATTGCTCACGATTATTTCGAGCTGACCTCTAATCGACTGATCCTTCTGCCCTTCCGGCCCGTTAATCACTTCCTGCAAGCTTCCAATAAGCTGGTCGATCTTCGTCTGGCCGTTGGCGCTCTTATCTACAAACAGGCTGTTTAGAGCGCCGACTCCGCGATCAATCACATCACCGATACTCGACAACCGTTGGCCTGCCAACTCGCCATACTTCTCAACTTTTGTCATCGTTTCATCGAAACCGGGCATCACCGCTTCAAGTTTCGTCGAGCGCAGGCCGACAATTTCGGCGCCCTCGGCAAGCCTCTTACCGCCGCCAGGTTCGTTGACCGCCCCGGAATCTCCATCGGCGGCGGGAGGCAGCCTCAACGAGATCGACGCATCGCCAAGCAACGTGGGTTCCAGGTAGGCCCTGACCCCGGCCGGAATGTTTAACTTCCGATTGACCACCACCTCGACCTTGACCGCGGATTCTCCGCTCCCGGGAGCGTACTCCAATCGCTTCACGTACCCGGTCGGAATTCCAAGAAACGTGACTCTTGATCGTTCGTGGATTCCTGCGACATCGTCGAACCGGATTGAGAAAGTCAGAAAGGGCTTCCGAAAGGGATTCTCCTCAACGCCGAAGTAAAGTCCGGCAAACAAAAGCAAAACGATCGCTGCGCCAATGATCAATCCAACCCGATGTTTTCTTTGATCGCCTTCGCTCATGGCTGTGTCGAGTTTTTTCCCGGATCGAGAAACCTTCTTACGACCGGGTCGTCCGAGGTGCGAAACTCGTCCGGCCTGCCTTGCATAATAACGCGGCCCTGTAGAGCGCCGTCTCGCTCGCCTCCCAGCATGATCGCCCGGTGTGCGATCCGGAAGAAGCTGGCGATATCATGTGTTACGACCACCGCGGCAGCGCCGATTCGCCTCGTCAGCCGGATAAACATCTCGTCGATTTCCTGAGTGCTCACAGGATCGAGACCGGACGTCGGTTCATCCGCAAAGACCAAATCCGGATCCAGCGCCAAAGCTCGTGCCAACGCGACACGTTTTTTCATGCCGCCGCTGATTCCTGAAGGTCGCTTCGATCCGTGATCTTCAAGGCCGACCATTCGAAGCTTGAGGCGAGCAGTTTCTAACAGAACGGCAGGATCTACGCGGCGATAATGTTCGCGCAGCGGCAGATGGATATTCCCGATCAGCGAAAGCGACTCTATCAAGGCGCCGGATTGGAAAAGCATACCGCACCGGACATGCATCGCCTTCAGCTTTGTTCCATTCAGCTTATGAAGATCGTTCCCGAAGATGAGCACCTTTCCGGATGTTGGTTCCAGGACCCCGATCAGAATGTTTAAAAGCGTACTTTTCCCACACCCGCTGCCCCCAAGTATAACGAACGTCTCCTCTGGATACACCTTGAAGCTAATCCCGTTCAGGACGGTCCTTCCATTTGGGAAAGTGATGGTGACATCGACCACTTCGAGGATCGGCGCTACGGTCTCCGAAACCAGGGCATCCACGTTCTTTTCCTCAACTCCGGTAACCGCATGATCCATAATCAGGCCAGTTGAAAAGAGGTTACAACAGCATTAGCAATCGTCACTATAATTACCGCGCCGACCACGGACTGTGTCGTCGCTTCACTTATTTCCCGCGAACCGTTCCGAACATTGAGGCCCTTGTAAAAGGCGATGGTTGCCACCAGGAATGCGAACAGCGCGCTCTTCGTCAACGCGATAAGGACGCTCCAGAAAGTCGCTCCGTTGAATACATAATAGATGTAATCGGCAATACTCATTTTCATGACCACGCCACAGAGCAGCCAACCTCCGGTCAGGGCCGCGTAGATGCCGACTAATGTCACAATCGGCAGCATGATCTGAAACCCCAGAAAGCGCGGCACGAGGAGATAGGGGACCACATCGATTCCCATCGTAAAAAGAGCTTTGACCTCTTCGGAGACCTGCATTGCTCCAAGTTCCGCTGTCACGGCGGAAACACTTCGGCCGGCAAAGATCAGTGCTACGCCGACAGGCACCACTTGTTCGGTCAGGATGACCCAGAGCAAACTTGGGACAATTTCCACCTTCCCGATCTGGCTGAGTTGAAGTTGCAGCACCAGGGCCAGTACAAATCCTGCCGTCAAAGCGATCAGGCTCGCCGCAGGGATCGCCCCCACTCCGATCGAGCGTATCTGAACAAGGACATTTTCGAATGTCACCGAGGACGGGCGGAACAAAGTTCTAATGGTCGACTCGAGAAGTTCAACAACGAGCCGGAAATAACTGATCTTGGTCGTAATCATCCTTCGCCCGGCAATAGAGAATGCCCGGTTTCATTCCAAAAGCTCTTGTCGGGCCGATTCTATGTCGGCAAACGCCTGAAGCTCGTTCTGCAGCCCCATCATCTCAAAAGAGCCCTTGATCCTCTTCGACATCCCAACAATCGCGACGCGGACTTCATTGTGACGCTTTCGTGCGAAAAGCGTGATCACAGCCCATACGGGACTGTTGATGAAATCGGTTCCCGAAAGATCGATCAAGAGCAATCGTATGTCTTCCTTGCTATATCGCGAAAGCAGCTCCTGCACGACCGGGATGGAAAGGATGTCTGCGGAACCCTGAAAACTGAGAATTCGATCCTGGCCATCTATTTTTTCATCGATCCTGAGCTGGGCTCCCCGCTTCATTCTACCGGACGGTACTTGGGGCCATCGTTGAACGCGAGCTTTTTTGGTCTCGACGATTGACCCTGCACCGTTCGGGCTATATCAGTCGTTGGTCTTGTTATGGCACAACGCATCGGCAAGTGTACAAACTACTCAGGTTGTAAATTAGCATACCGAAACGAAAAGATTGTTGTCGTTACCAAGGATTTTCGGTGTCCTGAATGTGGCTCACCGCTTGAATCAGTCGGCCCAAAGCGGACCATATCCCCGGTACTGGTTCTTTCCATCGGTGTCGCAACGGTCCTCATCCTGGCCATCGCCGCCATCCTATGGACTCTATCGAGTTCGCGAAAGCCGGTGACCCAGGTCGTCGAGTTGTCGCCGACTCCGACGCCGACGCCGGTGCCGACCGCTGCACCAACGCCCACGCCCACGCCGACCCCAGCGCCAACCCCGGTCCCTACGCCAAGTCAGGCCACGACACCCGAAGCGGCCGGTAGCCCGGAAAATCTCGACCTGACCGGAGCCGAATTCGACGAGGTAAAAAGAGAGATTATCAAGCGAATTGAAATTCAACCCACCGCGACTCAGGCGCAAAAGGAACGAGCCTATTCAATCATCGACAAAGCGAAGGGGATGGGTCGGATTGTGCTCATCAAGTTCGATTCCGCAAATTCCACCCTCCGGCCTCAGGACGTAGAGAATGTGGTTGCGCAGGTGGCTGATCCGAAGGTGCAGAAACGGTTGGAAGACCCGACGCTGATTCTGGTGATTCTCGGCTATGCGGATCTGCAGGGAAATGACCAGAATAATATCGAGCTCTCGCGTCGTCGTGCCCAAACGGTCCTTGACGTCCTTCGCGACAAGAGCGGCGTTGCGAATCTCATGTATCCGATTCCAATGGGGGGCTCTAATCTGTTTGACAAACGCGAGTTCTCCAAGAACCGCGTTGTCGAGGTCTGGGCGGTTCGTCCCTAGCCCGCAAAATCACGCGGCCGCCAAAGCGGGCTAGCAAACTCTGGGGGTTTTGACCAAGCCAAACCAGTGTCCTGTCCCAGACCCAGAAATACTATGCCTGCTATTTCGGGGACCGGACACTAGCCCGCAAAAATCACGCAAAGGTCGAAGCGATGAGCTCATTGCGGGCTAGGAAGCTCTTAAACAGACGCTGCGCGTCTGTTTAAGAGCCTGCTTTAAGATAAATGAATTGAGACAAACTGTTGCATAACTATTCTCTCTAAAAAGCAGTCGAATTTTCCGGCGTAGCCGGGGAATTCTGCTGCCTGAGCCTGCATCGATCACAAATCTCTAAGGATTTGTGAGCGATGCAGGCTAGTTCCTTTTGGCCAGCCCGCCGTGATGCTTGGCGATCACCTCGTAAATTGCGTCATGAATTTCGAGATTCTGGTTCCAATCGGCTACAACCAGACTGCGCGATCGCAAAAGCAGGAGATTGATTTTGGCGATCGCGTCTTCAAAAATACGGTCCAGAGCCGAGGAAGGCGCGTCACCGAAGTCGCGGCAGAAACTATCGGGCCCGATCCCGGGGAAAAGCCGAATGATTACGCCAAGCGTTTCCCACCACAATTCGGCTGGCAGGATACGGGCTGCCGCTTCCCGGGCGAGAGCATCTCGCACTAACCTCTGAGGGCCAAGCGATATGCCCCACCGGCGATCGTGCGCGACAATCCTCCGCAGCCGCTCTCCGAGGACAATGTTCGTATCGTGTTCGGTTGCTACTTGTCGTGCGAGACTCAACATCTCATCTAAAGCTACCGCCAGCGTGTTCTCATCGTCGACCAGGAGAATTCGGATGGCGAGCACAGCAACGGCGTACATGTCGCAGGGCGATGTTAAGAGCGGCAAAACTTCAAAGCCTGAATTCGAGATCGGGGCACCCTCCGCCTGTTTGAGGGCGCTTAGAACCGATCCTGATAATATTTGCGGGATCGTTCGAAAACGAGTTTCTCCCTTCGCCAATGCCTCCGATTCGTCCACGCGTCCGAAGAGATCCACTCGTCCAACCGACAGTGCCAAGCGCACATGGATCAGGTCGCTGGCCGCTAAATTCAACCGCTCATCGGTTGCCACCGTCGCTTCGATACTCGTCCCTTCCGGCGTAGGAGGTAATATCTTCCGGATGCGCACATTGGCCGACCCGCGCTCCAGGAGGCTACGCGTCTGCGGTCGATAAATCGAAGGTCCGGGTAACACCGGCGGAATAAAATAGCGCGCTTCGCTCCCCCTACCGATAACGCCAATGCAGAAATCGACTCGGCCAGGTCAACTTGCGCGCTCCAGAACAAGGGCAATCCGGTTCCTATCTCGAAGAGCTGCACGCGAAAGCTTTCGCTTCCAAGGCCGAGCAACGGCATTTGCAAGAATTGAATCGCAGCCCGCGTTTCTTCGAGCGCCTGAAGAATCAGGTTCAGCTTCAGGTGAAACACCTCGAGCAATCGTCCCCCTTTTCCAGCCCGCCCGCTGAAAAGATGCGCGCCTCGCTGAAATACGGCCTCGGAGTCCTCGAGCTCAGCATACGCTCCCCCCAGACGAACCGACTCCCGGCCACATTGAAAGCCCGGCCAGGAATCGCCTCCGAGTATATCGGCGAATTCCGTCAGCATCAGGGGTGCCAACGGCCGCACGAGCAACAGGCCTCCTCCGGGGTTGAAGGGATGAAATTCTTTGAAAAATTCGGTGACCTGCTTAACGCCGGCCGGTAGCTGAGCCCCGCTGGTGACTGCTAGAAAGACTGGTTTTTGAACCCCCGGCCCATTCCATAGGTATCGATGGAGGGACGAAGCATACGGAGGCAGCCCCGCTGACTCGAGGGCATGTTCATCGGTGCAGAGCGAGAATGGGCGTTGCGTTTCGGGTTCGACCGGATGAACAAACAACCCCTCTCTCCCATCGATCAGGGCAGGCGCCGGATGGTCAAACTCGAACCCAGTCTCGATGATAGCGGTCCGCTTCAGAGTGCGTAACATGGACACTCGGTCGGACCATCGGCGATCTAAAAGCGCATTGGTCAAAGACCCAAGTTGCGCGCTGAAGCTGAAGGCAACCCGGTCCACATTTTGGACCCAAATCTCGATCCACGCTTTTGGATGGCCAGATCGGTCGACAAGGCAGCCGAGGTAAACCGACGCGTCCACCGTTTCCCTCAAGAGGATGAAAGGGGGAAATTCGGCCGGATCTATTCGCACGAACAAACAGATCGCTATCGGTGCGTCACGATCTTCGGGACGGAGTGGGACACCACGAAATCCCTTGAGCGTTTGGCTTTTTTCGAACTGCAAAGAGGTCATTCAAGAAATCTTAACATTCCCGCCGTTCAACGTCACCTCTGCTCTAACCCACGAAAATCACAGGGCAGTCGCAGCGGCGAGTTTCCGCACCAGTGTGATTTTGGTGCCAATCTCGTTCCTGTGTCCGCCAGCGTAAAACTGGTGCGGGACGGGTTCGAATCTTCTTCGGATAGACGTAGCGCCTTCAAAGAGCCGGGCCACTTTTCGCCAAAATCAGATCCAAAAATAGTCATAGAATATCGGGGAGCAGGAATGATTTGCCAGATAGGCGCCACCTTACCAAACGCCCCAGACTTGATCCATTAGAAATACCGGATTAATTCGAAAATATATTAGTGGCTAAATCTATCAGAAAAGGTATGAAGCATGCATTAAGGAATGCGCTGCCCAAGCTACAGACGAATCGTGCCAATTCTCCTGCTGTGTTCCTGGCTGCCGGTGGTAATGGCACAAGAGCACAAGGGCTGGTTATTCGACTCCCTCGGCTCGAATCAAAGCGCTCTAAAGTCCGATGCACAACGCGTTTACGAGGTCCTGCTCAACATGCTCGATCGCTGGAACGCACACGACATTGAGGGACATATGGAGGTCTACTGGAAATCACCTGAACTCCTGGTTCTCGTGGATTCCGAGCAGTTTAACGGCTGGCAACAACTCCACGACTCGTACTTGAATGGTTATCCGGACCGTAGTTCGATGGGGTTCATCGAACCCAAACGCATTCAAGTTAAGCTGCTGAAGCCGGATCTCGCCCTCGCCCTCACTTGGTGGTCGATCTCTTTCCCAACTTCCAAGCAAAAGGTGGTGGGGAACACCACCATGAACCTCCAAAAGTTTGACGACGGCTGGAAGGTTGTCGCTTCTCACTCCAGCACTGCCGACATGTGATTCGTCTCTGTGCAAAACAAATCTCCTTAAAGTTGAAACGGAGCTGAAGGGCTCGCAACTACGCTAACCCAGCTTCCGGGCGATGCGTCGGCATCGTGAACGCCAGTTCAGCGTCCGGGCGGTGCGTCGGCATCGTGAACGCCAATTCGGCTTCCGGGCGATGCGTCGGCATGGTGAACGCCAGTTCAGCTTCCGGGCGATGCGTCGGCATGGTGAATGCCAGTTCAGCTTCCGGGTGATGCGTCGGCATGGTGAACGCCAGTTCAGCTTCCGGGCGGTGCGTCGGCATGGTGAACGCCAGTTCAGCTTCCGGGCGGTGCGTCGGCATGTGAATCGCAAGTTCGGCTTCCGGGCGATGCGTCGGCATCGTGAACGCTAGTTCAGCTTCCGGGCGATGCGTCGGCATCGTGAACGCCAGTTCGGCTTCCGGGCGATGCGTCGGCATGGTGAACGCTAGTTCAGCTTCCGGGCGGTGCGTCGGCATCGTGAATGCCAGTTCGGCTTCCGGGCGATGCGTCGGCATCGTGAACGCCAGTCAGCTTCCGGGCGATGCGTCGGCATCGTGAACGCCAAGTCAGCTTCCGGGCGATGCGTCGGCATCGTGAACGCCAATTCGGCTTCCGGGCGATGCGTCGGCATGGTGAACGCCAATTCAGCTTCCGGGCGGTGCGTCGGCATGGTGAATGCCAGTCGGCTTCCGGGCGATGCGTCGGCATCGTGAACGCTAGTTCAGCTTCCGGGCGATGCGTCGGCATCGTGAATGCCATTCGGCTTCCGGGCGATGCGTCGGCATGGTGAACGCCAGTTCAGCTTCCGGGCGATGCGTCGGCATCGTGAACGCCAATTCGGCTTCCGGGCGATGCGTCGGCATCGTGAACGCTAATTCGGCTTCCGGGCGATGCGTCGGCATCGTGAACGCTAGTTCAGCTTCCGGGCGGTGCGTCGGCATCGTGAACGCTAGCATCGTGAACGCTACTGCGGTATTCGTGCGATGGCTCGGTATGGCGGAGGCTGAGCCAGTTTCCGGGACTACCGTCGGTGTTGTCGATGTGAAGGCCTGAGCGTTATTTTGCTGTGCCGGCTGCGCCGATTGTTCCTGCGCATTCCAAAGCCAATCCTGGTCTTTATAGAAATGGCGGTTGGTATGGTAACCGAGGGGCAGACCAGCGAGGACGCCGCTTGAAGCCGCAATAGAAACGATAATAGTGATAAGTAGTTTTTTGATCATGATGGTGTAGGGTAAGATAATTTTAACCATTGTTGCATTCTGAAAATTAGGAAATATTATAATTTCCATGAATTCGCTGAAACGATAATTTGCAGCGCAACAGCTTAAGAGTGGGCGAACGCTCGGATTCGGCAATGGAGTTTCTTGCAGTAATAATAAATACAAGTAGTTTTCATAAATACCATACTTGGAGAGTAAATGGTTAACGGCGTCGTGAGCGACCAACTCGCCCGTGTCATGACGCTCATGAACAATCGGCCACCTTCGGTCTCTCCCCTTTAGCGGCGAGCAGCTCGCACCTTCGGCCTGCGGTAAGGTTTGAAGCGAACCACCAAGGACACGAGGTTGACTTCTTCGAGCGGCCGAGTAACTATCGCCCTCGCGCCTAATCCTCCTGGGCTCGAACGCTTATAGACATGCTTGTAGGGAAGACGAAAAGGCCGAGGAACGTAGATACACCCCGCGCCGCGGCGATCTTGTACGGGGACTGGGGTACAAGCAAGGCGTACGTAATCGGATTAGCCTTCGCGATTGCCGGCTACAGTTCTTTCTGGCTGATCGCGGCGATGTGCGCTCTGACCGCGCTAGTCGGCTTTAATTACATGATTGTTTGCCGGCATTACCCGGACGGCGGAGGTGTTTATGCGAGCGTCCGGCATCGTTCGGAGGTTATTTCGATCGTCGGCGCTTTTCTGCTGATCGCGGATTACATCGTCACCGCTGCTATCAGCGCGTTGTCAGCCTTTCAGTACCTTGGATTTAGTAATCCTGAAATTTTTGCTGCCGTCGCCATCCTCGGGATCGGTGCTTTGAACTATTTCGGTCCGAAACACACCGGTGGGCTGGCGGTGTTGGTCTCAGTTCCAACGGCAATCGTGGTCATTGGCCTCGGGCTCTTTTGTCTGCCTCACCTGGGTGACGCGTGGCACAACCTGAAACCGCTTTCCGGCGGATTCCTGGAAAATTGGAAGGGTTTCGTCGGAATCGTTCTGGCGTTGTCTGGTGTTGAAGCGGTTGCGAACGCAACAAACGTCATGAAGCTCGACCCCGGCAGCACAGATGAGCACCCGTCGGTCGCGAAGACTTCGACTCCGGCTATCGCAATCGTCATGTTCGAGGTTTGCTTTCTCACGGCCCTTCTTGGTCTGGGAATGCTCGCACTCAATGGGTTGCAGATTCACGACGGGGACGTCAATGCGCCCGGAAATCCCGGCGTCCGCGATTACATGCTTCGCTACATGGCTCACGTTTTCGTTGGAGGATCGTTCGGTCCAATCGCAGGCCAGATCGCGGCCTGGGTTGTAACAGGAGTGATCGCCTTCCTGTTGCTTTCCGCCGTGAATACGTCAATCGGCGCCTTAATCGCGATTTCGTTTTTGATGTCGCGGGACCAGGAATTGCCGCAGCAGTTCGAGAAACTCAATCGCTTTGGAGTTCCGAACGCAGGTCTTATCGTAGCTACGATAATCCCTGCAATTCTGGTGGTTGCGGTCAGGGATGTCTCTGGTCTTGCCGACCTGTACGCCGTAGGTGTGGTCGGCGCCATTGCGACGAACCTTGGCGCCTCTTCCACCGACCGTAAGCTTGATCTGAAAACCTGGGAGCGCGCCTTGATGTTTGGCACGTTCATCGTCATGGCAACCATCGAAGTCTCCCTCTTCGTTGACAAGCCGAACGCCAGGCTCTTTGCAGCAACCATTCTCGTCATCGGGCTGATCCTTCGGGGACTCGCTACCGAGAGAGCCGAAAGAAAAGCGATGACTGCCGCCGCGACGAACGACGGGAAGAAAATCGACCTGCCCTTGCCCTTCGACCAGCCGCTTAGCGAAACGACAGGTCCAGCTATGCTCTGCGCCGTCCGTGGAATCGGGCGGACCCTCGATTTTGCCATCCAGGAGGCGAAAGATACCGATCGACCTCTCTATCTCCTGTTCGTGCGTGAACAACCGGTGGTCGCGCCAAACGATCGCAAGCGTAAGTGGGTAGAAGATGATGAAGCTCGAGCGATCTTTGTGTATGCCAAGGAGAAGGCCTCTGGACACACGTTGCTGCCGGCTTATGCGATCAGCGACTCGGCGGCGGACACCATCGTCGATATGGCAGCGACCGTCGGCGCCTCCTACCTGATCGTCGGAGCGCCGGAAAGGAACATGCTGGTCAACCTCCTCCGAGGGAATATCATTCGCAATATTTCCGGCATCTTACCCGAAGAAATCCATCTCCTGGTTTACGCCTAGTCCTTGTTCTAGTGTCGAAAGCTATTCCGCATAGGTCCGAATTCGATTGCGCCAACCCGGGAGCCACCGTTTTTCGCCACGCTCCGGGGCCGAGTTTGCTACGCGCCGGGTTAATACTCTATCCGCGGCACGACTGAATTCCACCAGCGGCGGCCCATCTCCCAACTCTTCCAGGACCTGAAGCAACCCCCAACCCTCGCCTCGGTAACGCTCGGTGTGCAGAGTGCCTTCGCCTTTGAAATTGACATAATCTACCAAGGCATACGGCCCTAGCGGCGCGGCAGCCACTCGGAAGAAGTTTTTGCGAACCTTTGCACGTTCTGCGTTCGGAACCGCCTCGAGCATTTTTGGCAAAGCTTGCTCAAGTCTTGACGCAGTAAATCTTGCTTGAAGAGCGATTGTTTCGCTTAAGAGGGACCGCAATTCTTTCATGCGCAGGCTCTGTTGATCGGCCAAAAAACGCGAGCGATCAGTCCAGGGGCACGCCTCAGCGGTTTTCAACCAGGCGGGCACCCTTACCCCGCTCGAAATCAGATACCTTAGGAGCAGAGGAAAGCTCTCCTCGAACGGTCCCCGTTTTTCGGCCGGATACCAGATAAAGTGTCCGATTCCCAGAGACGCGAAATCCTCGCCGGCATTCCAAGCCGTCAGTCCGGAATTGGTGCCGCCCGACTCGTTCTGCCAGATCCTGCGCCCGATTATTTCAGCCTGCGAATTGGATAACTGAATAGACTCCGGGAAAGCAGCCGCTATGGCCGTGAAAAAAAAGCCACAGATGAATGCAAAAAAAAGCCGGCCCGAACGCTTATAGCTGCTCACGTCTCGACTTCTTCATTTCTCGACTTCCTCAATTCTTGGCTTCTTCCCTCAGCCCTTCACTGCCCCCGAAGTCAGTCCGGCGATGATGTGCTTCTGAGCCAATAGATAGAAGATGATCGCCGGTGTCATGGTGAGACTGACGAATGCTAATACTCTTCCCCAGTCCGTTCCGTACTGTCCCTGGTACTGCATGATCCCAAGAGTCCATGGATAGATCTCTTCACGATTGATCATCACCAACGGCAAAAGGAATTCGTTCCAGCTGCCCACAAGAGATAACACACCAACTGTCGCCAGAATTGGACGCGATAAAGGAAGGGTTATCTGCCAAAACATTCTAAGATAGTTGCATCCGTCAATGAAGGCCGCTTCGAAAAGCTCCTTCGGCAACTCCGAGAAGAATCCACGGAGAAGCACAACGCTGAACCCGAGGTTGAACGCCACTTGCGGCAGGATCACTCCCCAGTACGAATCGAGCAGCCCCATGTCGCGGACACGAATAAATACCGGCAATACCGCGGTGGCGAATGGAAACGTCAATCCAAGCGACAAATAGCTTCCGATCCATTTTTTACCGGCAAATCGCAAGTGCGCCAACGTGAACGCTGCCATGGAACTCACGAGTAATGTGAGCAGGACGGTAAAGAAAGTGATTACCGCAGAGTTCCAGAGCATCTGCCAAAAGCGAAAACTGCCTGCAATCGAAGCGTAATTCTCGGTCACCCACACCTTCGGCAATCCAAACGGGTTAGTTCGAAGATCGCCGCTCGACTTAAAGCCTCCCATAATTGTGGCCCAAAGCGGCAGCAAGCACAGCCCCGCGGCAACAAACAACAGCAACCAACGATAGTATGAGAACAGACCTCGGTTCACGATGAATTAACGCGCCTCCTTCTCACGCATGAAGAGCCGTTTGTAGAAAACCATCACTAGAACGCAGATGATGAACAGCACTACCCCGACTGCGCTTCCAAAGCCGACTCTCATCCGCTTGATCCCAAAAGTGTACAGGTAGGAAACTGCCGAATGCGTTGAATTCGATGGGCCTCCGTCAGTTAGAGCGACAATAATGGCGAATGTCTGCAGCGATCCAAGAATGCTGAAGAACAGTGATAGCACGACGACAGGACGCATCATGGGTAAAACGATGCGTCGCGTGATCTGCCAACGGCTCGCACCATCGATTTGCGCTGACTCCAGCACATCGTTAGGAATGCCCTGACGCCCGGCGATAAACAGCGCCATATGGAATCCAAAGTATTTCCACACGATAACCAGCAGCAGCGCCGCGGTCGCCCAGCCCCGTTCGGCAAGTACTTGCGGCGCTTCCTTCCCGAACCAATGATAAACGACGGCCACCACCCCATAGTTGCCATCGTAGATGTAGCGCCAGATCAACCCGGCCACAACTTCTCCCAGAATGTAGGGCACGAAGAAGAGAGCACGAAACACCACGCTGGTTCGGCTCTTGTCGGAAATCAGTAACGCCAGCCACAGAGCCGCGGGTACCTGGATAAATGCCGACACCAGGACAACCAGAAGGTTATTAATCAGCGATTGATGGAAAATCGGGTCGTTCAGTACGCGGAGAAAATTGTCGAAATAAACCCACTTCTGAGGGGAACCGTACCCATTCCAGTTAAAGAAACTGTAGTAGCCGGCTTCCGCGACCGGCAGAACAACAAAGAGCGTGAATAACAAAAGTGCCGGCGGCAAGAAGACGAGAAAGGCGGTTAGACCGGCCGAATCAGACACGCCTCGGAATCGCTTCCAAAGATTGCCTGTCCCAGTGACAGATTTGCCTGCTATCGACGTGGCCAGTGCCATCCTCTATCTCCTCTGCAGTTACGGATGATTCTTGATAAAATCCCGGTACCAGTGAAAGGAATCCTTGGGAATTCTTTTGAGGGTCTTGAAGTCCACTTTCACGATGCCGAATGTCGGGCGATAGCCGCAGGCCCATTCGAAATTGTCGAGCAAGGACCATACAAAGTACCCGCGAACATCCGCCCCGCGCTGCCGGGCTTCCATCATGCCGTTGATATAGCCGGCTAGAAAATCGACCCGCCTGGTATCATGAACCTTTCCATCCTTGGATAAGACGTCATCAAAATAGGCCCCATTTTCCGTGACGTAGATCGGAGGACAAGGGTACTGTTCAAACAGCCACAGCAGCAAGTCGCGAAATTCATCAGGATTTATTTCCCAGTCAAAGCTAGTCCTTGGCAAATGGGCAGGTGGCGAGGCGTGGTCGTAACCAAGCGCCGCTTTTGGGTTGGCTTTAATATAGGCGCGGAAGTAATGATTGATGCCCAGAAAGTCGATCGGTTGGCGAGCTAACTCCAGATCTCCATTTTGAATCCATGGGCTCAGTTCTGGAAGGATCCGATCAGGATAGGCACCGGATAAAAGCGGCCCCAGAAAGCTGTGGTTCCAGAAATCGTTATGCCGTTGAGCCATTGCGGACGAGGCTCCCGAGTCGTCTGCCGGGACCCCTCGATGGACATTCAAAGTCGTGCCCAGTTGCCACGACGCGTTATTTGAGCGCAGAGCCTGGATCGCTGTTCCCTGCGCCAGGTTCAAATGATGCGTCGTGGCATAAAACGCCTTTAGATCGGTTATGCCAGGCGCATGTGTGCCAAGGGCATGCCCGAGACAGGCGAAAACTGAAGGTTCGTTGAGCATAATCCAATGTTTGACGCGGTCTCCAAGGCGATCTGCAGTCTGAACCGCGTACTCGCTGAACCAGCCTGCAATATCGCGATTCGTAAATCCTCCCCGATCCTGCAACACCTGCGGTAGATCCCAGTGAAACAAGGTGACAAACGGCGTTATCCCCGCAGTTAACAGCTCATCGATTAAGCGATCGTAAAAATCGAAGCCCCGTTGATTTGGTTTCCCTTGACCCTCGGGCAGGAGACGAGACCAGGACGTGGAGAGGCGGTAGGCCTGGATTCCCAGATCCCGCATGAGGCCGACATCTTCCTGATAACGATGGTAATGGTCGCAGGCAACGTCTCCGGTGTCGGATCGTTCGACCTTGTTGGGAGTATGAGAAAATGTGTCCCAGATCGAAGGCGTCCGTCCATCTTCGGCAACGGCGCCTTCAATTTGGTAGCTGGCCGTAGCGGCTCCCCAAACAAATGGTTCAACGGAGGAATCGGGCATATAACGGACCTCAATCGGTTGTATACTTTTAGACGTCGCTAAGCTTCCTGCGTGCTCATACTATCTGATTGCATCAGCAAAGTATAGGACGGTATTGGATTCTGGTAGTTTTATGGGCTTGCAAAAACGACGCTGGCCTCTTGCCGATGAAAGGCGCCGGATTTGCGGCGGTGGAAGTGCAAAATCAGGATGCTAACATGGAACAGCCTTAAGCTGTCAACCATCGCCGCGTTCCTCGACTCCGCTAAAAAGTTTGGCGCGCTGCCCAAAGCATCCCCCGTCGGAAAATTGTTGACATTTGTGGAATGGTAAACTCCGCCGCAACGTGGCCTAGAGAACTGTAAAACACCTTGCCATCGCCGTGCCGGCGCTTCCAAACCACGGGCATCACCGCGCCTTCAATCCATGAACAATGCTCTCCGGAAAATGTCGTCGTGGCCAGGACATGATTGCTCGGATCGACGTGCATGTAGTACTGCTCGGACCGGTAGTCAAAATCCTCGATCCCCTCCGTGACCGGATCGGTCTTGTCGACAATGTTAACCCGGTAGGAAATGATATTTCCCGGATGGGCAACCCATTGTCCACCCGTCATGAATTGGTAGTCTGTATTTAATCGAAAACTGTCTCCCATGCCGCCATGGAATCCGGCTAGTCCGGTGCCGGATTCGACCACGGCGCTTAGATTCTTCGCTTCCAGGTCCATGATTTTTCCCATCGTAAAGATCGGAACAATCAGATCGAATCGCGTAAGCTCGGGATCCGCGAAAACGGCGGTCTCGCCCGCTTTCGCCACCGCAAATCCTTCTTCAATTAGGATTCTTTCAACGATGAGAGCGCAGTCTCCGGGCTGATGCCCTTCCCATCCGCCCCACAGAATCAAGGCATTCTTTGTCATCACGCGCGGTCAGGACCAATTCATACTACTTGCGAGACGGTGCACTAGGCTGCATCGCCCAGGCAGCAGAATTCCCCGGCTGCGCCGGAAAATTCGACTGCTTTTTAGAGAGAATAGTTATGCAACAGTTTGTCTCAATTCATTTATCTTAAAACGAGCTCTTAAACAGACGCTTAGCGTCTGTTTAAGAGCTTCCTAGCCCGCAATGAGCTCATCGCTTCGACCTTTGCGTGATTTTTGCGGGCTAGTCCAGAGTCCCTAACCTCGGAAGCGGTTCCAAAGCGCGCGGCCGCTCACAGCGAGAATGGATGGGCACCGGGTGTCCGGAACTGCCCCCCTTGACGATTGCCTCCATCACTTCAACCGTATGATATGCAATTAGATCGGAAGCCCGGTGCGGCCGATTTGCCCGGATCGCCGCCGCCATTTCCGCGACACCAAGAATTCGATAATTGCGATCATTGTAACCGTGTGTAAGCGGCATGTCAGCCCAGGATCCGCCCCGCTGAAGCAATCGCACGCGACCACCAAAGTAGTTCGGGTCAGGAATCTGCAGGCTTCCCTCCGTCCCATAGATCTCGATCGGCAAGTGACTGTGCCCCTGCACATCAAAACTTGCATGAAAGCTAATGATCGCCCCCTGTTCGAACTCCAGAAGAGCATTAAAATGGGTTGGAATTTCGACCGGGAACTTTTCGCCCCTCTTAGGGCCGGCCCCGAAAACCCGTTCGACGAAACCTCGCCCGGCGATCGAAGTCACCCTTGTGACCGGCCCGAGGAGATTTATCAAGGCAGTGATATAATAGGGTCCCATGTCAAAGATCGGTCCGCCGCCCGTCTGGTAGTAAAACTGCGGATTGGGATGCCAGCTTTCCGGGCCGGGCGACAGAACGAATGCGGTACCCCCGAGCGGCTTGCCGATCGCCCCGTCATCAATCAGCTTGCGGACCGTCTGAGGTCCACCGCCGAGAAAGGTGTCAGGGGCACAACCAAGCCTGACGTCATTCCGTTTGGCAGCCTCCATCAACGGGCCTGTCTCTTCGATACTTAGACCCAGAGGTTTTTCAGAGTAAACGTGTTTGCCGGCTTCCAGCGCCTGAAGGCTAATCGGCACGTGGCTCTGGGGAGTCGTCAGGTTCAATACCAGGTCGATCGATTTATCCTCCAGAAGCTCATCCAGATCTTGCGCGCGAAGCCCGAATTCTGCCGCCCTCGTTTCGGCATTCGTTCGCACCGCGTCGGCGCAACTGACAATTGCTATCTCCTGGAAATCCTTCGACGCCCGCAAGTAAGCCGCGCTGATGTATCCAGCTCCGATGATTCCAACACGAATCGGTGTGCTCATTCTAATGAATTCATTTTGCGAAGCCGCTCTCTGCCCTACAGCGTCGGCACCGGTGGAAACGGCGATCGTCCCGCAAAGCTCTTTGGAAATCGCGCCGTTTCCTCGGCAGCGCGATTCAGCAGCAGGAAGAAACGCCCGCGATGAGCAGTCCAACATGCGGGCGCTGCGTCACTTCCTCTAAGCCAGTACCTAATTTCTGTTCTGAGCCCAGGAATCTTCGATCGTTTTCGCCGCTTGCTCTGCAGTGGTATTGCCGGCTGCCACCTCGGCACAGACATCGTTAAACACCCGGCCGGTGTCAGGCCCAAGCTGTTGGTCGATCGCGATCGCTATCCATTGCGATTTTTCAACCTCGGCGCCGATCTGCTTCAAGAACGGGTTCTGGATCGCATCCGCCGTCCCTTTCACCATCGGTATGGATAGTCCTTCCTTGGCCAGTCTTGCTTTGGGTATCCTTCCCTAACCAGACCTTCATGAAGTCGACCGTTTCTTTAGGAGCATCTTTTGCAACCAGCCAGCCGTTTAAACTAGCGAAGATATCGTTCGCTTTTCCTTTTCCGCCCTTGACTTCGGGAAAGAAAATCCAGCCAACCTTTTCGTCCGGAAGCCCTTTCCCATCCGCTGCATCCGTGCGGCCCTCGGTAATATCCCAGGTCCCCATGAGGTGAAATGCGGCCTTTCCATCGTGAAACGTGCCAGCCGCCTCCGGATAAGTATTCGCTAAATACCCCTTTTGAAACGGCTGAAGCGCCGCAAGATCCTTGTAGAGCTGGAATGCCTTGACGACGTCCGGACTGTTAAAACCCCCGTTTTTTCCCGCGTAGACGGCCTCTAACCCATCTTTACCCAGGATTCGCATCATGAGCAAAGCAGGATAAAAATGGAGCGGCCACTTGTCTTTTCCGCCCGCCGCGATCGGAGTTACTCCGGCAGCCTGGCACTTTTTAACTGCCTCGATGAAATCGTCCCAATACTTGATCTTCGTCGGGTCGACACCGGCCTTCGTGCAAAGTTCCTTGTTATACCAGAAGATCATCGGTCCGATATCGTTTGGTAGTCCGTAGGATTTACCGTCAACCTCGAAATTTTGGACGCCGGCAGGGTAAAACGTATCCTTAAATCCTCCCTCCTCGATCGCCTTGGTAATATCCTGGCAAACGCCTGAAGCGATCTGCTCTTTCATCACTCCTCCGCCCCAGCTATGGAAAACACTTGGCCGATCTTTTGATTGGAGGAGCGTGGGCAACTTGGCTTTAAAGGCCTCATTTTCGAGGTAGAAGAATTCAACTTTAACTCCAGGATGAGCTTTTTCGTATTCTTTTCCGGCTTCCTGCCCAGATCGCCAGCGACTTTGGGGCAGTTTATTGCAAGTGGAGAATCTTAACAACCGTCTCGGCCGGAGCCGATAAGGATAGCGACGCGACCAACGCCAGGGAACACAGAAATTTAAGTTTCATTTTTATTCGGGGTAGAACGCGGGTTTGAGAATCAAAGATTCAGCGGAAGATAGCAAAACACAAATTTCAAAAGCTAATATTATCGGTCAAGCTTTTGTCTGAGGCTGCGCTCAGAAAGCGCTTTTTGCGTTGCTGAGTACATGCTTGTCGAATCCGGATCAATTCAGGTAGAAGGAAGGTTTAGCCGTTTCTCCATGACTGCTCGAGGCCCAGCCATTATCCGAAATATCAATCGATTTGATGTTCTTCACACGATCCGCCTGCGTGACAATCAGATTTCGCGTTCTGAATTATCCGATTTGACCGGACTAAGCCAGGCCACGATTTCGAGCATCGTTGGCCACCTGATTGAAGAAGGTGCCCTGATCGAGGACGAAGCCTACGGACTCGGCACCAGAGGGCGAGGCCGGCCTTTGGTCATGCTTCGGTTGAACCCGGAGTATACGCATGTTGTCGGCGTTAAAATAGCCACTCATCAAATCGTATTTTCGGTCACCGATTTTGTCGGGAACGTTTGCGCGTCCGACAATAACCCGGTTGAACCGCGGAAATTGACTCCTGCGCAATTGGTCGCTTTTATCGTCCGCGGTGTGCGCGCTTGCTTGAAAAAAGCGAACAAGACGATTGACGATGCAAGCGGAATTGGTGTTGGGCTGCCAGGATTTATCGATTCTCATCGAGGTCTGGCCTACTGGAGCCCGGTCTTCGAAAGTCCGAACGTCAACTTCCGCGAGCTTCTCCAGGCTAAATTTGACATTCCGGTTTTCGTCGAAAACGACGCTAACCTCGTCACCTTGGCGGAACATTGGTTCGGGATGGCAAAGGGCTTGGAAAACGCCGTCGTCGTGACGATCGAGCACGGAACCGGCAGTGGCCTGATATTCAATGGCAAACTCTACCGGGGCGCTCAGGGATTAGCCGCCGAGTTCGGCCACACAAAACTTGTCTTTGGCGGTCCGCTCTGCCAGTGCGGCGAACGCGGCTGCATGGAAACCCATACTGCTGCATTCGCCATCATCCATGAAGCCGCAAAGGCCGGTTTTCGCGTTCCGAAGGGGGAACTCGATTATCATGAGCGATCCCGATTGATCCAGGCGATTATCTCGAAGGCAGAAGCGGGCGACAAATCCATGATGCGAATCTTTGAACAGATGGGGCGATATCTGGGGTTGGGGATCGCGAATTTGGTGAACCTCCTGAATCCGCAGCGGGTTGTGATTTGCCAGGGAGCAGTACGCTGCGCTCATCTCTTCGAAGATAGTTTACGCGCGGTGGCCGAGCGAATGGTGATCCCGCCGCTGAAGCGAGATTTGGAAATCGTGATTCATCACTGGGGCGACGAAGTATGGGCACGAGGCGCTGCGAGCCTGGTGTTACTTGAGCTCGACCAGCGTGGTAGACCGGACATGCCAAACGGTTCTCTCACTCCGAGCCGGCGGCCCGCACGGAACGGCAAAACAGCCTGAAACATCGGCGCCGACCTGGCCACAGAACGCGAGAAACGCCGACCACGCGCACACGCCGATTTACGCGGTTTTCCTGGAGGCGTTCAAACAAATCAAGTGACGGGATGTCCATTACATACTAAACGAACGAGCCATGCAGAAGGCTGCCAGAAAAGAAGAGACTCGCAAATTTTTGATCTCGAACGAGAGCGGCTTGCACGCGCGTCCGGTGAGCGACCTTGTGCGATGTGCGATGCGTTTCAAGAGTGAAATAACGATTGTCGCGAATGGTAAAAAATGTTCCGGGGTCAGCATCATGGATATCATGACCGCAGACATCCGTAAGGGAGCGGAGATCTTCGTGACGGCCGAAGGCGTCGACGCCGACAAAGCGCTCGACGCGATCGAAAAGTGCCTTGGTCAACTCACCGAGAAGGGATTTTAGTGTCCTGCTTCGATCGGTGCTCAGCAAGCAAGGCCGGACACCTCAGTTGCATCGACTTTGCGATCAATGGAACCCATGGTTGACATCGAGGATTCAAGCCAATTGGCGAATTATCTGCGCGCCACTGGCAGAATTGGTCTCGCTGGAAGAACCGATCCTGATAAAATCTCAGCGGCGGCGTCTCCAACAAAACCGTCTGGTTACAGCGGTTTAATGGGCAGGCGTGGGTTATCAAACAATCGCTGCCAAAGCTAAGAGTGCAATCGGACTGGTTCAGTGATCCCGCTCGAATCGAATATTGAAGCGAACGGTCTGCGATATCTGCCGCAAGTCGCGCCGAAGGGCAGCATCACTCCTTTGGTCTTTCAGGATACGGCCCAAAATCTTCTGGCCATGGAGGCTGTACCCGAACCACATCAGAATTGGAAGCAACAGTTGCTGCTGTGCGGCAAGGTGCAAAAGGAGCTATTTCAGTCAGTTTGCGGACCTTGCTTGGTTCGATCCATCGCGAAAGCTTCAGACTCCGGCATGAACTTGCGCCGATCTTCGCCGAAAAAAGGTTCTTTCAAACTCTTCGACTGGAACCGTACTACGAGTACAGCGCAGAAGCCGTCCCTCAAGCCGGGACCTTTCTCAAAGAACTCGTCGCATCGACGCTGAGCCGGTCCGACACGCTGGTGCACGGCGATTTTAGTCCCAAGAATGTGCTTGTCCATGACCAGCGACTGATCCTGCTTGATCACGAAGTGCTACATTTCGGTGACCCATCGTTCGACATCGGGCTTCAGCCTCACACATTTCTTGGGAAAAGCGCTTCACCTCCTCACACAGCGCCCCGAGCTGATCGAAGGGGCACGCTGGTATTACAGTCGCTATCTCGACGAAGTCCATGGGCTGCCCTGGGTCGCGACCCTTGACCGTCGCGCTGCGCAACACACCTTAGCATGCCTGCTGGCACGGGTCTGCGGTCGATCGCCTCTCGAGTACTTGAGCGCCGAGGAACGGCTCACACAACGGCAAGCTGCCATTGAAATGATGAGGGAAAATTCCATCACCGTCGATCGGGTGATCGCCGGCTTCTCGGAAAGGATAGGCGCTGCAAAACATGAAGCGCTTTGAGAGCGGAATGATCAGCAGTAACCAACCTCCATTCCCTCGAAATTCTCGATAGCCGTGGACGTCCTACTCTCGCGGCAACGATGGTTTTGGCCGACGGCACCATCGCTACCGTCTCGATCCCTTCCGGAGCATCGACAGGCAAAGCAGAAGCCAGAGAACTCAGAGACGGCTGGCAAGCTTATCGAGGATTAGGATGCCGCAAAGCAGCCGCGAATGTCCGCGGTCCGATCGCCGAAGCCGTTGTGGTCGCGAGTTCCTGAACCAGGAAGAACTGGACCTCACCTTGAAGACGCTTGATGGGACGCCAGATAAATCGCGGCTGGGCGCCAACGCAATTCTCGCAACCTCTTTGGCTTTTGCTCGAGCAACCGCGACGCATCAAGGCATCGAACTCTATAACTATTTCGCGGCTCTCTTACCGGAAGGAGCTCCCACCCTCCCGCGGCTGTCGGTCAATCTTTTTAGCGGCGGAAAACACGCATTCGGGCAGGTCGCAATCCAGGACGTTCTCGTCGTTCCGCCGTCCGGGTTCATCGGTCGGTGCAAGCCTGGCCATGATTTACGACGTCTACCAGACCGCTGCGGAAATTATCGCGAAACGATACAACGCGAGGGCCCTGACGGCAGACGAAGGGGGATTGGCTCCCCCGTTTCAGAACAGCATTGAAATGCTCGAGACCGCCGCAGAATCAATCGAATCTGCAGGATACAAACTGGGAGCGACGTCAGTTTGGCGGTGGATGTCGCGGCCAGTCATTTCGTGCAGGGGGACGGAAGCTACCGGCTGGACGACCGGCATCTCACTTCCGAAGAACTGATCGATCTCCTTGTGCTGTGGAGAGAGCGGTTCCCTCTCGTCAGCATTGAAGACGGGCTAAGCGAAGATGACTGGGAGCACTGGCCGATTCTGCGGAGACGTTTGGGAGATGAGACTCTCACGCTGGCAGACGATCTCACCTGCACCAATCCTGACCGGATCCGGCGCACGATACAATCCGACGCGGCAAACGCCCTATTGTTGAAAGTCAATCAAATCGGCACGGTCACAGAGGCAAAAGACCGCATACCTTCTCGCCAGGGAAGCCGGTTGGAAAGTAGCAATCAGCGCGCGAAGTGGGGAAACGGAAGACAACTGGCTGGCAGACCTGGCCGTCGGTTGGTCGGGTGACTTCATCAAAGTCGGATCAATCACTCAATCCGAGCGCTTAGCAAAATACAATCGCCTCTTGATGATCGAAGCTACGCAAACGCTCCAGACCAGGTAGCGCAAAGTCCCGCAATCCATCCCGCCGCTCTATTGCCCGAAACAAGACAACCTTGCATTCCCTACCACCCGATGGCTTTGCGATCCCTAAAAAACTTCCCGCTTAGCGTTTGTGGTGCTTGTGTTGCTAACCATACGGCAGTATCGGCACCTTCTTCGACCGACCGAGAAGCATTGGCGCCCCCCATATCGGTGCGCACCCATCCGGGACACATCGAATACACTGCGATTCCTTCAGACCGAAGCGCCTGATCGAGCATGATCGTCACGCCATTCAATGTCAATTTCGACAGGCAGTAGCTGGGTACTTTGGAAGAAAGGCCGCCGATTTCGCCGTACCCGCTCGAGACATTAATGATACGTGGCGAACTCGATTTCTTCAGAAAGGGCAGGAAAGCCTGAGTAACCTTGACCGGGCCAAACGTATTCGTCTGGAAAGTTTCAACCAGTTGCTCGCGTGAGATGGTCAAAATGTCGAAATTTTCATCGGGATAAATACCGGCGTTATTGATAAGGACATCCAGCGAATCGGCGAGTTCACCATAGGCCGTTGCCCCGTTCTGAATGCTCGCATCCTCTGAGACGTCCATTTCAAGAAAGTGCACGTCACCATCAAAGCTGCTGGCCGCCTTTTTGCCGGCCGCGGCATTTCGTGCGGTCAGGAAAACTCGAAGCCCCTTCTCGAGAAGCTCGCGAACGATTTCGAGACCAATGCCTTTATTCGCGCCTGTGACTAAAACTGTCTTTTGCTCGCTCATTGTCCTGACAATAGGCCTCGTTGGCAGCAGACGGCAACTTTCGGCGTGATCGAAGGTTATCCTTCGATGGTAGAGTAAGGCTCCGGGTAAGGCTCTGCCTGACCGGGGTGGCAGGTCTGAGAAAAGTGTCCGCGGACGGGGAAAGGATCCTGATCGGCGTATCCGCATCTCGGGCGCGTCGGCGCGAAGGACGCCGGAGTTTGCGGTTCGTGCGATTGCTGGATCGATTCAAGGACGCAGTCAAAAAGCGAAGTGGAATTGCTTTTTGCTTGGCTTGTATCTACAATCACAGTCTGGTCGAGGAACAGAAAGAAAGGAAGAAAAAAAAATGAAGGTTTTGGCGTATTCCAAGTTCGATGCGGTTTGTGTTCTCTGCGGATTGCTCCATTTCGCCTACGTAATCGCGCTCTTTTTTGTGTTTCCCTATGCGCCCTGGTGGGTTTTGGTGTGCATGGGCCTGCTTTATTCCGTCAGCGTGTCCTGGAATATTAACGGGGTTTCGCACAACCTCATCCATAACCCGTTCTTCAAATGGAGAATCTTGAATCGGCTTTTCAGCATCATGGAATCGGTGACGCTTGGGATTTCTCAAACGTTCTACAAGCATGTCCATCACCGGCACCATATGGGGAATAGCGACCGACCGGACGAGCACGGACACACGCACGACTGGATTTCTATCTATCGGCACGGTCACGACGGTGAGGCGGAGAACCCCTGGAGGTACATCTTTCTCAGTTTCCTTCGGGAGGATCCAAAGGCCATCTACGCCGAAATCAAAAGAAAAAACCCGGTCGATGCGCGATGGGGAATTACGGAAATTGTCGTTCTGGGAGCAACGATCGCCATTGGCATTGTGATAAACTGGAAATTCTGGGTCTTCTTTCTCCCGTTCTACTACCTGGGACATTGCTGCACCTATCTGAACGGCTATTTCCTTCATTATGGCGGTAATCCCGATAAGCCGATCGCATGGGGCGTGAGTTCCTACGACAAATGGTACAACTTGCTTTGGTTTAACAATGGGTATCACGCCGAACACCATTTTCGGCCGAAGCTGCACTGGACAAAAATGCAGGAGTTTCACAACCAGATCATCGAGGATCAGAAACGGGAAGGCGTACGAGTGATCAAACCTCCCCACGCTCTCGGATTTCTCGATCCGAATCTCCCTCCAAGACGTTATTCCGCCGGCCCGAAACAGGATCCTTCGGCTGCGAAACCGACTGCGACCAGATAGGCGTTCACGGAAAAGATGAGATCAGCTTCCGGTGACAAACGCGGTTCCGATACAGATTGAAGAATGCGCGGACCCAGTGTCCTGTCCCCGAAATCCATGTATTTTTTGTGGTCAGAATCGGCGGCGGAGGAGGAATTTTTGCAGGAGCTCAGCAGCGCTCTTTGCGGTTGCCGCGGACTTTGCAAATGCCATAATAAGCTTTGCTGAGGCTATGACGATAAACGCGCGGAAAATTCGGGATCTTATTCAGGAGTTGTCGGATCCTCTTTTTGCCATCGGGGAGCAGAAGCGAACTGACGCGAACTCATGTTTGGGCTCTAGGGCGCCAATCAGGGGTGTCAACGTTTATTTCAGGGCTTTAAGAACCGTCGTAAGTCCTTTGCTGTGAATTTTTCGGGGGTATAGCTCAGTTGGTAGAGCGTCTCGTTCGCAATGAGAAGGCCAGGGGTTCGAATCCCCTTACCTCCAATCCTGCAAGTGGCTCAAAATCAAGCACTTAACCTTCTGTTTTGGCTTCGGTTTCGGTCGCTTCCGCAACCGAACCACCCTGCGCCCCGGTTTAGCGAAGGAAGATCCACGCCCTTTCGTTCTCAGCCAAAAGAGACAGGCTCTTCGCGGCATCCGGCGTAAATGCAGAGACACATGACCGAAACGGTTTTGTCCGTAAAGTCGCGAATCGTCGATTCGCCCGCTCCTGGCAATCGAAAACAAAGCATCAACGAGCGTCTCTATGCATTGCTTAGAGCCGATCGGGTCTTGAACCCGGAAGATATTGAATCCTCAGTTCCTTTTATTAGTGCTTTCAGCTCTAAGCAATGCATAGACTCCTCGCTATGCGTTCATGCGCCAGAGGCATTTCAGAGCGTCAAAAAGCGGCGTTGATCCTATACGAGCGTGGACCTCCGCTGCCCGCGAACGTCTTCAAAAAAGCCTCCCGCCTTATTGGAGCCGCCAAAGGGCGCAAGAGGCGCTCTCTCCGATGGTTAGCAAAATCCTACCGTTTTTTCCTCTTACCTTTCGAGTGAGCTTGGCGTGACCGTTTCTCGTGAACGCTCTGGTTCGCAGGGACATGCCGGTTCGCGGGAACATTCCGATTCTCGGCAACACTTAAGTTCTCAGTAACACTCCAATTTCCGGGAACATCCCGGTTTTTGAAATCGCTCCGGTCCTCGGAATCGCTCTGGTTCTCAGCAAAAGGCTGATTTTCGGGAACGCCCCGGTTCTCGAAATCCATCGGGGTCGGAGTTCGCTCAGCACCAGACCAGGCCTTCTGAGCTCCCTTCATATCGCTCGCAAATTCCGCGCGCAACCCAGCCACGGCGTCCTTCACCTTGGAGACAAATTCGCCTACTTCGACCTTGGTTTTCTCCCCCATCTCCTGTCGGTCGCGCTGAAAATCCGCGATCATTTCCGACATCGTATGCTCGAGATTGGCTCTTGATTCGTCCAGTTCAGACTTGATTTTCTCCCCCATCTCCTGCCGGTCGCGCTGAAAGCCGGAGATCATTTCCGAAACCGTCTTCCCTAGGCTGACTCTTCCGAGCATTAAGTCGCATGTCAACGCGGCACGATTATGCCGGAGGGCTGAAATCTCCTCTGATAGCCGAATCATGTTGTTGGTTAAATTACTTGTCATCATGGCCTATTTCTTTTTTTAGACATTTTAGTCGTGATTGGGTTTTGCTAGTGCCGGGCTCCTTCTTCCATCCTTAGTTTTCCGTCTAGCTAAAACCTGTATGCTCACTGCCTGTTTCAATGCAGGTGTTGTGCCAACATCGAAAGAAAGTGCGATGATTCAAGTGGGGCATGCGCAATACAACCGGAGCTTTTGGCGGGCGATGATGAACTTTGGGAATTCGCGCTATGGAATTCGCTCCCTATGAAGGATACGTTTCCTTAGCGGCCGAACTGTTGAATAAGAAGAACCACATTTTTATTCGTTACGACGATGATTGCCTGTTCCACATCCCTATAATAGGACCGGTACGAAAGGCGCTAACTTGGGAACCGGCGGCCCGGGATTGGAGGCGGAACGGCTCTGAGTTTTCGCATCGGGGCCTCAATCATCTGACGGCTGGGGCGCAGACCCAGCCGACACAGAATCTCGGCTTCGATGGCTGAGATTCGATCAGGCTGAGGCGGCTTCCAATTTTACC
>CAVVII010000009.1:0-92937 GCA_963748055.1 uncultured Verrucomicrobiae bacterium | reverse complement strand
AGAAGCACCCGACGGGCGCGCGCGCGTAAAGATTGTAGGAGAAACTCGCGCGCAGCGAGTTCACCCGGCAAAATAGCGTTGCGCGGAGGAGCATCGGAAGTCGAGGCCGGTGTAACACTGGTGCGGGGAGCACGGGCTCTCCAGCCCGAAGAGAAGCATGGTTCTTCCCGACAAGCGATAAAGTTATTGGTGGGATTGCGGCGGCTGGCTGTCGCAATCAACCCGGAGAGAAGAGTGAATATAAGATCGCCGGGAAGCCGATGCCCAGCCGTCGCAAAGGAGAACTACCATGTCTACGGCACGCCATAAAGAGGGAAAAAAAGGATCCGACGCTCCACGCGCAAGCTTCCAAGCGCAAAGCCAGAGGTAGCCACTGCCAGCGAGGCAAAGGCCACCAGCGAAGGTCCAAGCTGACTATTGCCCACCCGGATGCTGCCGGGATCGATATTGGATCTCAAGTTCACTATGTCGCAGTGCCCGAAGACCGGGCTGAGGTGTCGGTTCGCAGCTGTGGCGCTTACACCGCCCAGCTCGATGAGTTAGTGGAGTGGCTAAAAAATTGCCGAGTCAAAACCGTGGCGATGGAATCGGCCGGAGTTTACTGGATCCCATTGTACCAGAAGCTCGAAGAGGCCGGTTTGGAAGTCTTGTTGGTCGATGCACGCCAAGCCAAGCATGTGCCTGGACGTAAAAGCGATGTCCAGGATTGCCAATGGCTGCAGCAGTTGCACACTTACGGGTTGTTACGAGCGGCATTTCGTCCCGAAGACTCCGTCTGCCGCTTACGCACCTTGCAACGACATCGTAAAAACCTGGTCGAATGCGGGGCGATGTGGGTTCAGCACCTGCAGAAGGCTCTCAACGAGATGAACCTACACTTACATCACGTGCTCAGTGACATCAGCGGGCTGAGTGGACTAAAGATCCTGGATGCGATTCTAGCAGGGGAACGCGATCCCAGAAAACTGGCCTCGCTGGCAGATCATCGAGTTCAGAAAAGCCAAGCCCAGATTGAAGCGGCGTTGACGGGCGATTACCGCCCGGAACTGCTCTTCGTGCCAGCCAATCGCTGCACAACTACCGCCAGATCCAGCAACAAATCACCGAGTGCGATCTGAGCATTGAGAAGCAATTGGCTGAAATGACCGATTGCAAAAGCCCCGGCCAGGCCTCAGAACCAACGCCCCAATCGCCAGATTTGGGCCTTGGCAAGCCACGCAAAAGAAAAGCTCCAGTTGCCTTGGAAATAAGCTTGGCCGGGCATCTGAAGCGTATCCTGGGAGTCAATCTAACGACCATCCCTGGATTGAACGTGCTAGGATCTTGACTTTGGTCAGCGAGATCGGGACCAACATGACGAAGTGGCGCAACGAGAAAGCCTTCGTTTCCTGGCTCGGATTAAGCCCCAACAACAAGATCAGTGGGCAGCGGGTGCTAAGTTCCCGCACACGCAAAGTCGTCAACCGTGCGGCGACGATTTTACGTCTCGCGGCGATGATCCTTGGCAAAACCAACACTCCCCTGGGCTCCTTCTACCGCAGAAAACGTGCTCAGCTGGGCGCTCCAAAAGCGATTACAGCAACCGCAAGGAAGCTAGGCTGCCTGATCTATCGCCTCATCAAAAACGGCCAAGACTACAACGAACCCGACATCCACACTTACGAACTTAAATACAAGGACCAGATCCTCTACTCTTTACGCAAACGAGCGAACACTTTTGGATTCGATCTAGTTGAACTTCCGAAGGCGGCCTGAAAGCCACCTCCAACCTCAAGTTTCAGAGAAGAGTTATGCAACAGTTTGTCTCAATTCATTTATTTTAAAACAGGCTCTTAAACAGACGCGCAGCGTCTGTTTAAGAGCTTCCTAGCCCGCAATGAGCTCATCGCTTCGACCTTTGCGTGATTTTTGCGGGCTAGTACTAGATAGCTTCCGTAGCGTTGCTCGCATCGCCGAACGTGGCGGCCTTTAAATCCGTCCCACAGGATGCGTTTCAACCCTTTGCGAAAAATCGCATGATCGTCAACGGCCAGAATTTTCGTCGATTGGTCCACCAATTGACATGCGCACGATGACTGTAGTGCCTTTGCCGGGGCTTCCCGCAATTTCAACGGAACCGCCAAAGACCGCAGCGCGTTCACGCATACCGAGCAGCCCGAGCGCTTCAGGTCGCCCGAGAGCCTCAGGAGAAATTCCAACGCCGTTGTCCTCAACTTCGAGCGCGACGATTCTGTCCTGCACTTCGAGATGCACCCACACCTTTCCCGCCTTCGAGTGGCGCGCAACGTTGGTTAGTATCTCCTGAAAAATACGGAAAAACGCTGTCGCTTGCTCACGGCTCACGTCCACGTCCTCTTGCGGTACGCTAAGAATGCATAGAACACCTGACCGCCTTTGGAAATCCTTCGCTTGCCATTCAATTGCGGCCGCAAGACCGAAGTCGTCAAGAATTCCTGGACGTAGTTCGGTAGAGATTTTACGCACGATATGCACGGTCTCGTCGATTGCCTCCAGCATTAGCTTTGTCTTCTCACGAATAGAGCGAATGTCTTCGGCTGTCGGCTGTCCAGAAGCCATCTGTTCAATCAACGTGATGTCCATCTTAATCGTGGTAAGACAACGTCCCAATTGATCGTGCAACTCACGCGCGATGCGAATGGCCTCCTCTTCGCGCGCTCTCTGAAGACGCGCCGTGAGGGCGCGCAGCTGCCCTTCGGACCGGTTCAACGCCTCCTCGGCCTCTTTTCGCTCAGTGATATCCCGCAGAATCACCGTGAACAGCTTCGCCCCACCGATCTCAGTCTGGGAAATGGATGCTTCGATCGGAAACTCCCGACCGTCGGACCGCAAACCGGTCAGGTCGCCGAGCCTGCCCATCGCCCGGCTAGCGACCCCGGTCGTCCCGAATTCGTGGACGTGTTTGCGGCGCGCCGAGCGCCGCCACGCGGGAATGAACCGATCCAGTGTCTGTCCCAGCGCTTCGGCTGCAGCGCAACCGAATATCCGCTCGGCAGCGGCGTTGAAAAGGACCACGCGCTGTGCCTTCGTCGATGCTTATGATGGCGTCCATGGCCGAGTCAATAACGCTCTCAAACCGACTCTGACTTTCCCGCAGACTCTGCTCTGCCCGGTCTCTATCGGTAATGTCGGCGTTGACTTCCAGGATGTGCAGGGGCCGACCTGTCGAATCGCAGTAGACGATCTGCTCGGTGGCAACGACCAGTCGCTCGCCGCCACGTGTACGGTGCACCAATTCCCTTCCCACTCCCCGGCGCGGCGCAACCGTTCATCCAATTGTGCTCTCCCTTCCGGGAACTCGGTCTGAAACAGGTCGTGCGACACGTGGCCTAGCGCTTCTGCTTTCGAAAACCCATAGAGTCGCTCAGCTCCGCGAGTCCAGAGCACAATCCGGTTCTCCATGTCGCGGACCAGCACGCACCCCAAATCCAGCACCGCGGTTTGTTCCCGCAAGCGGTCGTGGGCCTCGCGAGACACCAAATCGGCGTTCCTGCGGTCGGTGATGTCACGGGCAATCTTGTATGCCCCGATGAGGCGCCCGCTCTTATCCCTGATCGGCGAGATGGACAAAGAAACGTCCACCAATAGGCCGTCTTTGCGCCGGCGCACCGTTTCGTAATGATCAACACGATCGCCTCGTCTTAACCGAGCGAGAATCTCCGCCTCCTCTTCCCGGCGGTCCTCGGGAATCAGTTTTAAAACGGGCTGACCGATCATCTCTTCAGCGTTATAGCCAAGCAAGCGCTCCGCACCCTGGTTCCAGCTGGTGACGATTCCCTCGAGTGTCTTACCCACGATCGCGTCATCGGATGATTCCACAATTGCGAGAAGCTCGCGCATGCCTCGCTCCGCCCGCTTGTACTCCTCGATTTCGGTCCATGTGCCAACCCATTTCTGAATAAGACCGTTTGAATCGCGTGTCGCTTGAGCACGTATCTGATGCCAATAATACTTTCCGTCGTCTTTTCGGATTCGGTATTCCGCCGCATACGGACTTTCCCTTTGAAGGGCCTGTTCCCACGTTTTCTCGGCGAGCGGCGCATCGTCCGGGTGGATCAACTTCAGCCAGCCCCAATCATACAGCTCTCCCGCAGGCAGTCCGGCATAGTCCAGCGCACGCTGATTAAAGTACTCGATGGAGCCCTCTGGGCGTGCAATCCAAACCATATGAGGGAAGGATTCAGCAAAGAACTGGAGAGCTCCGGAATAGTCTGCTGCTGTATCCATAGACTTTGACCCGGGTATCACAAACAATCTTGGCTCCGCGGCTAATTTCCCTCCCTCACTGCCAATGCGAATGCGCGCCTAGCCGATCAGACGGTGTGAACAACGATCCGGAATCAGATAAGAGCATGACTGGGCTATTTTCAACAGCTTTCGATTGGATTGATTTCGGGCAGCATCTTTAGCAGCGCCTCCCCGAGGGTTAACGACTTGATCTCAGCTTACGCTTGGCAGCCTAAAACTCTCCACGTCAATCGTATGGCCCCGCCGAAGGATGAATATCTCATTTTGGCGTGGCGATCTGATCGGAACCGGTCAAAACCACCTCGAACGGCGCTCATCTTCATCCTAACCCGGTTGTAAAAACAATGCGTAGCTAGCTTTGAGCATATTATGGAGAGCCACTAAGCGGGCCTAAACTATGATGCAACTATGGAAATTGATACGCGCTTTCCAACGAAATTGGAAACTGTCCTTGACGCACCGGAGCAATTCCGCACGTCATTGGTCGAAAATATTATTCCAGGAGATTTCATCCATTTGCTTGTGCATGCTCCTGCATTTTGTTCGGCGGACATAAGTTCGCCGGCAACAGTTTTGGCAATAACCGAGAACGGATGGCTGGTAGCATCAGAGAACCAAGATGGCGGCATCAGTGTCGAGAAAGCCGATTTCAATGAAACGCTGTTTGTTGAACTCTCATCGATCCTGATATGGGGCCGATTGACAATCCACTTCGCCACGGTCGGTACATCATACTCCGCTACTGTGCAGTTTGACACGGTCGAGGCAGAGTACTATCGCGAGGCCGTTGAACTTGTGCTCGATGGCATCGGTCGCGGTTCTACCGCAGTCGGCGACGAGGATCGCGACGCCGTTATGATATCCCGGAATTGGGCGCCGGACTTGCGCGCGGATGCAAATCGCTATCGGCCGAAAGGACAACCGCTGTTGGCCGCTATCCAATGGCCAGCGCTTGTCGCAGGATTCCAGCGAGAACTTTGCCCTGCCGGAGCACTTTTGGTCACCAGCCGTGAACTTGTACTGATAACTCACGAAAACGGAGCTCCGCATCTATCTGGGAGAACCATCACCTATTTCCCGCGGGCGCACCTGGCTGATTTCCATGTAGGCCATCATGATCGATTCGGATTTCTTGCTCTGCAGGCACATGCAGAGCATGGCGGAGAGAAACTGGAGATAATGTTCCCATCTGCTTTCGAGCAGCCAGTGTCGAATGCGATGCAGCACGTCTTGCTTTCTGCAATCGCCCAAGTCTGATTCCCTCCAAAGCAGCCTTGCACTAGCAAGGCGCGCGTCAGAGGAATACTTTAAAGGCGCGGATGGCGATGACAACGAAACCCGATCAACCGCCGGCTCAGACGAAATAGAAGCGAGTCGCCGTCCGACTTAACGCAATTGAATAGTTAATCGTCCAACATGAAACAGGCGTTGTTATATATATATCGACCAAAACATGGATGTTATTCATACCGGGCCACCATCGGGAAGAGGGACAGACTAACCAAAACATTACTATCCTTGTTCCCGATTTGGAATCCCATGCCAACACAACGAGTAGAGGGCTTTCATCTAATTTTATCCCAACCGGATCGGTTCAGGGAATTTGGTTGTCGCTGGCAATTTTGCGCATCCATTCCAAGACCAGGAGCTGATGAGAGGGCAAAACGTCGCGCTGGCCAGACCCCATCTCAATCCCCAGTTGTCTACTATCATCCCTACCAGCCACGGCACGAAAATGCCGCTGAAATTTCCGAGCGCGGCTAGAAGGGCGAACATCGTCGCTCCGCCATGCGGATAGCGATCCGCCGCGATGGCGAGAGTGGTTGACCAGAGGCAGGATCCGGTCAGGCGGTTTGCAAACGACAATGATCGGCCTATAGATATAGAAGCGCCGATCACCGGGGAACGAGAGGGGTTCTTTCGTAAGCGAGCATGAGCCAAAGAACCAGCGATGAGATCCGCAGCGGCTAACCTCGAATCTCCGCATTTCTGAAGCGCACGCTGAAGCAGAAGACCTTCTTCTCCTGAGAGTAAATCTTCCCGGTCTGCAGATCGAAGTGAAGTGGCACGCTGACCCGCGTGACGTCCACTGTTGCGTGGAAGCCGCGTTCGGAGAAGACGTCGATCAGCATCGCCAAGGCCGCCGGGTCCTCGAAGAGCGGGTCTTCGGAGTTGATGCTGGCCACGCCCGAGGCCGCGTGGCGAACCAGGATGGGCATCATCTTATTTTCAATGAACTCGACTACCCGCCCGAAAATCTCTGGCTGCTCCACCTCGTAGGCATCCAGACGGCGGACCAGGTCCTGGCGTGCGTGCCGGACGATTTCGCTGGCCAGCGGCAAGCCCCGAAGCCGGTCGAAGGTGCGCGGGTCCAATTCCAGCGTGCTCTGGTATTCGAGCTCGCGGACAATGTTGGCCTGCACTTCGGGGATGGGCGCCTGGGCATTGATGAAGTGGTAGTGGAAGATCTGCTTGAGGGAAACCAGCGCGTCGTAGGTTTGCTCCTTGAAAACACGGTAGCGGTTGCGCGCAAGCCCGTCGCTAAAGTCCGTCGCCCGTTCCTCCCACCGTTCGCCCACGCCCGAGCGGGCGACCTCTTCGTTGTGGGCGACGACCTGCCGTCCGCGCTTGAGTTGGCGCGCCACGCTCTCCGCCTCATCGACGAACAGCACCATGATGTGGAAGATGGGCTGCTTGAAGTGGATCACCTCCGGGGTGCCGGAGAACTCCCGCCGCAGCGCGATCATCTCGTCGAAGAGCAGCTTGAGGCACTCCACCTGAACCTTCGTGCGCGGGAAGCCGTCCAGCAGCGCGCCGTTCTGCTGCTCGGGCTCGAGCAGCTTGCGCAATAGGATGCCGACCACCTCCCGGTCCCCAACCATACCGCCGCGCGTCTTGACCACGCGCGCCTCCGGTGTGTCAAGGAGTTGGGAAACTACGATGGGCGGCGCGTTGATGTCGCGTATCTTCCGGATGAAGTCCGAGTTGGTGCCTTTGCCCGCGCCCGGCGCCCCCCCAAGCAGGATCAACTCCCTTGGGAAACGCATCCGGCTGCGGCCCAACTCCCCCTCCAGGTCCCGCCAGATCCCGCCGAAGATGAGTTGCGCATCCTTGATCTCCAGCTCAGGGGAGTTAGTCGCGGCAGGCACAAGGGTGGCGGCAGTTCCTTGACTCTTCCGCGCGTCAGCCTTGTCATCTTGCATCTGGGTGGGTTTCATGTGCCGGACGATTGATGCCAATTGTGATTGCAATTAAACCGGATGGCAACGCGTTTGAAAACCTACTTTTTGTATTTGAGCGTCACGCAAGGGCGTCTCGTCTTTCTCGCAGGCAAGACGGTAGGGCGACGCCAGTTGGCCGGATTCAGACGTCGTATCCCTCAGCGATTCTTCCTTCCGAGTCAAGAATCCCCGAAGGGGGACGCGCATCGTCGCCGTGGTGCCCTGACCGACTTCACTGCGCACCCATCTCCTCCGGATCCAAGCTTTGCACTCAGCGCAGCCAAACCTCGACTCGCCGGTTTTTCCCGCGGCCGTCCTCCGTATTGTTGGAAGCGATCGGTAAGTCCTTTCCGAATCCTTTCACCACCGACGGTTTTACGCCTCGCATCTGCAATTGCTCGGCAACCGCTTTGGCGCGGTCCTTGGAAAGGGCGATATTCATTTTGGCACCGCCGGCGGCGTCAGAGAACCCGAACACCAGAAGACTCCGTTGCTGGTAAGTTGGATTTGCCAGTAGCTCTACCAGACGGTCTAAATCCCCCGGTGCATTTTCATCGAACTGGCTGGTCCCAGGCAGAAAGTGGAAATTGAGGCTCAGTTTTCCGGCACTGCTCACCTCTTTCACGTACTGGGGGGGTGCGCGCTGGGGAATTTCGGGACTTTCAATTTTAATCGGCTGTCCGGTGAAACTCAGCAATCCCATCGTTGTCGGACCAACTTTCCCCGCCGCTTGCACCAGCGCGCTGGCAAATTTATCGGCGTTCTTGTCCGACATGAAAGAGGTTATCGCAGCGTTCAACGCGTCTTGGAAAGCTGCCGGGGCGGCCTCTCCATGGACACAGCTTGGGAGGAGCTTGTCCCGGGCAAATTCTGTCATCGACCATTGGTGGTAACCATCGAACTTTGACTTGTCGACATCGGTCCGAGCTGGGATTGAACCCTTCAATGGGCTGAAGGCCTCCTGCGCTTCCTTGCTGCCGACGGTTTTCAGCCATGCAACGGCGGCGTCTTTGTGAGGAGCGCCTTTTGCCACTGTGAAGGCATCCGCAACGATAATGAAAGAACCATCAGTACCAGGGTGATTGACCCAGCCGAAGTCTTCCTTCTCCTTCAGGCCGGCTTTAATGAATTCGCCATCAGCCCAGTCACCCATGGAGGTGAACGCCACTTTGCCCTCCATCAGTTCCTGGACGGCTTGATCCCAACTCAAGGTGGCATGATCCGGATTGAGATAATCCTGCATTCTTGCAAAATACCCCATTGCTTGCTTCACCTGGGGATCGTCCCACTTCATTTTGCCGCTAAACAAATCTGCCCAGCCTTGTGGCCCGACGACTCCGAGGAGCGTGTTTTCAAAAAGTTGAGCGGAGGCCCAAATCCCTGAATCGCCCACGCCAAGAGCTGAAATTCCGGCAGCCTTCAACTTGTCGCAGGCCGCGAAAAACTCATCGACAGTGATTTTGTCACCGACTGTGATTCCGTTCTGGTCAAGGAGCTTCTTGTTGTACCAAAGAACGTTGCCGTGGTGGATACCGGTCAATACGGCGTAGGGGTTACCATCCTTGGTCACCATGTTGACCAGAGCCTTTGGAATGACCTTGTCCCATTTCTCACTTCGGTATAGGTCTGTGACCGGTTCACAGTAATTGGGCTCCACGTACTGACCCAGCAACTCCCAACCGGGATGGCTTTGCCATGTATCCGGCGGATTTCCGACGGCGAGACGAGTTTGTAAAATCGGCCGAGCAGCGGAGCCGCTGCCGCCCGCCACGGTGGCGTTAACGACTCCAACGCCGGGATACAGTTTCTTGTAATGATCAAATAGTGCGTCCAGCGCCGCCACCTCGCCGCCAGAGGTCCACCAGGAGAAGACTTCCAGTTTTGTCAGCGCGGACTCAACGAACTTACGAGCGAAAATACCGGTGGGCGATAGCTTGGAAGGGCCCCCCAGCTCCGAAAGGGCAAATTCCACGAACTTTTGGGTCCACTCATTCTTGGGATTTCCCGGGACATAGAGGAAGAGGCGCCGCGAGAGAGGATAGCGTTCCGCCGCAACAGTAAAAGGCGTTGGCAATAGCGCGGCCTCACCAGCCTCTGAAATAGCGAGAGGTTTGCTGCCGCGTACGAAAGCCATCCCCGTGAAACCAATTCCGTTCGCGTCGGCCGCTACTTCGTCCGAGAGTTTCGCGCTATTTTCGTAGCGCAGGGCCTTGGTGGATAGCGGCCTGCTCTCGAGGGCAAACGACTTAAATGTGTCAAACGTGCCAGAGTTCTCATCGCCCGCGTAGATATTGATCGGACCCGGGTTTCCACCGACCTGCGACCAGTCGGTTGTTTTACCGCTAAAGATATCGGCAAGCTGTTGCTTGGTCAGCGCGTTGATCGGGTTACCCTTGTTGACAAGTACCGCGACACCATCCAACCCGAGCAAAATCTCGCATCCAGGGGAGAACATGTCACCCAACCCGGCCGTCGCGCACTGCCGGGCCTCATCCGGGGTAATTCGCCGGGAGGCCATGCCGATGTCACACTTGCCGGTGGACAAATCCTCAAAAGCTGTTCTGGAACCATGAGCTTGAACTTCGAACGTCAACGCCTCGGAAGACTGGTTCGGTAAAACTGCTTCGACATCTGTCTCATCCTCCTTTTGTCGCGGTTTGCGCTCAACGGAGGTCGCCCCTTGGAATTTTAGAAATTCCTCGCACAGTGCCGGGATGAGCTCCTTTCCGATAGTGTTTGAGCCGTGGAGTCGCAATGCCACCCGGCTCAGGCGTTGTTGAGGCGGGGAGGGGGCCCGCTGGGCTTCAGCCGCGGCCGGCGAGGGCTGGGCAGCGGGCGGCTGGGGTTGGACAGCAGGCGGCGCGGGCTCCCCGCCGGACGGTTGGAGTGCAATCACTTGCAGGTTCGTAAACTGCCACGTATTCTGCGCATCTTCGGGCGACCCACCGGATACTCCTATGCAGCCGCCACCCTGGGGAGGTTGCCCAGTGAACGTCGCGACTTGCTTGTCGTTGATATAGGCGGTCGCCTGATGGCCCTGCGTTACCACTCGCAATTTGTTTACCTCTCCAATCCCCTTATTTATTGCTTCATGTTTGATCCAGCCCACGGGTTGCAACCATCGATCAGTCACATAGCGGCTAATCTTGAAATAACCGGCCGCGTCGATGCATAGACAGTAAAAGTTGCTGTGATCCTTGGCCCAAAAAATTAAACCTCCCGGTATGGTTACGTCGCCGGCCGGTAGAATGACTTCTACCCTGATGTCGGCGTCACCAAAAACGTTCGCTTGATTCAGTATACTCTGCGTTGTGTCCGGGGCGGGCTTGAGCGTCAGCTTACCATTCTCCACGCTCAACCGTTCACCGGGTATGCCCCAGCTCGGATCTAAGTTAGTAAATTCATCTTCGTAGAGGATCTCACCAGCAACTAGGCTCAGAATTGGGAGTCGCAACAGAAGAGCTACAAGTATAGGGGCGTAAATTGCATAGAATTTATGCTTCATACCTTTGGCCTATTCTCTCGAGAAGTCGGTGGGCTGAACGGAGGAATCCAAGGTTTGAGTTAAGGGAGCGGGCCTGGCGTTCTGACCCGGATTTGGTGGCAGTGTTTGGGCAAGTTCGGCATTCTCGTGCACGGGCCGGGCATTCTGCCGTACTACCTCGAACTGAGTATCTGGCGCGCTGCTAGGCAATTCGGCAAGATTGGAACCGTTTTGGTTTAGCTGCGCCTTTTTTTCTTGCACCTCCTCTTGCTCTTTCTTTTTTAGCTCAGCTTCCATTGCGTCCCGCTGGCTTGCCGCCTGGTTGGCCTTCGTTTCTGCTAGTTGAGCCCTCTCTTTTATTTCACCGATCTCGCTTTGGAGCATATCACGTTGGCGAGTCGCAGAGTTCGCATTCTTTCGAGCCGCTTGTACCTCATCCTGACTTTCCTGCAGCTGGGTCTCGAGCGTGTCGCGTTCATTCCTCAGTAGCTTCTCGTTCTTTTGGGCGGTGAGTGCCCTGTTTTGAGTTTCCTTGAGCTGATCTCGTAGCTCATCCAGCTGTTTCGCCAGAAGTTCAGCGGTATCCTGGGCAATTTGCGTCTTTTCCTCGCTCTCACTCAGCCGGGTCTGGAGCTCGTCACGCTGCCTTTTGAAAAGGTCGGCATCGTTTTGAATAGCTAGCACTTTTGCCTCGGTGTCCTTTAGCTGGCTTCGAAGGAGATCGAGCTGGTTTTCGAGGTCCGCAATTTGCCGGGCTTCCCTTACCTGGGTTCCCGGATATTGCTGACGACGGTCATGTGAGATCCGATGGGTGACAAGCGGTAAGTGACGTTGACGCGAATCCGAAGCCGGATTCCCGGTTCTTTCCCTTGGGATAAGGTCGCGTTGCGGCGAAGAACTTGCCTTGGCCAACGGCTCTGTTGGCGTAGGCTCTGTTGGCGTATTGACAGGCAGATTTTGAGCTAACTGAACCAAAGGCGTGGGGCTACCGTTTGCAGCCTGCCACATGCCGAAAGGCGTTGGAGCGGAGAATTGCTTTGACTCTAACGCGTCTCCCACAGCCTGAGGCGACGGAGTCGGAGATAGGTTCAAACCACGATCCGCAGATCGATGGTGGCTCTTCGACAGTGACGCCAATTCTTTTGCTTGCCGGAGAGCAAACCAAAAGAATAACACCACCACGCAGAGGAATGTTGTCAATGCGACCCATTTCAAGATTCCAAGGGCCGCTCCATGATTTGATTGCGTCGCCATCTTGCTAACCCCTCCAATTGTCGAAATTTCACTATACCGTGCTGCTTTATGCTGAAGAATAAGAACCAGTTAGCAGTGTGACAAGATTTTCGTTTAACCTTGTGGACATTTCGGTTAGCCAGTGGCCTTGGCCTGCCTTCGGGATCAGGCGACTATCTATCGCCGGTGCGTTAGGTCTACCGGAAGCCAAACGCCGGAGTGGTTGAAACTGACGGGCCCAAATAAGACGAACTTTGGTCGCAGTGATGTTGGATCTCTGAGGGTCAGCTCCATTTATATTAAATGACAATAAAATTAATATTCACCAAAATGGGACGGTCTCAACCGCAGTGTTTATTGTGATCGTGAAAAGGTTTTTTAATTATGAAATAACCCAAAAATCTGCGTTGTTAGATTCCGTCAACGTCGGATCAGTTAGCATCGGGTTAGTTCGGAATCCGCTCTTAAACAGACCCTGCGCGTCCGTAGGTGTATAGCGCGATATGAATGTCCAAACAGCGAGGCTCTAAATCTTCCGCAAGGTTCGATTGCGGTTTTTCTCGAGTCGCGTTCCTTCCGGGTTTGACGGTCAATGACCGAGAACGAGACCAGGACGATTTTTGGAAGGAGACGAGAAGCGAGCCACGAAGGGCCGAGGGCTTGGGAACCGTGTCGGCGTGGGGGGTGTCGGCGTGATCGGAGGATATCCTCCGATGGTTAGGAACCGCAAGACGTGCCACGCCGGACGCGCCCGAATGCGTAGACGATCCTAGGCGCGGCACTGGCGGTCACCATCGGATGTCCCGCCACGGCGCGTGTCGGAGCGCGTCCCTCTACCATTGGAGGATAACCTCCAATCACGCCGACACGCCATACGCCGATCTGCCGACACGTCTCCCTACCAGGCGGTTCCGGTGTGGTGCTCTGCGTTCGACCATGGCGATTCGGCGTCGGGCCAGGGTTGAGCGCTCTTGTCTTGCCTGAACCTCTCCGCGATCTGATCCCATCGCACCGCGTCACGAGTTCGGTTATCGCAACCACTCAGAGCGAATGTGACCGTGCAAAGAGTGGCAAGAACGAGACGAGTCATAGATTAAGAAAAGGTTACGGGAGACTGAAGCGCTAACGTCAACCTAGATGACATAAATGGGCAAAAAAGCAAGGGAGGGATGGAGCCGCGGTCGGCGGGTCGGCGCGGGACGCGAAATAGCAGCGGAGGGATGGAGGACGATTTGGTTACGTTCAAAATTGCAGCCAAAGGGTCTTCAAATATTGATCTCCGGTAAAATCGGGGGGCATCGAAGCGGCGATAGTTTTAAAAGGGCGATTTAGCCCTGTTCGCAGGATTCGGCGGAATTCATTGGAAGTCATGCCGCGAAAATTTGTGGAACAAAGCAGCCATCCGTTTCGGTTCAGACATGCCGCCGCACGATCAGCCAAGTCACCGAAGTCATCTTGAACCCTGAAGACTCTTGACTTTCGGTCCCGGGAGAAGGTGGGTGGATCTAGAATGATCAGGTCGAATTTTCTGCCCCGCCGCTTGAAACGCCCGAGCCAATCGAAGACATCCCCGTAGAGAAACTCGTGATTCACTGAATCGATTTGATTGAGTTCGTAGTTCCGCTTTCCCCAATTAAGGTAATTCCGCGACAGGTCGATGTTCACGGTTGCGGCGCCGCCCATGGCGGCGGCCAAACCGAAAGAGCACGTGTAGGAGAATGTATTCAGGAGGATTTTGTCCCGGGCGAGACCGCGAAGCTTGGTGCGGTTGAGGCGCTGGTCGAGGAAAAGGCCGGGCGAATATCCTGCTTGGAAATCAATTTCGAACTTCAGCCCGGATTCGAGAGCGCAAAAGGGTTCGCCAACGGGTTCGCCGGCCAGGTGTTTCGGCGCAGTTTTGTTTTCTTTGAGGAGAGATCTCCAATAGATTGAGCGATATCCCAAACGCGGATCGACAGTTGATTCGATGTAGTTCGACGTCTGAATAATCCAGCGACCTGCAAAATCATCGATGATCAGCCCTTCCAGGTCATCGCCTGCGCCATCCACCAGTCGCACGGCGTTTGTTTGTTCGGAACGGATCGTGCGTCGCTTCTCAATCGCAGCTACAATCTTTTCACTAAGTATCATAAAGGTTTGCGCGTCGGAACTGAACGTTACAGGCTATCGCCCATGAGCGATCTACGCGAAACGCTGGAGCACGCCGCTCAGGAGGACCGGCTCTTGGCGAGCACTGTCGCCAATATCTTGCATTTACTCTCGGCCGGGAACAATCCGGTTTACAGGGCGTCGATTGGCGAATTGGTCGAAAATAAAGCTTGGACGGAATTGAATGACCGCTTTTTCAAAGCGCTGACGTTTGGTACCGGTGGGTTGCGGGGACGAACGATCGGAAAAATTGTGACCCAGGCGGAGACGGGAAGCCAGGCTGGGCGCATCTGTCCTGAGTTTCCCTGCGTTGGGACAAACGCGATGAATTATTATAACCTCAGCCGGGCAACGCAGGGTCTGGTCCAGTACGTCAAAGAGTATCTGGCAAAGAACAGTCCCGGAACCAGACCCAGCATAGCGATCGCGCATGATACGCGCTTTTATTCCCGGCAATTCGGAGAACTGACGGCTAAAGTGGCCATAGAATGCGGGTGTGACGTCTTCTTGTTTGAGTCGGCGCGTTCGACTCCCGAATTGTCCTTTGCCGTTCGACATACAAACTCGACGGCGGGGATTGTGATTACGGCGAGCCACAATCCACCACATGACAACGGATACAAGGTCTACTTCACCGACGGAGCGCAGGTGGTCGAGCCGCATGCCGGGGCAATCATCGAACGAGTCAACCAGGTCGCGAGTGAAGTTTATGAGCCGCTCCCCAAATCCCAGCAGGGCAAGCTGGTAAGCCTCGGTTCGGAGCTTGACGACATTTACAAAGCCCGTCTCCGCACTCTGGTACTTCGTCCTGAGGTTGTTGTCAGCCAGAATGCGTTAAAGATAGTCTTTACCCCGATCCACGGGACCGGCGCGATTATATCAGTTCCGGTTCTGCGGGAACTGGGCTTCCAGGTTTTGACGGTCCCTGAACAGGATAGACCCAATGGTTCATTCCCAACCGTGAAATCACCGAACCCGGAAAACGCCGAGGCTTTGGCGATGGCCATGGCTTTGGCTGAGACGGAGAGGGCGGATCTGGTGATTGGTACTGATCCTGACTCGGATCGTATGGGAGTGGCTTTCCGCGAGCGATCCGGAAGAATAGAGCTGCTCTCGGGCAATCAGATTGGTTCTCTGCTGGCCTACTATCGGATAAAAACGTTCAAGGAACAGGGCTTGCTGGATGATCAAAACCAGGCTCGAGGAGTCATTCTCAAGACCTTGGTGACGACAGATCTCCAAAAAGCGATCGCACGAAAAGAAGGCCTTCATTGCGTCGAAACCCTCACCGGCTTCAAATATATCGGCGCGAAGCTCGAGAAATATGAAGCCGCCCTGCCGCCGGAAGTTCGCAAGTCGTATCGGGGATTGACTGAGCAAGAAACCCGGTCAGCTCGGCTGGAGAATTCTTATTTTTACGTCTTCGGGGGAGAAGAGAGTTATGGCTACAGCGGAGCCGATTTTGTCCGGGACAAGGACGCGAACGGATCGGCAATCATGGTTGCCGAAGTGGCCGCCTACGCCCGGTCGAACGGTATGACGCTGGACCAACTCCTGGATCAGATCTATCTCGAGTATGGCTATTACCAGGAGAAGTCCGGTTCGCTGGTCTTTGAGGGCGCCGAGGGCGCCGATAAAATTCGCCGCCTGGCGGACTCTTACAACACCAATCCTCCGGATGAGATCGACCATTCGAAAGTTGTCACGGTGAAAGATTTCGCCTCGGGAGAAATGCGGGATGTCGAAGGGGATCTTTTGCCGCGCGAAAAAATGACCATGTTTGAGCTTTCGGATGCGCGCCGAATTGCCGTCAGGCCTTCCGGTACTGAACCGAAAATCAAGTTCTACCTGTTCGGAAGGAGTTCCGCCGTCTCCGGCGATTCGTTAGTCGAAGCCAAGGAGAGTCTGGCCGCAGCCCTGGACAGACTCTGGGCATGGGTGCAAGAGGATGCAAAGAATAGAGCCGGTTAGCCCGAAAATTTCAATTCCTGGTGGCGCACCTTTTCCGAGCGATTCTTCTAGTCGGCTTTCTGATTTCCTTCCTGCCGTCTTTTGCCCAGGAAACCGCGTCTGCTCAATATGCGCTCGTTGATCAGTTGCCTCAGCTCAGCGATCGCGCACAGGTTTCGCTGATCACTTACACTCCCGGCGAAGAACTTTACCAGGCATTTGGTCACAGCGCGATCAGAGTGAAAGACGATCTCCTGAGCATGGACCGTCTCTACAACTTCGGAGTGTTTGATTTCGACACCCCGGAATTCTACCTGAAATTCATCCACGGCGACCTGCTCTACCAGCTCGCAGTGACTCCTGGCGAAGAAGAGATCAGACTTGTCGGGGCGTACGGTCAAGGTGTAACCGAGCTGCTGTTGAATCTTTCGCAGGAACAAAAGCAAAAGTTGTTTGCAGCGCTGGAGATCAATCTCCTGCCGGAAAATCGATTCTACCGATATGATTTTATCCTGGATAACTGCTCGACCCGTCCGCGAGATGTTCTCGAAAGGATTACAAGTTCTCCGATTGTAGAGGGCGGGGCCGGCAGACAGACGTTCCGGCAAATGCTGGATCCGTACTTCGATCGTATTCCGTGGGTCGGATTAGGGGTTTCCCTGCTTCTCGGCGCAAAGGTCGATCGCCTGGCGAGTCCTCGAGAAGCCTGCTTTTTGCCGGCGGACTTAGAGCGAGCAGTACAAGGAAGTAAAAACGGCGACCAAGGCCTGACCGCGGGAAGGACGGAACTTTTTCCGCCTGAGGCATTGCCTGATGCTCCACCTTTCCTGGCACCGGTCTGGATGTTCTACGGAGGGGGGATTCTTTGGTTCCTCTTCTGGTTTTTGCGCAGGAAGGGCCATTCCAAATGGCCGACTGCGCTTTCTCTCATGGTCTTTGGTCTGGCGGGTACGTTTATCCTCGTGGTCTCCCTTTGGACGCGTATTTGGGTTTTGCACGAGAACTACAATCTTTTGTGGCTCATCCCGTTGCACCTTCCGGCGGGCATCTGGCTAGGTTGTTCCAAGAGTCGGCCGTCTCTGCTTTTATGGTATCTGCGGGTCACGTTTGTCGCCGCGTGCGCCTTCCTGTGTTTCTCATTCCTTCTGCCGCAGCGATTCAATCCCGCGATTTATCCGCTTTTACTCATCATCGCCTGGCGATTAGTCCTGGAGCTGATCCCAAGCCGATCTGGGGTGCCATTATGAAACCGCTCCTCCTTCATGTGTCGACCATTTTGCTAAGTCTTGCCGGTGGCGTCCTCGTCTCGCTTGCATTCCCTCCCTGGAATCAGGACTGGCTGATCTGGATCGGATTCACTCCTGTTTTGGCGGGATTGCTCTTGTTTCCCCGGGGCTGGATTGCTTCGCTGGTACGGGGTGCGGTTTTCGGAGGGACGTTCGGCGGCCTTGTTTTTTCATGGCTCCTGGCCGGAGGCCTTACAGGTGACTGGATGTGGAACTTTCTGAGCCTCGCGATACAGGGGGGAATCTGGGGCGTTTTTGTTGGTCTTTTCGTCCAACTGCCCGCCAGGAGTGTTAATCAGCAGGTTTCTCCGATTTTGCCGGGGCACGGTTTTAACTCGGCCGCGTGGACAAAATCGATTTCTCATTTGCGTGCGGCCTTGACGACGGCTGCGGCTTGGACTGTTCTGGAATGGGGAAGGGGGGTACTTCTTCCGGAATGGAACGCGGTTGGCACAGTTCTCCAGGCAAACCTGCCGTTGTTTCAGACTGCAACACTCACGGGAGTCTCCGGACTTTCCTTTATGGGGGTATTTGCGAACGTTATTGCGTTCGCCGCTGTTGGCCGGATCGTCTTTGAACCAGGCCGGATGACATGGGCGTCCCGGTTCGATGTGACGGCTACCCTTGGCGTAATCTTCATCGCGGCCCTCGCCGGTTTCTGGTCGTTACAGCACCAACCGCCAAGTGAGCGGAAAGAGATCGGGCTGCTCTGTCCAGATACGACCGATTTCGGCCGCCTTCTGGAACTCAGCCAGGGGGCGAGCGAGAAGGGAATCGACATGTTCGTTTGGCGTTCGGTCCGTTTTGGTCAGGGTGATTTCGCGCGACTGGGCAATGCAGCGATCGGAAAAGTTTCTGGTCTGGTGACCGGCGTGACCTCTGCGGAAAATGGCCTGCTGAACGGTGCTTCAGTCGTTATCCCCGGTGCGGTCAAAAATCTATTCCTGATGCCGAGCCGGCGCGATCATTTCCAGCCGGGGTTCATTGGTCGGACTCTGAACCCTTTCGCATTCAAGGACACGAGTTGGATTCCATTGGTGAACTGGGAAGCGGGCGATCCCCTTGTGGTGCGTGCCGCCGTACGCAAGCAGGTCCAGGTCATTGTCGCCTTGGTCGATCCACTGCCAGGCGGCGCGGGCTCAACCGAACAACTTTTTTCGAACCTGCGATTGTGGTCGGTCTCGCTTGGGCGGGCCATGATATTTGCCAGCGCCAAAAATTTCGCGGCGATCATGTCGCCCTCGGGAAAACTGGTGGCGGGGGCGCGCCTGACACCTCGCACCGAGGTTTTTATGGGCGACATAGAAGTGCCGGGACCATTTGACTCCACACCCTACGGACGCTACGGCGATTGGTTTGCTGTTGCGTGTGGCGTGATTGTCATTGTGACGGCCATCTCCGAAAGGCTTCGCCGCTTCTATGAAAAGTCTGGTCGTATCTCTACATGACGTCTCGCCGCTGACACAAACGTCGTGCGAAAACATCCTTGCTCAACTCCAGGACCTGGGAGTCCGGCAGACTTCCCTGCTGGTCATACCCAATCATCACGGAAAAGCTCCTATCACCCAGGACTCTTCGTTTCGGAACTGGCTTGCGCGAAAGGTCGAAGCCGACCATGAACCGGTCCTGCATGGCTATTTCCATCAAAGACAACGCCAGAGGGATGACTCGTTTTTTTCGAAATTAACGACCGAGATTTACACTGCGGGAGAAGGTGAATTTTTTGATCTATCGGCCGGTGAAGCTAAGGATAGATTGCAGAGAGGCTTGAAAGATCTCGCGTTCTTGCCGCGCAAAGTGGCCGGTTTTATCGCGCCGGCGTGGTTGCTGAGCGCTGCGGCCGAGGATGCAGTCGATAAGCTCGGATTCCGGTACACGACGCGGTTAGGTTGCGTGCGGATTTTCGGTCGCTCCGGCGAGATAAGGTCAAGGTCGCTGGTTTGGAGCACTCGGGCCAAATGGCGTGCCGCGATAAGCCTCGCATGGAATAAAGGTCTCGCGATCAGCACTACTCAGGCGCCGCTGATTCGGGTTGCTATTCACCCTCCCGACCTTCTGAATTCTGCTGTCTGGCGCCAGGTTCGACAATTGGTGGCTGCAATAGGTTTGGGGCGGGAATGCGTTTCCTATGAGAAGTTTGTTGAGATCTTGAGTAGAACGGAGCCTGCCTGAAAACCGACAGGTGCCGATAGGCACGGGACACCGAATTCCGCGGGGGAGCTTCTGCAGATGCTTTTGCGGCCGGTCATGTTAGGACCGCCTCAGAAAACACCCAACTGACGTCCGGAAGATTGTATGCTATTTCGGGGACAGGACATCGACGAAAGAACGGGTGTTCTCCTGCAGATTCCGGATATTGATATTCTGCTACCACATGGCCGCAAAAGTCGACCTCCACATTCACTCAAGATTCAGCGATCGATCCGCGGAATGGATCTTCCGCCGCTTCGAGTTCCCCGACAGCTATTCGGACCCGAGGAAGCTGTATCAGCGGCTGAAAGAGAAAGGGATGACCTATGTCACCTTCACCGATCACAACCGGATCGACGGGTGTCTGGAAATTGGTGAGTTTCCGGATGTTTTCATCAGTGAGGAAGTGACGGCCCAGTTTCCGGGCGATCATGTAGACATCCATTTGCTCCTCTGGAATCTGACCGAGTCGCAGCACGCCGAGATTCAACGGGTCAGAAGGAATGTTTTCGAGCTCCGGGAATATCTCGGGGAGGCGGGGATAAATCATGCGGTGTCCCATCCACTTTACGACATGACCCGGCAGTTGACCGCCGATCATGTTCAAAAGCTGATCCTTCTCTTCAAGCACTTCGAAGGGATTAACGGCCTCAGAGATTCACTACTAAGCGACACGGCACGTTTCATTCTTCGATCGCTCACTCCTGAAATCATTCAGCGATTCGCCGCTCGCCAGGGATTTGAGCCGACTCATCCGGAACCTTGGCGCAAGATTCTGGTCGCCGGGTCCGACGATCACGCAGGGATTTTTCCGGCGTCCGCTTACACAGAAGCGCCAGACTGCCGTTCACCGAGCGAATTCTTCCATTTCATCGGTAAAGGCGACTGCGTAATCCGTGGACAAGGGGGGACCCCATTGGTGATTTCCCACGGCTTGTACAACACGGCTTATCAATTTGCTAAAGACAAGTTTTCGGCCGCGGTGAGCCCGAATCTGGAATTTCTGGAACTCGTTTTCTCGCGGTTCATGGAGGGGAAGAATCCGACGAAATTCAGTCTTGGCGAGAAGCTGGCTCTTCTTTCGAGCGGGATTCTTTCCGGGAAAATATTCGAACTAGCAAAACCGGCGAATCTGTCGATCTGGCCCGAACTGGCAAACTACTTTGGCAGCGCTGAAGTGCAGACCCAGATTGCGAAGGAAACTGAAGGCGTCAACGAGCCGGAGCGTCGCGCTTTTTTGATGGTCGCACTTGTGTTCAACCAATTGGCCTTTCGTTTTTTCCAAAAATTTGTTCAACAGATCAGCGCCGGTGGCGTCATAGAAGCTGTCCAGGCATTGAGCGCGCTTGTGCCGATGGGGTTTCTGCTCGGTCCTTACTTTTACGGGTTTCACAGCCAGGCGCCGTTCCGCAAACGACTGACTGATATCTGCTCGGCGACCGTCAATTTCGTGCCGGACGTGCTGCAGAACACCAAACGAGCCTGGTTTACCGACACTCTGGAAGACGTGAATGGGGTTGTGACGACGATTCGAAAGATGGCTGCCGCCGCGTACGAAACCGGTGCGGATCTCATCGTGGTAACGTCGAGACAGCAGATCAGCATCCCGGAGATCCCGATCAAGAATTTTCCGCCGATCGGGGAATTTGAGCTACCGGAATACGAGCTGCAGAAGCTTAGTTTTCCGCCGGTGCTGCACATGATCGAGTACATTCAGCGGGAGCGCTTTACTGAACTGATTATCAGTACGCCGGGGCCGGTCGGTTTGACCGCGCTGATGGCCGCCAAGATGCTCGATCTGAAGACGGTCGGCATTTACCACACCGATTTTCCCCAGTATGTGCGCATTCTGACGCAGGACAACTATATGGAAACGCTGGCCTGGAGCTTCATGCAGTGGTTCTATTCCCAGCTTGACCTTGTTTACGTGAACTCGGAGCAATATCGCCAGCGTTGGATCGAGCGCGGGATCGCTCCGGAAAAATTAAGAATCCTGCCGCGAGGAATCGATACCGGGCTTTTTACGCCCGCTAAGCGTAACGCGCGCTTTTGGGAGGAATATGGCAAAAAACCGGGAGAAATCGGATTGCTGTACGTTGGACGTGTTTCGAAAGAGAAAAATCTCGATGTTGCGGTGGCGGCTTTTCGAAAAATTTACGAGGAAGGACTTCCTGTTCGCCTTTTGATCGTAGGTGACGGGCCCTACCTACGCGACCTTCGTCAAACGGTGCCCGAGGCTTGCTTCACAGGCTACCTGCGCTCGGCGGAATTGGCTACCGCTTACGCGTCAAGCGACATATTTGTTTTCCCAAGCACAACGGACACCTTTGGCAATGTCGTACTTGAGGCGAAGGCGGCGGGGCTGCCCTGCATTGTGTCGGACCGGGGTGGCCCCTGTGAATTGGTCGAAGACGGGATCGACGGATTTGTGACCAGGGCCCTTGATGTGGGGGACTTTGCCCGGGTGTTACGACTTCTTTGTGAGGACGGCGATCTGAGGATAAAAATGGGTCAGCAGGCCAAAAACCGGGTTCGCGAACGGACCTGGAGTAATGCATTCCGGCAGTTTTGGAATGAAACACTCTGAAAATCTCGTTGAATTTTCCCGCTGCTCCGCTAGTTTCTTCACTCTTTATGGCTAAGAAGTCCTGGATTGAGAGGAATAAAAGGAAGCTGAAAACGGTTGAAAAGTACGCCGCCATTCGGGCTGCTTTGAAGGCGAAGCATGACTACGAAGGCCTTGCCCAGCTTCCGCGGGATGCCAGTCCGACCCGACTCGTTAATCGCTGCCAGCAAAGCGGCCGCCGACGGGGGTTTATCCGTCGCTTTCGTCTATCCCGTATTGCATTTCGCGAGCTCGCCTCCCAAGGAATGATTCCCGGGGTTACGAAGTCGAGTTGGTAGTATTTCCTGTTTTTCCGAAGTGGAATTTGATCGCCTCGTTTGCCCTGGTGAATAACCTCGGGTTACCCTGTGCGGGGTCGACGATCCGCAGGTTGGTTACGCTCTTTCAGCGTGATGAACCTGTGCATCGTCGGTAGGAGCGATTGAGTCAATGACCATAGCTATTCCTTTTTGGCTTGCTTTTTCGGCAGCTTCCGAGGTTCAGACAGAGTTTGCCTCACCGGGATCGATCGTCGTCAATCTGCTGGTTATCCTGCTGCTGGTTTTCCTGAACGGGTTCTTTGTTGCTTCCGAATTCGCCCTGGTCAAAGTACGGTCCACCCAATTGGACACTCTCGATGAGAGAGACAAGAAAGTAGCATTGGCTCGTCACGTTGCATCAAATCTGGATGCGTATCTTTCGGCCACTCAACTCGGGATCACGCTCTCAAGTCTGGCCCTCGGGTGGATCGGCGAGCCATACCTGGCCAGGGTGATTCAACCTATTCTCGCCCATGTTGGGGTCACCGGATCCGCCAATATTCACGGAATCTCGTTCGCTATCGGGTTCAGCTTTATCACCTACCTTCACATTGTCTTGGGCGAGATCACTCCAAAGTCGCTGGCGATTCGTAAGTCACTGGCAACAAGCCTATGGGTCAGCCCGCCGCTTCATTTCTTTTACCTTATTTTCAGGCCGGCAATCTGGTTCCTCCAGGCATCTGCGAACTGGATAATAAGAACGGCGTTCGGGATGGAACCTGTCACCGAAAACGAATTGGTTCACAGCGAGGCGGAACTTCGAGTTATCCTGACTGAAAACGAACCTCCGGCGGACGGGACGGAACTTAGTAACGAGTTGTTGATCAACGCGCTTGATTTCCGTCGCCGGGTTGTCCGTGACATCATGACTCCACGCGGGGACGTCATTTACCTCGATATCCAGGACTCGTTTGATGCCAATATCCAGGTAGCTATTGAATCAGGTCACACACGGTTCCCTCTTGTTCAGGGCCACCTTGATAACACGATCGGTCTTATCCATATCAAAGATCTGATGCGCGAATTGAAGAAGGAAAAGCCCGATTTGATGGCCGTCAAAAGGGAACTGATGCCGGTGCCCGAATTCATGCCGCTGGAGAAGCTCCTGCGACAGTTCTTAGCGAAGCGGAATCATTTCGCGGTGGTCGTGGATGAGTACGGTGGGGCGGTGGGCATCGTGACTCTCGACAACGTGCTCGAAGAGTTGGTTGGGGAGATCAAAGACGAATTCGACCTGGAGCAGACGAAAGAGTTCGTGCGTCTAAATGAAAAAGAATTTCTGGTCCAGGGGCAACTGAATCTCTATGAGTTGCAGGAACTCGCGGATCTTCATCTGGAAAATGCCGACGTGAGCACGATCGGTGGTTACGCTGTCCAGTTGTTAGGTCACCTGCCAAAACAGGGAGAACAAGTTCGAATTGAGGATTATCTGGTGACAATTACTCAGACGGACGGACGAAGGATTCTGCAGCTCCAGTTTAAAAAACAGCCGGTTGAGTCGGCCGAAGAGCAGGAGCACACTGCGAAAAAAGACGAATCACAATAGCTTCGCGATAAATTCCTCTTTGTCGAAGTATTCGAAATCGCTGGGTTTTTCCCCCGTCCCGACGAACCGTGGAGGAATACCCAGCTCGTCCTGGATCGCAATGGCGATACCGCCCTTGCCCGAACCATCAAGCTTGGTCACAACGAGGCCGGTCAAACTGACAGCTTGTTGGAATTCTTTCGCCTGGACCAGCGCGTTACTACCGGTCGTCGCATCCACAACTAACAAGCACTCGTGTGGCGCTTGTTCGTCGTGTTTTTTTAAAGTTCTCACAACCTTGCCCAATTCCTGCATCAAATTGTGCTTCGTATGGAGGCGTCCGGCGGTGTCGCAGATCAGGAATTCGATATTTCGTTTGTTCGCCGCGGAATAGGCGTCGTAGCAAAGCGCCGCCGGATCAGCGTTGTATTCCCCGGCGATGACATCGACTTGAAGACGACCCCCCCAGATCTTCAGTTGTTCGATGGCTGCGGCACGAAAGGTATCGGCAGCGGCCAGCATCACGGTATGCCGATCTCGCTTGAGGAGATACGCCAGTTTCGCCGTGGAGGTGGTTTTTCCGGTGCCATTGACGCCGACCATCAGGATGACCTTGGGTCGACTGGGGAGCGGTCGCAGTCTCGGAATTGCGATCGGGAAAATTTGCTCAATGTGGGATCGAGTGACGTCGACGATGTCTTTGGCCGTAACCTTCGACTGGCGTTGACGGAGATCCTCAATGATTCGGAGAGTCATGGGCACCCCGATATCGGAGCGGATCAAAGCTTCCTCGAGTTCGTCCCAGTCGACTGGTCTGCCGCCGAAACGGTCGACCAGGTTTTTGAAAAATTCGAATGCCATACGTTTAACCCGCCTGGTCCGAGGCTGTTCGGAGTGGACGATTGAGGTCGAGCTTCACTCGATCGAGTACACCGTTTACGAACTTACCGGATTCTTCTGTTCCAAATTTCTTGGCGATATCTATTGCTTCGTTGATGGCAACGATGGGCGGTACGTCATTGGCATAGAGCATCTCATAGATCGCCATTCGCAGGATATTGCGATCCACCGCGGAAATTCGCTTCAGCTCATAGTTCGCCGTATATCTGGAAATCTTCTCGTCGATCGTAACCTGGTGAGAAATCACCCCGTTGAGAAGGTTTGTTGCGAAGTTGCGAACAAAGCGTTCGTCGTTCGCCTGCCGCCTGCGACGGATATTTTCGATTTCTGGTGCGGGTTTGCCCTGTGGATTCTTTGCTGCGACCGTCACGAGGATCTCCCAAAACAGTTCCAGCTCTTTTGCGCTAAGCGGCTGTTGGACGTTCAGGTCCCAGTGAAATAGAAGCTGTAGCGCGACCTCCCTTCCTTCGCGGCGTTTGCCCACAGAACTATCCTCCTTTCAGAATTTCGCGGAGGGCATGAACAATTCGAACCGCTGCGCGGGCGGCTTCTGTTCCACGATTTAGCTCGGGTGATAAGCATCGAGCCTTTGCCTGATCCTCATTTTTGACCACTAGAACCTCATGCAGCACCGGCACGGATGCGTTCAAACTGATGTTCGACAGCGCCTGGGTGACCGTCGTAGCGATTAGAGAAGCGTGCATCGTCTCTCCATCAAAGATCAGCCCAAAGGCGAGGATCGCATCCGGTTTCAATTTTCTGACCATGGCCTGAACGGCGATCGGGATTTCAAACGACCCGGGCACACGTACCACGGAGAGCTTTGCATGCGGAGCGATAACGCTTAACTCCTCTGTGGCAAACCGCACCATGCCGTCCACGTAATCGCGATTGTATTCGCTGGCGACGATCGCGAAGCGGACAGCCTCGTTCAGCACTTCTGGTGGCGTGGGAAGTTCTGTCGACATGAGTGCCGGACGATACTCTTTAAGCTCGACCCTGCAAGGGTGGCATTTTAATGTTCCGAGTTTTGCGTGGTTCGAAGGCGACGCGACCCCGCAAGCTCAAAACCACTTGGTTCCTAGAGGAGATGCCCCATCTTCAGCCGCTTTGTTTGGAGGTATCTTGCATTGTGGGGATTCGTCGCGGCTTTGATCGGGAGCTGCTCGACAATATTGAGACCGTACCCTTCAAGACCCACGACCTTTTTCGGGTTGTTCGTCAGAAGTCGAATGTGGCGCACTCCCAGGTCGAACAAGATCTGTGCGCCGATTCCATACTCGCGGAGGTCCATCGGATAGCCAAGCTTTTCATTCGCTTCTACCGTGTCCAGGCCCTGCTCTTGAAGTTCATAGGCGCGGATCTTTGCGGCGAGGCCGATTCCTCGTCCCTCTTGCCGCATATAGACTAGTACGCCGGAACCCGCGCTATCGATATGTTGCAATGCCGCGTGGAGTTGATCGCCGCAATCGCACCGTTGCGAACCGAATACATCGCCGGTCAAGCACTCGCTGTGGACCCGCACCAGGATTGGTTCATCGCTGGAGAGGCTTCCTTTAACGAGAGCTAAGTGATGAACGTCGTCAATCACCGAACGATACAGATGGAGTCGAAAGTCGCCGTAATCCGTAGGGAGAGAGACGATTTCCAGGCGCTCAATTAAAACTTCCCTGGCGCGTCGGTAAGAGATCAGGTTTTCGATCGAGCAAATCTTCAAGCGGTGCTTAAGCTTGAATTGAATCAGGTCCGGCAATCTCGCCATCGAGCCGTCCTCGTTTACAACCTCGGCCAGGACACCAGCCGGCCGCAGTCCCGCCAACCTGGCCAGGTCGACAGCAGCTTCCGTATGCCCAGCCCGTCGGAGCACGCCGCCCTCTCTGTACCGGAGAGGAAAGACGTGGCCGGGCCGGACCATGTCCTGAGCGGCTGTGCTTTGGTCCGCCAACAGGCGAATCGTGCGCGATCGATCGGCGGCCGATATGCCGGTCGTCACTCCATTTTTCGCGTCAACGGAAATGGTATAGGCCGTTCGCATTGATTCGGTATTCCGAACCGTCATCAACGGCAACTCAAGACGATCCAGATCTTTGCCTTCCATCGGAACGCAAATAACGCCGGAGGTATAGCGAATCATGAAATTGATCAATTCAGGCGTCGCCATTTCAGCGGCCAATATGAGATCCCCCTCATTCTCTCGGTTCGCATCATCGGTTACGATGACCAGGCGACCCTGCCGGAGTTCGTCGAGAACCTCTTCGATTGGATCAAATTCAATGTTCATACAGTCATCTCAGTTTCTTAAAATTTCGTTCTCCGTCAAACGATGAGCTGTGAATCCGCGGAAGGCGTATGGGCGAAAGGGCGGAAATCGCATGGCGGGCCGGTGTAATCAGGATCCTCGGCTGCTTATTGCCGCGCAACAAGGGGCCTTTTTCAGGGGCACATAGGCTTCCAACCAGTCCCGCGCACCCGGATTCACCGGCACGCCAACGCGCCATTACACCCGTTACGCCATTTGACGGAGGGCGGATTTGTAAGTACCAAAGAGGTCCGATGTCGTTCCGATCCGTCTATATCGCGGGCCACAATGGACTCGTAGGGAGTGCGCTGGTGCGCAATCTGCAAAACAGTGGATACGGAGACATTCTGGTTCGGACCCGGCAGGAATTGGATCTCCGTCAATCCGAGGATGTTCGGGATTTCTTTGCCAAGTCTAAGCCCGAAGCCGTCGTTGTCGCCGCTGCCAAGGTTGGCGGGATAAAGGCCAATAGCGCCTATCCGGTCGAATTTTTGCTGGAGAATCTGCAGATCCAGAACAACCTGATCGCAGCGAGTTACGAGTTCGGAGTGAAGAAGCTGCTATTCCTGGGTAGCTCGTGCGTTTATCCGAAGCTGGCGGTGCAGCCGATTAGTGAGGAATCTCTTCTGGCGGGCGCGCTCGAACCAACGAATGAGCCGTACGCGATTGCCAAAATCGCCGGGATCAAACTCTGCCAGGCATACGCGCACGAGTACGGAGCAAATTTTATTTCCGCGATGCCGACGAACATTTATGGACCTGGAGATAACTTTGATCTTGAGAAATCCCATGTTCTGGCTGCGCTGATTCGAAAAGTCCACGAAGCGAAGTTGCGGAACCAGCGTGAGGTCACGATCTGGGGTACTGGCACGCCACGGAGAGAATTCCTACACTCGGACGACCTGGCCGACGCTCTTCGATTCCTTTTGGAAAACTATTCATCTCCCGAAATCATCAACGTTGGTTGTGGTGAGGACCTGACCATTCGCGAATTGGTGGAGATTGTAGCCCGGGTCGTTGGTTTCGAGATTGACCTTGTCTTTGATGCCACCAAGCCCGATGGAACCCCGCGCAAGCTTCTGGATACCAGGCGGCTTCAGTCACTGGGTTGGAAGCCGCGAATTTCTTTGAGCGATGGCATCCGGCAGACCTATCATTGGTTCCTGGAAAGTGGTTCCCAGCCGAGAGGATATGGAGATCACGGACGCAATACACTGTGAGTTTCGATTCTAGAGTCTTAAGGATAGCAATTTCCAGTCACAGCGGGTGTGGAAACACCACGGCTACGAATAATGTCGGGAGAACCTTGGGGTTGGACGTTGTGAACTATACCTTTCGCGATCTTGCCCAGGATCTCCAAATTCCGTTTGAGGATATCCAGCGGCAGGCAGCGAAGAGTCGAATTTACGACTTCTTGACTGATCTGAAATTAATGCGCACGTCGTTGCAGCCTTGCGTCGTTGTGGGATCCAGGCTGGCCGGTTGGCTTATCGACGCGGATTTGCGAGTTTGGTTGCACGCGCCGCTCGAGGCTCGGGCGAAAAGAATTTTTCAGCGAGAGGCCGACATACATTCCAGTTACGAGTCCGTGCTCTACCGGACATTGCAGCGTGATGAGGCGAATCGGAAGCGCTATCTCGAGGTTTACGGGATCGATATCAATGACCGCAGCGATTTCGATATCATCATCAATACCGAGAAACTTACCGCCGAGCAGGTCTCCAGCCTGATAGTTGCCGCCGCCCGTTGGGCGAGTCAGAACCAGCTGGACCGGAAAAACCTGCATCTTCAGCGGATTCGAAAAATAATCTCTGACCAACTGAGAATTGATCCGAAAGTGTTGACAGATAACTCGATCTCCGTCGACCCGAAGGAGATCTATCGCCGTCTCGAGGGTGATGCCGGATGGGATGGAATCTCGCCTTACCAAGTGCCGCGTGGCGGCTAGCCGACAGTCCGTAGCCTAGCTTTGCGCTACCAGTCGCCGGACAACCTTATTTTATGTGGCCGAAGGCGGCTGAATTGATGATGAAGGCACCCGCACGGTGCATTTCCGCGATTGCGGCGGTCGAGTCGTCTGGCTTCAGGTTGACACCCCGGCACGCGTCTGCAATCACGGAGGTCCGGATGCCTAAACTCGTACAATCGAGAACCGAATACTTGACACAATAATCCGTGGCGAGGCCACAGATAAAGAGTTCATCGACATTCTGGTCCTGTAAATAGTCGCTCAGCCCCGTAGAACGTTTTCGCGCGTTATCAAAAAAACTACTGTAGCTGTCGATCCCTGGATCGGTTCCTTTCCGGAAAACCTTCGCAAAGCGGTCTGTACGAAGCTGCGAGGAGAATTCGGCGCCCGGCGAGCCTTGAACACAATGGACCGGCCACAAAATCTGCATGGTTCCGTTCAAATCAATCATTTCGCCGGGGAAACGGTTTGGATGATTGGCAGCGAAGCTCCCATGATCGGCCGGATGCCAATCCTGGGTGGCCAGGACAAGATCGAAACATTCCGTCAGCCAGTTTGCGATCGGCACGACCGAGTCTCCGTCGGGCACCCCCAATGCCCCGCCCGGTAAAAAGTCATTTTGGATGTCGACGACGAGAAGGGCAATCATTGTGCGTTTGCTGCTTCACCTCGGGCGACACGCATCAGCTGCGCCTTCGATTCGTGGAGCCCGAGTTCCAAACCGACCGGGTAGATGTGAGGATTGAGAAGGCGCTTCACGGCGGCGTGAAAGCGACCCAGCTCCCTCTGCGCCAGGCTGCGGCTCTCAGAGATCGGAGGACGTTCGTACACAAGCTCACCCTGCTGAAAAATCGGCACCAACAGGTCACGACACTTCAATGTCCCCCCGATTCTTCTTCGAATCGTGACATCCGCTATGTCCACGATTTCACGACCTTTAGAGGTCCCATCCAAATCGTCATAAATCATGTCTGCCACATATTCGTTGTTATGCTCGAATCGCCGAACCTGGAGAGAACCCGGATTCGACACTTTGACGGCTTGTTCCGACAATTTCACTTTTTTTTGCCAAGGACCACCCTTAGCGCGAATGGCGCCGAGCTTATAGACACCTCCGAGAGCCGGTTGGTCGAACGCTGTGACCAGCTTTGTGCCCACCCCCCAAAGGTCAATCAATGCGCCTTGCTCTTTCAGGCTGCTGATTACGTGTTCATCAAGGTCATTGCTGGCAAGGATTTTTGCCGACTTAAATCCGGCTCTATCCAGGATTTCCCGCGCTTCGATGCTCAGATAGGCAAGATCACCTGAGTCCAACCGAATACCGGTTAGGTCCTTTCCGATGGATTTGAGCCATTGACCGATTTCGACGGCGTGATGAATGCCGTCGATAGAGTCGTACGTATCAACCAGGAAAATAGAATTTCCCGGCATAGCCTCGGCGTACGCCCGAAAAGCCTCTAATTCCGTTTGGAATGACATTACCCAGCTGTGTGCGTGGGTCCCGCGGACAGGAATTCCAAAGACCTTCCCGGCAAGCAAATTTGAAGTCGCGACACAGCCGCCGATATAGGCGGCACGGCTGGCTGCGAGGGCGCCATCAGGTCCGTGCGCACGTCGAAGCCCAAACTCGATGACTGGATCTCCCCGAGTCGCCAAGCAGATTCGAGCCGACTTCGTCGCGATCAGGGTCTGAAAGTTGAGAATATTCAGGAGAGCGGTCTCGAATAATTGGCCTTGGAGAAGTGAGCCGCGGATGCGTAACAGAGGTTCATGCGGGAACACCACGTTTCCCTCCGGAATTGCATCAACGTTGCAAGCAAATCTCAGTGAATGGAGATAGTCTAAAAACTCGTTTTCGAACAACGGTTTGCCGTCCGATCCGCGGAGTTCGGCTAGATAAGAGAGATCATCGGGATGAAACTCAAAGTTTTGAAGGTAATCGATGGCATCGCCCAATCCGCAAGTGATTGTGTAGCCGCCATCGAACGGTTGCTGCCGAAAAAACAGTTGGAACACTGCTTCATGCTCCAACATATCGCTTTTCCAGTAACCATAGGCCATGGTCAACTCGTAAAGGTCAGTTAAGAGCGCTGGCGGAATTCGGCCTTTCTGCGCCATAGCCGTGCGTCAGGCGACGTTCTTTCCGGAAGTTAGGTCCGGAACGTCACAACTTCCCGCCTTGAGCCCACTTGATAAACTCTCCAGGGCCGCCCTCTAGGTAACCGACCTGGCGTCTCATTTCCTTGCCTGCCGGATCCAGAAGCACGTAGGTCGGGAATCCCTCGACGGCATATTCCTGCTGCAGCTTCCGGTTCTGTTCGACTTCAGCCGGAGGCAACTGCTTCCTCCTGGGAAAATCAAGCTTCACCAGAATCAGCTTATCCGCCGCAAAGGCCTTGAAATCGGACTGGTTAAGGACTTCCTTATCCATCTGGACGCAATACGGACACCAATCGGAGCCCGTGAAATTCAAGAGCACCCGCTTATTTTCTTTCGCCGCTTCGGCTAAAGCCTGTTTGTAGTCGATCTGCCAGATTTTCGAATCGGCGGCGAAGGATGATCCTGCAGCAATGAACGCCCCCAAAATCGCCGCTAGCACTGGTTTAAACGTTGAAGAGAATGGATTGGTTCGTGCTCGCATAAAGTTAGGTAGTATACCGTTGGACCGGAAGCTAGCGGAGGAAAAAATCGACCTCGTCGTCGTACACGTTGAATGGGTCCGGCATGGGTAAGTAGTCCTGGCTCTCCAGGGCAACCGAGTCCCAGTTGATAATATAAGGAAGATTCCGCTTTTGAAATTGTGTTACCGCTCGAGACCGCCCTTTCGCTCGAGTATTCTGCGGTGGAATCCGCATCGCTTCCTCCCGCCGAACAGCGGAGTTAAATTCGCCGATGGCCTTCGCCGGTTTCAACGCGAAGAACAAGCCCTTACTTGGATTGATATTGTGGTATTCGAGATCGAGGCTTTGCAACCAGGGATCCTGCCAAGTCAAACCTTCTTCTTCCATAAATGTGCTGAGCAGCCATTTTTTTGAAATCCAATCAACGCCGCCGATCAAGAGCTCGGGTTTATTGCGGATAGCGTCTAGCGTGAAACTCCAACTTTCGAGAATCCAGTCTGTCTCCTTGTCCTGTCCTGAGAGATGGTGGTGAGCGTATTCGAAAAATTGGTATTGGATGTCCAACGCGTCTCGGCGGGTGCCGTCATCCATTTCGACCATCCATTTGCCGTCAGGATCGCGCGAAATTTCTCGGGTGGCCAATACGGCGTCTCTCAGTGCGATGTGGGTGGGAAGCAGGTTTTCCTCTAGCAGCGTGAGTACGCAAACGGTCGTCCCGACTTTCAACGCGGTTGCGAACGGGCTCATATTGGAATCGCCAATCAACAGATGCAGTCGGCGGTATTTCCGATAATCGGCCAAGGGTTCGTCGCGGGCGTTGATGATTGCGCGGTTGAACTGCACCCATTGGTAAATGTCATTGACGATGTGGTCAGCCCGTTGGCTGATCTGAAAATTCACATGCCCTGGTCGGTCGGGCAGTTCGAAATCAAATGCCAGCGGATTTGCCTGCCCAACCCTGCCGGCGCCGGAAAAGATCTGTCTGGTTGCCAAGAAGGCAAGCAGGGAGGCCAGGACCTCCGGAGTAAACTGCGCTTCCCGGCGCATGAGATAATTCTCATGGCAGCCAAAGGTGGCGCCGGTATGATGGTCGACATTGTTCTTCAGGAAAGCGACTTGATCTTCGACACCCATTTCGGTGAGCGCCCGGTTCAGCATCAGATCTCCCGCGATATCGAATGACACCAGATCTCGGAGGTTAATACACTCGGGCGAGGAATACTCCAGATGTCCCATGTCAAGGTAGAGTCGACCGCCATTCAAAAGAAAACCGCCGTTGCCCGGCGGTTCTTCGTAGTCCCGATAGTGCAAGTCTATCGCGCCGACATGACATTTCCTGAATAGATAGTTCTTAACCTTGACCGGCCAGGCGTCCGCCTGGCTCTGAGCTTGATCTTCTGAGATCAAACATCCGTACTCCGTCTCGAGACCGACAATCCGGTTCATCGGTTCGCAGTTTCGGATGAAAAACCTGCCCAAGCAACCTAGAAGTCGCTTCCGTTGGAACCTCTACTGATCAGCAGCGAGAACGTTGGCCGCTTCTCGGGTCAACAAAGGGGGAGCCGAAAACCGCGATTACTCTTTGTGGTCGCCCTTCTTCTTTTGATTGTTATTGCTAGCGGTCCGGTGAGGCTGTTGCGGATGAACTGCTTGCGGATGAGGCTGTTGCACCACGTGCTGAGTCTGCTGCGGGTGCGTAGCTTGCGCGACGTGAGCAGGAGCGGGACGGTGTGGATGAACCGCTTGTTGTTGGACCTGGTTGTTCTGCACCCTTTCGGTGCGATGTGGCGGGGGGTGGACCGCGGCGACTGGCGAGTGTCGGCTGGCCTGAGTTTGTGGAGGACTTGGTGGCTCTTTTTTGGGCTCCGCCTTCTTCGCCTTCAGCGATTCTTCCTGAGTGGCTTTGGGTCCTGAGCGCTGAGCGTTCGTCAGCCGTTGATTTTGCTCCAACCGCGATTTCTCCAGTTGCTGACCATTTGGCTTTTCTGTCGTGGCGTTTCCTTGTTCCTTCACCACTGCGGGTTTCCTCGGAGGTTGCCCGGAATTCAGGTTTTCGGGTTGGACTTTTTCGATCTGTCCCTTGTTTTTCTGTGCATTTTCTGCTTCCAGCTTTTGTTGTTGCAACTTCTGCTGTCCCGCCGTGCCATTACTACCGGGCTTTTCGACAAAGGGCTGCAATTTGTTGTCAGGTCCCTGCTGACCTTTCACAGGTCCGCCTGGAGGTTGGGCTTCCGTTTTCGTGACCGTCTGAATTTGAGGTTTGCCAGGCAGAGCGGGTTTGGGCGGTAGAGTTTGCGGAACCGGAGCCTGCTGTGCAAATTGCTGCCGGAGCTGTTGGGTCTGCTCTTGCGGCACGTTTTGCCAGCCTCGTTCGACTTGCCTTTTTCCCGAGCTGCTTCACACCTTGGGGTTGCCCAGCAAAAATCGGTTTTAGCTTTTGCGGAGGCGCAAAGACGTTGAGTTGATTTCCCTGGATGGACGTTTTGAAGGCGGAATTGGGGTGCTTTTGGGCCGCGTAGTTGATTCTGTAATTCGGGACGCGCTGGCCCGCCCGCTGCTCGACTAGCTGAGATACGCGTTGGTATTGCGGCCCATTGTTGAAAATGGCGTTATTGTTGTATGTAATATTCGTGACATTCCTTGTCCGGTTGATGAGCGCCAGAATCTGCTGAGGCGGCGCGAAATATTGCCTGTATGAGGGACGACAAAAATCGCCGACCCGTATAAAGGCGAATGAGGCGGGGCCAATATCGTAGTAGCTGTCGCTCCAAGGTTGGAAGCCGACGTTGACGCTGAATGATGCTTCGGGCGGAAGCGGCGCCCAGCCGACGTAGTCGTCGTCTTCCGTTCGGCGCCATGAGACCCACGCGGGAGCCCACTGGTCGCCCGGCACCCAAACCCAACCGGTTCCGGCGACCATAATCCAGCGTCCATAGTGATAGGTGGCCCATCCGAATTCTTCGTTTGACTGCCAAAACCAACCTTGGTCTGTCCAAACCCAGTGTCCGTCAGAGTAGGGGCGCCAATTACCCCCCGATTCTGCCACATTGGGTTGCCAGACATATCCGTAGTCATCGTCGTTGAACCACCGTCCTTGCGACGCTAGCCCATCATAGAAAACATCGTAGTCGCCGCCGGCGTCCGAGTCCGGCTCGACATTTGAGTCGGTGTCCTCTTGTTGGTACGCCACGTAGTGACCTCGATTGCTGCCTGATGGCTGAGCATCGCTGAACGAGGCAAAAGCCGTTAGAATTAAAGCTCCAGCCCCGCAGCCCATAGGAAGCACGTTATACATCATCGTCTTACCTATTTGGACTTCAGGATGGTCCAAGTTATTCAACCGCAATGAGATTCGGGATTCGGATAAAGATCGGTGAATTCACCCCCGGTGTCCCAAGCCCCGAAAGCGCCCATTTCAAAAAACTGTTGGACGACGGCTTTAGTTTTGAATTGATTCCGGGATGAGTTCCTCTGTCCGGGTTCGTTTCGCACCTTCGCCTACCGGCTTCCTGCATGTTGGTGGCGCGAGAACCGCTCTATTCAATTGGCTTTTCGCGCGGCACAACCGGGGAACGCTTCTGTTGAGAATAGAGGATACGGATAAAAGTCGGGAGCGAGACGAGGCGGTGCAGGCGATTTACGATGGTTTAAGTTGGCTTGGTCTCGAATGGGACGAAGGCGCCGGGCTTGGCGGCGATTACGGCCCCTATTTCCAAAGCGAGCGCAACGCGATCTACGAGAAATACTTGGGCCTGCTTCAAGAAAAGGGGGTCGTGTACCTGGACGAGGGCGCCGTCCGGTTCCGGTCTCCTCGAAAATCGGTGATCGTGGATGACCTTGTTTGCGGACGGATCGAATTTGACCGCAGCACAGATCCTGACATGACGATTCGGCGTCCGGATCGATCTTGGATCTTTCACTTCGTCAATGTCGTTGACGACATCGAAATGAAAATCTCTCACGTCATCAGAGGTGAAGACCACCTTACGAATACATCAAAACATGTGGAGCTTTACGAGGCGCTGGGTGTCGCCCCGCCGCGGTTCGCCCACATCCCATTGATCTTGAATCGGGATGGTTCGAAGATGAGCAAGCGCGACGAGGGTTCCAGCATCGCGAGTTACGTCGAACAAGGGTACGCCCCGGAAGCGGTCCGAAACTATCTCTGTCTCCTCGGCTGGTCTCCGAAGGATAATCGTGAAAAGATTGAGATCGAGGAAGTGGTTCAACTGTTTGAGCTGACCAATATCAATCGCAGGAACGCCGCCTTCGATCTGGACAAATGTTTTTGGTTGAATGGTCAGTATGTGATTCAGATGCCTCTCAGCCGGTTTCGGGAGTTGAGCGAACCTTTTGTTCAAAAGGCCGGCATCACGGTTTCGGACGAAGCGTACTTCCTCAAGGTCCTCGAGATTGTGAAGGAAAAGATAAAACTCTTCAGAGACGTCCCGGACTGGATCGGATACTTTTTTACGGAGAACTATGCTTTTGATCCCGAGGCGGTGGCAAAAACTTTGAAAAAGCCAGGAGCACTTGATCGTCTCCGACACCTTCGGGAGAGGTACGTTGCGGAGGAAGACTGGTCGGCCTCCGGTCTCGAAGCGGCTCTGAAACAACTCGGAATGAAACTCGGATGTAAGACAGGAGAACTGGTTCATCCGGCGCGAGTTGCAGTGAGCGGCCGATCGGTGGGCCCTAGCCTCTATCACATGTTGGAAGTCATGGGCAAACCGCGAGTCCTGCAGCGGATGGTTCGAACGATTGATGAGTTCGACGAGCGATGAACTCGCTTACGCTCCAGGCATTACGCGATCGCGAGGAACCCGAGCTACGTCTGTTGGTGATTGGAGATCCTGTCGACCATTCTCTGTCGCCTCCTATGCATAACGCGGGCCTGAAGTCTCTCCGTCTTCCGTTCCGCTATGGCCGCCTCCGGACTGGCCCGGAAGAACTGCAGGAAGCATTTCGTGTCCTCCGCGGACAGAACTTTATTGGGTGGAACCTGACGTTGCCGCACAAGCTGGCCGCGATCGACCTGTTGGACGGACTCGACCCGCTCGCCGAACGGCTTGGCGCCGTGAATACGGTGATCAATCAGTCCGGAAAGCTGTTTGGGTTCAACACCGACGGCAAAGGACTTGTGGCTGCGATTGCGGAAGCGTTCGGATGCAGCATGCCCTCGGTCCGGATCGCGCTTCTGGGTGCGGGAGGAGGAGCCGGACAGGCGGCTGCGCGTTACCTTTCGGAACTCAATGTACCATTGCTGATCTTGTTAAACCGAACAGTTGCAAAGGCCGAACGGCTTGCCGGCGAACTTTCAGAAGCTTCGGAAACCGAGATCCGGGTGGCATCATTCAACAATTTCTCGCAAGTCTGCGACGAGGTTGATCTGATCGTGAATGCGTCTTCCGTTGGACTGGATGGAGGATCGGTGGACGAGGCATGGGGTTCGATCGAATGCCGACACATGGTTTTCGACATGGTTTACGGACCGCAGGAAACACCGTTGGTGCGTTTCGCCAAAGAAAGAGGCGCGAGATCTGCCGATGGACTTCTGATGTTGCTTTATCAGGGAGTATTCGCTTTCGAGATCTGGTTCGGGAAGCCGGCACCCGCTCAAGTGATGCGCGAGGCGCTATTTAAGGCAGCCGGCAGAATTCGGTAGGCGAGCTTCTGCGCGATCCGCCGAAAAGGCGTTGCGCAGAGCTCGTCCCTCACTTAAAAGTTGTGGTTCAACGGAAGACCTGTACCGTTTCGCAGTCAATCGGTCATGGCGCTCGTTGAATCACTTGTAGAGATCGCAAAGGCGACTGGATGTTCCGACTTGGCTGCATGCCGGGACATCTTTCACGCTGCGGCCGAAGACCAGCGCTCCTTTATTTCCTCGATATTGGAATCAAAGCTAGTGGATGAAACCGGTTTCTTAAAGGGGGTGAGCCGCTGGTTGGAGATCCCTTGGTGGACCGAATCCATCACCAGCGTACCAGGACCTTTGCGGGAGAAGGTGCCGGCGAAAACTGCTCTTCGTTATCACGTTGTTCCTTTGCAGGAAGATGAGCACGGAATTAGGATTGGATTTTACGACCCGTTTGACCTGTTGGCGCGGCAGGCTTTGGCGTCGTCGCTGCATCAGCGGATCTTTTACGTGATGTCGACCCGCACCCAGATCGTTCAGGCACTCCGTCAGGGATATGGAGTCGGGGCCGAAACATTTGAAGCCATCCTCGAAGGTCGCTCGGGTGAAGAGGGCGGCCTCGACATGAAGCAGGAAACCAACGTTCTCGACCTCGATGACTCCGAAGCTTCGGTCGTCAAATTCGTGAACCAGATTCTGCGCGAAGCGCTCGAACAGCGCGCCACCGATGTTCATATCGAGCCGCTTCAGGATGATCTGCAAATTCGCTACCGGATTGATGGGGTGCTACACGATGTGCCTGTGCCGCCCAATATTAAAGTGCTCCAGGCTTCCGTGATATCGCGGCTGAAAATCATGGCCCATCTCGATATCGCCGAGCGCCGGCTTCCTCAAGATGGAAGGATCAACCTGGAGCTTGACGCTCAAGCGATTGACGTCCGCGTCGCCACCATTCCGTCGGTGGCCGGTGAGAGTATCAGCCTGCGGCTTTTGGGTCAGGAGAGATTCACCTTCGATCGTCTCGGCCTGGACAAGGAGGTGCAGGTACGGATCCGTCAGCTCCTGGCAATGCCGAACGGTATCGTACTCTTAACCGGGCCGACAGGCTGCGGCAAATCAACGACCCTTTACACGTTTCTATCGAACCTGAACACCAAGGAACGTCGCATTGTTACCGTTGAAGATCCGGTCGAATACAAACTCTCGGGAGTGATCCAGATCGCGGTCAAGCCGGAGATCAATCTCACCTTCGCCAATGGACTTCGAAGCATCCTGCGAGGCGATCCAAACGTCATCATGGTTGGAGAGATGCGAGATCGTGAAACCGCTGAGATTGCGATCCGTGGAGCTCTGACCGGTCACCTCGTTTTCAGCACGCTTCACACCAACGACGCAATTGGGGGAATCACGCGGCTCGTGGACATGGGAATCGAGCGATTTTTAGTCGCCAATGCTGTTCGCGCATTCATTGCGCAGCGCCTTGTCCGCATGTTGTGCCCCCATTGTAAGCGGCCGGCCCTGCATCCGGAAAGCTACCTCAAACAAATTGGCTTCCCGCTGGAATACGCTTCCAAAGTGATGGCCACCGCTGGTTGCGAGCGTTGTCGCCATACCGGTTTCGGGGGCCGCGCGGCGATATTTGAGATCTGTCTGGTATCGCCTCGACTCCAGGATATGATCACCCAGGGTCGTCCGGAGTCTATCCTGCGCGCTACGGCCCTTGATGAAGGGATGCTCCCTTTGCGTCACTACGGTTGGAACAAGGTGATTGCCGGATACACTACGGTTGAGGAAGTGGTGCGCGTGACAGCCGCTGACCTTGAGATGGTAGATGAGTAGCTGTTATGGCCGTGTTTTCTTACCACGCCGTTCGTCGAGATGGAGGACGCGTCTCAGGCCAGGTTGAGGCCCAGAGCCGTACCGAAGCTTTCCGTAAGCTGGACGGCGAATCTCTTCAGCCTATCTCTCTGGTGCAGGAAAAAAGCGCGGAAAAGAACGACGCTCGTACCCACGAAATTGATGGAGCCCTTCCAACGCGGAACATCCGGTTGACCGGAGGTCAAATCATCTTATTCACCGAGGAAATGAGTGACCTCCTCGATGCCGGTCTGCAGTTGGAGCCGGCTCTCCGGGTCATGGAAGGTCGTAAGGAACTCTCCGGCATCAAAGCAGTAGCCTCTGCACTTCGCCAGCAGGTTCGGGAAGGAAGCAGTCTCTCAAATGCGCTCAGGTTGGTTTCTCCGTCGTTCGGAGATCTCTTTTGCAATTTGGTTGCTGCCGGTGAGTTAAGTGGATCACTTCCACAACTTCTGCGACGACAGGCGACGTTTTTGGTCTCGATGGACGATCTGCGCAAAAAAGTAGTGAGCGCGTTGATTTATCCGTCGATGATCTTTTTTCTAGGGATTGGCTTAATCTTTCTATTCATGACCTACCTCGTCCCGCAGCTGACGAGCCTCTTCCAGAAGACGGGAAAGGATTTGCCGGTCCTGACGAGAATCCTGGTCCAGACGAGTGATTTTTTCTCGCACTATTGGTGGGCGATTATCGCTGTCGCTGTCCTCACGGTCGTTGGTTTTTTTCAATTTATCCGAACGCCATCTGGCCGGATTTGGTGGCATACGACCCAGCTCAAGCTTCCTCTGTTCGGGTCGGTTTTACGTGGGCGTTACTATGCCCAGTTTTCCCAGACCATGGCAAATCTGATCGGGAACGGGATTCCTCTTCTAAACAGTCTTCGCCTGATGATCACCGCGACTGGGAACGTACACCTTCGCAGTTTAACAGAAAAGGTCGTCGAGATGGTCGGTGAAGGAGGGTCGCTTTCCCGCGCGCTTCAACGGGTAGGCGAGTTTCCTCCGTTATTTATCGACATGATCGGGGTCGGGGAGCAGACCGGCGACTTAGCTCAAGCCCTGGATAGGATCGGACGTCGTTACGACAAGGAACTCAATGTAAGTATCCAGCGCCTCACTTCCCTGATCCAACCGGTGGTAATTCTTGTTATGGCCGGAATGGTCGGGCTAATCGCCTATTCCATAATCAACGGAATCTTTGATGCTATTTCCGGTCTGCGACCGGGATAGTCTTAGAGAGGTGCCATGAGTCAAATTCGCCTTTTGAGCATGGATTTCGACGGTACTCTGGTTCGAGACTGGGAGCCGCCTCCCTATCCAAAAATGCTCGTTCAAACTTTGGACCAACTTCGACGCAACGGGGTACTAATTGCCATTAACACCGGAAGGACCATTCATCATGTGGAAGAAGGTCTGGAATACACGGGATTTCCCGTGCGACCCGATTTCGCGCTGACCACTGAAAGGGAAGTTTTTCGGTGGAACGGGTCGAAATGGGAGGACTATGGCGAATGGAATTTACAGTGCCAAGAGGAGCACGAGACTCTATACTCGAAGATCGAGAGCCTGCTCCAGGAGATCGAAGAGTATATCGGCACCAAGACAGACGCCCGGCTCTTCTACGAAGAGAAACGGCTCTCTGGAGTTGTCGCCACAACCCATTTGGAGATGGATGAAATTTGCCAGTTCATCGCAGCCCAAGGCCTCGGTTTTCCAGATTTCGCCTATCAGCGAAACTCGATTTACCTCCGGTTTTGCCATGTCGCCTATCACAAGGGTGCGGCGTTGGCCGAGTTGCAGCGACTGACGGATATCTCGAACGAAGATACCTTCGCCGCCGGAGACAATTTTAACGATTTACCGATGCTAAACCTTTCTTTCGCCCGCTTCCTGGCCTGTCCTTCGAACGCCATTGATGATGTAAAAGTTACGGTGCGAAACCAGGGCGGCTTTGTTGCCACTCAGGATAGCGGTCTTGGCGTGGACGAAGCCCTGCGATTTTTCTTTCCCAGCCTCCTGCCGTGATGCCCGAGAAAATCCTGATTGTCGAGGACGAGGTCGATGTAGCGGATCTGGTGACCCATCACTTAAAAAATGCAGGGTTTTCCGTCGAGACCGTGCACAACGGACGATCAGCGCTCGATCTGATCAAGAGCCAACCTCCGACGCTGGTCGTGCTCGATCTGATGTTGCCCGAGATTTCGGGTTTGGATCTCTGCCGGATCCTTAAGTCGGATGCCAGGACCAAAAAAATATTGATTATAATGCTTTCAGCCAAGACCGACGAGATCGATCGGGTGCTCGGATTTGAACTCGGCGCAGATGACTACGTCGTCAAACCGTTCAGTCCGCGTGAGTTTGTGCTGCGGATTCGCGCCGTTCTTCGGCGCGGTTCGCAGGACGACAAACCGGAACTGCTTCGCGCGGGGGATCTTGTCCTCGACCGGTCTCGTCACGAGGTCAAGGCTGCTGATCGTGTAATTGACTGCACGGCAACGGAGTTTAAGCTGCTGACTATTCTGATGGAGAGACAAGGTCGAGTGCAGGACCGGGATCGGCTTCTCAGTGATGTTTGGGGTTATGACTCCATGATCGATACACGTACGGTCGACACCCACATGCGCCGGCTTCGTGACAAATTGGGCGCCCACGGGCGTTACATCGAGACCATTCGCGGATTTGGTTATCGTCTCGCCTCACCAAATAGCCCTTGATGGCTGCGGGCAATTTGTTTCAATATTGTCACTGAAGCGAAATCTGGCCGTAACATTGTGCTGGTCATCTTGCCGTCGTTGGTGTTCGCTCCGATATGTTGCGAGCGCTGATCCCGCCTGCAAGAGATAGTCCTTAACGTTAAAAAACCAGGGAGTAGAAATATGATCAAACGTGCACTACCAATGTTGGCGCTAGCTGTGTCGTTGGCGTCGACAAACATGACTGCGCACGCGCAATCGAAAGGTGATCAAGCGTTGCTTGACGCCCTTGTGCGAAAGGGTGTGCTTTCGGAGAAGGAGGCCGAGGAAGTCAGCGCCGAGGCCGCCAAAGACGCGGTCAACACTTCCGCCGCCAAAATCCAGATCGGCGATTGGGTCCAGGAATTAAAGCTCGGTGGCGATCTGCGAGTCCGTTACCAATGGGACCAACGGACGCCGATGGTGCTGACCAATCCGCTCTTAGGGCCCCAGGATCGTAACATTCAACGTGACCGGTGGCGTTTCCGGCTGCGCCTCAATGCCGACTTCAAGCTGGCCGGCAATTTCTTTGGGGGTGTGCAACTTTCGACCAGTGATAACCGTGCGGCGGATACGAAAAACGCGACCTATACCGGGGGATACGATCTCTATGCCATCTACATCAGCCGGGCGTTCATGGGTTGGGCTCCAACTGCCGGTCTGACATTTATCGCCGGCAAACAGGCAAATCCATTCTATACCACTGATTTGGTCTACGACCCGGAGATTGATCCACAAGGATTGGTCGAGCGCATCGACTTCGCCAAGTTCTTTGACATGACCTTCGGTGAGCCTGCGGTGGCGGACGGAAAAGAAGGCAAGGCCCCACCCCCAGAGCCGAAAGCCGCGGGCAATTCGCTGGAGGTAAGCTTGATCGCAGGTCAATTCGTCTTTTTCAACAACAATGCGAATTCGGGCAGCACGCAGCTCAAATGGGACTCTTACCAGTTCCAGGAACAACTCCTGACCAGGCTTCACATTGGAGACAAACTTACCTTTACGGTTGCTCCAGGGTTCTTGAGCTTTAATAACTCTTCGTCCGGGGGCACGCCTGGTCCGAACGGAAGCATCATACCGCCGCCGGCGGCCACGGGTCAAACGTTCGACAATGGCGGAACGCTCAACAACACCCTGCCTTTTCCAGTCACGCAGCGTGACCTGAACATCCTTCTAGCGCCCGGCGACATCACCTACAAGCTTTACGGCAAGCCGCTGAGTCTTTACTGGGATTTTGCTTACAACTTCACGGGGAACGAGCGTTTCAGCAGAGACTACGGCCCGTTATTTTCACATTACTTCTACGTTGGCAGGTCGGCGACGCCGAGCTTCAGCGGCCAGCTCCAGGCCAGCTTTTCGGATAACGCCGCCTGGCTGGTGGGTCTGAAATACGGGGAAAACAAAAAGGCCGGCGATTTTTCCGTATCGGCTGATTATCGCCAGGTGGGGATCAGTTCGATCGATCCGAACCTCAACAGCTCGAACTTCGCGTTGAGTAACCTTAACGTCGCGGGCTGGGAGTTCAATCTGGCCTACAACTTCACCGATTTCTTGACCGCAGTTGTCACGTTCTACTACTCCGATGCGCTGACGAAGAACCTCTACGGCGGTTATGCGACCGGGAACGTTCCGGGCGTGGCCTCAAACCAGCAATACCCAATCGCGCGGGATCGCCACGACATGGTTTTCCAGGCGAACCTCCTGATGAAGTTCTGAGCCATCCTTCGCGTTTACTCTTTGAAAGCCCGATGCAAAACGCATCGGGCTTTTTGATTGACCGCTATGGGCCCGGCAAGGAGTTCTTGCTCTCGACGGGACATGGTGTGATTCTATCGAGCCAAACCGATCCCTATTATGGAACGAGCGAGATCGACCGAAACAGGTCCGGAAACGGTCGACAAAGCAGCTATCATCTCCTCGGCAATTGTTGGCTCAGAAACGGCATTTCCCGCCCTGACGCGGACGATGATCGATGTTGATGGCGTTGATTTTCATTACGGCAAGGCCAAAGCACTCCATGGAATCAATCTGAAAATTCCCGAGAAAAGGGTAACGGCGTTCATCGGCCCCTCCGGCTGCGGCAAGTCGACGCTTTTGCGCTGCTTCAATCGGATGAACGACCTATTGGACAATGCCCACGTTACTGCAGGGGAAATCAGAATAGAGGGAGTCAACATCAATGCTCCGGAAGTTGACGTGATCGAGTTAAGGAAAAGAGTCGGCATGGTTTTCCAGAAATCCAATCCATTCCCGAAATCGATCTACGAGAATATTGCCTACGGTCTGCGGATCGGCGGTATCCGCGACAAAAACGTGATTGACGGCACGGTAGAATCGAGCCTGAAAGGGGCAGCTCTTTGGGACGAGGTTGAGAAACGGTTGCACGAGAGTGCGCTTGGTCTTTCCGGCGGTCAGCAGCAACGTCTCTGCATCGCACGCGCGATTGCCGTTGCGCCGGAAATCATTTTGATGGACGAGCCCTGTTCCGCACTCGATCCAATCGCAACGGCAAAAGTAGAAGAGCTGATCGATGCGCTCAAAGAGCGATTTACGATCGTCATCGTTACCCACAACATGCAGCAGGCGACGCGTTGCTCCGACATGACGGCTTTCCTCTATCTCGGTAAATTGGTCGAGTTTGATCGAACGGAAAAAATCTTTAGTAACCCCTCTCAACAAGCAGACTGAAGACTATATCTCCGGCCGATTTGGTTAGTCCGCCGTCTCGGCGCGTTAGAGACTTGGGGAACGATCGGAGAAGCTTTCCAAGGCTAGCAGGGTAATGCTTTTTGGAGCGCGTCCTCAGAAGGCAAAGCCGAAGCTCAGGGACAAAACTTGAGAGCTCTGGTTTTTTCGCGGTGCCGGATTCACAGCATAGTCCACTCGCACTGGCCCGACTGGCAGATTGTAACGAAAGCCGCCGCCGATGCCAGTCGCAAAATTATCAAACGGCGTATCGCCCGTACCGCCGGCGTCGACAAAAGCTGCCCCTGTGAGATCCCCATAAATCGGCACGTCGTATTCTACATTGAAGATCGATCGGGCAAGTCCACCGATTGGATGGTTGTCATTGTCTTTTGGGCTCAGCTCAGTTTCATAGAAGCTTCGAACCGTCGTCGAGCCACCGTTAAAAAATCTCTCGTCGATGGGAACGCCGGCTACGCCTTGGGTGGCGTTCATGTAACCCATTCTGGCGCCCAGCGCGAGCAGGGTCTTCCCGAAGCTGAAGTAAGTCGAATATCGGCCCGTAAAACGGGCGAAGCTTGAACTCCCGTCGATGCTTTCGGAAAAGGACGCCGAGCCATCAACAACCCAACCTTTGCGAGGGTTCGTCGGACTGTCCCGGAAATCGAAGGTTTGCGTGAGTCCCGCAGTAATCAGTTGATAAGTTGTCGGACCAGCCAGGGACTCTGGGGTAATGAGGATAGAGGTGACATTCGCATCCTTCGCTTCTAAAAACACGGCAGTCTGAATTCCTTTGCTGTAGGTTTTAGTGAATGCAATCCTGCCATAGAACTTCTGAATCGTGTAACCGACGAGATCTTTGAAAGTGATACCGAGCGCAGCGCGAAAATCGATATCGCTTTCAAGAAACCAGGGGTTTTCGTAGGAAATTTCTCCATCGGGCCCGCGTCCCGTATAGTTTGCGAAGAATGAAAATATGCGGCCCAGACCATCGATATTCCGATTGGTATAGTTAGCTCCAAGAAGAACCCCGTCGAACGTGTCGTAACCGCCGTAGAAGCCCAATTCCTTTGCCCTGGCTTCCACTGGACTAGCAACGAGTTCGATCGTTTCGTCCGGTTGCGGTACTTCCTGGATGTCAATCGTATCGTAGAGGCCGGTCAGATATAGTCTGCTGTAAAGGTCTTTGAGTTTTTCCGGATCGTAAGTTTGGCCGCGAAGCTGCTCGAAGCGTCTCGGCAGGAACTCGGGGCGGAGGCGCGCACGCGGTCCCTGATGCTCTACGAATGCGCCGAAACTGTAGACCGGACCTGGCACTGCGTCGATAGTTATGGGGACCCGGCCGTTCTGCGCCCCGCGAAAATTGGGAGTCGCGCTCACCAAGGCCCGAAAGTAACCCTTTTTCTTGAATCCGAACGTCAGATCTCTCTCTAAATTTTGGAGTTCGGCATCCGAGAACGGCTTTGGCGGATTGGTCAGAGATTTGATTTTCGCTGAGAAATCGCTCGGAGCGATTCCGAAGTTTCCAGAAAATGTGATCGGCCCGAAAAAAAAGCGTGGTCCTTCATTGATGGTGACGACGGCGTCTACCACTCCACGCCGACTATCCGGGATCGTGGCTAGCTTGACGATCTGGACCTGCGGGAAACCTTGCGAAACATAGAAGCTTTGCAATAAAGTTGTTCCTGTTACCAAATCGGACTCAACGAACGGAAGCTGTCTTTGAAACTGCGAAAAACGAGCACGCGTGGTGCCGATCATGTAGTCTCTCAAAACGGCCGGTTTGAAGGTCTTGTTGCCTTCGAAGTAGATTTCACCCAGTTGGTAGTAAGGGCCTTCAGAGATATCCAATTCCAAATAAGGACCCTGGATCTTGTACTTCACATCGACTGCGGCAAAACCACGGCGCCGATAGAAGACTCCAAGATAGTAGGCCGTGTCGTCTGCCAAAGGTAAGCTCAGACCCCGTTGCTGAATCGCTGCGAGCGGATCTGCAAGTGCCACTCTCAGCTCCCGGTCACTAAACTTCGTATTTCCGACAAATCGAACTCGTGACGCGGCCTGTGGAGGGGGTGCCGTGTTGTTGATTTGTTCTGGCTCGGCGGACTGGGGAGGATTTTCGCCCTGCCCGAGAAGCGAGTATTCCTGCGGGCTCATTAACAGTACCGCGATGATAACAATCGCTTCGCGTCTCATCGGAATCGAACTAAATATTTGAGACGTCCCTGGTAACTGGTGGCGCCGAAGACGCCGATAATCTGCCAATTCTTAGTCAGTTGAAAACTACTGACAATATTCTGCTCGCCCGCTTTGTTTCCAGGGACGACGTTGAGCGAGAAGCGCTCGATAAAAGGCACCTTTTCTTCAGAGCGAAATGCGCTTGGAAAGAGTTTTTTGAAAGCCTGTTCGATGACCAGGAATGTGGCGCGACCAGCGAGTAAGGATGGGTCCTGTACAAACTGCGAACTCGTTGCGCCGGTGGCAAGCAGAACAAGAATGTCTCCCTGCGCGAGCGGCGGCGAGCTATCCAGCAAGATCGTGGGATTAGATACGCTACCAAAGATGCGCATCCGCACTTCGTAATCGCCTACCGTCGAGCGGCCCAAGATGCTCAGGCTGGGGTCGAGGATGGCTCCACCCTGCGCAAAATCGATTCTTCCGTTATCGATCTCCATTTTGCTGAAGGGTAGCGAGACCAACAGGCGGTCAACCTGGACAAAGCCCGTTAGACTCGGTGCCGCGCCGGTGCCTCCCGCCTGCAGGTTAATGGTGGACCTTCCCCGCGCCAGATTGCTCTGGATCAGGAACGGGTCATCGGTACGAATCGATATGTTGAACTTCCAATCCTTGAAAGGAGGGGTATCGACAGCGATTTTCGGCATAGCACCCGCCGGAGGCTGCGGCGGTGGACGTCCGGGAAGGTTAAGCGGCAGAATGTCAATATCCTTGAAAAATCGGCTGTCAGTGATTCCGACCGTGCCACTGACTTCCCCGGACGACAATGGCCCCCGGATAGCTAGATTAAAATTGGCTCGGACAATTATACCGTCGCTGCGGGTCAGCAGAACCTGGTTGCCGGTGAGACCAATATTAAACTTCGGGTTCGTGCCGTCCGCGAGATCTATTGCGCCGTTAACCCCAAAAAGGCCGCCGCCCGCCAGACCTCGCACTTGATCGAATTGCACGCGATCGCGCCGAAACGTGATCGTCGCAGAAAAGTCAGCAATCGGCGGAACGATGTCAGTCTTGGCTTGGAACCTCGAAAGACGAGCGCGGATCTCTCCCGACACTTCCGGCCGCTTGAGTGTCCCGTTAACACCTACATCGATGCTTGTCGTTCCTTCTACCACCTTGACATCCGGGACAATTTTTCGAATGAACCTCAAATTGTTGTCCGGCCATTTTAAAGCAAACTGGAGCGGTGTGTCGTCCGGCAGTCTGCCGGTTTCGATGATCTGTCCGACGTCAAGTGGCATCCGACCCGTCAATAAAAGTGGATGGACATCCTGCTGTTCTATTTTTCCGTCAATCGTCAGCACCTTATTTGCGACCCGGACAGAGAGATCCCCCTTCGCCGCAGACAAGTCCGACACGGCGGTCGTCCGAACGTCCCGTGCGCTAGCAGTGAATTCCACCAAGGGATCCCGCAACGTTTGCGACGCCCGAAGCTGGAACCCGATCGTGCCGTTCACCTGCGGCTTGTCCGGTTGGAACGAACTTAAGGCAATTTTGTCGGCCTGGATATTGATGTCGATTGGTTGATCGAGATCGAGCGGGATCTTTTCTCCCGGCTGGAGATTGAGCGGTATTTTGACGTTCCCGGTTATCTTGTTTCCATTCTTGCTTATATTCAGAGTGGGAATCTCTAGGGATCGAGGATTGAACCGCACGGACGCTTCCAGATCCGCGTAAGGGGAAGAGATTTGCAGGCGAGGAATTTCAGCGTTCATTCCTTGGTAGTTGGCCGCCAAGTCGAATTTTACTCCTTGAACCGCCTTGGTCCGGATTTGACCTCCATGTAGTTCTATATTTCCGGTTTGATCCTTGAGTGGACCTTTACCCGTCCACTTTGCACTGAGTTTTCCGCCAAAACCAAGGTCCTGGCCGAAAGATTTGATTAACTCATTGAGAAATCCAAGATCCTGAAACTGGATGGCTACGTCCGTGTCATAGTCGTAAGGATCTTCCAGGAGCGCATTTCCCCGGGCATCGATGAAGTTTTCACGGTTGAAGACTACTTTGCAGGTCGGCAGGTCCAGTTTCCGCTTCAAGAGATTTCCTTCGATGTCAACGCTCTGTATCACGAGGCCCCGGTATTTGACCTGACCTGCAAGGATATGAAGTTGGGCATCAGGAATGCCGCTCCTCAGTTCCCCCGTGCCGGACCAGTCGACATGAACGCTTCCGCTGATCGCTGAGGATTGTCCCGTGCTCTTGAGCAATTCGCCGAATAGAGCGAGGTTCTTTAACTCAATCGTGCCGTTTGTTTTGTAAGCGTAAGGATCGGTTAGCCCCGTTTCTCCGGTGAGATCGATATAGTTGTTGGCGTCCAGGTTAATTCGACAACTCTGGAGGTTTGCGACTCCATTTTGAACGTTCGACTCTAAATTGATGCTTTGGACGGGGAGACCACGATACTTCAATTGGTTGCCTCGAATGTGAAATTCGGCTGTCGGATTCTTTGTGGTGCCCTTTCCGGAAAGGTCGGCCTCCAGGGTCCCGCCAAGGTCTCCAGGTTGTCCGAGGCTCCGAAGCAATTCATTGAAAGCGCCAAGGTTTTTTAAATTGATCGTACCGCGGACCTCGTACGGATGCGGTTCAGCAATCTGAGCGGTTCCAGTGATGTCGACGGAGTTATCTGCGTCCAATCTCACTCGGCCCGTTTCGATCGTCGCCAGCGAGTTTTGAACCTTTGACGCAATGTTGAAATTCTGAAGCCGCAAACCGCGGTACTTGATTTCGTCACCCAAAACCTGAAGGTGAGCTTGTGGGCTTGTCGCGTCACCCTTCCCGGAGAAGTTAAGGCTGAGACTGCCGCTCAAGTCTCCAGGCTGTCCAACATTCTTGAGCAGTCCGTTAAAAGCCTTGAGATCCCCGAGCGTGATTGTACCGCGGGCGTCGTAGGGATAAGGCGTGACGAGCCCTACATCTCCCGTCACATCGATAATGTCCTTCTCATTGATCGTGACTCGGCAAGTCTTGAGGTCTGCCCTTTCTCCTTCGACTGCCGCCTCAATGCCAACGTTCGGAATTAAAAGGCCCAGACAGTTTAGTTGATTGCCCGTAAGTTGAATCTGGGCTTCGGGGTGTTTGGCGTCGCCGTTGCCTGAGAAGGTCCCGTTGAGTACCCCGCTAATCCCGGCCGGCTGTCCGAAATTCTTGAGCAACTCGTTGAAGACACTGAGGTCACTTAATTCGATTGTGCCATCCAATACGTAGGGATAAGGATCGGCGAGTTGGGCTGTTCCTTTTAGTTCTATGCGATTATTCGCGTCGAGTGTTACTCGGCAGGTTTGGACTTCTGCCTTCGAATTCCCGACAGTCGCTTCTGCGTTAATATTTTGGACCAACAGTCCGCGATACTTTAGTTGTTCTCCCCGGACCTGGAGGTCTCCCGCCGCGTTTTTGCTGTTACCGGTCCCGGAGAAGTTTGCCTCAATCGCGCCGCTCAACCCTTGCGGCTGCCCGAGGTCTTTCAACAAGGCATTAAACAGGCCGAGGTCTTGAAACTTAATTCTTCCCTTTGCCTGGTACGGAATGGGATCAACGAATTGAGCGTTCCCACTGAGGTCAATATAGTTGTTCGGATCCAGGCTGATCCGGCACTTCTGCACGTCTGCGGTCGTATGTTCGACGGTTGCTTGCACATCGACTCCCTGAACAACAAATCCACGATACTGTAACTGATTACCCGACACTTGAAGCTTGGCCGCGGGGTTATGGATGTCGCCCGTTCCGGTAAAATCGATGTTTATGCCGCCGCTCAGACCGGGTTCCAGACCCAGGCCTCCCAGGAACTCATTCACCACGGCGAGATCCTTGAATTTCACCTGACCGTACGCTTGAAACGGGAATGGATCGGCCAATTGGGCCGATCCCGTCAGGTCTATGTAGTTGGCAGGATCAAAGCTAAGTCGGAAATTGTGAATTTGCGCCAGTTGATCTCTAAAAGCCGCGTCCAGGTCCAGTGATTCCAGGACGAGCCCCCGATACTTTAGCTGACTGCCGCTGGCACGTACTGCTCCGTTGGCCTGGAGGTGATCAAATAGGACGTCGCCGTTTCCGGTCAAGCTGCCCTCGATCACATTTTGGCCGACGAAGTCGTTGACGGATGCAATGTTGAACTTCAAATGACCGGTGAGTTGTTTCGGATCGAACGGTCTGCCTGATGACGGTAATGGAAGTTTTGCTGTTACTTCGGCCCGGCTTTTTCCGGCTAGCAACTTCAAACTAACAGTTGCCGTTCTGGTATCCATTGTTTCACCCACGGCCTGGATCTGGTGGATGCGAGTACCCTGATACGAAATATTTGTGACGTCGTTGACTACAACTGCAGCCAGAGATTTCCAGGGATCTTCGGTCAGCGGAAGTTGCGCGACCGCAAAAAGATTCGTGTTGACCGCGGAAACGGCCAATCCGGGAACCAATTTCGGTAGGCTGATATCATTAGCAGAGCTTCGAAAAACCAACTGAGCCCTTCCGTTCGCCAGTCCTGCTAACCCGGTTACTAAGGTTGTTGCGTTAAGATCTGGAACGAAGCGTTTCGGACCACGAACCTCTGCGGCAAAGCCGAAATCCGCTGACGATCCTTTCAGAAGCTCATTTGTTGTCTCTGGGAGCGCAAAATTACCGTTTGCTCGCAGCTTGTTGGAGCCGGCATCTATGGAGAGCGTCTGGATTTTTCCGATCCCTTGCTCGACGGTTAGCCCGAGGCCCGCAGTATCGATCTCGTAGTCTTGGTACCGGACGTTCTTCGCAGCCAAACCGATCGAGCCTGAGAGGCTTTTCGGGCGTGTGAGGTCTCCCTCCAGTCTAAGCTCGATTTTTGAAATGGACCCGGAAATAGGCATGGGCACCAGCTTCTGTAGTTGGCTGAGCTCCAGACCTGCGAGTTCCAATTTCATGTTAAGGAACGGTGTCGCCGCGGGCTGTTCGTATCTAATATTCGCAACCACGGCTGATTGCAGCGCTTTGCCATCCAGCGTCAGGTGAAATACTCCCTGTTCGGAGCCGGATAAATCGACTTCCAGCCTGTTCACGGTGAGAATCGGCTCTAACGCCAGACCGGTCAGCTCGAGCCGTCCCTGATTGTACCGCAGACCCGCGCGGAGTTGATTCCATTCGCCGACAGCCGGCAAGTGAAGCGATTCGCAAGCCAGATACCCCTCCTCGCCTTGTTGAAATGCCAACGCAAGCTTTCGCACCTCAAGATCGCCGTTTTCTTCCCGCACGATAAGATTGGCATCTTGAATATCGATTTTTTTAGGTATTATCGCTGGCATCCGCAGGCTGTCGGGACTCTGTTGTTGAGGCAGTGGACCATGGGGAACTACGATGCCGATACCCTTTAGTTCTACGAGTTCAACGACGTCCAAATAGTCTTTCTTAAGCAGGCTAAAGAGATTGTAGCGGAGCGCGATCCGCTCGGCATCAACGCGTTCCAACGGTGGCTTGGTACTTCCCGGGAGCGGCTGAAGGTGGAGGTCTTCGATATAAAGACTTGAAAAGATGGAGCCGTGAATCTTGAAACGTAGCGACAATTCTTGAGATTTTGCGATCTGCTGAGCGACCACCTGCGCAATTCCGAAAACGATCGGCTGATAAAACGCGATGATGAGGACGAGAATCGCCAACAGCCCGCCGAACAAGTATTTTAGCCAATGGATCCGCTTTGCTTTCTCCGGCATGATCTAAACGAACTCAAAAATAAAATGGTATCCCGAGTTCTTCGAAAGCCTTTTTGTTTTCGCTGAAATACTTGACCCCAATTTGCTCGAAGCCTCCGGTTTCCTTGAAATGTTTAAGGAAGCCGTTGATTTGTTGGCGAAGGGCATCGTTTCCCTTCTGAATTCCCATCGCCCATTGTTCCTGTTGGAACGGTTGAAGGATTGCCTGCGTGGTGTCCTGGTATTTTTTCCAGGTTTGAAAGACTGAAATCTGGTCATAAATAAAACAGTCTGCCTTGCCTTGCGCCACCTCGATGGCACACGCATTCTCGTCGTTCAGGACCAGCAGCTTCACATTTTTGAAGTGCTGGATTGCATAGATATTGCCGGTAGTCCCCTTTTTCACAGCGACGTTGCGGCCGGGTTTGTCGACGTCATTGATAGACCGGATGTCGCCCTTTTTGTTTACAAGGATCCCCAGCCCCATTGTCAAGTAGGGATCGCTGAAATCGATCGATTTCTTGCGATCCTCCGTCTCAGTCAGCGACGAAATGATAACATCAATTTTACCTGTCTTCAAAGAAGGGATCAAGCCGTCGAATGGAATGTTCTCAAACCGTACCGGCCGATTCAGGTATTGGCCCATCGCTCGAGCCATATCCACGCTCACTCCCGCTGGTTGGCCGCTCGAGTCCAGCATCTCAAATGGCGGGTACGACATCTCCATTCCCACGACCAGTTCTTTCTGTTCGGCTCGGAGCAAAGACACCATCAGGCCGAAAACGACGAGGAAGCAGGTACACATTTTCACAAGGCGTTACTATCTTTCCGCGCTGCGGTTTTCAATCACGTAGATCATCCTTTGGAGTCGCCCGATCCCGTTTCTCGCCTTTACAACCAAAGATCTTGGTCCTAATCAAGTCGGATGCTGGAGGTAAGGGATCTCACCATCGGGTTTCGGTCGGACGAGGGTGATTTGAACGCAGTAGAGTCAGTTTCATTCTCCTTGGGGGAAGGCGAGACCCTTGCCATTGTTGGCGAAAGCGGGAGCGGCAAGAGCGTTACCGCTCTGGCGCTAACCAGGCTGTTACCTGAACCCCCGGCTCACTACAAGAGTGGTGACATCCTGCTCGACGGCCACTCGATCCTGGGGATGAGCGAAAACGCGCTGCGATCGCTACGCGGAAATCAGGTTGCCTACATATTTCAGGAGCCGGCGACGAGCTTGAATCCCGTATTCTCCATCTATGAGCAGATCGCGGAAACAATCCGATTACATCGGCCGCAGGTCCGTGAAGTGCGCAAAGAGGTCATACACTGGCTTGATCAGGTAGGAATTGTGGATCCGGCGCGCAGGCTGAGAGACTATCCTTTCCAGTTGAGCGGCGGTATGCAGCAACGCGTGATGATCGCTATGGCCCTTTGTTGTCAGCCGAAGATCCTGGTCGCGGATGAGCCTACAACAGCCCTCGATGTAACTATTCAGCGGCAAATCCTCGATCTTTTCCGGACACTTAAGAACAAATACCGGATGGCGATCATTTTGATCACGCACAACTTCGGTATCATCCGCGGCCTGGCAGACAAAGTCGCGGTAATGTTTCGCGGCCGCCTGGTTGAGTTCGGGGTCGCGGAAGCCGTTTTGCGGCAGCCACGGCATCCATATACGCGTGCCTTGATCGATTGCGTCCCAAGGTTAGGGCTCAATCTTGACCGCCTGAAGACGATCGACTATTCCCGCCTGCCGTAGCGCTTTGCGATGACCGCGTACTTTTCGGCAAGGTCTTCGATCCCCTTCTGCTCGCCGGGCGTCAATGTTCGCACAATTTCGCAAGGAGAACCCAGAACCAGTGACCCGGGAGGAATCCGGGTGCCTTTGGTGACCAATGCTCCCGCTCCGATAATCGAGCCAGTTCCAATCTCGGCTCCGTCCATGACAATCGCGCCCATGCCAATCAGGACACGATCTCCGATCATGCAGGCGTGAAGAATCGCCCGATGCCCGCAACAGACGAGGTCACCGACGGCCAGGCCGTATTTGTCCGCGACGTGGAGAATCGATCCGTCCTGAATATTCGTTTTTTCACCGATCCTTATTTCATTGATGTCGGCTCGAATGACACACTGAAACCAGACGCTGGATCCTGAGCGGATCGAGACTTGGCCGAGGATCGTGGCATTCGGCGCGACGTAAACGTCGTCGGGAATGGTCGGTTTTACATCTAGAAACTGATCTAAACGCTCTAGGACAGGATGAAATTCCATAAAACAAGATTAATGAATTGACAAAAAGTTGCGAATGTTGTGAAAACGACCAAATTAAGAGCGTTGGTCCGCAAATCGGCTTGGATGCTACGTTCCCAAGCCTAACACCCCACGGAAAACGCATCGTTTATCATGAACAAAGTAGAGTTAGTCGAAGCGGTCCAGAAACAGCTCGGAAGCGAAACCAGTAAGGCGGAATCGGAAAGGGCGGTCACGGCGGTCATTAATGCCATCAAAGTGGGCGTTAAAAAGGATAAAATGGTCCAGTTAGTTGGATTTGGAACTTTCAAGGTGGTCGAAAGAAAGGCCCGTAAAGGTGTTAATCCGAAGACTCTCCAGCAAATCCGGATTCCGAAATCAAAGACCGTCAAGTTCGTCCCTGGCAAAGACTTCAAAAGCAAAGTCTAAGTTTTAGAGCGCATTCAGGGCAACACGTTTTCCCCCCGCGACCGAGAAAACCCGTTTGACCACGCGGCCGAACGGGTTTTCTCACTGCCGCTTGGAATAAGGTTCTCCGACGTTGACTCACTGCTACGGTGTTCGCTAATTTGGCTGCATCCCTATGAAGAAAGTAACTGTTCTGTTTTTGCTATCGACTCTCGCGATAGTTCATTCCGCCTTTGCGGCTGACACCTTCGTCTTTGACAAGGCTCATTCGACGATCGGTTTCCAAGTTCGTCACTTGTTCTCTAAAGTACCCGGCAAATTCGGCGACTTTTCCGGCCAGATTAAACTGGACGAAGCGAATCCTGAACAGTCATCCGTCGAAGTAACCATCAAGACGGCCAGCATTGACACCGGCGTAAAAATGCGGGACGACGATCTCAGGTCTCCCAATTTTTTTGATTCGGCAAAGTTTCCGGAAATCACCTTTAAAAGCACCTCCGTCAAACGGACCGGCGAGAATACCGCTGATGTAACCGGCAATCTGGACATGCACGGAGTGACCAAGGAAGTCGTGCTGAAGGTGGAATTGATCGGCAAAGGGGCCGGTATGCAGGGGGCTACGGTCAGCGGTTGGGAGGCATCGACCGCTCTCAGGCGCAGTGATTTCGGACTCAGTTGGAGCAAAGTGATTGAGGGAACTCAGGTCGTCGGAGACGACGTACAGATTGAACTGCACATCGAGGCGGACAAAAAGTAGGAACCGTTGGTATTCTTAAAGGTACGCACAAACTTTAGTGTCCTGTCCGGCAAAATACCTGGTATTCGGGGACAGGACAGCCATGAACCCCGAGGCAGGTTTGAACCTCGCGCTTGCGCGCCGATCCATTTAAGGCTCTTCGGCGGAAAAAGGTGACCACGATTTTATGGCCGACGTGATCCTTACCGCCAACGACATGAAGGAGGTCGAGCGGAAGGCTTTTGACGACGGGATCGATGCTGAGGTCTTGATGGATCAAGCGGGGGAGGGCATAGCGAAAGCCATCCTGGAACGGGAGCCTCACCCCGGCCTCTGTATAGCCTATCTCGGAAAAGGGAATAATGCCGGCGACGCGATCGTCGCGGGAACTCTACTCGGGAAGGCCGGCTGGGAGGTCTGGATTCGTCAGCTCGTACCGGAGAGCGATCTTCAACCGCTGCCCAGGAAGAAGCTGCAGGAATTAAGTTCGCGCCGCATTTCGGACCGGCTTTCGACTCTTCCCAACCGCAAGTCCGTCGCTATCCTCGACGGTATCCTTGGAATTGGTTCCCGGCCGCAGCTCAACGCGGCTTTGAAGGTCTTGACCAGCGAAATCAATACCTTGCGCCGGTCCTCGAACGCGACTGTTTATGCGCTTGACCTCCCCACGGGCATCGGCGACGAAGGCGTCGATCCGGACGCTGTGATGGCGGATTTCACGCTTACTGTCGGTTTTCCGAAGACGGCGCTTTTCCGGGACGAAGCCACCAATTTCGTGGGCCGTATCCTCGTCGTTGAACTCGCTCAACTAACCGCTCGTGGGCCGAAAGACCCGGAACGCGCGATTCTCTCCGCACCGGGAAATCTGAGTAACCTTGTACCGCGCCGCTCATTCGATTCGCACAAGGGCGATTATGGCCGCGTGGGTGTTGTGGCCGGTTCGCGAGGTTTTGTGGGCGCCTCGATTCTCTGTTCTGAAGCCGCCGCCCGAGCCGGTGCGGGTTTGATCTCCTTGTACGTTCCGGAGGAGATTTACAGCTTGGCCGCGGCAAAGGTGACCCCGGAAATCATGGTGAAACCGACGTCTGATCTTCGATCTGTGCTGGATGATCGACTAGACGCCATCGGTATCGGGCCGGGTCTTGGCTCGGCGAGGCGACAGGAAATCCTGGAAACGGTCGCTCAATTTGCGGGACCGATGGTTGTGGATGCAGATGCGTTGAACGCCTTGTCGACGGCGGTCGTGCAATTGAAAGCTTGTGCAGGGCCGCGGCTCTTGACGCCGCACCCCGGCGAAATGTCACGCCTATGGGCGACGTCGGGTAAGAGCCGGATAGAGATCGTTAGAGAGTTTACCTCCGCGTATCCAGTCACACTTGTGCTGAAAGGGTCGCGAACCGTCGTTGGTCAAAGCGGCAAGCCTCTGGCCTACAACTCAAGCGGCTCGCCGGGTCTTGCGAAGGGTGGGTCAGGTGACGTTCTTACCGGCGTATGTGCCGCGTTCCTGGCCAAGGGTATCTCGCCCTACGATGCGGCGCGTTTAGGCACCTGGCTTTGCGGGAGAGCCGCGGAACTTACCGCCAACCATTTTTCCGAGGAATCAATGTTGCCTTCGGATCTCTTCGGCTGCTTGGGAACGGCCTTTCGTGACCTGCGCAACCATTGAATCTTCAGGCTAAATACTTCGCCAGTCGCTCTCGCAGTTCCGCTCGCGCTCGGAACAAGATACTCTTCACGGCCGGGACCGTGGTCTCCATGACCTTGGCGATTTCTTCGTAAGGCATTTCTTCGTAACGTCGCAGGATAATTGCCATTCGCTGGGCTTCCGGCAACCGGTTGATTGCATCCTGAATCGCGAGCTGGAGTTCTTCTCCCAGTAAAATTTGGTCGGGCTCCTTGTCTGATCGTTCAGCGGGTTCAGGAGTCTCTTCGGCTTGATCTGCGAAATGACGCCTCCGCCTGAGCTCGTTGAATACGAGGTTACGAGTGATTCGAAACAGCCAGGTGGTAAATTTTGCCGTTGGCTTGTAGCGCGGCGCCGATTTCCAGATCCGAATAAAAACCTGTTGGGCCAAGTCCTCTGATTCAGCTTCCGACCCAAGCATCTTGCTGATCGTCCCTATGACGCGGGCCTGGTGGGTTTCCACGAGGAGCCGCAACGCTTCCATGTCTCCATCTCGAATACGAGCCATCCACTCGATTTCTGGCTCAGTTGAGTCCACTGACGGTATGGAAGGGATTAGCACTCGTAGGACAGGGGCCATCGTATCCCCTAATAACACGCCGCAACCACAAAGGTTGCTAAGTAATTGAGCAAAGTTGTGCGAACTTGATGCGAGAATCGTCCTGTGTCAGGTTTAATTTGTGAAAAGTTTCACAAGCAGCCGGCTCGTTTCTCAAGAACTCCGCTCAATCTACGACAAGGTCGTCGCAGCGGTGCGCATCGACGACAGCGAAGCAGCCCGCCTCTACCGGTCTACCGATATCAATGCGCTCGGCATGATCGCCAACGTCGTCCGTGAACGGAAAAACGGAAACCGCGCAACATATATCCTGAATCGGTACATCAATTACTCAAACATCTGCATCCTATCCTGTCAGTTTTGCGCTTTCGGCGCCCGGAAGCGTGATCCGCACGCGTTCGAAATGGCCATCTCCGAAATTGTCGAGTCAACGCAGCGCTCGCTGTCGTTTGGCATTACGGAGGTTCATATGGTCGGAGGTCTTCATCCTACGCTCCAAGGTGAATGGTACCTCGAACTGCTGAGGAATCTGCGCTCGCTTGATCCTGCCCTGCACATTAAGGCATTTACCGCCATTGAGATCCGCCACCTTGCCGAGCGCGTTTTCAAGATTTCCATCGGGGACGCTCTTCGGATGCTGCGTGAGGCCGGTCTGAACTCGCTCACGGGCGGCGGCGCGGAGATTTTCGATCCGATCGTGCGTGATAAGATCTGCCGCGGCAAGGAGACTGCGGAAGAATGGAAGGATGTGCACCGGCGCTGGCATCAAATGGGAGGTCGCAGTACCTGTACGATGCTATTCGGGCATATCGAGACGATTGAACATCGCGTCGATCATTTGCGGCAACTTCGGGACCTTCAAGATGAAACAGGGGGATTTACAGGCTTTGTTCCGTTCGCTTTCGTTCCGGAGACGACCGAACTGAGACGGATCAAACCGGCCTCCGGTTTGGATCAACTCCGCAACCTTGCTGTCAGCAGGATCTACCTGGACAACTTCGACCACATTACCGGCTACTGGGTTGCGATGACCTTGCCATTGGCTCAGATCTCGTTGAACTACGGTGTCGATGACTTGCACGGGACCCTGATGGAGGAAAGAATCTTTCATATGGCCGGTTCGAAAACGCCACAGGAGCAGACGAAAGCGACTCTCGAGCGGACAATTCGCGAAGCCGGTCGCGAACCGATGCAGCGCGACAGTTATTATCGCCCGATCCGAACGGGTCAGACCCCTCCGCTAGAAACGGCAGCCGCGATATAATCGCCTTAAAGAGCACCGTTTCGAAAGCTTGTTTTTGTCCGTCATCTTCTCAAGCCCCTGTTCCTGCCTGGTGGTCCTGATCAGTGAAAACTTTCGGGACGCAGAATATGCCGATGCACCTTTCGACACGGCAAAATTTGCCGCCTTATCGCGATGAGACGTTCCGCTTTCGGGAAAAAGCGGGTCCCGACGCGCCTTAAAATTCGGATCAGCAAAATATATAAAAATCTAAGTCGTTCATATTAAGATACTTAAGAGTTATCGGGCTGCATTGCTCGCTCTCAGGTATCAGAATTGCTTTCGTATGGTTCAAACCTGTGCGCAAGCAAATGACAGCCCCTCTCGCCTTTAACGAAATATCCGAACCACCAGCCAATCCGGCGCGGGACGCTGATGCAATCAGCGAGGGTTTGTTTCAGCAACTGATTGAGAACAATCTCGCTCTTGTTCGATCGATCGTCGAAAAAATGCGGCGAAAACTGCCGAGCAAAATTGAAACGGATGAGCTTTATAGTATCGGCGTGACCGGTCTGGTCGCAGCCGCCCGCAATTATCGCGCCTCCCGTGAAAGCAGTTTTGCCAGCTATGCCACCACACGTATCCGAGGAGCAATACTGGACGAGCTTCGCCGGATGGATTGGATGAGCCGTGCCACGCGCTCAAAAGCCAAGCGCCTCGGGTCGGCCATTTCCAAGTTGGAACAAGAACAGGGCGGAAGCGTCAGCCAGGATTCACTCTGTGCCGAAATGCACATGACCGAAGGCGAGCTAGCCGACCTGATGGAAGAGGTCCGTCCGGTCAAATTCGTATCGCTCGACGGAGTCGATGAACAATCCGATCTAGAGGATCAATCACTGCATGAGATCATCCCCGACGACTCGTGCGTTGCTCCCCTCGACGCCCTGGACCGCAAGGAAGTTTTGTCGTTGCTCGCGCTACGGATGGAACAATTGCCAGCCGTACCGAAGAAAGTATTGGCGATGTACTACTACGAAGGCATGCGTCTGTCGGAAATTGCGTCTTGCTTCCAACTGACCGAATCCCGGATCTGCCAGATCCACACGCAGACAGTGGGGCTGCTCCGAAACTACTTGGTCAACGTATTGGCGTGAAATTTTAAAGCTAACAAATAATGAATACAAAAGTTGACTGGGACCAATTGGTAGATGCTCTCAGAGATGAGCTGCAGGAAAAGGGTGGCCTCATTCGACTGCTAAATCAGCAAACCGAAACTTTGTACCGTCGTGACACCACGGAAAATGAGCGGCTGGAAGAGCAAATTCGCGCCCAGCTACGGCTTATCTCACGTTGTACCCAGGGACGGGAGCTGGCTCTCCGGCAGACGGCGTCGAAATTTCATCTCAACGATGATGTGCAGTCGCCTGAAGTCATACGAAGCTTTCCCGACTATGTACACCCTTTACTCGAAGCTCTTTTTTCAGAAGTTGACCGACTAAGTAATCGAATGGAGGAACGTCTTAAACAAAACCAAGGGCTCAAAGAGAGATTTCTCATTGAGACGCCGTCCACAGTTTAATCACAGGTCGCTCGGTGGGTCCCTCCGAAGTAGACTGTCTCTATATTTCCTAACCAGGGAACTCACAAGCGTATATTAAAGAAGGTAGCCAGGAATGTTAATTCTATCCAGAAAGGTAAACGAGGGCATCATTATTGGAGATCTTATTCATATCAAGGTGACTAGGATCGACGGTGATGCGGTTAAGATCGGAATCGAGGCCCCGAAGGAAATCCCGATTTTTCGAACTGAAATTTATCAGAGCGGACATTCCGGCAGCCTGAAGTCGTGCGGAATTAAGTCTGACCGTACAGAACCAGTGCCGAATGCAGCGGCGAAATCCGTCGAGGAGAAGTTGCCGGTACTTTAGGGGATAGTTGCTATCTATGCCGCGTGGCTTTGGCCGATTTTCTGCAACACCGATCGCGTACATACGACCATCCGGGGAGTAACTGAGGTAGACTTCGACCAGCTTAAGATCCGGAAACGGATGTAAAAAATTTTCAATATGATTTGGGCGGGCTTGTTGGCCAGGCTGGCATTGCTCCGGCAGGGAGGGACGAATCTAAAACTTGTTTCGCGAACTGATTGGTCAATCAGTATTGTGATGCTCCTCTGCCCGGATCACATGCAGTCAGGTGTGGAATCTGGCCTCGGGAAGTTGCGCAAAATCTGAGCATTTCTTATGCTTTGCCGCTTGTGCTTGTAGATCTGGAAACGGATCAGGGTCTGCCGGCCATGCTTACGTCTTTTGTTATCTTCGGTCTCAAAAGTATCTCCCTGAGCTGCATCGACAAAGTTATGCAAGGTATCAATTGACGCACTTAAAGCGAATCTTCCATTCATCTGCGTCACAAACGAAAAGACACTCGATGCAGAAGGCGAAACCATGGAACATGCTTTGATGAAATCCTTGCGGCTCCGGCACGATGCGATCAAAAGTCTTTGTTCATCGGTGCGCGCTTTCGGGATGCTACCATCAAAGAGGGTTGCAGATCCGATGTACCGGCCTAAATTACGGCTTATTCCAACGCAATTAACCATAATTAGTTAGTGACAATAAATTCAATTGCAATGCGAGGAACATCCAGGACTAAATTTTGTCGCTTCGTAGCTTCCTTCAGTATTAACTAAGGCAATTGGTTCCTTCATGTATCAACTAAAAGCTACTTTAGCCTCAGAGGCGGTAGTGGCGTTGGAGTTAGGTGCCTTTGGGTAATTTTCCTAAATGTGAGGCGTGACGGGTCGAATGGATGTTTGAAGACGAGAAAACAGCGGAATCTTAAGAAATAAAGAGATGTGATCACATGCCGCCTGAGCATCCAAATCCATCTCAAACGATTCTGGTCGTGGATGACGATGAATTTGTCTTGGAAATTACGGGTCGCATCTTGGTGGATGCTGGATACATCGTTTTTACCGCTCGGGATGGAGAGGATGCGTGGGATGTGATCGTAGAAAACCGGCAGAGAATCGACCTGCTCTTGACCGACATCAATATGCCCGGAGCTTTCGACGGGATCGGTTTGGCTGAAAGAGTCCGCGAGCGCCACGCTGATCTGCCCATCCTGTTAATGACGGGCGTCTCGCTCGGTGATCAGCATCCCCGTATTGTTGGCGGAGCGTGGCAACCGTTCCTGTTGCGTAAACCGTTTACTCCCGATCATCTATTGGCGATGCTGAGGAAGAATCTCCCGCTTTAGGGCTGGAAATGAAAATCCATGGCGGTTCTGCCCGAATTGAGCCCCGCCAGACTCGTGTTAATATTGACCGGTGCCAACATATTCAGCCGAGTAGGATTCAAACTTACCTACTTGGCCAGTTTTCGGTTCAGTCTTGACGTCATACACATGGTTACCAACTACTTGGTCAGTCTGAGTATCGAAGATCATCAGGCTTTTAGCCTCTTTGGAGTCGGGTTCACGTACTGTTGCAACCGCGATGTAACGTGACTTTTTAGCGCCTCTTGTTTTGTGTTGCTCAATCAGTTGTTGATAAGCAAAGTGACCCTGTTCCTGGGCAACCTGGCGCTGGCGTTCAGTTGCTTCATGAACTGCTACGATTGTGATTACGGTGGTAGCGCCAGCTATAGCACTACTGATTGTAATAGCTTCCATTATATCTCCACGGCTACAGCCGTTAAGACTTGAGCACAAAAGAGCCGTTACGACACTTCCAGTTATCAGTTTCGTCATAAATCGAAATGTTGGTTTTCCGTATCAAATCCATCAAAGAAATGCTCATGGGCCACTTTGAATTCGTCTGCACCCGACCGGATTTCGCCAAAACCGGTGCCCAAGATCGCGGCTTTTGCTGACATGCATGCCATGACTCCGCCAAGGTCGCGCGGCGGCAGCGAAACGCGAATCCAGTCGCGAAACCGACCCGACCGGGGCATGGCTCATAAGAAACTCCGGAGGACAATTTATCCTGACCGTCTTTCACAAGGGCGGAACCTTAACAGGAGACCTCCAGGGTGAAAGCGCTTTTTTCCCGAAAGCGCCTTTTAATATGCTAAATATTCCTGAGTCCGGCGTGTGGCAAAAGACCGGTTGGAAGACGTTTGCGGCCACGTTTCTTACGATCAAATACGAAGCTCCTCTCAACGAGAAGGACGCGGAGTCGGGCGAGGGCGTCAAACTGCATCAATTCGACAAAGTACAGTTTGCCGGGGTCCTAAAAGAGTCTGGGGATCGGATGGACCTTACGGCTCTCGTTACTGTCTTCGATTCGGACGGAAACCAGTTGCCCCCAAAGGAAGGTATCCCCGATACAGCTAACGGAGTACGCATTCCGCTGGAGGTATTGCCCAATATCGCTTACAGCTTGCCCACCCCCGGTCCCACAGCGCCAAAGTAGCGGTTCCGGTCGGGACTGGATCGGGTGGCGCTGCCCGAGTTGGAGGCCCGCCTGCAAGATGGTCGTTTCCGCTGTCGCAGTTTTGCATCTTGGGAGCCGGTTTGCTTGGTCCGTGGCCGATTCCAAGACCCCCGGACCAGTCCGCGTACGCAACAGGAGTTCTCTGCGACCTTTTACCCTAGAAACCGCTTTCAGCTTGATCACGAAAAAGGGAAAGGCAATGACGGAATCTTCCCTGATTCAATTGCAAATGGATTAGGAAACTACTAAGCGTATTTTCATTCTTTTCTTCCTAGGGGGGTTCGAATGGTTCGTATAAGTCAATCACCGAACGCATTGTTTTTGTATCAGGAAGCAAAGGAGTAAGCAATGCGAATTGCAATGCGAGATATTTGCGCCTTCAATGGCGAGGCGGATGTCAGGTAAGCGGCTCGCGAAAAGTTCCGTAGAGTAGAGACGACATCTCGCACTTCCTCCCCGCAAATAAACCATGGGGGCGAAATTTCGCACTACGGCGCGACTTTCTCAAAAGCGCGCAAACAATTGGAAATGGGCCGGTTAACTGCCGTGCAAAAGGCTGGCACGAAAAATGTAATAGGACTGGGAGGCTAGCCCTCTCGTTCTGCGCAAAGGCTCAGGCGGGGCCTGCATACCATAACCAAACCCGAAGGTGACACTCCCGGGATGTAATGCTTGATAAATTATATTTGTAATGTAAAACACTACACGAGAGCGATGGACAAGTCATCACCCGCGAAATTTCACCGCTGGCGTCGCATCGCCCTGACTTCCCCACTCGCGGGCTGACAATCAACTAGAAACTGACGCAGGATCAAGATCATGATAGAATCCGACAATCTTCGCGACACGAAGTTAGTCCTTAGCAACGAAGCGGGCGCGATCCCTGCACTCGGCTTTGGAACGCTGATTCCCGACCCCATCGCAACCCAAAATGCGACCAGGGCAGCGCTTGAGGCAGGGTTTCGCGCGCTCGACACTGCGGAACGTTACCGGACCGAGAAAGAGGTCGGCGAAGCGATGCAGGAGGTGTTCAAGGCAGGGAAGATCAAGCGGGAGGATGTGTTTGTCGCCACGAAACTCTGGAACACCAATCATCGGCCCGAGCGCGTCAAGCCGGCCTTCGAGGCAAGCCTCAAGAAACTCCAGCTCGACTACCTCGATCTCTATCTCATCCATACCCCTTTCGCCTTCCAACCCGGAGACGTGCAAGACCCGAGGGACTCGAACGGAAATGTTATCTATGATAGAGGGGTGACGCTGTTGGAGACCTGGGGCGCGCTAGAGAAGCTGGTAGACGAGGGCAAGTGCAAAGCGATCGGATTATCAGACATCGGCCTGGAAAGGCTGAAGGAGATCTATGAAGCCGCGACCATCAAGCCAGCGGTCGTTCACGTCGAATCCCATCCATATCTCCCAGAATGGGAGTTGCTCGAGTTTTGCCACAAGAACGGTATCGTGCTCCAAGCTTTTGCGGCGTTGGGTCATAGTACAGAACCTAAGTTGCCAGATGACCCTGTGATTACCTCCATCGCCAAGAGAGTCAACAAAACCCCTGCCCAAGTGCTGCTCGCATGGGCGGTGCAACGCGGCACGGCCCTCCTTACCACATCCAAAACCCCGAGCCGCATCAAGGAGAACTTCGACATCTCCACGCTTCCTGAAGACGCAATGAAAGAGATTAGTGAGGGAATCAAGACGCGGCAAAGATTTAATGCAGTCGTAGAGACCGGCGTGCCTGGGTTTATTCCAAGAGGAAAGTGAACATGAAAGCCAAGCAGCACCTGGAGCAGTCCATGCAAGAGGAACAAATACGTGAAGCCCTGGATAAACACTGGCACGCCTCGGCAGCCGGCGATGCAAACGCGGAACACGATATTTACGATGACGATGCCATTTGTGATTATCCCCAGTCAGGCGAGCGAATCCTCGGGCGAAGCAATTTGCAAGCCTTGCGAAGTCACCATCCCGGCAAGCCGTCAGGCTTCAACGTCAAGCGAGTTCTCGGAAACGGTGATCTCTGGATCACGGAATACACAATCACGTACCAGGGGCGACCGGCATACACAGTGAGTATTATGGAGTTCCGCAACGGAAAGGTCGTGCGCGAGACACAGTATTTCGCGGATCCCTTCGAGGCGCCCGCTTGGCGGAGCCAATGGGTTCAGCAGATCGCGTGACGCCGCACTGAGGCGAGATTGAACCCCGATTGACGCTGGTCCGCGGCACTCGGTGATGTCAGGGCCGTATGATTGCTCGAACCGAAGCAAGCAGGGTTCCAGCGAGATTCGAATGGCCGCTCGACATTGGGGACACTAGCGCGTCAATGCTCGGCCTGCCGGACCTGAATTTTCTCGATGTCCGAAATGGCCGATGCGGTGCGCCGCATGGCCGCCCGCGTTTGCATTCCGGTCATCGCCGACGCCGATACCGGGTACGGCGATTTGCATGACGTCCAGCGCACGGTCGAGGCCTTCGAGGCTGCGGGTGCGAGTGGGATTTTACTGGAGGACCAAGTGATGCCCAAGCGCTGTGGCCATTTTGCCAACAAACGGGTCGTTCCAAGCGAGGAAATGGTGTTAAAGATCAAAGCGGCGGTAAAGGCTAAGAGAGATCCGGACTTTGCCATTTTCGCCCGCACCGACGCGCGCCAGATGAACGGCCGAGACGACGCCATCGATCGAGTCAATCGATGTCGCGACAGTGGCGCGGACATCGCCTTCATCGAAGCGCCCGAATCGCGCGCCGAACTTCGAGGATATCCCGAAGCGGGTGAAGCATCCGCTGTTCGTCAATATGCTTACGGGAGGTGACGCCGATTCTCTCGGTAAAGGAGCTGGAGCAACTCGGCTACAAGATCGTGGTTTGCCCCATCGAATCGTTGATGGTCTGCGCCCGGGCTTCTTCGAAGTCGCGGGATGCAACATCGACGATCGGCTCTTATTAGTTTGTATTTGCCGTTGCATAAGTCCCACGCAAGCCCGACAAGGGCGCGTTTTTCGCAACCGATTTTTCGGAAATTCTTGGTAGCCGCAGTATTCGCCAGTTAACTTTCTTGGCAGCAGCCGCCCGTTTCAGCTAAAAAAAATAAGATGGCGACAAAAATCTCACGGGTCTTTGGCGTTCTCTGCGGCGGGTCGATCAGCGCCCTGATCACGCTTTGCTACGCAATCGGCTACGGCCTGATGATCTTTAGTGACAGCCTCGAGAGATACGCCTCTGTCGGAATTCCCAGCTTGCTGATTGGCGTCTGTTTGGTCGGGTTAGTCGTTACCCTGTGGAGTTCCCAGCAATTTCGCATTGCGGGACCGGACTCGAATACCGCTGCCATCCTGGCCGTTTCTCTAGCCAGCATTGGTTTGGATGCACGCGCTAAAGGAAGTTCCGAATCGGCCGTGATCGGCACAGTCCTCATGGCCTTATCAGCCACTTTACTGGTAAGTGGAGTGGTAGCCTATGGATTAGGTCGACTCCGGGAGGGGGGGCTGATCCAGCTGGCCCCCTTTTCAGTGGTTGGTGGAGTCCTAGCCGCGTCTGGATTTCTGGTTTTCAGCGGTGCCTTCCATATTCTCACTAATCACTCGCTTGATTTTTCCGTTTTGGAGGTCCTTCGCAATACTCCTCTTATCGCCGTTCTGCCCGCCCTGGGTATAGCGATCGTCCTCCTACTTTCTAAAAGGATTCGGGGTCATTTTCTCGGGTTTCCGAGTGTCATCTTACTAGGAACTGTCGGATTCTACGGGTTAGCTGCGTCAGTAGGCTTACCTACCGAACATTTGAGAGCTCTCGGACTGCTGCTTGAGCCGGTCTCGAGCGTTTCGCTGCCGGCGACTCTCACCATACCCCGCGGCCTGGTAGCATGGCAAGTCATCGGTAGTCATGTCATTGAATTGGGTGCGGTGGTGGTTGTCGCCTTGACCGAGACAGCGCTTGCTCTCTCTGAAACGCTTTACGGTGCCGAGAGTAACACTGTCGAGGCTGGCGGGACGACTCGGCTGTTAGGTGTATGGGCTTCAGCGCTCTGCCTGACTATCGTCATCGCCTTTCCTGCTTTGATCAGCTTCCTTCCTAAACCGGTCATTGCCGGCCTTCTGTTCTATCTGAGCGTCTCGATGCTGCTGGAATGGGCAATTGCATCGCGTCGCCGATTGCCTCTCTATGAATACACTCTCCTACTATTGATCCTCGGCGCCACTGTCCTGAAAGGCTTTCTTGCCGGTGCCTTGCTTGGATTGATTGCGTGTTGCGTCCTGTTTGCTTGGAATTACGGGCGGGTCACCTGCATCAAGAGTGCTTTCACAGGACAAAGCTACCGGTCCCGGGTTCGCCGAACGGTCCGCGACGACAAGCTCCTTGCTGAGCATGGGGAATCAACCTTCGGACTCAGCTTGCAAGGATATCTTTTTTTTGGAACTGCCCAAATAATCGTTAACCACCTAACCGAGGCAATGCGGCTGACAGAGCGACGGGTTATCGTCATCGACATGCGGTCGGTACAGGGTATGGATGCCTCGGCTCTGATGTGCTTTCGAAAACTGCGACAACTTTGCGAGCCTCATCAGATCGCCTTAGTTTTTGCAGGCCTCGACGAGAAACAGCGCGCGCTCTTGCGCCGATGTGAAGTCCTGGACAAACCTGAATTTGATTTTATCGATCTCGATCATGCGCTCGAATGGATCGAGGCTCGCACACTAAACGAATTTAGCGGTGTGCCCACGGAAGCGAGCCTGCGTAAAATGCTTGTCCCTCATTTCCGCCCGCAGAATCTGGAACGACTTCTATTTTTGCTCGAGCCGCTTGTTTATGAAGCGGGCGAAATCGTGCTGGCCCAGGGCGAACGAGGCGATTCGCTGCTCTTTATCGAACGAGGCCAGCTTGGAGTGAAGCTTTCTTCTGGCAACGGAGCGGATGTCCGGCTTGCCAGCTACGGACCAGGTACGCTGGTCGGTGAGCAAGCTTTATTCACGTTTGGCTCGCAACCTGCCCAGGTGGTCGCCGATGCTTCAACCCGGGCGTTTCGCTTGACCAGGAACAAATTGAACGAGCTCGAGCGGACTTCGCCGGGAGCAGCTCTCGAGTTGAAGAGTCTGGTGATCCAAACTCTGGCAACGAGGCTCTCGATCGCGACCGCCGAGATCGGGGTGTTGACGGGTTAAGAAAGCACCCACCGCGCCGAGGAGCGTCTTTTGATAATTGCTGATAATTGACTGAACGACTGACTTAGACACTGAAACGGAGAAGCAATGAGTATTGGACAAGTGAATGAAGGGGAACTGGAACAAAGACTGGGTCTGGTGGAGATGGCGAGATCCTGGAGTCCCCGGGTGATTTCCAAGCTCGAAAACGCGATACGGAGCTATCAGGATGATGACTTGTACAGATTTAATCCGGTGCGCTACGCGATTCAGACCGGAATGGCAGAGAGCGAAGCAATCGCCCTTTTTCTGCATGCGACGCGTTCAGGCCTCTTCACGATGGAGTGGCAGCTCGTCTGCGCAGGCTGCGGCCATTTGGTCGAAAGCCTGCGGAGCATAGGCAATTTGCATTCGCATTACGGCTGCAACCTGGTGCTTTTCCGAGAACGAAGCCACGCTGGATGATTTCATCCACGTCACGTTTACTGTTTCCCCAGAGATCAGAAGGCTTGCCTTTCATGAACCGGAAACGCTTCCGATCGAGGATTTCTACTTTAAGTACCGAATGTCGAAAGGTATCCGGCCGTTGCCGCTGCCGGGGGAACCCACCCTAAACGACATTCTACTTAGCTTCACGAAGCTGCTGACCTACCTTAAAGCCGGGGAGAGACAGACGATAGAGCTAGACGCTCCAATCGGCTCGTTTTATCGGATCAGCGACCTCCTTAACAATACTGTCTGTGTGGTGAACTTGGGCCCAGCGTTGGATGAACACATACAACAGGTTCAGGTCGCATTAATCGACCACAAGCTACGGATCGCCGATAAAGAAGTGCTACCAGTTAAACTTGAAACTCCGACGGCCCATTACAACTATGAGCAAGGTTGCACCCTGCCAGGGGGTAAGATTGTGTTCGAGCTAGAGAATCGGACCTCCGAAAGGAGTTCGGTGTGGATAATTCTTCTTCCACAAGATCTTCATCCTCCGCGCCTTGAATTCGAAGCGTTCCTTTCGGGGAAAAGGCTTCTGACTGATTCAGTTTTTCGCGATCTGTTTGGAGATGAGACTCTGGGTGAGTCGCAAAACATTAGCGTCAAGAATATTACTTTTCTCATTTCAGACTTGAAAGGCTCGACCGCCCTCTACGATGCAGTCGGAGATGTGCGAGGCTACCATCTGGTCCGCCAACATTTTGCAGCTCTGGCTCGAGCCGTTGCCGGTCATTCCGGTGCGGTTGTCAAGACAATTGGCGATGAGGTTATGGCGGCATTCGCGGATCCAGTCGATGCTGTCAGCGCCTCTATCGACATCGCCAGAGAAGTTGAAGAGATGAATAGATCACACTCCGATCGGCTCCGCTTAAAGATGGGCATCCATGGCGGACATTGCCTGTTAGTTACACTCAACAACCAGCTCGATTATTTCGGGCAGACGGTGAATATTGCGTATCGCGTTCTCAGACAGGCTACAGGGGGAGAGCTGTGTCTTAGCAATGATATTTTCGAAAACCCGCAGGTAGCCGATCTATTGGACAGTTTTGGTGTGCCCACACTGCGGGTGGACACGGATGTATCTCAAGCGAAAGCGTGGGCGTACATCCTCCAAAGGTAAGACTTGCAAGGCGCTGTCGGCAGTCCGCTCGAGCTGCCGGTCCCCGAGGCTGGCTGAGTGGACGATCGTACGCTCAGCTCCATTGTCGAATAATGGCCCTTCGCGGCCGTTTCCCTCGTTCCTCAAGGGGGGGTGGGGCAAGATCGCGGAGAGTTTGCGAGCTTTGTGGAGAAACAATGAGGCGGCGCATTCCAATACCGGATTTCTTCGCCGGAATGTCCCAAAAAACGGCGACTCGTTCGTCGTACCAATGAAACATTTCACGTTGGGCCGTCATTTTGCTTTAGTTAGTCTAATCGAAGCAGCTGATTTGTTCAGCAGGTCGTCGGTTCGAATCCGTCTGCCGGCTCACGAGTCAAAATCAACGACTTACGTCGAAGTTCAGGCGGGCGAGGCGGCCAGCGCTGTTTCTTGCAACGGATTGGGATGCAATTGTGCTTGGACGGCTAGGAAGAATCTCCAGACCTCGTTTCCGTCCTTAAAGGTCCTGAAGCCGCCGTTCTCCTCCCGGCTGGGGGACGGACACCTGATGGCCCTCTTTGCCTTTGATCCTTACCGTACGCAGGCGCGGACAACTTTTGCGTGGCATGGGAGGCCCATGGTAAGGGGCTGGTCGGCCACTTCTCAATTCAATTGATCCTAGCACCACCTCGCGGCTAGGCTAACTACTCTCCGGTGAACACAAGAAAGACGCGATCTTTTTCGGTCAGCAAGTGTGTAGGCGTAACTTGGGTTGCATCCTTTTCGAACCTCGCAGAAGTTGGATGCAGCTCGTTGGAGCGCAAAGCGGAATGAGTTCCTATTGGCTTTGGATACGAAGCAAAAACCAAATTTAAAATGAGAAAAAATGGGTAATCTAGTTGTGGTCGGATTCGATGAACCCAATCAGGCGGAAGAGGTTCACCTTAAGCTGCAGAAGCTTCAAAGCGATGGCCTGCTGGATCTAGCGGACGTGGCAGTCGCCGTGAAGGACGAGACGGGCAAGGCCAAGTTGCACCATGCCGGTAACTTATTGGTCGAAGGAGCGGCCTTCCAAGGTTTCTGTGGACCGCTAGCCAATCTGATCTTACTGAATGCCACAGCAGGTACTGCTTCTGGCGCACTCGCCGACGTGGGAATTACCGATCGCTTCATGAAAGAATTGGCCACAGTGCTGATCCCTAGCAGATCAGCGCTTTTCGTCCTAACCAGAAGGCCAACCCCGGACAAGGACCGGCTGCTGGAAGAGCTGAAGGGACTCGGCGGCAGAATCTTTATGACCTCGCTTTCGCACGAGGACCAAACCAGACTGCAGGCCGCCTTAAGCGCGGCAAAATCTGCCGGGCCCTAGGCGACAATTATTCCACGGGTCTTGGATGGAGTCTACGCACTACCGTGACGGGGCGAAAGCTCTCCTGAGCTACAACGTGTCCAAGGCGCCGGAGCTCTCGAGCCCGATGGATCTCAACTCCGCGCCGACTGGCAACACGTGTTTCATCCGCCCAGTTCACCAGGCATAATGCCGAGATCTCAGTTCTGCCCGACCAGTAGCGAATAAAGTCCATGATCGAATCGTGAATGTCGTGGGCTACCCAGCAGCCTTTTAGATCTCCCCAAATTCTTTTTTTAAACGCACGCGATTGGCTTGAGACAAAATCGCGGCGTCATCTAACGTTCGCTTAATCGAGCTATCCGTAACGTGTCAAAGGCCGCCGGTCGGCGCAGCGCGATCATGGGGGACGTGCCGGGTCTGAAGATGGGGCTGGGAACCCTCCGGCCGGACCCGATCCAAGTTGTATCGGGAGATACTTTTACCCTTACAAGGGGTCATCGCAGAATCTGTTCCAAATCGTACGCTTGTAGGTTCGACTCGGCGTGGCAGACCGAATATGTACGCTGGTAGTTGACAGCCGCACCTGCTTGGACCGGTGATGAGAATACCGCGCCGCGAGCTCAAGACTGAATGCCACAAGCACCAGAAAGACTGAGTAAGCGCACGAGAGGAAGACCTCTATGTCGATAGTTCGCAGCATTTCAAGCGCCCTCAATAAGAAGAACAGGAATCAGGACGGCAGTGGGTACTCGACAAGGTCGCTGAGAGGGTGCGTGATACAAGTGCGCCGTAGCTGTTTGTCGATTGCGGGCGAACCCGGCTCAAGGCGTTGAAAAAGACATTGTTGTGTTTACTCAGGACCGGCGAAAAGCTGGGTCCGTACGTGGCGTGATGGTAAAAACTATCCATTAAAACCGATTACGGAGATCAGTTGTGCAAATATCCGGTTTGGTACAACGGAATTGAGGGATGTTTTTATCTCTTTGTTAGGGCGGTGATGACGGCGATTCGACCATGGAGTTGCCAAAGCCATTCGGTGGGGGCACGACAGGGATTCGTCAGCTGTAACCGCGCAAGATCGTTACATCTATCCGTAGCGGCCTCGATCTCGGTGACTGTCCTCACGTCGGCAATCTATCCGGCTAGTCAGATTTCGGCAAGCTTCGAGCCGCAATACGTAACGGACGCTCGCTCCTGTACTGGAAACGTTTCACAGTCGCCATGAAGAACTGGCTAGGAGGGTGGGGAAGGGGGAGGAGGATAGCAGCGACCGAATTCTTCGGTCGTTGCCATTTTAAATTAGTTAGTTAGAACCCGTTTGCTGAGGTTATGGGTTCGATGGCAGCCCTTAAGTACGAAAGTGTGAAAGGGCCGCGTATTCTCCTTGCATCCCATGCCGGCCCCGCCGGGTCCCAACAGGTTCCGAGTTCGCGGTTCAGGGTTCTCATGGACGACGCGGAAATTTGGCCTAAAGCACTGTGTCGCCGGGAAAGAATCTAATTTTGGGACGTGAATTGTGAAAGCGTCGCCAATCAATCATACCGCACAATCCCTGCGGCTATGGCTCGCGCGATACGCTCGCGGTAGCTGGAATCGGTTATCCGGGAAGCTTCCGCGGGATTAGTTAAGAATCCGCATTCAACCAAAACGGCAGGTAACCGGTTTCTCCACAGAACGAAATAGCCGCGATGGCGAATGCCCCGATCAATGCTGCCCAGTGCCTGGATTACCCGGGGATGAATTAAAGCTGCCAGCCGATAACCGCGCGAATTATTGTAGTAGGTCTCAATGCCGTAGGCGCCCTGGTGCCAACCCGCATTGAAATGGATCGAGACAAAGACAGCGCGGTGTCTAACTTCCCGGTTGGCGATAGCGGTTCTCCAGGGTAAAGGAACAAAATAATCGCCTGTCCTAGTGAGGACTACCTTAATGTCGTCGGTTCCGTCCAGAATTCGGGCTAGCCGTTTTGCAACGTCTAGTGTGTACGGTTTCTCAGGCAGCCTTTGACCCGGCATTCCACCTCGATCGATGCCGCCGTGCCCCGGATCGATAACGACCACAGCGGGATGGGCGATTAGCTTTACTGATAATAACAACAGTGACAAAAAGACCAGATAACCTCACACCACCGATAGATTCGAAGACGAGCGATTTTTTCCAACCAAAAAATCGCGGCGCATTCTAAAGGCGAGGACGGGGTTCTCCTGGAGCGTCCGGCCGGCGGTAACGCAAAAAATTTGGTTGCTACCGTTCTGCGCGAAGGTTTGAGTGCGCCATGATTATTGTAACCGGTGGCAGTGGAAAGGCCGGACGGGCCTGTATCGCCGAACTGTTGGCTCATAATTATGAGGTGGCCAGTGTCGATCTGGTTCGGCCTCCAGATGCGCTAGTACCGTTCAGCCGGGTCGAGCTCACTGACTTCGGCCAGACGATAGAAGCATTTTCCCAGATCGATGATCGGATCCGGAACGTGACCGCGATCGTGCATCTCGCCGCGATTCCCGCTCCCGGCCTGGCAACGAATTCCGTGACCTTCGCCACAAACACGATCAGTACTTACAACGTGTTCGAAGCGGCGCGGCAGCTCGGCATTAAGAACGTCGTGTGGGCCTCGAGCGAAACTGTGCTCGGCCTCCCTTTCGATACGCCGCCGCCCTACGTCCCGATTGACGAAGAATATCCCGGGCGACCGGAATCGGCCTATTCGCTGTCCAAACTGGTCGGTGAAGAAATGGCAAAACAGTTTTGCCGTTGGGACCCGGAGTTGAAGATCATCGGCCTGCGTTTTTCGAACATCATGGAACCGCATGATTATGCGAGGTTCCCCGGCTTTCAGGATGATGCCCGGAAACGCAAATGGAATTTCTGGGGTTACATTGATGCCCGGGACGCGGCTCAGGCGATTCGTCTCTCCGTGGAATCGAGCATCAAAGGAGCCGATGTGTTCATTATCGCCAATGCGGATACGGTTATGGAACGAGACAACCAGTCGTTGTTAGCTGAGGTATTCCCTGATGTGTCTCACAAACGCTCTTTCGGACCTCACGAGACTCTGCTGGCGATTGAGAAAGTGCGGAAGATCCTCGGATACGAGCCGAAACACAGTTGGCGCGCCGAAAAGACGGCGACCTACATCCGCGGAATGTCTTGATTGCGGAAGGCGGGTTGAGCGGCATCATCGATTGGGCGGAATATCGCTGCGGGAGGCCGAGCTACGGATTTGGCATCAATTTGGGTGCTGCTGCCTACCGTAGAATCTCGCGAATCAGCTTATCCGAATACGGAAACGTTTATTCCGCCACTTGGTCTGGAGCGTGATATTCGGAGAGCGAATTTGTGGTGGTTCCCTTATCAAAGCGCTGACTTTTCTCGAAGAGAGCAAGGGACCGTATTGAAGACCTGCTACTCGAGCAAATACCGAAAATCCTCAAGGCTCAGTGTCCGGCCGAACGCTTCTTCGCCCAGCACGTCATTGGCCATGTTGGACTTCCGAATCTGCAGCTGACGGATTTTGTCCTCGATCGTGTCGCGGACCAGCAGTCGATACGCAAAGACAGTCTTTGTTTGGCCGATTCGATGGGTGCGATCAATGGCCTGATTTTCGACGGCCGGATTCCACCATGGGTCAAAAAGGATCACGTAGGATGCCGCCTCCAAATTGAGTCCGGAGCCGCCGGCCTTTAGCGATATCAGGAATACACCTGCACCCGGAGCACGCCGGAAATCTATGATCAGATCGTTGCGATTTTCCGTTTTCCCGGTGAGCTTAAAGAGCGTGCAGCCCAAATTACTGATCCGCTCTTCAATGAGACGCAGCATTTCCACAAATTGGCTGAAGACCAGCACCTTGTTTCCCTCCTCGATCAGGGGTTCCAGCAGATCGACGAGCGCCTCCAGTTTCGCGCTGGTCGCTAATTCGTCCTTGAGTCCGGCCAGTGCGGGATGACAGCAGATCTGGCGGAGCCGTAACAGCGAGGTCAGCAGATTGAAGCGCTCCCGGTCGAGTTGCTCCCCATCCTGGATCTTGAGGAGATTCTGGCGGGCGACCTTGATTTCAGCGTGGTAGAGTTCCTCCTGCTTACCCTCCATGGTGACTCGAATATCTTCTTCAATCTTCGGCGGCAATTCCAACGCGACCTCTTCCTTGGTCCGGCGCAAGAGGAATGGACGCGCTCTGCGGGAGAGGCGCAATCTGGACTCGGCATCGCCTGAATCCTGGAATTCGCGTCTAAACGAACTCTGCGTTCCGAGCGCTCCCGGCATCACGCAACTCATCAAGCTCCAGAGATCCAGCAATTTGTTTTCGATCGGTGTGCCCGTGAGGAGGATCTTATTCGCGGCTTTTAACGCGCGGGCGGACTGAGTCGTCTGCGAGCTTGAGTTTTTGAGATATTGCCCCTCATCAAAAATTACGGCATCCCATTCGATTTGAGCCAGATGCTCGCTCAACATCCGAAGCTGGGTGTAATTGAGAACCAACACCTGTCCTGGCTCAATTGCCTTGTCGTGCAGTTCCGGTTTCTTTAAAGCTGCGATCGGAAGTGTGGGAAAATAACGTTCTGCCTCACCCACCCAATTGTCGACCACGGACTTGGGACAAACAATCAGGCTTGGGCCGGAAATGGCGGTGGTGTGCCGGAGCCAGGCAATCCAAGTCAATGTCTGGATCGTTTTTCCCAGTCCCATGTCGTCGGCGAGAATTCCGCCAAATCGATTCGAGCTGAGATAAGCCAAATAGTGGAGTCCAGCGATCTGATAAGGTCGTAAAGTGGCTCGAATGGTGTCTGGAACATCGCAGACGACTTCTGTTTTGATTTCCGCAAGCCGTCTCTCAAGCTCTTGATGAAGTTCTTTTGGAACCAGATTCGCGGTGAGCAGTGAGCGTAGCTGCAACAGATGCAAACGCTGCGGACCAGCTGCCAGGTCGCGCGGCGAAATCCCGAGTTCGTTCAGCGTCTTGATCAATTCTTGAGGTTGTCGGATCGACAAACGCTGATAGGCACGTGCCGAAAATTGGACCAGATTACCGCGAGCATCGAGGAGCGCTTGGAGTTCCTCCGGAGAGAGCGCCAACTCCGCTTCCGACCAGGAAAAGCGCAGATCAAACCAGTCGTCTCCTGCGTCATGGCAATCGAATGAAAGATCGATCTCGAGTGGTTTAGTGTGTAACCCTTTGAGTGAGTCATGGGTCTCCAATTGAATATCGTCAGGCAGTGATTGCGACCATTTTGCAAATAGATCAACGGCCCGTTTCGGATTCTTGACGCGCCAGGATTTGGAACTGGGGTCGTATTCGGACGGCAATCTCCCGAACAATTGGTTGTAAGCCGTTTGATCCTCGAGTTGATAAACGGCGAAGCGATCGCCTTCCTGCACCACGCGTTTCCCCGAGAGACTCCAGCCAAAATGGCCAGAAGATTGGATCTCCGTTCCGTGATGTGGATCGACCAACTGAGGAACAAAGACGACCGATTCGCCCCATTCGGTCGGCTCGGTGCGCACCCGAAGAACACGTTTGGGCTGCATTCGAGTCACCCGTTTGGCCAAAGCGTCCGGCAAGACAGGGATCGTATCGAGCAGATACCGGATACCTGGAACGGACTCGACCGCAGCTCGAGGGATCTCTACGACTGGATCACACTCCAGCGAGTCCATCGGAAAGGGGGGCGGACCCGCTTCCAGCAAGGTGGATCCAAACCAATAGAGAGTCATCGGTCCCGGAAGCATCAGCAGCCTGGTGTCTGGTACCTCGCCCTTGTGCTTGAGTTCGAAGCGGTACAGAAAATCCGAAGCTTCGACCATCTCCCAACCGGTGCTGTTGCTTTCCAAGTGCAATGGCTGACCGTCAGATCCCACGGTTCGCCGCCTGATTTCGTCTGATTGAAACAGACCATTTAAGCGACCGGCCAACCCAGGGGTCAGCGGCAATCGGACGGGTGGCTGATAAGCATCAGCGAGAAAGTGTTGCAGCACCAAGAGTAACGATTCGCTCGGAATTTGCGAACGTCCGGAACGCCAAGCCGTCGCCAGGAGATGCAATTCGTCAGAGCGCACAGGTCGGTATGGCTCATCGCTTCCATCTTTCACCTCGAGGCAGAGATACCCTCCGTCCACGGCCCAGCGGAATTCGGAACCAAGCCGTTGATAAACACCGGGTTCATTGTTCCGCTCAAATCGAATGATCCACTTTCGCGCTTCCTGAGAGTTATTCCATTTTTCGATTAAATCTTTTGAAGGAGTGGTGTCGTTCACTTCTCCGAAAAGAGACGGGACCTTGAGTCCTCTTTGTTGCAAATTGGCGACCAGGAAATGCCAGAACTGGACCCGGGACAAGCGCTCGCCGGAGGCAATTTTTATTTCGGACCAATGCTCTTCTGCCGGCCAATCCGAGAAGAGCCCTTTCAAAACGCGTCCGTTGATCTGATTCCCGGCCTTGTAAGTTTGAAAGAGCTCTTCGAGGCGTTCGACAAAGTCAGTCAGCTTTTCGGTCAGCAGCGTTGGATCCGTTACCAGCGAAAAATAGTCCGTGACGCCTTTGGTGTTTTTGCTCTGCTTATTCTGGACCAAAGCTTGTTTCCGGAATCTTTTGGAGAGAAAAAGTAACGCGGCATAAACATGTTTGCATTCATTCCCAATTTGGCAGGTGCAGAGCAGGTTCGATGCGGACTTGCCGAATGAGAGGGTGACCTGGTACCTCTTTCCGTCTTTCTGATACACCTCCCCTTCATAGGTATTTGGATGTGCGGTCTCGTTGAGGGATCGGACGCGGCCCTCTTCAAACAGCCGTTTTCCTCCGTTCACAACAACGACACTGAATTGACCAAGCGCGGCTTCGATCGCTTGTAAGTCAAGGGGCGCCCCGGCTCGATTCATAAGGGTTTATTCGGCTCGGTCCTTACACTTTTCAAGAAGGCTGCTGGGGGGCCGAATTGCCGAATCCATGATCCTCAATAAGGATAAAGACTCATCGAGTCAACAGCCAACAACCTGAGGTTGCGCCGTTATACCGCATGTCCAGCAGCAATTCGGTGGCCCAAACGATTCGGCGAACCAAGGCCCACGCCGCCCAAACTCTGAAAGTTTTGAAGAATCAGATAAGTCATAAGTAGATTCTGCTGAAAAAGCATCTTTTTGAGATGTTATGCTGTAAGTCTGTCGGATTGTTCTGTATAAACGGCTGCATCGATGGGTCTACCGAGCTTTGACGTACAGGGATCTTTATTTGAAAGCCTGGATCGATCGCCGCCGATTTGTTTGGCGAAAAAGATAAGTACAAGCTTTTCGCTACGAAAGTTTGGCCTCTGTCGGCTGGCTGCCGGGAAGAATTAGCGCAATGCTACCAGCCAGAAAACGGGCGACGGCTCAGTCCGTCTGGACTTCATGACCGATGACGTGAATAAAGCCGAGGAGATGCGAATCCAAACGCTCGCCTCTGATTGCGTGGCCGAAATCAGGAATTCGAATGAATCGGGTTGGGTTGCAGTGCGTTTTCGGGGCTCTTGCTCCTGCGGCCTCTTTCCGTGGGTCGCTTTGCTTCGCTTCGCTTTCGGCCAAAAAATATGGCACACCATATTTCTCAGCTCGAAAGCGAACTTCAAAATATTCCCGAAGCTGCTCCCAAAGCCTCGCCGAGCTTCTCTGTCTCGGAAAAACTCGCCCGCTATGGTTCTTCTGCGTTATCTAGCGTGGAACCCCTCAGCCTGCTTGTTGGCAAAGAGTCCGTCGCTCTCGCCCTGATTCGTCATTTTGGTTCGCTCAAGGCTTTGTCTCGCGCGTCCTTCCAAGAACTACGGCAATTCTTTCCACGGCCTAAGGCCGAGGCCGTGATTGCAGCGTTGAGCATGTCCGCCATAGCCGAAACCGAGCACGCCCGTTCTGAGCAGCTCGACAACCCGGAATCAATCTATCGAGCCTGCGCCGATATGAAGCTTTTCAACCAAGAGGTTCTGCGTGTCATTTTGCTGGACACGCGCTACCGGCACATCTCGACCGTTGAAATCACCAAAGGAAGTATCAATGAATCTTTGGCTCATCCTCGGGACATATTTCGGCCCGAATCGGACAATCGGCTTATGCTTTCGTGCTCTTGCACAACCATCCTTCAGGTGTTATGCCGTATCCCGTTTTACGCCGCACTGAGCGAAAAGTTCCCTCTGACGAAGCCCTATCCGGCGCGGCATAAAGGAGCGACATATTTTGGAGATCAGGAACGAGGATCCTGGTGAAGGTGCGGCGTGAAGGGACGTTCCTCTGGTTTTCGGCCAACACGGAAGCACTCTAGTGCACCGAGTCAGAGGTTCGTTGAGTGACTGGTTTAATGCGATTATCAGCATTCTTAACTCTCCAGCGTAAGGGTGTGGCGGTTTTGTTGTACTGCTTGATGTAACGGATCAGCTTTCTGGATAGGTCGGTCGTGGAAGTGAAGATTCCCCGAGAGATGACATCGCGTTGAATTTTGGAAAACCAGATCTCGACCTGATTGAGCCAACTGGAATAGGTCGGCGTGTAATGGATCCGCACGGTTGGATTGGCCTGGAGGAAGTCGAAAACATTCTTGGTTTTATGTGCGCGCAAGTTGTCGGCCACGATATGAATCTCTCGACCCTCAGGCTCGCTGGCGACGATCTGGCCGAGAAAGTCGACAAACTCGGTGCTGGTATGCCGCGCGGCGGTCTTTGCCAGGACGTCACCGATGCGAGTGTTTAGCGCTGCAGACAGTGAGTTCCGAGTCGTCAGATATCGCCGTAACACGTTCCGAAGCGCTACCACCCACTTGATCAACAGTAAATGTCGTGATACAACTTCATCCCACGCAACCGAGGAGGCAGCCATAAGCACGGACGAATTCCGTAGTAACGACGCGGCCAGCGTCGCAAGAGTCGAGACGAAGCTCGAGGTGGTCGTCATCCCCGTCTCGGATGTCGACCGCGCGAAGGAGTTCTACGGGAGGCTCCGGTGGCGGCTCGACGCCGACTATGACAACGGTGACGACTTCCGCGTGATCCAGTTCACGCCGCCTGGCTCCGGATGCTCGGTCATCTTCGGCAAGAATGTCACCGGCGCAGCACCCGGCTCCGCCCAGGGCCTGTACCTGATTGTCTCCAACATCGCCGCCGCCCGTGACGAGCTGCTCGCTCGCGGCGTCAAGATCAGCGAGGTTTTCCACGACGCCGGCGGCGTGTACGCCGGCCCGGACGAGCCCTACCTGTTTGGGCGGCTCCGGGTCAGCGGTCCGGATCCCGAGCATCGCAGCTACCGCTCGTTCGCCTCGTTCCGTGATCCGGACGGCAACGGCTGGCTGTTCCAGGAGATCACGACGCGGCTGGCCGGTCGCGTTGACCCCGCGACGACGACCTTCGCGTCGGCGAACGATCTGGCGAGCGCGCTTCGGCGCGCCGCGGCCGCCCATGGGCAGCATGAGGCGCGGACGGGGCAAGCCGACTCGAACTGGCCAGACTGGTACGCCGAGTACATGGTGCGCGAGCAGGCCGGCCAAGAGCTGCCGAAATGAATGACTACGACGCGACCGTACTGAGCTACAGCGCCTCCTCGACCATCTGTGCAAAGGAGATATTCTGGTTGCGTGGAAGCTGGACCGCTTACCGGCCGGTCCCGCCCGCTGGTAAATACCCGCTATCAAGAGCGCCGATCTCGGTCATGAATGTCCCCCGCTTCGTTTTACCGTAATACCGTGAACCCGGCTTAAAGTATTTACCGGAGCGCGTGTTCACCTATACCTCGCTCACTGTAGCAGTTTCGGGCGGGAGCCTTTGGCGCTGGCAAGCGCGCGCGCTGGTTGCAGGATGGGACGCCAGCTCCTACGCAGCCTTACACCGCTGGCCCCGATCATCCGACCGGACGCGCCCGAAACCCGGTTGCGAAGGAAACAAGATGAACCATAGGTATGATTTTGCCGAGCAGGCCGCCCTTATCACAGGTGCGGCCTCCGGCGTGGGCCGGCGACGGCCAAGGCCTCTTCCGAGGGATCTTGTGCGCGACACGTTTCAACAACAGATCGGCGGTTAGTCGTCCAGGAAGTTCTTGCGTGTCCAGAGGCGGCGGATGTAAGGCAAAATCAGGCCGCCCGAAAGATGAACTCCGAAGTCCTCCCGACAACCGGCGCCGACTCGCCCGCCGCGGACGGGTCCATTTTGCTCAGGTTGGTTCAATCACTTGTTAGCGCGCACAATGTCATGCAATCGTAGGAGAGTGATATGAGGAAACTCATTGTGTCCACATTTACATCACTGGACAATGTCATGCAGGCACCAGGAGGACCGACCGAAGATCCAACCGGAAATTTCACGTTAGGTGGTTGGTTGTTCGCTTTCGGGGACGCAGGGGTGGATCTTTCTGCGGCAGGTTTCGATGGTAAAGATCCAGCATCGACGTTCCACATTCATACACAATTCTCCGCTGATGGGCTCTGGCACAGGAATGAAGAGGAGTGTGGAAATGCGTGGACAAGCGCTACGGTAAGCACTACTCTCCGATGGCAAGTATCCACAGGAAAAAGCGTTCTCCTTACTGGCAGGCCTATTGGCGGGATGAACGCGGGCATCCTCACTGCCGTTCGACTTTCGCGACCTCGGCTTATTCGATGTGCCCCAGGCTGGGCAAACAAATTATACCCCCGACCCAACACGCGTAATCTCCTGGACAATGGAGCAACCAGATTCTCCGCAGCAGTATGAAGACATCACAGATTTCGGTAATTGGGCTTACCCTATCGCACCCGCCTCGCCGCACACAAAACGCTGATGAAATAAAGACCACCGAACCATTTTTCGCCAAAGAAGCTATATGCAATGGAACGAGCCCTTGAAGAGGCTCAACGCGAGAAATTCATTAATGCAGTCAACTGGATCGATCAGTCAAAGGGCCGGTTTTGGTGCGCGATATGCGCTAAAGATCAGTCTCACCCCGTGTTCTTTTCAGCATGGATTGGTCCAGAGCCCGAGTGCACACCGATTTGTTACCACGCAGTTTGTAAACGTTGCGGCAAGGAACAGGCTCGTCGCCAACAGCGTAACAACCGCGCGTATCTTAGGAGAATTGCGGATCTGTCCGAGCAACGGCTCGTCGCCCGCTATCCGCATATCGCAACTAATTTACCCTCGGGCTACATGGATCGTTCAAACGAATAACCTCTGACCATCCGTGACTACAGGTAAATCTGGGTAAGTGGCCTATTCGCCGGAATTATGGGTCGCAGAGATCAGATTGAGAGCGTGCCACGGTTACTCTGCGAAGGCACACGAGCTTGCTTGAGTTTCAATCCGCTTCTGCTGTCCTCCATGATCTGGCGCCACGCTTTGTCGCGCGCGTGCTTCTGGGCCGCCCACTCGCGATCGGTTTTGTACTCGTCGTGAGAGCGGCCTAGGCGCTTAAGCCGTGCCAGTGCCCCGGCGGGACTGCGCGAGTATGCTTTGCGACACCGCTGACTACAGGTTTGCGCATCCGGTCGGTAAGTATAGACGCATCTTCTTTTATGATTTGACGCGAGAACCGCTTCAGTACTTAATCCGCAGCCATTTGCGATTTCATTTGTAGCCATACATTATGTCGTTTTCGCTTGATTATTGCTATTTAGTGTGCTTATTTGGTGGCCATTAGACGCAAACCGCTCCCCCTTCATCTCGAAATTCAGCGCCACCGCGGTAATCCGGTGGGCCTGATCCGCTCTTCCTATCGCGAGAACGGCAAAGTTAAACATTCCACCCACGGCCGCATCACCGGCCTGACTTTAGAGCAACTCAAATTGTTGCAAGCTGCCTTCCGCGGCGATGTGGTCCCTAAGGGCTCCGCAGAGGATTTCCAGATCCTCGCCTCTAAGGAATACGGGGCGAGCTATGCGCTGCTGGAGTTGGCCAAGGAACTTGGACTGGACCGTGCTCTTTACTCGCGCAAAGAAGCTTGGGTCCAGGATTGCCTGGCGATGATCGTCGGACGCATCGTCTACGCCGGCAGCAAACTGGCGCTCTCCAACCAGTGGAAAAACACCGCTCTGTGGGAACTGTCGGGCGTGGAAGGCAAAGTCGATGTGGACCTCCATTGCTATCTGCCGATGGATCGGCTCCTGGAACGCCAGAGCGCCATTCAGCGCACCTTGGCGGCTCGTCATCTCCAGGATGGTCACTTGGTGCTCTACGACATTACCAGTAGCTACTTTGAAGGAGCCTACACCCAGAGCGACATCGTCACCTTCGGCTACAATCGCGATGGCAAGCGGGGTCACGAACAGATGGTGATCGCTTTACTCTGCAGCGCGGAGGGTTGTCCGGTCGGAGTCGAAGTTTTTGCCGGCAACACCCAGGACGCCTCCACGGTGCCTGAGAAGATCGCGCAATTGCAGCGCCAATACGGGCTAAAAGAAATTATCTTTGTCGGTGACCGTGGCATGATTACCAAAACGGTGGCTAACAAGATCAAGGGGATCGAAGGTCTGCACACCATCTCGGCATTGACCCATCGCCAGATTGTCGAACTGCTGGAACGCAAGGTCATCACCCCGGAGCTTTTTGATGAGGGACAGATCGTTGAAGTGATTGATCCCGAAGAGCCCAAGCGACGCTACTGTCTATGTCGCAATCCGCACACTGCCGGGCGCGAAGGCAAGACCCGTGAGCGGCTTCTGGAGCGCACCCGCGCGGCGCTTGACAAAATCGCCGGCTCAAAACGTCGGGCGAGCGCAAAGACGCTGGGAGCACGGGTAGGCCGGGTGCTGGAGCGTTCCAAGATGGGCAAATTCGTCCGCTGGGATGTGCTCGATGGACGGCTCTCCTGGAGCTTTGACCAAGACAAGATCGTGGCCGAAAAACTCTTCGACGGCTGTTACATTGTTAGTGGTGAGGTGCCCAAAGAGAAGATGGCTGCTAGCGAAGTAGTCGCCTCCTATAAAAAGCTGGGCTTTGTCGAGGAGGCGTTCCGCAGTCTCAAGACCGTGCAACTCGAAGTACGGCCCGTTTACCACAAGACCGATGATCGAATCAGAAGTCACGTGTTCCTCTGCACGCTTGCCTACTACTTGCAGTGGCATCTCAAGCAGCGGCTGGAACCTTTATTCGCCGCCGACGGCACCAACAAAGATCGACAGTGGACAGTGCGCAGCGTGATCGAGCGCCTGGGGGCGATCCGCCGCGAAAAGATCGCGATGGGCGCCGTCCAGTTCGAGAAAGTCACCACGCCTGAACCCGACCAGAAAACGATCCTCGACTATCTCAAAGTGCGTTTGTAGCCATAATCCCGAAATCTGAAATCTGTTTAAAGTCCTCTTAAACAGTCAGTTGCATGGCAAACAAAAAAGAAAACGCGTATAGAACCACTCGCCGCAAGCTTTGCACTTGTGCGGGAATTTGCCCGCTGGCGCGTACTTAGCCCGGAGCTCAGCTCGCCATTTTTGGTGTCGTGTCACACTTGTGTTCCTTTAGCGGCGCTACTGAAAGAACGCAAGTGTGACACCGTAGAGCCAAGGGCGGCGTGCGAGCGCCAATTTTAGCGACATGGCAGCCCTTCGCTGCCTCGTCCGCGGCGATTGGCCGGCTGGATGTCGAGAACGATATTGTCCGAAGCAGGTCTGATCTGGGCGTCGGGCGATCCTGCTATTCGCGAGCGTCCATCACCTGCTTGATGATCCATTGCCCTTTGGTCTGCACCGATTTCTTCGCCAGGCGTTCCAGTTTCTCCAGTACGCTCTTCGGGAGCCGGATCGAGATCTGCTTCCCTTTCGAACTGTTCAGCCTTTTCGGTGCCATGCCCGTACTCTAACTCCGAATTCGCTCAATTGGTAGCGAGTGGTACCGTATGACGTATTTAGGAATGAGAGCCAACACAAACGCAATGAGTGATCCAGAACCAACCTACCCTAGTGCCGAAGAGTTGATGGACCAACTCGGAGACGAGCGCATTGATATGATGCGTTCGATGATGGAATACACAATGAAACCTGGCCAGGAAGAGGACGGCGCGGCAACCAGGCCGGAAAACGAGTAGGAGCGCTATGCCGACACTAAAATCTTCCGACGTGGCGAACACTACTGACGGGCGCAAAATCATCACCCCTGAGATGATGAAGACGCTTTCGATTGGGGAGGAAATCAAATTGCGCAGACAAGGTTGGGACACCGATCCGCCAACCAATGGCATGACTTGGCAAGAAATCTTAAACAGGGCAACTGACAAGGACGGGTACTTTTACAAGGCGCCCGATTTCCACGAGGGCATGCTTTTAGAAAACCAGGTGCCCGAAGGCGACACCTATATCGCCGGCACGGTCCCGAAGCTTCCGAACCCTGAGCTCGATGCGTTGCGTTCCGATCCCGAGATGCAACAGATGGCAGCCGGCATGGGCGTGCACCAATCAGATTTGAACGCGAGAGCGCCAGAGAGCGCCACCTATATCCCACAGCACCATCTTTGCAGCTTACGAAGCACTAGAGACGACGATTAACATGACAAACACATCGACGGACACTTCGCCAAGGATGGCTGCAATCCCTGGGGAAAAGTCCTGGGTGTTTTCCACCGAAGTTAACTCTGCGAGCGCCCGCTTTGAATGCGGCATCCCGCGGGAACAGTGGTATTCTGAGCCGGCACCACCCAAGGTGCGCAGAAGCCCGCCCTTGATCAGAGCGATTGGCGGGCGCTCGGCATCACGGCAATCCTCGCGGCGGCCTTTGTTGCGACCGTCCAGATCATGCACCAGCAACCAGCTAGCAGCGCGAGCCCGCCCGCGCCACCAATGCAGCAGACAGTGGTATCCGCACCAACCCCAGTGCCTGCACCAGCAACAGACCCGCTGCCCGATCTACCGACGGTGCTGCCAGAACCCCCTGCTGTCCGCCGCGCAGAGTTAGCGACTCCCGTCCGCAGAGCTGAGTTAGTCCGCCCGATGTCCGCAGAGCCGAGCTCGTGGGAATACCATCCGGCACCGAGCTCGGTATCAACATGCCTGACGGGCACCAACTCATCGTGCGCTATATGGGCGAGGTGGCGAGCTTCAGCCAACTGCCGCGCAACCCGCAATGGAGCGACATGTGGAAAGTCACCGAGAGCGCGCCTCTTGGGTCTGGTACATGCCGGCAGGCTTTCGCGCACCAGCCTGGGTCGACCCGTAAGAAAACCAAATATATGCTAAACCTGTTCTGGACTGTCTTTCTAGCCGTCGTTATCGGATTTTTGATCGTACGCTTCTTTGACGCGACCGCGGCCTTAGCAAAAATCAGCCCAAAGCTTCTATTGGCCGCTCCGTTTGTCGCTGTTCTTTACGGTCTAGGAATGATTGTGGGAATCGCCACTTTCGCAGTCGTTGTCGTGTTCGTTTGGCCCGCTCTTTTAGCTATCTTTCTGTGCTGCTGGTTTCTCTGGGTAATTGTGATGGCACTCATCACATTGATTTACATGCTCCTGTATCCGTTTTGGAAAGTGGCGAGCGCTATCAAGGCCAAATACTTTCCTCCGCCGGACAAACCCATCACTTACTCTTACGTTGACAGGCACTACGGGCTGCCTCCAGTGGAACGAGCTATCTCGACGCCAGGCACTGGACCGTTTGATCGCTATTGGAGCGAGCGGGAGCGCCGGCATGGCTATTAACTTGAATTGATGAGGATCGGTGCTAACGCAAATGAACATAGAACTCAACGAGTTGGAAGTGCGGCGCCTGACCGAACTGGAATCGGTTATCGATCGCGGACTGGAGACATTTATGGAAGTTGGTCGCGCCTTGCTTGAGATCCGCGAATCGAAGCTATATCGGAAAAGCTACAAGACATTGGCCAGAAACTCTACGACTGTATAGAGAGAGCAACCGTACTATTTTCCCGCTCGGCACGTGAAAAGCGCATACAATGCGACAGGCAACTGAAAGGCTGTCTTCATTCCTTTTCAAACAGACGCGTGCTCTCAAAGACACCCCAAAGAAACCACCGCTCACCAACGCCCCGCAAACCGCGGCAACCGCCCCTCGTAACCCACGGCTCGGTTTCACTGGCCGCCCGCACCGCCTCCAGCTCCATCCCGCGCTTGAAAAATTCGTTTCCGACTTACCCGCACAAGTACCTGCCGCTCAGCCCGACCTCACTGTAAGCGCACAGCACCATCCTCGGATTCGGACAAATACGCACCACCCTTACCTTGACCAATGGCCCGCCACCCCGGAGCTTTCCCTCAGTTCGCCTCTTGCTCCTTTTCCCCCGCGCCCAGCTCTTCTGAGTGCCTGCATCCAATTGCCCCTTCCGATAGCCTCCTCTTTCGCCACTGACCGCACGCTTCTTTCTCCCGGCACCCAGCCAAGTCGTTGTAGATCTTTGTCGGTTCATCCATTGCTCACCTCTCCTTCGCTTCGTCGTTGTCGCTCCAGCTTCCGCCTCCGCGTCGTAACCGCTCATACGCGTTGCGCGCTTCCCGCTGCCCTTCTTCCCCCATCCATCCATACCCTGTAACGCCGTCTCTATCAACCCGATCTTCTCCTGCAAACGCTCCCCTTCCTCCCATATCCCTCACCTTCGATCGCGCTAGCCGGTTGCGCTCCTGTAAGCGCCTCATATTCTCGCCGCTCTTCCTTCGCTCGCTCCTTTATCCGCCTCACTCACCTTCCCCGCTAACCACCAGGCGATTATCCCTTCAACCGCCCCACTCGTACTCGTCCCGCTTCGCCGCGCCTCGCCCTCAATCGCTAAATAATACCTCGGATGCAATTCAATCCGCCGATCCGCCGACGCCGCGTAATTGCCTCCCCTGCTTTCTCGCTGACTTTCACATAATTTCATCAATATCGCCGCCTGTTCCAATGTCGTTCCAGGCATATCCACCAATATCTCTAACGCCCTCGTACCGCATCCCAGTACTGATCACTGTCCCATAACTCCTCCCGCCTCCCTCCCTTGTATTCACGCCGCCGAAACCGCAGAAATTCTTCCGCTTTTTCCCTCGTCGAAAACATCCTCTGCTTCCGCGGTCGCGCTCGCCGGCTCCCTCTTCACCTTTCCCCAGGATAAGACGCCAGCCAATAGCGGTAGGATTTGTTCCGCACTTCCGAGACGTAAAAGCGTTCCATCTTTCTCCCGAATTCCTAACCCTCTAACCCATCTCAAGCCCTTTCTTTTTTTCCCCCTTGGCCTTTCTACCCACAACACCTTTCGTTATGATTAACCCAGAGACTTCGGATGGCAATGATAACCGGTTCAGCATCTTTGCAGTTTCGACGCGCCCGTTCGGCGATTTAGCGGAAATTTCCGCAATTGACTCCCAGACTTGATTTGCGGTTTTACAGTGTTGCGGTGAACTCCCAGATCCAGACCTCGCTACAACGGCTGTGCTTGTACCTCGAGCGTGTTGAGCGCGATCTCGCGGCGGGAGATCGCAATCAGGCGTTGGCTAATGTGGCCGAGCTGGCTGAAATCGCACGGCGGCTGTGGAACAGTTTGGCGCTCTGTCGACAGACCCCGCAATCAGCCTCGAAAGAAGAGCCTTAAAAGAGTTTTGCAAACCGGGTGCGATCCAGTGCCGTGTACCGAACCGTCGAAGAGATCGACCGATGGCCCAAGAAGCCCTGAATAATGCGGATATCGATTCCCTTATTGACCAGAGCGTAGCCGGTCGAATGTCGCAGCATATGCGGATGAATCTCCAAGTGCTCCAGGCCGGCAGCTTCCGCCGTCTGCCGAATCATCAACCATACCGTGACACGCGACAACGGTTTGCGCCGCTCGCTGATGAAGAGCGTATCGCAAGACTCTGGCGGATTCATTTTCGACCGGTCGATCAGCCAGGCTTTAACAGCCTGTGACTCGCCGTTATAGAACTCGTGCGGGCCGGAATCACACCCTTTGAGACGCTTCACATGAAATGTTTTAGCGTCCACGTCGATATCGGAGAGTTTGATGGAGCAAAGTTCGGAGACACGCAGCCCGTGCCGGAACATCAGAAGCAGGATGCAATAGTCCCGCACCGGGTTACGTGAACTGACCTTACTGGCCGACAGAAGCTTATCGATCTCCTCCTGGGTGAGATACTCCCGCGGCGTTTAAGTCGTGATGAAAAAGCCATGCTAATATATACGGACGGTTCAATGCCTCGGACAGCCACTGGCTCCATTCCCTGTCGGTTTGCGGAAAGAACGGCAGCCTCGAGTATCCAAGAGGCACGTTTGCAGCGCCGAACATATCAGCGTTGATGTTAAACGGCTCGCGCCACGAACGAGCCACCCCGGGTGGGTAATTTATTTTGCCGAAACGTGTTGCAACTGCGCGTATTTTATATAGACTATATTTTAGGAAAGATTCCGTCGTCTTCTCTCCGTTGGCCACGGGACAGGTGTTTATCTTGCGGCTAGGAGTGTGGTCGAGCACATTTAGTCGGAAGGTCATTCCGACTCCAGTTTTGGGTCGCTTTGCGGTCTGTGCTTATAAGTGGGCATGGATATGCAGATCGCGTAGCTAACTAACAGCTAACTATTCTTTTTGAGGTAGGTTGCGCGAAAGTATAACAAAGCCTTATTCGAAAGCCACGATGCGCGGGATCAGCACGTCCGGCAGCGTTTCAAAGTGATCCAGAATCAAAGTAAAGCAGGAATTGTATAACGTTCTGTCATCTAGTTGCAGAGCGTAGACGAGGTGTGTTGTTTTTGCATTGGGAGGGCCCCCCTTTCCTCTGTGGGAATTAAAGGTAATCGTTTGATGTGGTTACCCCCATTCTCCGCTCGTACTTACAGTGGAGGTTAGCATTCCGTCGGCTATGCTTGTTAGTGCGAAGAGTTCTCTATGTCTACGTGTTGTTGGTTCGAAGAGCTCTAAGGAAAAGAGCACGAAATTTTTCCGGTTGTTGTCTCAAGGAGGAGCCCAAAAAACGAAAAACTCTATGAAAAGGCCCCCGAATGAAAACTACGAGAAGAGCTTTTATCAAAATCACTGCGCTCAGCGGTGCGGCGCTCGCCCTGCCACGGTTTGCACAGGCGTTCGCCAATAGTAGTCAGCTCCAAAAGTGGATGCAGCCTATCCGCGGACTCGGTCCCGGCGGGATTCCGGTCGTATCGGGAATAGCTGACCCGGTTTTCGCTAACACGACCTTGAATCAAATCACGATCGGCGAATTCCCTGACCAGCTCCATCCTCAGCTTGGTCCGACAAGGTTGTTGGGTTACCGGGACACGTTGGCTCCCGTGCCGCGCCACTTGGGCGGCGTCATCATCGCAACGCGCGGAACGGCTAATCGTATTCGGTTCACGAATACGCTTCCGGCAACACATATCCTCCCGGTTGACACGACGATCCTGGCGCAAATCAGGCACAGAATCGGACCGCCACCCATCTTCACGGCGGGTTCGTACCCTGGATCAGCGATGGCGGTCCGTTCAGTTGGTTTGCGCCGAATGGAACGGCCGGAGTGAGTTTCCGGAACGGTCCCGGGAGCGTGTTGGACAACATCCCTGCGTCGCCGATGGCCGCCGGACAGGCGGATTACTACTACCCGAACAATCAGAGCACCCGGCTGGTATGGTATCACGATCATGCACTAGGCATCACTCGCCTTAATGCTTATGCGGGCATTGCTTCAGGATTCCTGCTTCTGGATGCCGCCTTTGATGCGGCAAAGATCATACCCGGAATGGTGCCGCCATTGGCTGCGGGCACTACTCTGCCGCTCATCTTCCAGGACAAAATATTCGTGAGCAACACGACCCCGTTGACGGATCCCACATGGGCAACGGTGGCGCGTCCCGACGTGCAAACTATCGGCAGCCTTTGGTATGAGCACGTCTACGATCCGAAAGTTGTCCGGGCGTTCAAAGGCCAAGGCGCGCTCCCACTTCCGAATCCATCGGTGATTCCGGAGTTCTTCGGAGACACGATGCTTTGCAACGGCACCGTCTATCCGCTGCTCACGGTCGAGGCGAAGCGGTATCGCTTCTTCATCCTCAATGCCTGCAACGCACGATTCCTGAATTTCAACACTTTCAAGGCAAATCCGCTAAACACCGACGGGATCGATCTGAATAAGAAGACACTGTTCCCGATCAATCCGGCGGGGCCGAACATCATCCAGATTGGAACCGAAGGCGGTTACCTCGCCCAAGAGGTGACACATGTCTCGCCCAAGCCTTTCAATCCCGCCACGCTTACAGGCAACCTGCTGCTCGCGCCGGCGGAACGCGCAGACGTCATCATCGACTTCACCGGACTCGCCGGCCAGGACATCATTCTCTATAATGATGCACCGGGTCCGTTCCCAGCGGGACCTGCGACAAATGATTACTTCCTGGGCAATCCGAAGAACCCAATCCAGCCTTTGGCTGGCGCCGGACCGGATACGCGCCAGATCCTGCGAATCAAAGTGCTGCCAGCCGCCATCCCCGATCCGCAACCAAGCGGAGCGATTCTCAATCCGCTCCTGCTGGATCCTCCGCCGATCGCGCCGATCACAACCACAGTCGCCCCGATCCCGCCGCTCGTGGCCCCGGCCGGTACGCCGGTTCGCGATCTTACGCTCAACGAAACGTTCGATGCTTGGGGACGACTGATCCAGTTGCTCGGTACCACAACGCCTGCCGCGGTTGGCAAAGGCTTCGGATTGGCATATGAAGCGCCGCCGACTGAGTTTGTCGTAGGAGGAAGCACCGAGGTCTGGCGTATCTTCAATAATACGGCGGACACACATCCGATCCACTTCCACCTCGTCAACGTTCAAGTGCTCTCGCGTCAGCCCTTTAAACTGACAAGCGGCGCCACCTTCGCGCCGACCGGAGTGGCAATCGGTCCACAACCGAACGAACTCGGTTGGAAGG
>CAVVII010000008.1:0-234447 GCA_963748055.1 uncultured Verrucomicrobiae bacterium | reverse complement strand
CTCTGAAACTTGAGGTTGGAGGTGGCTTTCAGGCCGCCTTCGGAACTCCATTAGATTGAATCCAAAAGTGTTCGCTCGTTTGCGTAAAGAGTAGAGGATCTGGTCCTTGTATTTAAGTTCGTAAGTGTGGATGTCGGGTTTGTTGTAGTCTTGGCCGTTTTTGATGAGGCGATAGATCAGGCAGCCTAGCTTCCTTGCGGTTGCTGTAATCGCTTTTGGAGCGCCCAGCTGAGCACGTTTTCTGCGGTAGAAGGAGACCAGGGGAGTGTTGGTTTTGCCAAGGATCATCGCCGCGAGACGTAAAATCGTCGCCGCACGGTTGACGACTTTGCGTGTGCGGGAACTTAGCACCCGCTGCCCACTGATCTTGTTGTTGGGGCTTAATCCGAGCCAGGAAACGAAGGCTTTCTCGTTGCGCCACTTCGTCATGTTGGTCCCGATCTCGCTGACCAAAGTCAAGATCGCTAGCACGTTCAATCCAGGGATGGTCGTTAGATTGACTCCCAGGATACGCTTCAGATGCCCGGCCAAGCTTATTTCCAAGGCAACTGGATCTTTTCTTTTGCGTGGCTTGCCAAGGCCCAAATCTGGCGATTGGGGCGTTGGTTCTGAGGCCTGGCTGGGGCTTTTGCAATCGGTCATTTCAGCCAATTGCTTCTCAATGCTCAGATCGCACTCGGTGATTTGTTGCTGGATCTGGCGGTAGTTGTGCAGCGATTGGCTGAGCACGAAGAGCAGATTCCGGGCGGTAATCGCCCGTCAACGCCGCTTCAATCTGGGCTTGGCTTTTCTGAACTCGATGATCTGCCAGCGAGGCCAGTTTTCTGGGATCGCGTTCCCCTGCTAGAATCGCATCCAGGATCTTTAGTCCACTCAGCCCGCTGATGTCACTGAGCACGTGATCTAAGTGTAGGTTCATCTCGTTGAGAGCCTTCTGCAGGTGCTGAACCCACATCGCCCCGCATTCGACCAGGTTTTTACGATGTCGTTGCAAGGTGCGTAAGCGGCAGACGGAGTCTTCGGGACGAAATGCCGCTCGTAACAACCCGTAAGTGTGCAACTGCTGCAGCCATTGGCAATCCTGGACATCGCTTTTACGTCCAGGCACATGCTTGGCTTGGCGTGCATCGACCAACAAGACTTCCAAACCGGCCTCTTCGAGCTTCTGGTACAATGGGATCCAGTAAACTCCGGTCGATTCCATCGCCACGGTTTTGACTCGGCAGTCTTTGAGCCACTCCACTAACTCATCGAGCTGGGCGGTGTAAGCGCCACAGCTGCGAACCGACACCTCAGCCCGGTCTTCGGGCACTGCGACATAGTGAACTTGAGATCCAATATCGATCCCGGCAGCATCCGGGTGGGCAATAGTCGCTTGGACCTTCGCTGGTGGCCTTTGCCTCGCTGGCAGTGGCTACTCTGGCTTTGCGCTTGGAAGCTTGCGCGTGGAGCGTCGGATCCTTTTTTTCCCTCTCTTGATGGCGTGCCGTAGACATGGTAGTTCTCCTTTGCGACGGCTGGGCATCGGCTTCCCGGCGATCTTATATTCACTCTTCTCTCCGGGTTGATTGCGACAGCCAGCCGCCGCAATCTCACCAATAACTTTATCGCTTGTCGGGAAGAACCATGCTTCTCTTCGGGCTGGAGAGCCCGTCTCCCCGCACCAGTGTTACACCGGCCTCGACTTCCGATGCTCCTCCGCGCAACGCTATTTTGCCGGGTGAACTCGCTGCGCGCGAGTTTCTCCTACAATCTTTACGCGCGCGCGCCCGTCGGGTGCTTCTCTGAAATAGCAGTGGAATTTTCCGGCGCAGCCGGAGAAATTCCGCTGCCTGAGCCTGCAGCGCTCACAAATCTCTAAAGATTTGTGAGCGATGCAGGCTAAAGCTCTCTAAAATACTCGTCGAAGGAAATGTCAACACGGCCTTCATTTCCTGCGCGTCATAGTCAAAATCGACCGTAAAGCCGGCCTTTTTGGCTACTCTCTGCATCATGTTATTGTCAGCCAGAATGTGACCGAAGATGCCTCTCAAACCTTCCCGGCGGCCGATATCCACCAGCAGCTTCAAGAGATGAGTCCCAAGTCCCTGCCCTTGCAGGCGGTCACTGAGGATAATGGCAAACTCGGCTTCGTTGACTCCGTGATCTTTAAGTAACCGCCCCACCCCTAAAATTTCCTCTTTGCCGGTTTCCGGCGCCCGTCCGCAAACCACGATCGCTATTTCACGGTCGTAGTCGATAAAACAAGCGCGGATCAAGCGTTCGTGAGTGACCCGCCTCTCTAATTTGATGGGGCCAAAGAAGCGGAAATAAACACTCTGCTCAGATAACCCCTCATGAAAAGTCACCATCGTTGGCTCGTCTTCAGGGCGGATAGGACGAAGAGTTAAGGAGGTTCCGTCGCGCAGCTTCCATTTGCCGACGTATTGCTCCGGGTAAGGGCGGATTGCCAGCCGCGGCAGCTCTCTATCGCTAAGCTCAGGAGCGTGAAGAATGATTTTCGCGCCGGGGGCCAGGATTTGCGTGGGCGAGACAAAAAGCGGGCTAATCTCAATCTCTTTAATCCAGCGCTGTTCGGCCACTAACAGGCTGAAATCTACCAGCACGTTTTCGAGCTCCCCTAAATTGACTATAGGGTGCTCGCCGGTCCCTTTGAGTGCCTTGTAGACCCGTGTCTGTTCCATCATTCGCCGAGCCAAGGTAGCATTTAAGGCGGGAAGCCCGAGCGCACAATCTTGGCTGGCTCCGCCGAATAGACCCTGCGCGCCGAAACGTAGCACCGGTCCGAATTGCGGATCGATGTTGCTCGCCAAGATGAGTTCACAGCCGCCTCGCGCTTGTCTTAGTTCACCAACGGGTATCCCATAGGACTCGAGGATCTGCCTGGATTCTGTCTCGGTTAATAAAGTGCGCTTGGCGTTGCGAGCCTTCTGGATGATTCCATTCGCTCGGCCGTGGTTTACCGGTTTACCGCTCCCTCCGGCACTAAGGGACGGAGTCTCATAGAGCGCCTGTAGATTGCGAGCGTAGCTCCACATGTAGCAAAAAGCCCGGGCCGCCATATCCGGGTACTGGAATGTGGGGATTTCGGCGGCGTTCAAGAGTGCCTCGGCAGCGGCCCCTTCGCCATTGCCCATCCAGCTCGCCAGAATTGGTTTACCAGGGAGTTTCTTAAACTTTAGAAGCGCGTTCGCGACCGCGGTGGCATCGGTCGCAACCTGCGGGGTAAACACTACCAGTACGCCATCGTTAGCGGGGTCAGCGCTGACCAACTCGACTGCTTTCGCAAACCGCTCCGCGCTGGCGTCTCGCAGGATATCCACGGGATTGTTCCGGCTCCAGTGATCGGGTAAGACCTCATTTAGTTTCTGAACGGTGCTATCGGAGAGCTTGGCAATCTCGCATCCGTGGGCGACCGTCATGTCGGTTGCCAGTGCCCCCGGGCCGCCGGCGTTGGTCACGATCGCTAACCGCCGGCCCTTGGGCCGTGGCTGTTTGTTTAAAACCTCTGCCATGCTGAAGAGATCCCAGATGGTATCGACCCGTAAAACCCCAATCCGCCGGAGGGCGGCATCGAATACCTCGTCACTGCCAGGATTGGTCCCGGTATGAGCAACTACCGCCCGCGCTGCCGCCTCGCTCCTTCCGGCCTTGATGACGACAATTGGTTTACTGAGCGAGATTTCGCGCGCCGCGGAAAGAAACGAGCGGGCGTCGCCGATCGATTCCATATAGACCAGGATGCTGGTACTTAGGTCATCGGCCACGTGAAAGAGCAGGTCTCCCCACCCCACATCCAACATCGAACCGACCGAAAGAAAGCTGCTAAAGCCTACATTCTCTCTCAGGCTCCAGTCCAGGATGGAAGTACACAGCGCGCCGCTTTGACTGATGAAGGCGATATTGCCAGGTAAGGCCATCGTTTTGGCAAGCGTGGCATTTAAACCGCGTGCAGGCACCATTACTCCGATGCAGTTAGGCCCGATCAGGCGCATATCGCCGCGACGCGATAAAATTGCTTCTTCGAACGTTAGGCCATCGTGCCCACAGTTCCTGAACCCGGCCGAAATTATGACTGCCCCTTTGGCGCCTGCAACCGCACATTGGCCTACCACATCCGGAACAGTCGTCGCCGGTGTGGCGATGATGGCTAGGTCGACCGGGCTTTTAATATCTGCGATTTTAGGGAAAGTGTTAATGCCCAGGACACTGCTTCGATTTGGATTGACCGGGAAAAGCGTCCCCCGGAAGGAACTCAAGTTTTCCATCAGGGTGCGCCCGTCGCTACCCGGTACCTCAGAGGCGCCGATCAGCGCAACGCTTTTTGGATTCAACATCGCGCGAAGAACATTCATGCTTTTGGCCGTTCAGATGCGATATCGCTCGGATTGGATTTATTCAGACTTGAGCCGCCTGAATCGCGGTTAGGGCGATGGTATAGACAATGTCATCGACCAAGGCTCCTCTCGAGAGGTCGTTTACCGGGCGTCTCAACCCTTGGAGCATTGGTCCGACGCTGTTCACGTTAGCGCTGCGTTGGACCGCCTTGTAAGTGGTATTCCCTGTGTTCAAATCGGGAAAGATAAATACGGTTGCTTGGCCGGCTACCGGACTATTCGGCGCTTTCGATTTCGCAACGTCAGGCATAAACGCAGCATCGTATTGCAGTGGACCGTCGATCAGGAGATCTGGCCGTTTCGATTGCGCAAGTTTCGTGGCTGCGCGAACTTTATCCACATCTGCGCCCGATCCGGATTCACCGGTAGAGTAGCTAATCATAGCGACTCTCGGTGGGATTCCGAACGTCTTCGCCGAATCGGCGCTTTGGATCGCAATATCGGCGAGCGTCTCAACGTCGGGATCCGGGACCACCGCACAATCGCCGTACACTAAAACTTGCTCCGGCAAACACATAAAAAAGATCGAGGAAACATAATGCGCATTTGGTTTAGTCTTTATGACCTGCAGTGCGGGCCGGATGGTATTTGCAGTCGAGTGAACCGCTCCAGATACGAGGCCGTCCACTTCGCCGAGGGCCAGCATCATCGTCCCCAAAACGACGTTGTCTTCAAGTTGGCTTGCGGCCATTTCCATTGAAAGTCCTTTGTGCTTCCGCGCTTCGAACAAGGGATTCACATAGTTTGGCCGGACCAGCGCTGGATCCAAGATTTCCAAGTTGTCCGGGAGCTCGATATCCTGGCTTTTTGCTACCGCCTGGACTTCCGCTGGCGTGCCCAATAGGACACACCTGGCAATTCCACGGCGGCCGCAAATGGCAGCGGCTGTGACGGTCCGCGGTTCCAAACCTTCCGGTAGGACGATTCGCTTTTTTGCCGCGCGAGCCTTTTCGGTCAGCTGATATAGAAATGCGGCTGGAGAGAGCCTGAATTCGAACTCCTTTTTTGACTGAGAGATTAACCACTCGACATCCAAGGTTTGTGCCACGTGGTCGACAGCAGCCTGGGTGCGCTCCAGGTCATCTGCTGGGACCGCCGAGCTGAGTTGGAAAAGCTGCGTCGCTGTCTCGTAACTGTCTGTTCTAACCCGTAGCAGCGGCAATCCTGTATCCAGTGCCGGTCTGCAAAATTCGACAATGCGCTCATCGATTTCCATATAGCCCGTCAAAATCAAACCGGCGAGAGGGATTCTGCTGAGTACCGCCATCGCTGCTGCGACGATGACGTCATCCCGGTCGGCCGCCATTACCAGGATCGCTCCAGGCACCAGCGTATGAAGACTGTTGGGAACCCTGCGCCCCATGAGATACCTTTGCTTTACGCGCCTATGATCCATTTCTCCGGCGTTCAACACTTCCGCTCCGAGGTGTCGTTGGATGTCGAGTGTCCGAGGATAGGTTAAGCTATCGCTGTGCGGAACGACGCCGATAAGGTGCACTTTTCCACGACGAAAGAGTTGGCTCTCTGATCGGAAGCGGTCGGCCGGGCTCGGTAGGGTAACGTCGTCACTGATCGGATAGTGATTGACGACAACTCCAAGAAGCTTCTGGATGCCGCCAAATATTTTGGCACTATACTCGATTTGGTCATCGAGCTGATCCGTCGCTTTATCGGCGCCAGATGCAACCAGAATCACCTCGGCGTTAAGCGTCTTAACTAATTCCTGGTTGAGGCTTCCGAGGCGTGAATCACCCTGAGCAAAACGCAGACCTTCAATCACCACTACATCGGCGGTCGCGGTCGAATTATGGAAGGCAGCGATGATCTGCCCCAACAGTTCGTCCTCCCGTCCCTCCGAGATCATCTTGGTGACGGTGGCGACCGGGATCGGGTCGGCCGTTTGCAAGGTGGTAGTGGAGCGAATAAAGTGAGTCGATCGTTCCAGTCCGGAAACGCCGTCCGTACGTTGGCTGATCGGCTTAAAAAAAGCGACGCGCACACCGCGGCGATCGAGTGCGTTAGCCAGGCCAAGCGAAACCGTTGTCAATCCAACACCGGTGCCGGCAGGAGCCAGAAAGAATGTGTGTTTCATAAGATTAGGCGGTCTGTTATACGTGCGATCATGAGCTCTTCGTTGGTTGGTATGACTAAACAGAGCAGGCCCGAACCGGACGTAATTCGACCGTTACTGTGTTTGCCGTTCTGTTCGTTGAGTTTTGGATCGATCTCCGGATGGAGGATGGCTAGGTGGCTGAGTACCTTGCCTCGAATGAAGGCGTTATTCTCCCCGATACCACCGGTAAAAATCACTGCATCAATCGAAGTGAGTGAAGCTGCCAAAGCGAGAATGGCTCGTCCTAAGCGGTGACAGAAAAGATCGATCGCCAATTGCGCTCGAGAATCTCCATTATCTGCTGCTGTAATCACCGAGCGCATGTCGTGACTTACTCCCGAGATACCCAGCAGACCGCTCTTTCTTGTGAGGATCTCAATTATGTCCGCAAGTCTGAGTCCCTCGCGCTCTTGGAGGAACAAGAGCAGACTTGGATCCACGTCGCCGCTCCGTGTACCCATTACCAGGCCTTCCAAAGGCGTGAGCCCCATGGTTGTGTCTACACTACGGCCGTTCTTGACTGCCGTAGCGCTGCACCCATTTCCGAGATGGGCTGAAATAAACTGCAGCTGGTCATATGGTTTGCCCAATCGCCTGGCGGCTTCCAACGTCACGTAATGATGACTTGTGCCGTGGAATCCGTACCTGCGGATCCGGTACTTTTCGTAATACTCGTAGGGAATGGCATAATGAAATGCATATGGCGGTAACGTCTGGTGAAACGCGGTATCGAACACGGCAACTTGCGGTTTACCCGGGAAAAGTTCCGCGGTCGCTCGAATGCCAAGCGCGTTAGCCGGATTGTGGAGCGGTGCCAGGCCCGCGAGTTCTTCGATTTTCTCAATAACGCTAGCGGTAACTAGTTCGGGTTCGCGGAAGTATTCCCCGCCATGAGCCACACGATGACCAATGGCTTTGCAATCGAATCGCCCTTTCTTCGACAAGATCTCCATCACCCGAAGAAGGGCAGATCGATGATCGGCGAGCGGCAACTTCTCTTCGTGCTTCACTTTTTCCAGATCGGTTAGTTTCAGGACGCCTTGATCCGTTCCGATGCGTTCTGCGAGGCCGAAGGACAAAACCGTCTCGGATTTCGGATCAAAAACCGAAAACTTCAGTGAGGAACTCCCGTTGTTGATCACCAGGATGGGGGACTGGTCGTTAGGCATAATTGCTCCTGTAAATAATAACCTTCGAACGTTGACTTTTCATCACGTTTTGGCCGGCAGTCCCTGTCTTGACGCCGGAATATGCAACCAGTGCGCCGTTGTCAGCGATGCTAGCATCCTTTTCGTAGAGGGAGGTTGTGGTGGATTTCGACGACGGTAATGCCGTGGTCCTGCAAGTTGAACGGCTTATTATTTTGCCTTTTACTGGGGGGTTCGCTTTCTAGCAAGTCAACAACCTTCGGTTTCGTCGGATGCAAGCATCTGAAGGCAAATGTCCAACGATATCCTGAACCGAGCAACACTTTAATCGAGTTTCGATAGCTTTAAAATATCCTGACGCCGTAACTTTTTCTGTGCGAAGCTTTCCAGCTTAGCTTTGAGCGGTTCTTACGCAACTTTGGTGCGATACTACTATGGGCTACTGAACGCTGGCTCGGGTAGTTTTCAACGTCGGGGAAGCGCGTCTGGGCCGATGAAGTAATCGAGCGGTTGGGGTTACCTAACTTAATCTTTCCGAAGATACACGCCTCGGAGAATATTTCACTCGTCAACACTAACTAAAGATCTCGAGACGGCTCGTCGCGTTTACTGCGTTCTATTTTTGCGAATTTTTCGAAAGGTAGTTATCCGCACTCGCACGGTTTAAGCACTTTAGACGAAACCACGGGCCGGACAGACGGTCGGGAAAAGCATTTGCGCGTAAGGCGGCTAGGTGTGGCGTAGAGAACGGAAGCCAAATGCGGCAGCAGCTTGGTGAGTTAGCGCTACCGCCTGAAATCTAGGTAGTATTGCCATATCCGAAAGCACTTCGAATTATTCGAATTAAGTATAGTGAAAAGTTTGCGCAGCAAACGATGATAAAACTCGCGCGGAATTAGCTTACCCATCGCTCAACTCTCGTTCCGCATGCCTGGTGTGCGGCCACCAGAGGGGAGATTTGGTTTATCAGCTGTAGTACAAGCGAAATTTATATAACTATATGCTTCAATTATGATTTTTCCGATGCTTTCAACCTTCCTTTTGGACTCTGGTGTTTGGTTCGCGCTACTGTGCGCGCTGGTAGGACTCGGCTTCGCCTATTATTTAGTTCGATTGGTGATTTCCTTTTCGCCCGGCAACGAACGAATGATCCAGATCGCGGGTGCGGTGCAAGAAGGCGCAAAGGCGTATCTGAATCGGCAACTCATTTCCGTCGGGCTGATAGCCGCCGTGATTTTCGTGGTCCTGATTTTTGGCAGGGGGTTTTATACGTCGCTTGGCTTCGTTATCGGAGCCGCTTGTTCGATGGCTGCCGGATACATCGGGATGCGTATCGCGGTGTTGTCGAACTGCCGCACGGCTCAAGCGGCCATGGATTCAAAGCAAGCAGCGCTTCGAGTCGCGTTTAACGGCGGAGCCGTTACGGGGTTGCTGGTTGTTGGTCTGGCGTTGCTTTCGGTCGGCATCTACTACAAGATTGGAGAGGCGGTTCTAGGGAGCCAGGAGCGGGCCGTCAGCAGTCTGGTCGGTTTGGCCCTCGGTGCCAGCTTGATAAGCGTCTTTGCCCGGTTAGGCGGCGGCATTTATACCAAGGCGGCGGACGTCGGTGCAGATTTGGTCGGCAAGATCGAAAGTCAACTCGAAGAGGACGACCCCCGGAACCCCGCGACGATCGCGGATAACGTTGGCGATAACGTGGGAGACTGTGCGGGGATGGCTGCGGATGTTTTCGAGACCTACGCGGTGAGTATCATCGGAGCGATGCTTATCGGAACGCTGACCATTAAAAATTCGCCGGAAGCGCTTGTTTATCCCTTTCTCCTGGGTGGGATTTCGGTGATTGGAGCAATTGTGGCGATCTGGTGGGTGAATTTCCGAAAGACCGGCCCGACCCGGGTTCTGGTGGAAGCAGTCTGCGTAAACGCCCTTGTTTCCGCAATTCTTTACTGGCCTGCAACGACATTGCTATTTCCAGCGACGATTCAGGTTGGACAATCCACTTATTCGTCCGGACGGCTCTATCTTGCGACTCTGGTTGGGCTCGCTATGACAGGGATAATCGTTGCAATCACGAATTACTATACATCGACCGCGTTCAAACCGGTCCGAAAGATCGCCCTCGCATCAGAGACCGGCCATGCAACGAATATCATCGCCGGACTTGCGGTCGGCCAGCAGGCGACAGCTTTACCGGTGATCTTTATCGCGCTTGCGATCATCGTGAGCTATTCCTGTGTTGGACTTTATGGAATCGCGGTTGCGGTGATGAGCATGCTCTCCATGGCCGGGACCATCATTTCACTCGATGCGTTCGGTCCGATCACGGATAACGCCGGTGGAGTCGCTGTGATGAGCGACCTGCCCAAATCGACCAGGGCGGTGACTGACCAATTGGACGAGGTCGGGAACACGATGAAAGCGGTCACGAAAGGGTACGCCATTGCGTCTGCCGGGTTGGCGGCACTGGTTCTTTTTGGTTCGTATGTCTCGGAAGTGAGGGCTCATCTCGCTTCCATCGGCGGCCACGAAACGCATTCTTCAGACTATTCGCTGGAACAGCCTCAGGTTATCATCGGACTATTCATTGGCGGACTTTTGCCCTTCCTTTTCAGTTCATTCAGCATTCAGGCGGTCGGGAAAGCGGCCGGCGCAGTCGTGAAAGAAGTGCGGCGACAGTTACATGCTAAACCCGGAATTTTGAACGGAACGGAAGCGCCGGAGTATGGAACCTGCGTGGATATCGTGACGAAGGCAGCTTTAAGAGAAATGATTATTCCGGCGCTGCTCCCGGTATTGTTTGTCCTCGTGGCATCATTTTTCGGGTATGTAATGCTGGGAGCTGTACTTGTCGGGACGATCGTGACAGGACTGTTTCTCGCGATTTCCATGACCTCCGGCGGGGGCGCCTGGGACAACGCCAAAAAATATATTGAGGAAGGCCAGCTCGGTGGGAAAGGATCTCCCGCGCACCAGGCCTCTGTTACCGGCGACACCGTCGGCGATCCGTACAAGGACACAGCCGGCCCGGCTATCAACCCCATGATCAAGGTGGTGAATATCATGGCCATTCTGATCATCCCGATCGTGTTCAAGTAAGCCGGGACGGCTTACCTACTACGCGCGAAACAATGCAACTAACCCGCAAAAATCACGCAAAGGTCGAAGCGATGAGCTCATTGCGGGCTAGGAAGCTCTTAAACAGACGCTGCGCGTCTGTTTAAGAGCCTGTTTTAAGATAAATGAATTGAGACAAACTGTTGCATAACTATTCTCTCTAAAAAGCAGTCGAATTTTCCGGCGTAGCCGGGGAATTCTGCTGCCTGAGCCTGCATCGATCACAAATCTCTAAGGATTTGTGAGCGATGCAGGCTAGCTAACCGTTCCACATTCTTAGTGCCAGCTTTGCTTCACCCCTCCGGTGCTGCTGCATTCGTTGAATCGGTCTGGAAAAACACTAGGAAGTGTGGGTCAAAAGAGTAAACTGAAAAGTAACTCCGGGCCCTTCGTTTCCCGTGGCCCAGAGCCGACCGCCGTGATTTTCCACGATGGACCGACTGATCGAGAGACCCATTCCGAGACCGCCCGGTTTGGTCGTATGAAACGCCGCAAAGATCTGCTCCATCCTGTCAGGGTCTATGCCGGGCCCGGAATCGCCCACCGTCACCTTCACCTCTGCCCCGCCTTGGGTTCGCGTCCCGACGCTCAGTTCCCGCAACCTGCCCTCGACCGTGCTCATCGCCTCGATGGCGTTAAGAATCAGATTCAATATCACCTGCTGGAGTTGCACCCGATCGCCGACGACTCGCGGCAGCTGGGTAGCGAGCTCCAGCCGAAGGACGATTCGCATCTTGTCCATTTCATTGCGTATCAGAACGACGACCTCACGAATCGTCTCATTGAGATCCAGCAGCTCTTTCGCCGCTTCGGTGTTCCTGAAAAGCGCCCGGATGCGCGCAATGATGTCGCCTACCCGCTTCCCGTCCCGAATGATGCGCTGGAGCGCCTCACGAGCTCCGTCAAGGTTTGCGGAATCCTCCTTCAGCCTTGCCAGCCAGCGAAGACCGGCGTTCCCGTTAATGACCATCCCCGCAATCGGTTGATTGACCTCGTGCGCGATCGATGCAGTGAGTTCTCCCATTGTGGTCACACGGGTCACATGGGCCAATTCGCCTTGCACCTTGCGCAACGACGCCTCACTTCGGCGGAGTTCCTCTTCCGCCCGCCTCCTCTCGGTGATATCGCGATAGATCGTATAAACGCCGATTTGGTCGCCGGGCAGGGGTACCTGTGCCGCAACGACCGAGACAATCAACGTTTTTCCGTCCTTGCGTTTTCGCACGGTCTCCGCATCGATGGCCTCGCCGGCAGTGATTAATTCCCTCTTCTTTTCAAAGTCATCCCGCATTTCCTCCGGCACGATCAACTCGCCAAGATCCCGTTCAACCCCCTCTTCAGGAGTATACCCGAACAGTTTCGTAAACTCCCGATTCACGCGAATAACCCGGGCATTGATGTCGGTTAGGACAATGGCCTCGGGAGCCAGCTCGAACAATTCATTGAGGTGGGCTTTCTGCCTTTGCATCTCCTCCTCTGCGTGTTTTCGTTCCACATTTTCCCGCTGCAGATCGGCATAGAGGCGGGCATTCTCCAGGGAAATGGCGGCCTGCGACGCCAGCAGCCTCAGAACGGTGAGACGCGCCGGGGTAAAGACGTGAGGCGTCAGGCGATTCTCAAGATACAGTGCCCCTGTGAGCTGCGTCTGCTTTACGAGAGGCAAACACAGAACGGAACGGGGAAGCTCGCGACGCAGGTAATTGTCCGCAGAAAACCGATTAGGGGTCAAGGCGTCATCAAGAATGACGCTATCCTGGGAGCGAATGACGTAGCGAAGAATGGACTCCGGGAATTCCGTGGACGTTGCGGCCAGTTGCCCACGGACCGTAACAGCATCGCCGCCAGTGGCGGCTTCCGCCTCGACTTTCGGCTCTCCCTCCTGGACATGAATGAGCACAGTCCGGTCAGCCCCTGCGTGCTCCAGTGCGATCCGCAGAAGCTTCTCGATTAGATGGGGAAGCACCATCTCGCCCGAGAGCGCCTGTGAGGCCTTGACTACGGCTTCGAAGTCCAGTTGTTCGACGGACGCGCCGATCGTGGCGGAAGGTATACGAAGACGGGATTCCTTGTGCAGTTGCGGATAACACAGGTCGATTTGTCGCACCTTCCCCAGTGCTCCCCAGCAGAGGTAGCAGTAGCGCGCGTTTCGAAGGTAGGCTTGAGCGATCGTCTCGTACCGACGATCGCGGTAGAACTTGGCCGCAAGCTCGTTGGCGATTCCCTCGTTTTGGACAAATCCATTGTCCCGCGCGGCCCGAATCGCTTCCTCGTACAGCCGCATAGCATCGAGTTCCCGGCCTTCGATGCGCGCAAGCTCCGCCAAGACCAGGGTGTATTTGTCAAGGAACGTTCCCGGACAACTCTCCGCCCATTCCCGTAGCCATTTCAACGATTGCTCTACTGTTTCGAGAACCTCGGAGCGCATCGCCGCACCCGCTATTTCATAAAGCGCCGTGGCCGTCAGCGCGCTGTAGTAATAATAGTCAACCGATTGGATATGCTGTTCTGCAGACCAAAGCAGCCCCTTCGCTTTTTGGGCCGCTCGAATGGCAGCGTCGTAGTCACCCGAGATGAATCGCGCCTGTAATTTGAGTATCCAATAGTGACAGCTCAAATGGGGTATCCGGTCCGCGGCCAATTGGGCCTCAAAGGTCTCCTCATCAAACTGGGAATCGCTGAAACTGGAGAACGTGTCTGTCTCTCCGCGCATGTTAAGGATGAATCGTTGTTGGCTGAGGAGGATGCTGATCAAGTCGCGGAACCTGACCTTACGAATGAAAGCAAGGCCTTTCTGTGATTCGCTCCACACCTCATCGAGGTGGGCTCCTTGCATAAGAAGGCCTGTCACGAGGTGGCAGCAGCTGAAGCAGGCATACGACAAATCATGCGTCTCAATCCCGGCGTCGAAGGCGAGTCGGATAAAGTCGATTGCTGAGTTGATCGGCCGGGTCCAGAGCATAGCTCTCTCCATGCAGAAGAACGCTTTCGCCTTGTAAGCGTCGAATCCGTATTTCTCGACCAAGCTGCAAGCGAGTTTGCCAAAGCGGTATCCGTCGAGGTAGCGGTGAAAGATTGGGCCAAGGATCGTCGCCAGCTCCGCGTAGCCATGCGCGGAAGCGCCGGTCGTCCCGTACTTAAGGCTGGCGTTTACCATTTGGCAAAAGACCAGGTAAAGCAGGTCAATATCGGTGTGAAATGCCGGCGCGGGAATCACCGAGAGAACGCCCATGGCAGCCTGCATCTCCGGGTCAGTCATGAACGGCAGGTCAATGAGGCTTTCGATCGAGCGATCGCCCAGATTTTGACAGATCATCTCATACTCAATTTGAACCTGATCACGAGTTGGATGAGCCGGCATCTCAATGCCGAAAATGCGCAGGCATTCCAGCCCGCGGTCGACGGCCTGCTGGTACTCCGCCCTCATCAGATGGAGCAGAATCTTCAGGCGGTAAGCGGCCACCTTATCGACTTTCGCGGCAGCTCTACCCAACAACTCACCCACAAGCCCTTCGGCTTCGTCAAAATTCCCGTTCAGGTATGCGGATTCTGCTCGCTCGAGCCATAAGCCGAATGCGAGTTCGTACCTGCGCTCCCATGCGTTGCATCCAACCAATTCCATCCCTGCTGAGAGATAAAAACAGGCGGAGGCGTAAGCAGCTGACGACTTGGCTTTTCTCCCAGCGCGAAGATTCAGCTCCGCAACCAGATCTTTCTCGTTTAGGTCGGAAATTAGCGCGCGACCGGAATTGAGCTGATTAGTAACATCGAAGATCTTCTCCTGAATGTGCCTCGGGGTCATTGTTCCAACCAACAAGCGACCAATCCGGAGATGAAGCGGTGCGCGCCGATCTTCGGGAATGAGTGCATAGGCGGCCTCCTGGACGCGGTCGTGAATAAACGCGTAAGTTCCGTCCAGTTCAAAGATAAGCCCCGCGCGCACAGCTTCCCAGAGCGCCGAACGGGTTTCCTCGGTATCCCTCAAAACTATACTCACGATGGAGGGATCCGCGCAGTTCCCTAAACACGCTAGCTGGCGTAATGTTTCCTGTGTCGCGTCAGGCAGGCGATCCAGTTTCCCGGCCATGAGATCCGCCACGTTGTCGGTAAAGCCTTGAGCATGGATCCGCGGGACATCCCAACTCCACGCCGCCGCACTCCGGTCAAATGCCAATAGCCCCTCTTGGGCCAGCGTGGTCAAAAACTGGATTGCGAAGAACGGATTGCCGCCGGTCTTCTCGTGCATCAACTGCGCAAGGGGTTGGTAGGCGTGGGCCGGACAGTGAAGAGTATCCAGAACAAGCTTTTCCACATTCTCAATCGAAAGCGGTCCAAGGACAATTTCCCGCACCGCAGCTCCAGCCCTCCGAATTTCCTCCAGAGTCCGTGTCAAAGGATGGGAAGCACTAACTTCGTTCTCTCGATATGCTCCGACTAACAGGACGTGGCGCACCTCAGGTTCGGTGACTAGGTGCTTAAGCAATTCCAGAGTCGCCATATCCAGCCATTGCAAATCATCGAGAAACAACGCCAGCGGATGTTCCGGCCGGGCAAAAACCCCCAGAAACTTCCGAAACACCATTTGAAGGCGATTCTTTGCGTCCTGTGGCGGGAACTCGGGGACGGGCGGAAATTTCCCGGTGATCATCTCGATTTCGGGAATGAGATTTACGATCAGCTGACCATTCGAATCCAGGGCCGCACACAAGGCATTTCGCCAACCAGCCACCTCTGAGTCGCTCTGGATCAAAATCTGGCGAACAATTCCTTCAAAGGCCTGCGCAATGGTCGCGTACGGGACGTCACGCTTGTATTGGTCGAACTTTCCCGACGCAAAGAAGCCACGCGGCGGAACGAGCACATTACGCAGTTCATTGACCACCGAAGACTTCCCGACGCCAGAGTAGCCCGACACCAGCACGAACTCCGTCTTGCCCTGTCTAGCCACCCGCTCAAAGGTCCCAAGCAAAAGTTCAATTTCCCTCTCCCGTCCATAGAGAGTTTCGGGGATCAGCAACCGGCCCGATACATCGTGCGCGCCAAGCGGAAACGGCTCGATTCGTTTATGGATTTCCCAGGCCGCGAGGCACCCCCGAAGGTCGGCCTCTACGCCTGCGGCGGTCTGGTAGCGCTCCTCCGGGGCCTTGGCCAGGAGCTTCATGATGATCGCCGAGATCTGCTCCGGAATATCGCTCACCCGGGCATGGGGTGTCTGCGCCATTCTTGCGATATGGCAATGAACCCACTCCATCGGGTCGCTGGCGGCGAATGGCAGCGACCCTGCGATCATTTCATAGAAGGTCACGCCCATGGAATAAAGGTCGCTCCTTGAATCAATGGAGCGATTCATTCGCCCCGTTTGTTCGGGAGCCATGTAAGCCAGCGTTCCCGCGATAACCTCGGGTGGCTCTGGGGCCTGGCGCTGCCGCGGCAGGCGCGATGCCAAGCCGAAGCCTGTCAACCAGGCCTCGCCCGTGTCGGCTTTCACGAAGAGGTTCGCTGGCTTCACCTCTTTGTGCACGAGGCCTCTCGCATGCATCTTACTGAGCGCATTCACGATTCCGATAGCGATCCGCAGGAACCCGGTTACTCCCATAGGTCGTCCGAGCAGGCTTTCCAGCAGGTCTCCACCCGGGTCATGCAAAAGGAGCGCCGGCTTTCCAAGATGACGAACCACCTCCAACGGTCGACTGGCCCAAGACGGGTCCAAATCGTCCCGCAGGGCATGGGCGCGCTGCAGCCGTACCAGACTCGCCGGCACCGGTTGCTCTGCGCCAAGTGAGACCAACAGCCATGAAGGATGGCCATTGCCTCTCCTCACCCGAGACACCACAAACTCACCATCCTCCCGGAGTGTCTCGATCTCGCAGTAGGTCAGTTCGTTCATCGTTGAATCCCCGGCTTCGCCTCAAGGCGCATGCTTCAAAAGAGTAACTTGAAAAGTGGCGCCGGGTCCGGTCCTTTGCAGCCGCCCAAAGGCGCCCAGAATGGGATATCCCCTCCCAATCGTGGTCTCGTTCGGTGTTAAACCGTTTGCCGTTCATCGGGTGGCGTAAGCAGTTCCCGCTTTGCCTCTTCAAAGTCTTTCGCCCTTATTATCAACATGAACATTTTGAGGGCAGGTCAAATGTTTACCGATAGTTGAACCCTCCTCGATGAATTCGAGCGTCCAGAGAAATCGAAAAGCATGAGCTTGGCGGAAGCAAAGCGAGGCGCTGCTTACGCCGGCATCCTGGACTGCAGTAGTGCGCAACTTACTCAGATGCGTCTTCTGTCCTGGCAACGGGCGCGCCCACTTCTTCCTGGACCGATGGAACCGTGTTATCTCTTTGCTAGCACGAACAGTGTCTGCGTTGCCGATCTTCTCCATAGTTCCGAGAGCGGAATGGCGATGCGATAATAGTGTAACCCCGGGGCTGGCGTTGCGACCATATTCCTCATTTAGCCTTTCACTATCTCGCCGCCGTGAGTGCTCCCTCGAATTCTCGGCTTCGATGCACGCCCCGCGGGAGCAGATTCGATTCTGTGTTGTTACCGCTCTTGGCAGCCAGTGCACAATTGTATGAGGTCAGGAACAGCGAACGGCACACCGCCTTCTCGTCTTCGTCACGCGGCGTGTATACCACCATCACGCCGGGCGGCATCAAGCCAAAACTCCCAGAGTAGTGTGGCTCCGCCCATCCCCTTACAACAGCCCAGTGGGCGCAGCTCAATGGCAAAGTAAGATAGATACTTGGGGCGCCAAACAGGACCCTCGCAAATTCCTTCCCGGTAATAAAGTTGGACAAGTCATCGCTGGCGAGAGATTCGTCAATCCGGAGAGACACTAGTTCGCCGCTGCCAACGGGTGACGGCCTCGCTTCGATACCGGGCCACGCGGTTACCTCTTCGACGAGCTCGCGCAATAGCCTGGCATCATTGTTGTCGCTGCACTGGACATGGAGGGGGCCGCGAATTGTGATCGGTCGGTTGCCCTTCCTGATGGGGAGGCTAGCACGGAGGTCGAGAAAATTTCCTACGATTCGTAATCTATTCATATCATGTACCATTGATGTTTCATGCCTGGCCGAGCGACTCCGAGGAACGGTCTTTGGCTGTTTGTTTTGAGTTAGGGGCACTAGCCCGCAAAAATCACGCAAAGGTCGAAGCGATGAGCTCATTGCGGGCTAGGAAGCTCTTAAACAGACGCTGCGCGTCTGTTTAAGAGCCTGTTTTAAGATAAATGAATTGAGACAAACTGTTGCATAACTATTCTCTCTAAAAAGCAGTCGAATTTTCCGGCGTAGCCGGGGAATTCTGCTGCCTGAGCCTGCATCGATCACAAATCTCTAAGGATTTGTGAGCGATGCAGGCTAGGTACGGTAGGCAAGGTTCCGGTTAACTGTTTGTGCGTAGCGTTCGCCGAGCATCTTGAGCAACCGGCGAGCATCGTGCAGCGCGTCTACCGGGTCTCGCTCGTACGCTGCTTTGATCGCATCTTTAAGCCAGGAGGAGATGCCTGGATCCGCGAGGATTTCTTTGAGGGTCATACTCGAACTTTGCTCCTGAATTGATTGGAAGTTAGTTGCTAAGGCTTGGAACAAGGCCTTCTACAACAGGTTGCGTGCCAAAAGACCGCACATCGATAATATGCTAGCGATCAATGGGTTAGGAGTAACGGGAGGAGACCTACGGGCGGTTCGATATTTCAACCGGACGAAGATTCGTCTGAGGGTGTAGCGAGATTTCGCTTTACGGAGAGGGCACCTTGACTCGCAGTTGTCAGTCGATCGTGCTCATCGCCTCGATCCCGTTCAGGATCAGGTTCAGCAGCACCTGCTGCAGTTGCACGCTGGCCTTCCGCCATCAATCCCTCGCTCCGGCGCAATTCTTCCTCTGCCCGCTTGCGCTCCAGGTTCTCGCGCTCGAAGATCGGAGTAGAGTCCGGCGTTTTCCAAAGAAATTGCGGCTTGTGAAGCCAGCAATTCCAGCACAGCAACCCGGTCCGACGTGAAGGCACGCGGGGTCAAATTGTTCTCGAGATAGAGCGCACCGACGAGCTTCGTCTGTTTGACGATTGGCAAAACGGATCTGGGGCGCCTCTGACGCACGTACCCGTCCTCCAATACAAGCCCCTGGCCGAAGCATCATCAAGGACAACGCTCTCACGCGTCCGGATTACGTACTGGAGCATGGATTCGGGAAGCTCGACAGCCATCCTGGTCGTCCGTCGCAGCGTAACCTCGACCTTGCCGCGGCCGGTTAGTCGCCTCCGCCTCGATCCGGGCTCGCCGTCGCGGAAAAGAATCAGCAAACCTCGTTCGGCTCCCGCATGCTCGACCGCAATCACGAGAAGAGTTTCAATTAGTTTCTCGAGGACGATTTCCCCGGAGACGGCGTGCGAGGCTTTTATAAACGTCTCGAGGTCCAACTGTTCAACCGGTGTGCCGATGGTGGCGGTCGAAGGACCTGCCACCCATTCATCGTGCAGACGCGGATAACGTTGATCGAGCTGCTGCACTTTGCCGAGCGCACACCAACCCAGGTAACAGTCTCGCGCGTTCCTCAGATAGGCGTAGGCGCTCGTCTCATAACCAGAGGCAAGATAGAATTTAGCCGCGAGTTCGTTCGCTATGCCCTCGTTCTGGATGAAGGTATTTCTACGAGCCGATTGGATGGCTCGTTCATACAGGCGCTGGGCATCCAGCTCCCGTCCTTCGATGCGGGCGATCTCGGCGCCGATCAATGCCGCGCGATCCTCGAAATTCTCGTGGCAGTTCTCGGCCCAGAAACTGACCTGCCGATGGCTGGAGACAACTCCCTGAAAACTCCGTCACGAAAAGTTCTCCTGCCCAGACGACGACGACCACCGCCGCGGCGCGCTCATTGCAAACTGAAGACTAAACGACGGAAACGAAAGACCCGCGTGTTGATCGCAACAATATACCTGGTATTTCGGGGACAGGACACTAGGGCGTGTTTGTAAATGTTCCTTTATGGACAATGCGCCTAGCTGGAGATAAAACGGATGATGCGAATACGACCAAAAGTGAAGGCGCTTCTGCCGAAGATAGCGGAAGCTATAATTTCCATAGAAAGCGACTCCCTGGAACGGCAGTAAAGATAATAAAGCTGGTCGGCCTCCTTTGTCAATGTACGTCGTGCTTGAAAGTATTCTTTTTGTACTAACAGAGGGATGCAGTTGGAGAGCTATCGATCGGCCACAGGCCCGCTGGAACTCTGTGTACCAGTATTTCCGTCGTTGGTGTCATCGCGGCACTCTACAAAAAGTGCTGGCTCAATTCGGGCCGGAGCTCGCTCCGGGGTGGTTTTTTGTCGACAGTACCCCCTCCTGCCGCTTCAAACCCATTTTCTTAATTCGAGAAATCAGCGTCGTCGGTTTTACCCCCAGAAGTTCTGCGGCACCGTCAGCGCCCTTGATTTTCCAGCTGGTTTTCTGCAGAACGATCCTTAGATTTTCGCGTTCTCGACGCTGGATCTCGGGCTCTGTCAGAAACTCTGGTGGAGCGGCGTCGCTGATCTCGAAGGCGGAAGGTTCTGGCGCCGGTGCGCAGTTTGTTGTCGGAAGATCGAACTCGAGAGCGTTTCCTCGCGCCACGATGATAGCCCGCTCGACGAGGTTTCGGAGCTCACGAATATTGCCCGGCCAATCGTAGTTTTGTAACTTGGCCACCCCCGCTTCGGTGAGCCGCGGCTTCGGGCATTTCAGCTCCTTGACCAGCATTTCCACGAAGTATTTCGCGAGAAGCGGAATGTCCTCCCGTCGATCTCGAAGCGGAGCGACCAGCACCGGGAAAACATTCAGGCGGTAGTAAAGGTCCTCCCGAAATCGCCCCGCCGTCACCTCCTGTTTCAGGTCCCGGTTTGTCGCGGCGATAATCCGCACATCCGCGCGCTTGGTTCTTTCATCGCCTACCCGTTCGTATTGTTTTTCCTGCAAAGCGCGGAGAAGCTTGCTTTGGAGTTCGATGGGGATCTCTCCGATTTCATCGAGAAAAAGCGTTCCGCGATGGGCTGCTTCAAAACGCCCTACGCGGTCTTTGATCGCGCCGGTGAATGCACCGCGCACATGTCCGAAAAATTCACTCTCGTACAACTCTTTCGGGATCGATGCGCAATTCACCCGGACAAGCGGCTGATCTTTGCGACGGCTCATTCTGTGGATCTCGCGCGCGATCAATTCCTTTCCTGTGCCTGTCTCTCCTTGAATTAGAACGGTCGAATCGGTCGGCGCGACCATCTCGATTCCCCTGCGCACCGCCCGGTACGCGCTGCTGGCGCCCACAATTTCATCCGAGTGAAGCAAGGAGCCGATGACGGGAGAACCTGTGTATTCGCGCGCAAGCATTCCCTCCTGAATCGCATCGAGCAAATCTTCGGGATCAAAAGGCTTGGTCAGAAACTCCAGAGCACCCGCCTTCATGGCGCGAACGGACGTCGGGATGTCGCCGTGACCCGTCAGAAAAATAATGGGGATATGCACATCCGTTCGGGAGAGCTCTCGCTGGAGTTCAAGCCCGCTGAGCCCTGGCAGGCCCACATCCAGGACCAGGCAGCCGGCCGGCGCCAGGCGTCCCCTGGTCAGAAATTCTTTTGCCGAACGGTAGGTCTCTACCTGAATTCCTTCCGCTCGGAGCAAGCCTTCTATGGCTTCACAAATCGAAGCGTCGTCGTCCACTACGCAAACAGGAGGGTCGGATTTATTCATGGCATTTCACTGGGAATCAAGTTTCACCGGCGCAACATCAAAAGAGCCGACGTTCGGGCAGCCTGCCTCGCCGCGAACCTCATCATTCGATAAAGTGTCAGGGTGATCATAGGTATAAGTTTACGCCGAAAGGGCCACACTGATCCCCTTCAACAGCGATTCTTCGCTGAAGGGTTTGAGCAGGCAGTCCACGGCTCCGTCTCCCATCACTCGGGAAATCACTTCCTCATCCCCGTGAGCAGTAATAAAAATAATAGGGATTTGGAGTTTCCGGCTCGTCAGCTCCCGCTGCAGCTCCGGACCGCTCATCCCCGGCATTCGCACGTCAAGGATCAGACATTTGGTTTTGGCCAGATCTTGCGAATTCAGATAGCTCTCGGCCGATGCAAACACCTTGACGCTATAGCCCAGGGACTTAAGCAGCCCTTCGAGCGATTCGCGGAGCGATTCATCATCGTCCACAACTGAGATTAGAAAAACGTCATTCATCAGAAATTCAACGATCGAAAATGAACCCTTTTCGGAACGAAATCTATTATACCTTGGTATCATCGCCCGAAGAGACCGGCCGCCTCGGAGAAACCCATACGTTGACGCTGAATGACTAGCTTCCACCGGCGGCTTATTTTTCTCCTTCGAGTCTTTGCGCCATTCGAACCAAATCAGCGAGCGATGCTGCGTGCATCTTGCGCATCACCCGGCCGCGCTGGGTTTTAACCGTGACCTCGCTCGTGCCGAGCTCCGCTGCCACCTGCTTGTTCATCATTCCCTGCACGACCAGCGCCATCACTTCGCCCTCACGTGGCGTGAGCGTCGCGAAGCGGTTACGGAGGTCTGTCGATTCCGTCCGCAGAACGATTGCCTGTTGATCTCTTACCAGCGCTTGCCGGATCGAATCGAGCAGCTCCTGCTCCTGGAAAGGCTTGGTCAAAAACTCCACGGCGCCTGCTTTCATTGCGCGGACCGAGGTCGGAATGTCGCCCTGGCCGGTAATGAAAATAATCGGGAAGGGCCGGTTGGCGACAGCAAGTTCGCGCTGAAGATCGATGCCGCTCAGGCCGGGTAAACCCACATCGAGCACCAGACACGAAGGTTCGGCCGGAACTTTCTGGCGAAGGAACTCAGTCGCCGAGGCAAAAGTCTTGACCCTCAACCCGACCGAACGAACAAGACCGCTCAGCGCCTCGCGTACGGCGAGGTCGTCGTCCACCACAAAGACGATCGGTAGTCCCTCCGACTCACCCAATTTCTCATCCGGTTTCACTTGCGAGCCTCCATCTCACAAGCCGTGATGACCGCGCACCTTTTCCTGGCCGCAACGTCTCGCATCGCCGTTATGTTTTTCTCGGTACCGTGGCCTTGGTCACAACTGAGGTTCGTGGTGTTCACTCTACACTAGAAGTAGAGTCTAGACGATGAACACACAACCTAGTCCAAGAGCGGACGCGGCCTTCCTTTGATGAACATCGTGCGTGTGAATCTCTGGAAAGCCATGATGCAAGGCCGTGACCAGATGCAGGCCATCAGCTGTTCGAAGGAAAATGCTTTCCGGCAAGGTCGCGTAAATTCTCACGGACTCTTCGACGATCCTGCCGTCGAGCGCCAGCCATGTCCAGTACCCACCGATATCGTCTTTTGAGAACTGGCGAACCGTTGTCTGAAACTCGTCCCGCGTCCACTTCCGCTGGCGCAATCGCCGATGGAATACGGCCATTATAATAGCTCCGGCCTGGCAAGCTCGGAAAGAGCAAGTGCCGCCTTCCAATGAAAACCCCGCGAGAAGTTTACGGCGGGTGATGGCATTCAAGCCAACCATCTTTCATGCCGATTGGACGATAAATCCAGAACGCCAGGGAGCTGCGAATTTACCGTCGTACGGCACGGCGAGTGGCCAGGGATGCTTCTACTATGATCAACCAAAGTTTGCACAAGATAGCCCTCATCGGGAATTACCTGCCGCGCAAATGTGGCATCGCTACCTTTACTCACGACCTTTGTGACGCTCTCAGGGAAGAAGGGACCGACTCGGAGTGCTTCGTCGTGGCTGTGAACGACATCGCAGAGGGTTACGCCTACCCGCCCGAGGTACAATTCGAAATCGCCGAGCAGGATTTGAGCAGTTATCTGCGAGCCGCTGACTTCTTAAAATTTGCCAATGTCGAGGTGCTCTGCGTACAACACGAATTTGGCATTTACGGCGGGCCGGCTGGCAGCTATCTCCTTTCGTTACTGCGAAGGGCTAATCTCCCGATCGTCACCCAGCTTCACACCATACTCGAGGAGCCGAGTCCGGAGCAAATGCGCGTTATGCAGGAACTCATTCGATTGTCCGATCGCGTTATCGTTATGAGCAAGCGCGGTCGGCGGATGCTGAAAGAAATCTACAAAATGCCCGTAGATCGCATCGATCTTGTCCCCCATGGCATTCCAGACCTGCCGTTCGTCGATCCGAATTTGCACAAGGCGAAGTTCGCCCTGGAAGGAAAACGTGTGCTGTTTACCTTTGGCCTCCTCTCCCCGGGCAAGGGACTGGAATACGTGATCCGCGCGCTTCCTGAAGTATTGCGAGCGTTCCCCGACCTGGTTTATGTCGTACTCGGCGCCACACACCCGAACCTGCTGCGCGAGCAAGGCGAGAACTATCGAAGGAGCCTCGAACGGCTCGTTGCGAGCCTGGGCCTAAAAAAGCATGTGATCTTTGAAAATCGTTTCGTCCGGTCCAAAGAACTCATGGAATTCTTTAGTGCGGCTGACATTTACATCACACCGTATCTCAACGCTAACCAAATCACGTCCGGGACCCTTGCCTACTCGTTCGGTTGCGGAAAGGCGATCGTCTCGACGCCCTACTGGCACGCTGAAGAACTACTGGCAGACGGTCGCGGGGTACTTGTACCTTTTCGCGATAGCGACGCCATTGCTCACGAGCTCATCGCCTTGTTCAGGGACGAAGTGCGCCTTCAAGCGATGCGCAAGGAGGCCTACCTGCTCGGTCGCGAAATGGTCTGGAACCAGGTGGCAAAACTCGCCCTGTCTTCGTTCGGGCGCGCTCGGGTTTCGCGAGCGACAGACATTGCACCGCGGCTGGCGCGAAAGAAACTCAGTGAAGAAACTCGCAAGCTGCCGGATCTTCAACTCAACAATCAGACGTCGCTCGCGGTTTCGTAAAATACCCATCGCAGCGGGCGGCGCCGGCGGTCCTTGAGGTAAAGGACACCGGCGCGGCAGGTACTGCTTTAGTGCCCTGTCGGATCGCGAGGAACGCTCTAGCTCGCAGTCGTTGAACCCGCTTCCCGCTTCGAATTAATAACGCCAGAACTACAAGATCCTGAAAACTTTAACGAGTCCTTCCTCCAAAAGAAATAAATGGCGGACCATCTGATCGGACTTGATGGCGCCGTTCAGGTCGCGCACAACCTGGTGGACCTCGACCGTGACCTCGGCGGCATCGCCTTCAAATCGCAGTGGATCAACTCGGGGGTCAATCACTCGCCATTGGCGCGTCCAATAGTCGCGTACGCCGTTTCGTCCGTGCACATTCCCTCCTTCCATCCCATTGGCCCAAACTACGTCGCGATGCATTCCTGACAGAGCTCGTTCGATATCGCGAGCGTTGAACGCTTCATAGAGCGCTTTTAAGAGTTTCTGTTCAGCTGACATCGGTCATCCTTTTGTCGCTCTCGTTCAGCTTCCTCCACCGTTCCGGCCGCAACAAATCAAAACCACGACTCTCAGAATTGTAAGTTATCGCTCCAATTGTTAAAAATGTGCCCGTGCGATTTCTGCTCGTCGTGGCATAGAGGAAAGAGCACCCGGTAAGTCCAATCAAACAAAGGGCTGAAACCGCGCAAATCAATCGCAGACACCGTTCCGTATTGTTAGCTCGCTGAATTTTCATATCTCTGCAATAGAGTCAAAACAACGGTCGGACTAATTCAATCTCGTGATGTTCCATCAGCGACGTTGAATAGGACACTAGTACTAGTTCTACTCTGCCGCCTCGCAGAATGGCGATGGCGTTAAGTTAGTTTAGAATCCGGCGTTATCTCCTCGAAATTCAAAAACAGAGTGCAATCCCGGAGCGCTTCGAGATCCAACGGCGGACAACGTGAGTGTCTTGGCTTGAAGATGCCTTCGTCGCTCTCTTCTAACGATTCCTCAATGGGGCATATCGCATTCTGGGCCGCTCTGAAGACGCAAAGCAGGACCTCCGCCTGCTCGCGGCAAGAGCGATGTGCCTTCTGCTTGGGTATTTTCAGTTCGCAGCGCGATCTCAGGGCGGATAATCCCCGGTAATATACTTCTCAAGGTTATCGATGGTTGCCGTTTGCGCCGAAATGATTCTCCGTACCAGGTCGCCAATGGAGACAACCCCGATCATTTTGGCGTTTTCCATCACCGGAAGGTGCCGAACACGCCTTTCGGTCATCACGCGCATGCACTCGCTGACGCTATCGCTCAGATGCGCGGTCACCGTGTCCTCCGTCATGATGTCCCTGACGGGGGTGTCCCTCGATGATTTACCTTTGAGTATGACTTTCCTTGTATAATCTCGCTCGGAAACAATTCCAACCAATTCGCCTCTCTCCACCACCGGCAGCGCACCGACGTTTTTGTCGGCCATGAGCTGGATGGCATCGAAGACCATAGCATTTGGAGCAATCGACCAGACTGCAGAGCCCTTATGCGCCAAGATCGCGCCGACTGAACCAGCGATTTCCATAGGCTTAGGAAATATGCCTCTTTGGGCAAAGATTCAAAACAGAAAACTCGCCCGATCGAAGTTTCTGTTTCGAATTTTGAATTGAAACTGGCGAAAACCCTTAGCCTGGCAAGGCGTTCTCTGGAAACTTAGCCAATTCGACCTTCAGAAACTGAAGAGCAGCTTTTCGCGTGGTAACCGATTCTTCCAGCGGCAGGTTGGTCAATCGGCCATCCTGCAAGCGAATAGAGGCCACCCAGGTGGTGCCTTGCCGATAAAGGTCGAGTAAGCCTTGTGGCCTGAGATCTCCTAGAGTGACCTTTGATTGGTGATTCTGCGCCATGATTCATCAATCGGCAGAATTCGTCTAAACTTTAGCCCCTGAAAGCGTTCCTGACCTTCCTAAGTCGCCAGTAGGAGGCAAAAGCTAAAAAATGCCCAATGATCGCCGTTCGGAAAGATTACATGAGGCGCATTGCAAAATGATGAGAAACGATATCCATCCCCTTCCGGAGATAAAATCGATGCGCGCCGAACCGTTGCACGCCAGAATCGAGAGTTATCAGCCCGCAACCGTTGCTCCTCGCTTCACCGACCAACCATTCGAATAGCGTTTGACCAAAACCCTTGGACCGGTCCTCCAGGTTGGTCACGAGATCATCGACATACATAAACCTGCCAGAGGATAAATTCTCGAGAAACCGGTAACCGGCGACAGCGCGAATTTCGAGCTCGGACTCCAGAAAGGCCAGGAAATAACCCTGGGCCTGTTGCCGTGTGACTTGCCTCACCAGGGTGGATTCATCCAGGTGTAAACGCAGCTGTTTCAAGACCGGAAAACAGCGTCGAATCTCTTCTTCGTTCGCTGCCATTTGAATGACGTATTGCATTTGATCTCGAATCTCTACAGCCGAACTCCAATTCCAGTTCCAGTACACCGTTCGGAAAGGATTTACACGTGGGTCAAGCGAAGGCAAGAGTCCAATCCAGAAGACCAAATAGTGCGTCTGCGGGACGCCGCCGCGTTTTCTTTGATTGAAAGGCCCTCGTTCGCACGTCATCTTCGCGCGATGGCGAAATCGATTGCTCTCCTTTTCGCGGGCCAAGGCGCCCAGCAAGTCGGCATGGGAAAAGACCTGTCGCAACAATTCGCCGCGGCAGCCAATCGGTTCGCAGTCGCCGACGCGGAACTAGGCTACTCCATCAGTCAAATTGCATTCGACGGGCCCATCGACGAGCTCACAAAAACTTCACGTTGCCAGGTCGCTCTATACGTCCATGGAATCGCAGTGCTCGACGTGCTTCGCGAGCATTTGGAAAATTTCAATTTTGCGGCAGCTGCCGGACTATCGCTCGGGGAGTTCACTGCCCACGCCGCAGCAGGAACCTTCGACTTTCTCACCGGGCTTCGATTGGTCGCCAATCGGGGCCGTTACATGGAAGAGGCTTGTCACATGACTTCGGGAACCATGGCGGCGTTTATCGGCCGCGACGAGGGGGTTTTACAGAAGATCGCTCAGGAGGCTGACGTGGACGTGGCCAACGTGAATTCTCCCGGTCAGATTGTGCTGTCCGGGAAAGTGGAGAATGTTGGCAAAGCGATCGATCTCGCAAAGCAATATGGAATAAAGAAGGCAGTCCTTTTGAACGTTGCCGGAGCGTTCCATTCGCGCCTGATGATTTCGGCCGAGGTCAAGTTGAGAACTGATCTCGCCGACGTTTCTATCTCCCAACCGAGCGCGACAGTCATCGCTAATGTTACGGCTAAACCGGTATCCGGAGAAAACGATATCCCACAAAGCCTGGCCGAACAAGTCACCGGGACTGTCCGGTGGACGCAAAGTATCGAATACATGATTGACCAGATCGGATGTGACCTGTTCCTGGAACTCGGACCAGGCGAAATTCTTGCAGGCCTCGTTTCACGCATCCGGAGGGGAACAGAAGTCATTTCGATCGCCGACCGCGCCTCCCTGGAGAAAGCACTCCCAAGACTACGCGAAGCCGTTGGAACGTGAAGGCACAGAAGGTAAGGAAGAAATTTGAACAGAAGGCAGCAAAGCAGCCAAAGGTACAGAGATTAGCGGAGTCCATTTGATTCTTGGTCCTGATCTAAGCGGCGACGGAGGGACTGCCTCGCAGGGACCTCTAAATCCTCTTCGTGAAGCTCTGAAAAGAGGCTCACTTGAAGCGATGATTTGAATACGGGCTCATCAAAGCGTTGGCCCAATCACCGGTATAACGATAGCCGCTCTCTCAGCCGAATTCCGGGCCAGAGGTAACCTATGTCCTGACTCCGCCTTCCTGCTAACTTCTGAATTCAGAATCCTGACCCCTAACCCGCAAAAATCACGCAAAGGTCGAAGCGATGAGCTCATTGCGGCTAGGAAGCTCTTAAACAGACGCTGCACGTCTGTTTAAGAGCCTGTTATAAGATAAATGAATTGAGACAAACTGTTGCATAACTATTCTCTCTAAAAAGCAGTCGAATTTTCCGGCGTAGCCGGGGAATTCTGCTGCCTGAGCCTCTCGTCACAATCAGGCTAACTATATCGCACCAGCCTTCCTCTCCTCTTTGTACCTTCTCTTAAAGTTAGTTTCTTTAGTTACTCCCGAAATTTCCACTACATAGGAAATCAAAAATCGCCGCAATTGCCGCGAATGTAGGCCATCGCCTTAAATCTCCAACATAAAAATCCTTTGTGATCTTTGCGACCTTCTGTTCAAGATTTCTTCGCTCTCTTTTGTTACTTCGGGATTGCTACGGCTTCATTCCGAGTGGCAATATGTGCGCCCATGATTTGCCGTTCGGCCCTTCTGTTCGTTCTTACTGTTGCGTTTGTATTGACAGGTTGCGTCAGCACGCCGCCTTACACATATCAATACATTCCGGGACGGACTGCTACGCTGGACAACGGATACGCCCAGGCGCCGCCGGTCGCGCCCTCGATCGTGAAAGATGCGGTTGCCGCAGGAAACGACTTAGTTGGAAAACCGTATCGCTATGGTGGCGGACACCGAAACTTCTACGATACCGCTTATGACTGCTCCGGATCGGTTTCGTATGTGCTTCATTCAATCGGCCGAATGTATACGCCCACTCCCTCCAATGAATTGCGTCACTATGGCGAGAGCGGTGCCGGAAAATGGATCACCGTCTACGCCAGCCAAGGACATTCATTCATCGTTGTGGCCGGATTGCGCTTCGACACCGGTTACGGCAGCGGCCAGCACGGTCCGAAATGGCTGACTCGAAGCCGTCCCGCCAACGAGTTCGTTCTGCGCCATCCCGGCGGATTGTAATTGGAATCGGAAGGCTCTGCGGCCTCATTTGTCAGTGATGACGAACCAACGCGTACGGCCCTGTTGAGATTAGATTACTTTTTGGTCAGGGGGCCATCTAAATCGTCGCGGAGGCAAACGTATTCTCCTTGAACACCATGAAGATGATGAGAAACCCGAGGGCCACCAGGGCGTTTCCCGCAATCACCAGGCCGGCTGCTTTGCTGTCCGTCAGTCACGTCTCTATTTCCCGGTCAGTCGTTCACTAAACCGGTGGTATAAGAAAGAGACGGCCACGAGCAGCACACCGAGCACCAGACATGAGAGGATCCGATAGGGGGTCGAAACCTCGGCGGTGTCACTGACCAAGACTTTCAATGCCGTAATGATGAAGAGAACAATTGCCGACAGTCGATAGGCTTTCCGTCGCATCCAGACCCCGATCACCATCAGCCCAACTGCAAACAGGGACCACAAGACCGAGATACCGACCAGCTCAATACTACGCATGAATTGAGTCGTAAATCGATACAGTTCTACATTGAGGAATCCAAAGAGACTCACGATACCAAGCGCCTCGAACGTACGACTCAATCTTCGATGTGCCCCTTGACCGCAGCCCACGTGATCCAACCACGAGACGAGCAGAAGTCCCGCGACAACTGAGAACCCTGTACACCATCGCCCGACTATGCCCGCAGTAAACGGCTGGCCAATGGGTGGCTCAAAAAGGAAATCCAGCGCGAACCAGAAATGTTGAAAAACAACAACCAGACCGATTAACAATGTCCCGAACAAAAGCGACCGGTCGTTGCTTCTCGCAGCAACCCAGTAGAGAGCCACGAGCTCGGCAGACCAAAACACGGTTACCCAATCGTCGCTCAAAGTGCGGGTCCAAAAAATGAGCAGATAAATCGCGCCTTGTGCGATGAGCCAACTCGCCGATAGACCGGGTTCCTGCCGCCGCCATAGCAGCAGCGCGAGTCCAAGCGTGACAATCGCATAGCTCAGGTTGACAAGCGCATCCGGCAACTTTTGATAATCCAGAAGGAACGCTGAATACCAGCTGCAGAGCAGACCGTTGACGACTGCTAAAAAGAAGCCCCGCTTTTGCCGCGTCTCTTTTCCTGAGGCCGGGCGCAAGAAAGGCACTAACGAGTAGGCGACGAACAAAACCTGGGTAAATATAAATGTTTCCGGGAACCACTCTTTGCGGTAGCCATGCTGCGACCAGACGGCCAGAGACAGCCAGGTCAGCGCACCGCCCCCAGTGTAGAGGTACCTCCAATCTTGCGCGAAAGCGAGTATCTGACTGCCGACGGTCAGGATCAAAAGGTACCCGAGAAAAAGCCAGGGATCGATTTGGCCGGAGTCGAACAATAGCGGTGCGAGATAACCACCAAGGAACGCGAGAAATGCCAGCGCCTGCGAGGTCCACAGGCTGGACAGAACCGCGCCGACCGCAGTAGTCAACAAAATCAATACGAGCGTCAAACTACCAGGCAGTAAATGGTGAACCTGGGTTGCCGAATAGCTTGAAAGATAAAGCGTTCCAAGGCCAACAGCTCCTACGCCAACGTCCAAACCTCGCAGCTTTCGCCAATGACAGAAATTTCCACACGCCAACAGCCCAACGCCACCTATAAACCCAAGCGAAATCTGGACGGCTGGCCCAATCCATTGCTGGTCAAAAGCGTATTTGAGAAAGAAGCCGATTCCAACGATGAGGATGAACACGCCAATACCAAGGAACCATTTCTGACCAACCGCTAACTCAGCAGAACTTCTTTCGGACGCGCGCACCCTTCTGAACTCGCTTTCAGGCGTTATTTGAGGAAGAGGCGGCGGCATCTTGTTACCCTCTCGAATACCCCTGATTTGATCGTCCGCGCCGCCGGAGGCGATCTCCTTTTTCGGCAACGCGCCTGCGACAACCAGCTTCCGCAGGTTTTCTACTTCTTCCTTCAGCGCGCCCAATTCCGCGTAAATCTGCAGGTCCAGCCCGCATTGACTGCAAAATCGTTGATCAGAATCGCCGCTGCACCTTGGGCACAACATTTGGTACCGAGTTTAAAGGAGACAGTCTGCGCCCACAATTGCAGAGTTGCCTCTGGTGTCTCCCTCCTCTCTCCTTGCCGGCGGCCCATTTTGATCGCAAGAATATACCTGCTATTTTGGGGACGGGACACTGGTGGCCCGCGAAGAACCCCTCGCTGAAGGAGAAAATTAGCCGCCAACTAGAACTGCCCAATCTTCGCGACCGATAGCCCATCGCTCATGATCCCTCCAGCGACCAACAACCTTCAGATATCGCGGGTAAAGACCCACTAATCGAAAACCAACACGCGCCACGAGCCCCCTGGAATCTATGTTCTCCGGCTGAATGTTGGCCTCGATTCTGTGCAGCTTCAGTTTCTCGAACGCATAACGCAGCGCGAGATGCAGCGCATCGGTCATATAGCCTCGACCGGAAAACGCGGCCCCCACCCAGTATCCTAAAAAGGCATGCTGCAGTTTCCCTCGGAATATTTGCGACAGGTTGCAAACACCGATGATGCGTTGGTCCTCGACCAGGCAAATGACAAAAGCGCACACGGAAGCGCGGCGGGAGTTCTGGAGATAGCGCGCATAGGCCTCAGGAGTCGAGGCCGGAGTGACCCACGGGTGGAGAAAACTTCGGCTCGAGATCACCAACCCCGTGAATTCGTGAACGTCCGCGTTGCGCGGATGACGCAGATAGACTCTTTCACCTCGAACCAGAGCATAGGGTAAATTGGTCAGCGTTCCGCGGCAGATCAAACGTGTCATCTAATCGGAAGTACTCCAGAAACTCACTATTGCCCATAAAGATGAGCTGCGCCGCCTCACCTCCGTTTTCTCTGATCTCAATCGCACTTCTTAACGAAACCAGACCTTGAGGATCGACGCGTCATCTTCGAATTGGTCCGATCCATGTTTGCGGCCTACCGCCGCTAGCACCTCTTGAAGATCCGCGTCGCCTGAATTGTGAAGGTCGACAAGAATCTGACCGAAGCCCTCTAAGCCGATCATCGGCCCGGCCGTCGTGGACAACTCGAACAGCCCATCGCTGAACACGAATAATTCGGCGTCCTGCGCGACCACTGCAGTTCCGCCTTCATAGGTCTCAACCGTTGTTGCTCCGATCCAAAGTCCCTTGGCCTTCAACCACACCACCTCCGGCTCGCCATCCCGGCCGGGTGAGATAAGCAAAGCAGGCGGATGACCGGCAGACGCGTATCGAATGATCCCGCTTACCCTATCGAAAACACCGTACCAAATTGAAAAAACCTTGTCCCCATGTTCATCCATCTGAAAGGACCGATTTAACGCTGTTAAAACCGCAACGGGATCCAGGGGATCGCCATCCTTCAGGGCTCTTTGCCGCAGCAGATGGAGAATAGAGATAGCCAACAGCGCGGGTCCTACGCCATGCCCTACGACATCAAGGACGAAGATCACCAGGTGATCTTCATCAATCCAAAAGCAATCGAGCGCATCGCCACCAAGCGCAGAACTAGGCATATACCGCCAATCGGTCCGAACCGAATCCGACAGGTTAGCCGGAAGTTGCGAGCGAACGTAGTTCGCGGCGTCAGCAAGCTGGGCGCTGATCAATTTTTGACTGAGCTCGAGAGCGTGCAAAGTGTCTAGACGTTGCCTGCCCTCGAGAAGCATTGCGACCAGATCCGCCAGCGCAACGCAAAAATTTCGTTCGTAAATCGACCAAACCCGATTCGGATCATTGATCGTGACCAAAAGAAATCCGGCCGGCCGGCCTCCGAGCCAAACTGCAGCAACCATCCCGCGAGCACTCTTTGCAACCAATTTTGCCGTAACCTCATCCGGAATCGTTCGCATTCCCGCGCCGGGGAAAAGCGCCTTCCCGATATCGAAGTCCTCCACCGCCGCCGCATCGTCAGGCAGTGCGATCACTCGATATTCTCGAAGCACCGTCGGCAAAGTGAGTGACTCAAAGCTGAGCATCCTGCCTCTTGTTCTCGTCGGTGCGGACGCTTCGAAGACAGACAAACCGGCCCTCGTCGACGCTATCCAGTTTCCAAAGATCGGCGGATTGCGCCTTCAAGGTCCGACAAAGAACTCCGAGCACCATTTCTGAGCCGTGTTCAACATCGGATCGCTGAAAGTCGGCCGAGTGCACGATCTCGGCCATCGCTTTAGCTTGCCGGGATTGTTGGTCGTACAACAAGGCCTGACGTTCCTCGAGCTCTTTGCGCTGAGAGATGTCTCGAGAAATCACGACCAGTAATTGCTCCCGCTCTCCGCCCGCGGGTAATACCCATCCCTGTGACTCAAGATAGACGTAATGCCCGGAGCGATGGCGGAGTCGATATTCGATTCGTCGGCCGCTGCCGGACAACATCGAATCCCGCAGAGCCCCTTGCACTTTCGGCAAGTCATCAGGGTGAACTTCAATCAGCGAATTACTTCCCGCGAGGCTCTCCACCGAATACCCAAGGACCCTTGCATAGGCTGCGTTATTCCACACCCGCCTTCCCTGGGAATCGATTACTGCGATCAGATCATCGATATTATCGACAATTAATTCGAGTAGCCGCAGATCCCTTCCGAGAGTCTTTCTTCCTTCGCTTTCCCCTGAGTCGCCGCCGTTAGTCACATGCTTTGCCCGAGGTTCTTAGCTCACTTTCCCAATACGCTCAATTGTTAACGCCACGAAATCAAAAGGAAGTCGCCGCCCGGTGAAGATTTTTCTTAATTCTGCCCGGTTCACGCGTATGATCGTGAGACCTCTATGAAACCTCAGCTCGGCGTCTGCAAAAACAAGGTTGGCTGCAGTCTTGCCTACACTGGCGAGAAGATCCCTGTCCCAGCCGATTCCAAGTGCCCTGAGTGCGGCCAACCACTGTCCGTAGATAGCCCGAAGCAAGGCGGAGCAAAAATATTCCTCGTCCTCGCTCTTCTGTTGCTCTTGATTGTCGCAGCTGGCGGCGCCGCATTCTTTGTTTTCAAGGATCGACTCTTCCATTTCGCGTTCAACAAAACGGAATCGAACCAGAGGGGATCGGAGGAGAGCAAAGGCGTGATTCAAGCTCCGCCGGAAGAAGAAGTGGCTAATCCGACGCCAGCCGGTTCGGTCGGCCGAGGTCCCGACGCCGGATTCAGCGACCGCCAACGCGGATAAGGCGGCGCCAGCACCGACTGCGGCGACCGTACCTCCGCTGCCGCCTGACAATATCGAATCGGAGAAGCAAAAGACCGCTCCGCAACAAACCCCACCTCCGGCCGTTTCTGTCGAAAGTGCCACCCCGAATCAGGCCGCGACGCGCTCGGACTCCGAACCTCCTGCAAGCACGGGCGGGGTCAATCAGCCTCCCCCGACGCTCTCCAAGACAGACGTCGATGCGACCCGTGAAGATGTTCTCAAACGTATCAATGCGATGCCCAGGTTCTCGGCGGAGGAAAAAAGGCGACTGAGTGAGAAAATGGAGACCGCGCGATCGATGGAACGATTGCTGGTGATTCGATTTGATACGGGTCAAACATCTTTGACCCGGGCGGCAGCCGACGATATGATCAAGCGTCTTAAATCGAAGGAAGCCGAAGACAAGATAAGCGATCCGACGGTCGTATTCGTGGTGGCGGGTTACGCCGACGCTGCCGGCGATCAGAAAAAGAACTTGCAGATTTCTCAGCAGCGAGCAGACAACGTGACCAAGTTTCTTAAAGGATAAAACCAGCCTCTTAAATGTAGTTCATAGCGTCGGAATGGGCAGTACCGATCTCCTGGACGGCAAGCGGTCGGATCAAAATCGAGCGGTGGAGATTTGGGCGGTGGCGCCTAATTCGAGAATTCGAACAAACCCGGAATCCCTGGCCGATTCCTATTTGCCCTGCTTCCGCCCGAACATCCGCGATAAGAGACCCTCTTTTTGCTGTTCTTGAATAAGGCGTAACCCAAAAACGTGCCCGCTAAATTCGGCCTGGTGCTCGAAATACTGCAAGAACTTCCTTTCGCCCGCCTGCAACGGAATCCCGTCCAAAATGAACGGATGCTGCACGTTTTTCGGCGTGAAAACGAACCAACGGTTATCCAACTTGCCAATGAGTAGATGCCGCGGCGCTAGATTGGATATCTGGCTAAAATAGGCCGCCGCCAGTTGACCTGCCGTCCCGATAACGTCTCCATCTTTACAGGGATAACTGATTCCCTCGGCCCGAACTTCCAGCCGGGCTGGATATTTCGCCTCACGTCGCGGCGTTGTGCCCCCCGGCCGCAACACCGGCGGCGGGTCCGGCGCGCGCGCAACGGGCGCCGGTTGATAAGCCGCGGCAGCGGGGGTGGCTGAGCGGACGCCGCCGCAGTCGGAACCACCGGGCGAACGGGCAACCGGAGCCGGCCGCGGTGGCATCGCGACCGTGGAGGGCCGCAGGTGCTTGAGTCGATGGGGTTAATGGCAACGATGGCGGCAGCGGTGCGACCGTTGCAGCTTCAGATTGCCGGGCTACCGGCGGTGGTTGTGAGCGGCGCCAGGGACGGTAACGCTTCAGATCGCGACAATTCGCCCTTCCGTGCCACAGGTCTTGCCACTGGCCTCGACTCTCCCGAGACGACCGGGTCGACGCCTTCGGTTCCTCCTCCAGCGTTGCGGTCTCTGACAGACGCGATTCATGGAGGGACTCATCGAGCGGAATCGTCGCGCCCGCACTCTTTAGCGCCGAAACCGCTTCCAAAACGGACGGAAAGATCTTGAATAACAAATTGAAATGCGAAATCTCAAACACTTGGCGCACGACGTGGCTCGGCGCGGCCAAACCGAGTGATGCGTTGCGATGAGAAATGCGCTTGGCCGTGGAAAGCAGGACACGAAGCCCCGCGCTGCTCAGCAATTCCACCTCAGACAGCTCGATGATGAAACAATCACCCTCCTCCTGCATCATCGAGTTAATGCGCTGCTCAAAATCGAGCGCTGATTCGAAATCGATGCGCCCACCCACTCGGAGAACCCTGCACCCGCCTACGGTTTCAACTTTCGCGGTCATTCGCGTGTTCCTCAAATCTTTTCCGCAACGTCAGACAATTCCATGGTTCTATCCACTCGTAATGCGTTTCATCCATCATCTTCAGGACCAGATAGACTCCGAGACCGCCTACCTGCCGATCCGATAACTCTTGGTCAAGTGAATTCGGTTGTGGTTGAAGCAAAGGGTTAAAGGGATGGCCATTATCTTTCAATTCAATTTCCAGCCAGCCGTCATCAAATGCGACGTTTAAATACGAGCGCTGATGGGGCGCGGCGCTGAAGCCGTATTTTAGAAGATTCGAAACCAACTCATCGATGACCAGCAGGATCGTAGCACGAAACGACCGAATTTTTCAGCTTATCGAAAAGAGTCAATTCCAACTCCTGCTTTAGACCCTGCAGCGCGTTTGGTTGATTTCGAATCTCGTAGGAAAAGGACTGACGCATTGAACCGGTCTTTTGGGTCATTGTGGAAGGAACTAACCCGTCAATACCCCACAGGACCTGACGGGATCAACCATACAGCACGAGACGTGACAAAAAAGCTGACAGAACCCTGAGAGGGAATGTCCATTTCCATTCCAAGGAGCGGGCCAGTTGGATCTCTGGCTCACCCGTTTTCCGAGTTTCGGATACATCCTCAGTGTCCCGGCGCGCCACGCGGAGGCTGGTCCGAAACTCATAAATGGCAATACAATGCGTTCCGGTTTCGCGACTAACAATTGCCGACCTTCCTGCCTCCGCTCTCGACCCACTGGGTCGTCCATTTCAGCTGGTTACGATTTCTTGAATTCGTGGTACACTCTTCCCGTCTCTTTCTTATTACTTTTTTATGAAGAAGTTCGTTGTCCTCATTTTTGCGGTCGCTGGACTGGCGTTCCTCTCTGAACCGACGGCGCGCGCCGGCGTTAACTTTGCCTTTGGATTTCCCGCTTCCATTTCCGGTCTTTTACGGAGCCGGCTATTGCAATCCTTATGTCAACTACGGTTTTTATCCCGGATTTGCATATTATAGCGGATATTACGGACCCTACTGGCGTAATCGATATTACAATGGCTACTACGGACGCCGATATTACGGACGCGGTTACTACGGGCGGGGTTACAATGGCCAGGGCTACTATCGCAGAGGCAATTACCGTGGGTACAATGGGAATTGGCATCGGTAGTTCTGACATCCGAATGTAACGAGGTCGCCAACTGCAGAAGCGAAGCGGCGCTATCAGCAAACGCGCCCTCCGGTCTCTGGATCGCTACAGGCATTTTTCGTTTTCCAGGCCATGATTTTTCGCTAGTCTGACAGGTGGGCGGAATCATGAAGCTTGACCCTGACTCGGTTGGAGGCGCCGGAGCGCAGTTTCACACCACGCTTTGGACCCTGGTTATGGTCTCCGCCCAAAGTCAGGCAGAGGGGGGGAAAGCCGCGCTGGCCGAGCTTTGCCGAATTTATTGGTACCCGCTCTATTCGTTTGCCCGACGCCGCGGCTATTCACCGCATGACGCGCAAGATTTGACCCAAGGTTTTTTTCTACATTTGCTTGAGCACAAGGCATTGACCCAGGTAGATCGGCTCAAAGGCAAATTTCGATCGTTTCTGCTGGCATCCTTTCAGAACTACCTGTCGAACGAGACACAGCGAGCAAAGAGCCTGAAGCGAGGGCGAAATTACGAATTCGTTTCCCTGGATTGGGAAAACGCTGAAAACCGATACTCCCTTGAGCCGGCGGATTATTTGACGGCCGAAAAGATTTTTGACGCCCGCTGGGCCATGACCGTGCTTAGCCAGGCGATGACTCAGCTGGAGCAGGCGTATGCCGCAGAAGGTAAAACCTCGACCTTTGAAGCGTTGAACATATTCTTGAGAATCGGCGATCGGCGGCCGCTGCCTTCCTATGAAGAACTTTCCGTGACCCTCGGGCTTGGTGCTGCCGGGGTAAAGACCCTGGTGCACCGTCTACGGAAGCGGTACACCATCTTGCTCCGCGAGGAGGTCGCGCGCACGGTTTCGGACCCGGCAGAAATTGATGGTGAAATTCACGCCCTCTGCGATGCCCTGATCGCCGCCGAAGGCCGGATGGAGCCCTAGCCCTGGCGTCCTGTCCCTGAAATAGCAGGCATATTGTCCGCAAAGATCTTGAGTTCTCGAATTCTCGATCCTTGACTTTTTGACTTCCCGCCTGGAGGCATTCGCGATGCGAAACGACAAATTGATCAAAGTCGCTGTTCTCGACGATTATCAAGGGGTGGCTCTGCAAATGGCGGACTGGGGCGTGCTCAAAGGCAAAGCCGAGATTACTGTATTTCGCGATCATCTATCGGATCCAACTGCGATCGTCAAGAGACTGAAGCCGTTCGATGTCGTGTGCGTGATGCGCGAACGTACTCCCTTACCGCGCGCGATGATTGAACAGTTGGCAAATCTGAAGCTGCTAGCTTCAACCGGGGCGCGCAACGCTTCAATCGACCTGGACGCGGCACTCGAACGCGGCATCACGGTCTGTGGCACAGACTATTCGTCCCACGGAGCGATTGAACTGACCTGGGCGTTGATCCTCGCAATCGTGCGCAATGTGCCCGCCGAAATTGCGTCACTACGGTCAGGTCACTGGCAAATGTCGGTTGGTGGCGATCTGGAAGGAAGAACGATCGGCGTGGTGGGGCTAGGTAGTATTGGCTCAAAAATCGCCATGATCGCCCGCGCATTCGGGATGAATGTCCTGGCTTGGAGCCAAAACCTGACACGCGAAACGGCTGAACGGCACGGCGCGCGTCTGGCGGCCAAGGAAGATTTATTCCGGGCGGCGGACATCGTCACAGTTCACCTGGTTCTGAGTCCCCGAACGAAAGACATCATTGGCGAGCCCGAGCTTAAATTGATGAAACACACGGCATATCTCGTCAACACGTCACGCGGGCCATTGGTCGATGAAAACGCATTGATTCACGCATTGAGGAACCGCGCGATCGCCGGCGCTGCGCTCGACGTCTATGACATCGAACCCCTTCCGGATTCCCATCCATTCCGATCGCTGGACAACGTCCTTGCGACGCCGCACATCGGGTTCGTCACAGAGGAAACGTATAAGACGTTTTATCGCGATACCGTTGAGAACATCAACGCATGGCTGAGTGGCAACCCGATACGGGTGGCCAAGCCTCGCAATGCCTAGTGCATCGTCTCGCTTTCCTGGGCCGGATGATCAAACCTCAGTGAAGACAAAAGTATGAATTCGACCAATGCTCAGAGGTCGCTCGTGAGCGATCTGGTTGGACGGCTGGAAATCCGGATGCTCTCACTCGCGCTTGCGCTTGGCGCGACTCTTTCAATCCTCTCCCCGCATTTTCTGACCTCCAACAATCTCCTGAATGTTCTCGACCAATCAGTTGTGGTTGGCATCGTCGCGATCGGGATGACGTTTGTCATTCTGATTGGTGGTATTGACCTTTCGGTCGGTTCCGTAGCCGGCCTGACCGGCGTGTTGCTGGGACGTGGCCTCGGACATTTTGCGATACCAGTCGCAGTAGTTCTGGCCATTCTCGCCGGCATGGCGATCGGCCTTTTCTCGGGTTTTCTGATCGCCCATTTCGGCCTTCCCGCGTTCGTCGTTACTCTCGGCGTAATGGCAATCGGCAGGAGTCTTGCTTACATTTTTTCTGGGGCAACTGCCATCTCTGATTTGCCACAAAACTTCGGTAATATTGTCTATACAAACGTGTTCGGCATGCCCGCACATGTTCTAACTCTGCTCCTGCTTTATGCGATGGCCTGGGCCTATCTAAACTTCGCTAAGGGCGGACGCGCAGTGTATGCGATCGGCTCCAACCGGGAGGCTGCGCGGACAGCGGGCCTGAACGTACTAGTAAACCCTATTACGTCGGACCGAGTGCGATCGGCTTGCGTATGAATCCGTACGGAGAACGCCCGATGGAGAACCCACATAACATTCGCCAGGCCATGAACGGCATTGACCCTCGCCAGCGCGGACTGTTCACAGCCGCTTGGTCCTTGGGATTTATCGCGCGTTTTGCAGCGGGCGGTGCCGAGGCGATCACGCTCGGCGGCGGGGTTGGCTCATTTGGGATCGCTTATGCAAAGACGGAATACGAGCAGCCCCACTTCGACGAAAAGGGTGGAGTTTACCCGGCTTATCATGTGTTCAGAGGTCTTGCGGCGTTGGAAGGCCAACCTCTCGTCGATCTTGCAGTTTCCGACCCTTGCGAGATACAGGCGATCGCGACCGAACAGGATGACGGCATTGAGGTCTGGGTCGCCAACCTGACAAGTCAAATGAAATGCGTCGAGTTCGCTACAGAATTCACCGGCAAGGCGGCGATTTTGAACGCCTCTGAGTTTGAGCTGGCAACTCAAGATGGTTCAGCGATGAACTCCTTGGAGCGCGAATTCACAAATAGACAGCTCACGCTCGCTCCATACGCCGTCGCTCGTCTCAGGAGCCCGCGACGCTGAAATGCAGAACAGCCTCTTCAGTTTGCGTGCAATCACATCGCATCGCCCAGGCCAATGAGCACAACTTCGATATGGTTTTCCCTCCGGAACCCCGTTTTCCGTAGCCTCTGGATTGCCAGTGTGGTCTCCGGTTGCTGCGTCTCCGCTCACGACATGGCTGCAACCTGGGTGATGAACACGCTGACGCCGTCGCCCTTTTTCCTGTCGCTTTTATCCACTGCCGCGTCTCTACCTTTTTTCCTGCTCACCTTTCCGGCAGGGGCGCTGGCGGATATGGTGGACCGGAGAAAGCTTTTATGCGTAATGCATATCTGGCTTGCTTTGGCAGCGGCTGGGCTTGCTGTCCTGGGAACTCTCCATCTTCTGAATCCCGTCGTCGTTCTCGTCGCGGTATTTCTCCTCGGCGTCGGATTTGCGTTCAATGCACCAGTTTGGGTCTCTGTGATTACAGACGTCGTGACCAAGGAGGAACTCCCTTCGGCGGTCACACTCGGGGGCGTGCAGATGAACCTTTCCGGGGTGATCGGCCCTGCCCTGGGCGGATTGTTGCTTCCGCTCATCGGAGCAAATGCCGTTTTTGCCTTGAACGCGGCCGGTTTTCTCCTGGTTCTCGCCGCGGTTCTGCATTGGCGCAAAACGCGCAAGCGTTTGAGGACCCCTACCGAGACCATGTTGGAATCGTTCGTCGGCGCCCTCCGTTACGTGCGCTATACGCGCGGAATCCAGGTCGTGCTCGTCCGCGCCCTCCTGTTCGCCCTGCTGATCTCGGTCATTCCGGCACTCCTTCCGGCGGTAGGGCTCAAGGCGTTACAGCTCAACTCTTCGCACCTCGGGATTCTCTTTACGAGCATGGCTGCCGGATCCCTGGTAAGCGCGGTCTTCGTCGTGCCGTGGGCGAGGGAACGCTTCACCTCGAACCAAGTCACGATTCTAGCAAGTCTACTGCTGGCGGCGGTCTACATCCTGATGGCCGCCATTCGTCAACTTGAATACTTCATGATTGTCGCCGCTCTTGCCGGCCTGGGCTGGACGTTGGCGGCTTCCGAGCTCTGGGTTGTCGCTCAGCAGGCTATGCCGGGCTGGACGCGAGGCCGCTTAAACGCGGCGCAAATCATGGTCTCCCAGGGCGGTATCGCCATTGGCGGCCTCGCGTGGGGTGCGGCCGCCGCGTTCACCGGCTTCGAATACACGTTGCTCCTCGCCACTTTGCTGGTTTGCTTCAATCTCGTTCTCGCCGGACCGCTATCCATCGATTTCATCCATTCGCTCGACGCGGAGCCGGCGCTGCCTCCACGTGTTCCGAAGTTCTCCGAGGCTCCCTCCCTTGACGATGGTCCCATTGCCGTGGTTGCTGAGGTCAAGGTCGATGAGGCAAACCGGATCCGATTCCTTGATTTGATGCGCGAGCTTCGTCTCGTTTATCTGCGCAATGGCGCATCCAGTGTTCGCCTGTACGAAAGCCTGGCCGACCGTTCCGTCTTCCGGATGGAAGCAGTGGTGACCACATGGCGCGAACACATGCTCCTTCATAGCCGGATGACTAAGACTGAACGGGAGACTCTGGACCGCATACTCCAACTGCACACCGGCGAAGAAGCTCCCGTTTATCATTATCAGTTGATTACCAGGGACATTGTTAATCCGAGAGAGGTAGTTACTCCCAGATAACTTTCGGGAGACTGGCCATCGGCGTACCCGACTCCGGCGCGACGAAATTCTTGCCCTTCGCCTCCGGAGCGGGCGTTGTGTCTCCCCAAATCAGTGCGTGCTTGCGCAACTGGCAAGATTCGGCCATTCCCTGACAAATCGGCCCGAAAATTTCGGTCTCACCCAAGTTAAGCTTCTATCGGAAAGCCGGAGCGCTTTTCCTTTTTAAGGAAAGCGAAGCACACGGCGTCTGGGCTTTTCCTGATTTGGTAAAGACGCTGTCAACTCGTTCGTAAAGAATGGGCCGTTACGTACGATTTCAGGCCAAAACCTGGGGGCCGGCGTCTCCGTTTCGGCGGAGGCGCTTCCCAGCGTCCGGATTTCTTGCGCGACATGCTTGGCGCCGTAAAATCCAGATGCTACCTTTGACGCGGTTCAAGTTTGCTTGAACTAATCCTCCCAATACCCCCGGACATGAACATCACGACCTTCTCCCTGGAATCAGGTGGGACAAAAAGATGAGGTTTGACGGGCTGAATGAGCTGGCAGCCGATAGTGCATCGTCTCATGTGTGGTCGGCATATGCCTGGCACCTATGAGACGACGCACTAGAAAATTATGAAGCTAAAGATCACGACGGAGAATACCCTCGCCATCATCATGGGTGGCGGCGCAGGCAGCCGATTATTTCCCTTAACGAAAGAACGAGCTAAACCTGCAGTACCACTGGCCGGCAAATACCGCCTGGTCGACATCCCGATCAGCAATTGCCTGAACGGCGGCTTTCGCCAAGTTTATGTACTAACACAATTCAATAGTGAGTCTTTGCATCGTCACATCACCGCCACTTACAAATTCGATAACTTTACCAAGAGCTTCGTGGATATCTTGGCCGCGCAGCAAACGCCCGAGGATTCCCGCTGGTACCAGGGCACAGCGGACGCGGTACGCCAAAACCTGCGGTACTTTTTGGAGCGCCCTTACGAGCATTACCTCATCCTGAGCGGCGATCAGCTATACCGCATGGATTACTGCGACATGATGGAGGCCCACCTCCAGAACGGAGCCGATATCACCATTGGAACGACACCCGTTGACCGCCAGGGCGCTTCCGGCTTTGGCATCATGCAAAGCGATGCCAAACGCCGGATATACCGGTTCGAGGAAAAGCCAAAAGATCCGAAGATTTTGGATGAACTCCGCATACCAACCAATGTGCTGAGTGAACTGGGTCGGCCGGCCGACGCCGAGTTATACCAGGGCTCCATGGGGATTTACGTCTTCAATCGGCAGGTGTTAATCGACGTGTTAAACAACAACCACGAAGATTTCGGGAAACATATTATCCCGGCCTCGCTCCAGAATTACAATGTATTTGCTTATATCTTTCAAGGATACTGGGAAGACATCGGAACGGTACGCGCTTTTTTTGAAGCGAACCTGGCCCTGACAGATACGGTTCCAACTTACAACTTCTTTGACCACCTCAACCCGATTTATACCTACCCTCGATTCCTGCCAGCCAGCAAGGTGAACGGGGCGCAAGTTCGCAGCGCGATCATAGCCGATGGCTGTATCATTTCCGATGCAAATATCGAGCGGGCGATTATCGGTATCCGGAGCGTGATCGAAAGCGGGTCTTCGATCCGCAATTCGGTCCTGATGGGCGCGGATTTTTATCAGGGAGAGGATTCACAAACCAAGTCCGACGGTCCCCCGCTGGGTATCGGACGACATTGCGTTATCGAAGGCGCCATTATCGACAAAAATGCCCGTATCGGTGACGGTGTCGTGATCAAGGCCGAAGGCCAACCTGCCAATGTCGACGGCGAAAATTATTACATTCGAGATGGTGTTGTCGTGGTCCCCAAAGGTGCAGTCATTCCAGCCGGGACGACGATTTGAGAAGAAGCCCGCGCTTTGAACCGGTTCGACCTGTGCGAACGCCAGATTGTCCTACGACGCACGAAAAAGACCGGCTCGAAGTGAGCCGCCCCTAAGACGCTTTCGCTTGCTTTCTCGACCTGAGAAAGCATCTTAGGTCTCTGTTTGCCCTGGTTCAAAGCGCGGTAGATCGTCAGGTGAGGTTCTCTCGATGGTGATTTGAAATCCGGTCCCCGGGAACGGCTCTGTAGCTGGCAATCGCTCATCACCTAATCGCATCATGAAACTATATGTTGGAAATCTCTCATTCGACACTTCGGAAGCCGACCTTCGCAGTATATTTGAGCAGTTCGGAAATGTTACAGAGGCTCACGTCGTAAACGATCGAGAGACCGGCCGATCGCGCGGTTTCGCGTTTGTGACGATGAGCAGCACCGCGGAGGGTCAGGCGGCCATCGGCACGTTGCACGGCAAACAGTTTGGTGGACGCGCCCTAACCGTCAACGAAGCACGTCCCAGGGAAGATCGTCCAAAACAGTCCTTTTCCCGGAAGCCTCGTCAATAAACAGGTTGTGCTTGCCCAATTTTGGGCAAGATGCGAAAACGCTTCATCCGCCTCGGTCTGAGCACAGCATGTTTTCAAGAATACCTTTCGACAAAGTCAATTGGCTCATTAGCTCATTTCTGATGGGCACGCTGTTCCTTTCACTCACCGCCGTGCCCGCCTATCTCTGGTTCTTCGGGCTCGACTGGTTCCAAATCACGTTATTTTTTGTGATGTTCTTCGCGTCCGGATTTTCCATCACGCTGGGATATCACCGGCTTTTCTCGCACCTTACTTTCCAGGCACACTGGACTGTTCGGCTGTTTACGTTGATCTTTGGCGCCTCGGCCTTCGAGAACTCGGTGCTCCTCTGGGCCTGCGAACACCGAAACCACCACAAACATGTCGATCACGACGACGACCCTTACTGCATTAGCAAGGGTCTTTTTCATGCTCATATCGGCTGGCTCATGTTCAAACTCGACCCGCTCCCGCCTTTCGACAATGTTACGGACTTACAAAAGGATCCGCTCGTAATGTGGCAGCATCGTTACATCCACCTGATCGGGGTCATGGTCGCCTTTGTCTTTCCTGCTCTGCTTGGCTTCGCCTGGGGCGGCTGGGTTTCGGCACTCGGCGCCTTTCTCATCGCGGGCGTCGCACGTGTCGTCATTTTGCAGCATTGCACCTTTTGCATCAATTCGCTTTGCCATTATCTGGGAGATCGCCCGTACTCTTCCAAATGCAGCGCGCGCGACTGGTGGGTCATGGCGATCGTGACCTTAGGCGAGGGGTACCATAACTATCATCATGAGTTTCAGTATGACTACCGAAACGGCGTGAAGCCGTGGCAGTTCGATCCGACAAAATGGATCATCTGGACGCTTTCCAAAGTCGGCCTCGTCGGAAAGCTCCGCCGCGTTCCTGCGGAAAAAATTATCCTTGCGGAATTAGCCGAGGTGCAACGCCAGCTAGAGGAGAACCTCGCCAGCGCCAAACTTACGGAAACCGCCTCCGCGCGCATCGCCGGCGCACACTGTCGTCTGCAGGCGATCGCGCAGCAGTGGACACAGCGAAAGAGCGAGCAACTGGAAGTAACTCGTGATAAACTCGTGACTCTTCGCAACGAGATTCGCGCCGCAACGAGAACCCTTCGTCGGTTGGGCGTGCGCGAGACCCGGACCGCATAACCTCGCTTCTTCGGATATCCAGCTTGAGCGACTTGAATGCACACGATTCCAACGCGACCATGGCCGTGTTTCTCGACCTGGAGAATATCGCTCTTGGCGCGCGCGATGCCCACTATCCTGCATTCGACGTCCAAAAAGTGCTCGAACGCCTCCTGCTCAAAGGGCACATTGTGGTCAAGAAGGCCTATTGCGACTTTGACCGATACAAGGAGTTCAAACGGAGCCTGCACGAAGCCGCCTTCGAACTCATCGAGATCCCCCACCTGAGACAGTCAGGTAAGAACTCCGCGGACATCCGTATGGTGGTCGACGCCCTCGACCTCTGCTACACGAAGGGTCACGTGGACACCTTCGCGATCATCAGTGGCGACTCAGATTTTTCGCCCCTGGTAAGCAAGCTGCGGGAAAACGCCAAAACGGTTATCGGTGTAGGCGTGAAGAACTCCACCTCCGACCTGTTCATAAACAACTGCGACCAGTTCCTGTACTACGACGACCTGGTGCGCTCCGAACCGTCAAAGGCGCGAAAGCGCAGCGTGACGGATGAGAGCAAAGGTCCCTCGGTTGCCAAGGCGTTGGAGCTTTTGGTGGAAACGCTGGAAGCGATCACTGAAGAGCGGGAGGAAGACGATAGCATTTGGGGTTCCATGATTAAGCAGGCCATCAAGCGGCGAAACCCTGGGTTCAATGAACGTGCGTACGGTTTTCGTTCGTTCAACGACCTGCTTTTAGAAGGGCAGCAGCGTGGCCTTTTGAAATTGGAGGCCGACGAGAAGTCGGGCGGCTATACGGTCCGCGCGATGGAATGATCGGATCGTTTGTCGATCACTCACGGCGCAGACTTTGCGGGAGCCTCTGCCGGCGGCGCTAAGACCTTCGTTTTCGTGGCGCCCTTCATCATAGCAAATATGTCGCTCTCGGTTGAAAGAACCAGGGTGGAATCTTTGTTAAAGATCTTGTGATAAGTCTCCAAGGTCTTGAGAAAGGCATAGAATTCGGCGGCCTGCGGATTTTGTGTATAGGCACGAGCATAAATTTCGGTGGCCTTGGCGTCAGCCTCGCCCCTGATCTGCTGCACCTGGCGGTAAGCATTGGACCTGATTTCATTCAGGTCGCGTTCACGCTGGCCCGCAATCCGGGCAGATTCACCCTCGCCCTCGGAACGAAAGCGCTGTGCGATCTGGAGTCGTTCACTGATCATGCGCTGGTAGATGCGGTCGAGGACTTCGGGGTTGTAATTCACTCTCTTGATCCGGAAATCGAGCACCTCGATTCCGAACCCTGACAGTTTTTCCGTGGCAGCGGCTTTGATTTCCTCTTCAATCTTCAGTCGGCCAACCTCGATCGGTGGCAGAACGCCGATGGTGCCGCTGCCACTCGGACCGCCCTTGAGGGTCTCGTCATGCAGTGGCTGGCGGTTTTTGTCGGTCCTTACGATTTCGATGAGATCGTGTTTTGCGATAGAGTTGCGCGTCTCACTGCCGAGGATGTCTTCGAGACGCGACTGAGCGCTGCGCTCATCATGTAAGCGCACGAAATAGGTCTTCGGATCTTCAATACGCCAACGCGCAAAGGTGTCGACGTGGATGTATGTTTTGTCCCTCGTGGGGATAGCGACCGGAGCGCCGTCCCACTCCAGGAAGCGCTTATCGAGACGGTTCACGTTTTGGACGAATGGCATCTTAAGATGCAGACCCGGTTCGGTGATTGGCTGGCCGACCGGCTTCCCAAATTGCGTGATGATCACCTGTTCAGTCTGGTCAACTGTATAGAAGGAAAAGGAGAGAACGAACGCCAGGATAAGGACAAGGCAAATAACTGCGGCCGGAAACCAAGGCTGTCTGATCATTGCGGCTCCAGGGGTTTGGTCGAGAGAGGAAGGATAGGAAGCAGTTGCCGCAAAGAATCGTCAACGATGATTTTCTGCCCCATTTGAGGCAGGACTTCACTCATCGTTTCGAGGTAAAGCCGGGTGCGGGTGATCTCGGGCGCCTTGACATACTGCTGAAGAACGGCGCTAAAAGCCGCGACATCACCCTCCGCCTCATTGACACGCTTGAAGCGATAGCCCTCCGCCGCGCGTATCGTCTGGTCGGCTTCGCCCCTGGCTCTCGGCACCGCCTTGTTGTAGTCGCCGTTCGCGATATTGATCGCGTTTTCGCGGTCCTGCTGTGCTTTGTTCACCTCGTTGAACGACGCCTGCACCTGGCTGGGCGGATTCACATTTTTCAACTGCACCTGATCTACGCGAATGCCAAGATGGTACCGCTTTGACAATTCCTGCATACGCGCCAGCGCCTCGACTTCGATATCCTGTCGCCCGATGGTTATCAATTCGTCCACTGTACGGTCGCCGATCACCTCGCGCATGGCGGCTTCGGACAAATCGCGAAGCGTTTCCCCCGGATTGCGGACGTCGAAAAGATACTCCCTGGGGTCTTGGATCCGATATTGGACGACCCACTCGACGAGCGCCGCATTCAGGTCACCGGTCACCATGGATTTCTCTTCGTCCTGATCTTCACCGACCTGGATCGGATTCGTATTAAAGCGCGAACTGGCGAAGCCGAACTCTAGTTTCAACTGGCGGCGAGTCGGCAGGACGGTCACCGTGTCAATGCCAAAAGGCAGCTTGAAGTGCAGCCCCGGCTCAACCGTCGCCAAAAACTTTCCGAATCGCAACACTACACCCTCGGACTCGGCTTGCACCGTGTAATAGGACGTCCACAGACCCGCGACAACCAGGACACCGAGCAAAATGGCGACAATCCCGCCGACTGTTGGGAGCTTGAAATTCACTAGTGCGAAGACATTAGCGCAGAAGAGACGGAACGCATCCGAGATTATGGTCATTCTCGCGGCCACTTGATTTTTCGGCTGATTTCCTCTCACGCTTATCCTCGCCTGGAAAGTGGTCCTTGAGAGTTCAAAAGCCGCGCTCTGAGCGCTATAGTTTCAACGCACATGTCCCTCAAGATTGATCTGACGCGATTTAATTTGAAGTCATATAGATCCTACGCCCGCTTGAATAACGGCCAGGAGGAAACGCTGCGGTCCTATCTGAACTACGATTTTGCGATCGAATGTTTTGTGCGAGCCCTGGAAACAGCACCCGTTCGACCCGACCTTCTTATCGGCGGAGTTCCCATTGGCGAGTCTACGGACGGGCAAATCGTGTTTCAAATCACGTGCCTGCAAAAAACGGAAAGCGGGGTCGAATGCGATGATTTCTTCACCGCAGTGTGCCACCGTGACTACGTCGAGCAATTTTGTTCCGAACTTGAAGAGCAGTACCAAAGGTGCGCTGAGATCTATCTGCCAGGAGCTGATCTGAAACCGACGAGTCCAAGGCCGGTCCGATTGCACCACCAGCGCAGCGTTAGAGTCATCAGCCCCAACGGATTGCCCGTTCGATGCGTTGATCGCACGTCTCGCTGGGGCAATCCGTTCAAAATAGGCAAGGACGGCACCAGAGAAGAAACCATCCGCAAGTACCGTGCCTGGTTTCTGACCGGCACTGAATCGAAGCAGGTAGGCCGGTACCTAGTCGATCCGCGAAGCCTCCGCGAACGAATTCACGAGCTGAGAGGCATCAACCTTGCGTGCTGTGCATCGGGCTTGCCGTGCCACGCAGATTTTCTGCTCGCGCAAGCGAACCAGGTCGAATCGGCAAACCATATTATCTCGTCAATATGATAACTCCTTAGCGCCTGATCAATAATTGGGTTAGAGTGCTCGCCTTGATGCCATCATTTACCCGCGTCGAATTTTCCGTCGGTCCAAGTTTAAGAAGCGTTCGCGTCGTTTTGCTGATCGAATTCCCGGACGAAGTATTGGAGCGATTTAGGAAGGGAAAAGCCAGTTCGGATGCGGAGGCCTACCGAATCGCCCTCGATGCGATCCGTGCACAACATTTTGTTAACGTCCGGGGTGACATGACTTTCCTTTCGAGCGCCCCGGGCAAAATCAAAAAACCGGAGTCGCTGGGCGAACCTCACTATACCGCCGAAGACGGCAGCCGCGCCTGGGTAATCAAGAAACCTTGAGTGTTCCGAACGCCGCGACAGTCTCTCACGACTTTCCCGGCCTTTTAGAACCTCCTTGCGGTGTGGATCGGTAGCGCAAGTGCGTCACGCCTGGCCGGACAATAACGCGCAATCGCACGGAAGAGGATTTGACATTTCCCGTCACCTCAAAAAGCCTAGCCCGCAAAAATCACGCAAAGGTCGAAGCGATGAGCTCATTGCGAGCTAGGAAGCTCTTAAACAGACGCTGCGCGTCTGTTTAAGAGCCTGTTATAAGACAAATGAATTGAGACAAACTGTTGCATAACTATTCTCTCTAAAAAGCAGTCGAATTTTCCGGCGTAGCCGGGGAATTCTGCTGCCTGAGCCTGCATCGATCACAAATCTTTAAGGATTTGTGAGCGATGCAGGCTAGCGGATCGTTCGTCATCGTAGGATGTGACCTTATGTCTCCGAATCGACTCAATAAACTCACGATTATCGTTGTCGATGATAATAACGATGTCCGAAGGTATGTGGGTACCTACCTCGGTCATCTGGGCGCCAACGTCGCGACGGCGGAGAATGCGATCGAGGCCTTGGAGGCAGTCAAGACCCACTGTCCGAATTTGGTCCTGTCCGACATTTCAATGCCCGAACGGGACGGTTTTGGATTGCTAGCTGACATTCGAGCTCTCGGATCTGCCGCCGGGGGTGATGTGCCGGTTATAGCGATGACGGCCCTTGTGACGCAGATGGATCGCGCACGCATTCTTAATGCCGGTTTCAATGCGTTCTTGCCGAAGCCGTTCACTCCGGAAACGTTGGTAAACATTATCTTGGCGGTGCTTAACTGCTAAGGAGCTGTCTCGTTCCACGGCTCGGTCTGATCAATAATCAGGCCTGCGAATTCCCGTCTGCGTCGCTGAGTACGTCGGCAATCTTCTCGGTCGTTTCCGTGAGAATCTCCGACACTTTCGAAACAACTTCGGCTTGCGGCAAACCCGCCTCTTCCAATTCGCTTTTCGCCGTTTCAATTAGAAAGAGAGCTGCGATCATCGAAGAAGAAACCTCCTCGTGATAAGCCTTAACGATTCGGTTTCGCTCTTCCTCCCGGCCTGCAATCCGGCCTTGTTCAAATTGCGGCGGAGGCGAATTGGAAACGTCCAGCATCACGTAGCCAATTCTGTCAGCCGTCCTGACAACGTATCCGGGTGCAGGATCGGCACCCAAAGGACGCCTGGCAGCACAGGGCATGAATTCGACGGGTTGACCTTCTCCGTTGTCGGAGAGCGGAAACCAGGACTCGCCGAATGTAATCAGTTCCTCCGGCCTGGCCGATTTGATTTCGTCTTCGGAATAACCCGTTCGCTCAAGAAACTTCGGATTCCAAGCCACAAACGCACCTTTGTCGAAATCCACGACTGCTCTGGGCAACGCGAACCCGTTCAGAACCGCGCAGAGTCCCTGCAAGTTTTCAGTTGAGAGATCGATATCCGATTAAACCTTCACAGTTCGCGTTTAGTCAAGCTGAAGCTATCGAGCAGACTGGCCGGTCACGACGTCCTTGAGGTGAGCGGCCCCCGGCAAGCGCTCGAACTGATCAACGACGCGGATGCGATATTCCTCGACCTCAAAATGCCGGGAAGGTCAGGCATCCCCTCTTGCTTACCGGGCAAGAGGGAATTGATCTCGAGCGAGGGCGCGCACCAGCAGCACCGGACAAGGGGCATGGTCGATTACGAATCGAGCGACGTGCCCCACCGATTTGGGGCCAAGCGTTGGCTTGCCGCCATATTGGGCGCGCGGACAAAGAACCACTAGATCTGCCTGCCATTCGGCTGCCAGGTTGACAATTTCTCGCTCTGGCCGTCCCTGGCGTTGCAGCGTTTCCGCATCGGGAAGATGGCGAAGACCTTCACTCAAGATGTCTTCCGCAGCGGCGTGCTCAGCCTGCTGCATTTCTTGCTCGCGCGGCCCGGGCGGCGCGGGCCGCCGCAAAAACCGCTCGCGTGTATGTTCGATATCCCTTCGCGGACCGGTATCGGTCACATAGAGCAGGCCCAGGGCAATCGGCTGATTGGCCGAGAGCATCTTTGTCGCTTTGCTTACCTGTCCAAAATTGGTGCCGTCCAGACAACACAGTACGCGCATGGCTTCTTCCTTCTATATTGGCTTTTACAGAAGTAACCAGATAGTCAGGGCTCCGGCGAGCAACATCAGCGGTGTGACCAGCAGGCCGACCTTGAAGTAGTCGAGTCCTGAAACATCAACATTCCGCTGGCGCAAAATTAGCAGCCAAAGCACGGTTGCCAGGGAACCAACGGTGGTCAGATTCGGACCGAGATCGCACCCAAAAATCGTAGCCGCGACGAAGCCGTGCTGGATGGCCGGCGATGCATGCTCGATGCCTCCCAGCGCAGAGATCATGACCACGGCCATCGGCACGTTGTTAATCAGGTTCGTGCCCATTGCTGCGCCTGCCGTCCCGACTGCGACTGCTCCAAGGCTCGTACCTCCCGAGAGGTTTATGAGCCACTTTCCAAACATCGCTGTGAGCCCGGTATCCTCAATCGCGCGGACCACAATAAACATTCCTCCAATGAAGCCAAATATGGACCAGGAAATCCGCTTGGCGGTCTGAAGCAAAGTAGTCTGCCTCCAGGAAAGGCTACCAATAAGCAGTAGCAATGCACCACTCATCGCAACGAGCGAGAGCGGCAACTGGACGGCGGAGGCGATCAGGTATGCAACGGCGCTCAAAGCCAGCACCCAACATGTATACCTGAAATAGGATTTATGCTTGACTGCCTGCTCGGCCGACGGCAATCGCTCGAGATCGAATCTTCCTTTGAGCTGTTTGCGATAGAGCAGAAAGAATATCGCCGATGTTAATTCCAATCACCACCAGGCTCGGTAGAAACAGAAGACGTAGAAAAGTCAGCAGGTCGAGCGGGAACCGCGAAGTAATGATAATGTTTATTGGGTTGCTGACAGGTAGCAAGAAGGAAGCGGTGTCTGCGATGAAAGTGCAGGCAAACATGTAAGGCAGAACGGGTAAGCGAAGCTTCGTTACCAGAACATAAACAATCGGCGTCAAGATCAAGGCCGTCGCATCGTTAGAAAGGAGCATCGAGATCAGGCTGCCCAAAAGAAAGACGTTAAGAAAAAGACGTCCCGCACTTTCCCCCGCGAAACGGGCGGCCTGCACAGCCAGCCAGTCAAACAAACCGGCTGCCTCTGCCAATGCAGAAAGAGCCATCATACCTAAAAAAAACAGAAACGTGTTCCAATCCCGTATCAGGGTGAAACAGGCGTCGGTGGGACTGATGAGACCCAGGAGAAGCAGCACGCCGGCTCCCGCCATGGCGATGTGCGCCTCGTTCCACCGGAACGGTCGTGTCATGATACCAATCAACGTCAGCAACCCGACTCCGGCGGTGAGAAAGGTCTTCCAAAATTCTGGCAGAGCAAAGAATAAGAACACGGTAGTTCAGGCTATTTTTTTTATATTTCGAAAGCCGACCAAAGGGGAACGCCTCTCAAGCTGTTGAAGCCGATCAGGGCAATGAGGCAAAGACAGGTGCAGAGAAACCGTTCGGAGTCCTTGGTTCCCGGCCTCCCTGGCAATGACATCACGCAAGGCTGCCCAGTCTCCTTTGATGACGCGTTCACACTCCGAACCTGCTTACTGCCCGTTCTTATGAATCATGATTTGTACCAATGTCCGCAGCGAAAATTTCCGGAGGGCGCACCAAGGCCAAGCAGAACCATAGTTGCAAAATTGACCGATTTCCGGACAATTCTCTGTCTCAAGACCCGACATGGAGGCGCGCTCAGAGAAACAATCGTGCCTTCTCCCCGCAATTCGCTTGAGCTTGACAAAAATAATACATAAGCATCCTCGGCAGGATCGAAAACCAGCAAGCCCTTCATCAAAGAAGCAGATTGATAGCTTATTGGAAAAGCGCTCGAAAGAAACTCCTGTTTCCTGTCGAGGGGACGTGAGCCATGAACAAGTTCCACCGAACGTGTGCGTTCATACGGATCCTGGCAATGATCATGTTGTTCACCCATTTGCCTGTGAAAGGGCAAGGAGGAGGAACAAAAATAACCCGCGAGCAAGTGAGCCAGGCAGTGCGCGAAATCCAAAAACTGTGTGAAGACGAGATCGAACAAGGCGTTGTTCCGGGTCTCGCGGTCGCCGTCGTGTTTGAGGATCAACTCATATACGCCGCGGGCTTTGGCGTGCGGAACGTTAACACGCCGGAACCAGTTAACGCTGATACAGTTTTCCAACTTGCATCGTTGTCCAAACCGATCGGCTCGACCCTCGTGGCGGAACTCGTCGGCGAAGGCAAAATCTCGTGGGACTCAAAAATCGGCGATCTCGACCCTGATTTCGTGATGTATGATCCATGGGTTAGCCGGGAGATCACTATTCGCGACTTCTATTCGCATCGGAGCGGCCTGCCGGATCATGCAGGAGATTTGCTCGAAGACCTGGGATTTACGCGAGAAGAAATTTTGCATCGCTTGCGCTACCAAAAACCTGATAGCAGCTTCCGTTCACACTACGCATATACCAATTTCGGCATCACAGAAGCCGGCGTAGCTGCAACCAGGGCCTGCAACATGACCTGGGAGGATGCCTCAGAACTAAAATTGTACGCTCCGCTTGGCATGAATTCCACGAGTTCACGCTATACCGATTTCACCGCCCGGACGAACAAGGCGCTTGGGCATGTCAAAGAGAACGGCAAATGGGTCCAAAAATATAAGCGGGACCCGGATCCGGAATCCCCGGCGGGCGGTGTCAGCTCATCAGTCAACGACCTGGCCAAGTGGATGCGTTTACAGCTTGCGGATGGGCAATTTGGCGGCAAACCCCTGGTCGATGAAAAAGCGTTGTCGGTGGCACATTCGCCGCAAATGTTGACGGGATTCAGTCCACTGAATGGGTTACCAACTTTTTATGGGCTGGGTTGGAATGTAAATTACGACACAGAGGGGCGGCTGCGTCTGGGGCACTCGGGGGCATTTGCCCTTGGGGCGGCGACAAACGTGCTTCTGGTCCCATCGGAACATCTGGGCATCGTCGTCCTCACCAACGCTTACCCGATCGGCGTCGCGGAAGGGCTCGCGTTTACGTTTACTGATTTTGCGCTATACGGGAAAGCTACCCAGCAATGGCTCGCGCTTTTCAAACAGGTGTTTTCGGATCCGGCAGCAGTCGGTGTGATCCCTGGAGCGGACTATTCCAAGCCGCATGAGTCGCCCGCACCCGCATTGGCAAACAGCTCTTATACCGGAACTTACACCAACAGCTTCTTTGGAGATATTCAGATCGTCGAAGAGGGCGAGGGACTGGCGATTGTGGAGGGTCCCCGGAATTGACTTTCCCTTTGAAACACTACGACAGGGATTTATTTACCTATAGGACGGAGGGCGAAAACGCAGTGGGCGAGTCCGGAGTGACCTTTACGATCGGCGCAGACGGAAAGGCGACGACGGTCGTTGTCGAGAACCTGAATGTGCGAGGCGAAGGGACCTTCAAACGCCGGTCCGCCAGTAATTGAAACCGATGTCCGGACCCGCCGATCGCAAGAATCACGCGACAACTGACCGGCGAGCTCATCGTACAGCCGTACCTACAGTTCCAGACGCATTCCGGGAGAACTTCGCCTTGAGGCAAGCGGCACCCCCGTTGCGGCTTGCACGGAGAAGAGTGGCGTCTTCTTGTCACAAGTTTGAGCTTAAGGCAAAGTATGAGTCCAATGAGGAAACGCGTGCCGCCGCCCGTGGTCATGGTCACGGACGGTGCCCTTCCACAGGGGCGTTTGCTCAAGTTTGATCGACCCCGGCATGTCTTGGTGGCCCTTCGTCCCGAAGAAGTTCCAATTTACCTTCAAGATGCCGACACCGCGCTTGCCCAGGGTTACCATGTGGCAGGATATCTATCCTACGAAGCCGCCCTTGGCCTGGACCCAGCCTTTGAGACCTCGCGGACGTACCTAATGCCGTTGCTCTGGCTCGGCGTATTTGAAGAACCGACCTGCATTGACGTGCCTCCTCTCCAGGCGTCGTCCTGTCGCCTGCAATGGCAGTCCGAGTTGACGCCGGGGGAATACCAGGACGCGATTGGCACCATTCGGTCGCAGATCGTCGCCGGCTCGACGTACCAGGCAAATTTCACGTTTCGCCTTTGGTCATCCTTTACGGGAGATCCATGGGAACTGTTTTGCTTCCTCTACTGCAACCAGCCCTCGATGTGTAGCATGTATGTCGACACCGGCCGGTGGGCGATTTGTTCGGCATCACCGGAACTCTTTTTCGCTTTGAACGGATCAACCCTGACCGTTCGACCGATGAAAGGAACTCTCCGGCGCGGCCGCTGGTCAGACGAAGACCAACGTCTGGCCATCCAACTTCAGTTGTCGGAAAAAGACCGATCAGAAAATTTGATGATCGTCGACATGATGAGGAGCGATCTTGGTCGAGTCTGCGAGGTCGGCTCCGTGCAGGTGCCGCGCCTTTTTGAAGTTGAACGGCACCCGACCGTGTTTCAAATGACGTCGACCGTAACTGGTTCTACCAGCGCTCCGCTTCTCCCAAATCGTCTCCGCACTATTTCCCTGCGCCTCGATCACGGGAGCGCCCAAGGTAGAGACGATGCGAATCCTTGCGCGCGCCGAACGGTCGCCAAGGGAAGTTTATACCGGCTCGATCGGGTACATCACGCCGGCGCGACAGGCACGATTCAATGTGGCAATCCGCACCGTCATTGTCGATAAACACACCGGCGCCGCCCAATGCGGCATCGGAAGCGGCATCACGTGGGACTCGATACCAGATCAGGAGTATCAGGAGTGCTTACTCAAGATCCGTTTTACCGTGAGAAGAAAAATAGGCCCTTTCAGCTTTTGGAAACATTACGATGGGATCCACAGGCCGGGTATGCGTTGCTCGGCGCGCACCTGGCAGACTCGAACAATCCGCGCAGTTTTTTAATTTCCGCTTTGACCGCCGCCTCGCTCGGACCAGGCTGGAGGCCGCGGTGGAAAACGTCCCGCGCGTTCCGCATGAAAGTGCGGCTCTTGTTATCCCTATCGGGTGACCTGAGAGTCGATGGCACACCATTGGAATCTGATCCCCTTCCAGCCTGCGCATCGGTAGGTTTGCCGGTTCGCCGGTCGATCGGGCGGAGCTCACTCTTTTTCACAAGACAACGAACCGCGAGCTTTACCGGCGTCAGCTCGATTCGGCACCCGACTGCTACGATGTCCTGCTTTGGAACGAGGACGACTTCGTCACGGAACTCACGCGATTTAACGTGCTTGCCTGCATAGCCGGCCAATGGACAACGCCGCCGGTCGAGCACGGACTATTAAGAGGTACGCTGCGCCAGGAGTTGCTGGGAACGCGCTTGGTCGAGGAGGCGGAGCTAACCAAAGACGGCTTGCGAAACGCGCACGCCCTCGCGGCGATCAACTCCGTAAGGGGGGTATTGATGCTGAGACCAAAGTCCCACGACTTGTGGCTTCTTGAACCGATCCTTGAAGGTTCCGACTGCTATTCTGTATTCGGCCCCCTCGTCCGCCACGTGCACCAGGTAATGAGCTTGCCTGAATCACCCGCAAATCGCTGAGGTTCTGCGGCTAATTCAGGCTCGCCAACGCTCGAGCGCCTCGAAATAGGTAGATTCCAGTGCTTCAATCTGGCCGCGTTGCGCGAATCCGGCAGCCACTGCTCGTGAGGCCGCCACACCCATTTCTGCCCAGCGGGTCGGATCCTGAACCAGTTTGCATAAAGAGATCGTCAACATTTCGTGATCTCGCTCAGGAACCAGCCAACCGTCCACACCGTCTGTCACTGCTTCGGGGATTCCGCCATGCCGAGTAGCTACCACGGGTAAACCGCTGGCCATCGCTTCGAGCATCGAGTTCGGAATGCCTTCCTGATTGGAGTCTGGTGGCAACTCGCTCGGATGCATGAATACATGAGCCCGCTCAAACAGATCGCGCAATTCGCTTTGGTTGAGAAAGCCTGCAAAGATCACCGCGCTGCGGAGGTTAAGTTGAGCGACCAATCTGTTCCAGTTCCTGGCGCAGCGGACCCTCTCCAGCAATTACAAAACGGGCTCGCGGATATGCCCGGGCGAATTTTGCGAACGCGCGCAAGGCGGTGGACAATCCCTTCTTGCGCACCAACCGACAGGCTTGCACAATCGTCCAGGCGCCGTCAGCGGGGGCTCTCCTGGCGAGGTAAGGAAATTCTTCAAGAGGAATGCCCGTGCGATTTAAGCGGATCTTTTCAGGATCACAATCCAGTTCGACCAAGCGCTGTGCGATAGACTGGCTCCGGACCAGAACGAGTGGAACCAGGCGAAGCAGCTTTCGCAAATTAGCCTCATAGTCTCGCTCCGTTTCCCGCCGCTGGACATCCATTCCGTGAAAAGAGACGACGCACGGACGGTCCCATCGTTCGATGAGCGGAAGCAGATGGACGCCGGTATTCCCAAAATAGACGTGCATCAGATCTGGATCGCGCCGTAAAAGGACCCGCCGGATGATTTCGAACTCTCCCCTGTAAATCAACGCAGGCGCCCGAGTCACATACTTTGAGAGACCGCGGCGGATCATATTGGTTCGTGGTCGCTCAAGCACCTCCAAATCGCGGAATGGGTAGCGATCGGCATTTTCCCGAAATTTCGTAACCACAAAGGTATCGACCGTTCGAAGCGAAGTTATCTGGCGATAGATATGAAGCATCTCCGCCTTGAGAAAATAGGTGCAGTAGCTGGCTACAACGGGTTTCAAAGGCCCAAAAGGTTTTGCAGCGCCCTTTTGAAATCCTCAATTCCCACTCCATGAGCAGCAGCCATTGGTACCACGACTTTGTCGGAAAACCGATTTCGAATGGTCACCAATTTTTCTTCGGCGCCAGGAAGATCCATCTTATTGGCGGCAATCATCCAGGGCCTTTGACTGAGAGTTGGATCGTAAAGGTCAAGTTCGCGCCTCAAGGATCCAAGGTCCTCGATCGGATTGCGTCCTTCGCTTCCGGCTGTGTCGAGAACGAAAAGCAACAGTTTACAGCGCACGATATGGCGCAAAAAATCATGACCAAGTCCCACGTTTTGATGAGCACCGGCGATCAGGCCCGGGATGTCCGCGAGCGTTGCTCGCTTGTATCCATCGAACTCCAAAACGCCGATGACCGGATTTAGCGTCGTGAATGGATACGGAGCGACCTTGGGATGTGCCGCCGAGACCCTGCCGAGCAAGGTGGACTTCCCGGCATTCGGGTAACCCACAAATCCAACGTCGGCAATCTTACGAAGTTCCAAAAGAAAAAAACCCTCTTCTCCTGGTTCACCCTTAGTGAACTGCCTTGGCGCACGGTTGGTAGAACTCTTGAAATGAGTGTTTCCCTTGCCGCCCGACCCTCCGCGGCACAAAACCAGCCCCTGATTTTCCTGCGAGAGATCGGCGATCAACTCACAGTCCGCCGGGGCGACAACCACCTTTGGAGGAGGCCCATCCGGAATCTCCTCCGCCGGTGGAGGTCTGAGAATTTGCGAGGGAATCCTGTAGACCATCGTACCCAACGGCACCTTGTAGGTGGCACCCGCACCTGCTTTACCGTACATATTTTTGCCCATGCCGTGTTCTCCCCGAGTCGACTTCAGCAACGGCTGATAATAAAAATCCACCAGATTGTCGGTATGCACGTCCCCCCGAAGAATGATGTCGCCTCCGTTTCCGCCATCCCCGCCATTCGGTCCGCCTTTTGGCACAAACTTTTCCCGGCGGAAACTGACACACCCGTTTCCACCATCGCCTGCCTTGGCATGGACTCTGATCTGATCGACGAACATGGTGGAAACGGCTTCTAGTGTAGCCTTTCGCGACGAAGTACCCTCAAACTCACTCGCGCAGCGACTCGTACATTCTCTTTGTCTCGGCAGCGATCGTAGACCAGCTGAATTTCTCGATTGCCCGTTTGCGTCCGGCTTCACCGAACTTTTGGCGCAGACGTTCGTCCCTCATCAGTCGATTAACTTTCTCGGCGAAATCACCGGAGAATTTATCCGGATCAACCGGTTCGAAGGGGCTCTCTTTCATCTGTTCCAGCGGTACGAGAAAGCCGGTCTCTCCATCGACGACTACTTCTTTAATTCCACCGACAGCGGAGGCTACGACTGCAGTTTCACAAGCCATGGCTTCCAGGTTAATGATTCCGAAAGGCTCGTAGATCGACGGACAGCAAAAGACTGAAGCATGGCTGTAAAGCTGGTAAACAACCTCTTTGGAAACCATTTTCTCGATCCAGAGAACTCCGTCCCTTTTGCTTTGCGCCGCCTCGACAGCGCGCTTCATTTCCTCTGCGATCTCAGGTGTATCCGGCGCTCCGGCGCAAAGCACGACCTGAAACCCGGGCTCCATGTACTTGATGGCGTTGACGAGATGAATAATGCCTTTCTGCCGCGCAATTCGACCGACGAACAAAATGAAAGGCTTATTCGGATCGATCCCATAGCTTTCCACCTGATCGCGCGCCTTACGGGGATAGTATTCCTCAGGGTCAATGCCATTGTAGATGATTCGAACGCGTTGCGGATCAACGTTGAAGAGCCGCAACACGTCGCGTCGCGTCTCCTCGGACACGGCGATCACCGCGTCGGCCATTTCAATCGCGGTTTTCTCCACCCAAGACGAACAGTCATACCCGTGCCCCAATTGCTCCCGCTTCCAGGGACGTAACGGCTCGAGTGAATGAACCGTCAGAACCATCGGAATGTTATAGTTGAGCTTGGCCAGAATTCCGCCGAAATGAGAGTACCAAGTGTGGCAGTGAACGACGTTCGCGTCCACACCGACCGTATTGAAGTCTGTACAGCGCCGAATCGCTCCAAACACGGAGTTTAAATTCTTCGGGCAACGGAAGATCGCCGTATTCACACCAAACCCTCGGACAGTCAAATTCGGCTGGTCAATTTCCTGGTCTCCGAAGCAGCGAACCTCGACATCCATAATTTTTGCCAGTTCGCGGCTCAGGTAGTCCACGTGAACACCTGCACCCCCATAGATATTGGGGGGATACTCGTTCGACAGAAGGAGTGCTTTCATACTGGCAGTAAGGAGTCAAGAGCCCAAGAATTCAATTCCAGATTCCAGGAATATGGGCAAAGCGACCTGCGCAAACCCTCGATGGCCCAAACGGGACGATTCGCCCCTGCGTTCCTATTTGAACACAATCGGGATGATCAGAATAGCCAGGACGTTCGCCACTTTGATCATGGGATTGATGGCGGGTCCGGCGGTATCCTTGTACGGATCGCCGACCGTATCTCCCGTGACGGAAGCCTGATGGGCAGGAGATCCTTTTCCGCCGTGGTGACCTTCCTCGATGTACTTCTTGGCGTTGTCCCAGGCGCCGCCACCGGACGTCATGGAGATCGCAACAAACAATCCCGTGACGATTGTCCCCACCAGTACGGCTCCCAACATCACATACCCGAAAAACGAAGCGACCAGGACAAACAAGACCGGAAGAAGTGCCGGAACGATCATCTCTTTCAGAGCCGCCTTCGTGACGATGTCGACGCAGTTCGCATACTCAGGTTTTTCAGTCCCCTTTAATATCCCTGGCTTAGCCTGAATCTGGCGCCGCACTTCTTTCACGACTGCACCAGCCGCTTTCCCGACAGCCTGCATGCTAAACGAAGAGAAAAGGAATGGCAAAAGTCCACCAATGAATAGCCCGACGATGACTTGAGGCTGCTCCAGCGAAAAATCGGAAGATTTCAATTCGTGGCCGCCGGCGGTGGTCGAGAAGTGCGCTCTCAGTTCAGAGACATACGACCCGAAAAGAACCAGGGCGGCGAGGCCCGCGGAAGCGATGGCGTAGCCTTTTGTAACCGCCTTCATCGTGTTCCCGACCGCGTCCAGTTCGTCCGTTACCGCTCTGGTCGATTTCGGCAGATCGCTCATAACCGCGACACCGCCCGCGTTATCGGTGATCGGTCCAAAGGCATCCAGTGAAATGATGATTCCGCCCATCGAGAGCATACTCATCACGGCGATCGCGATCCCATAGAGGCCCGCACATTGAAAACTCAGGATAATCGCCAGCCCTATGAAGATCACCGGCAATGCCGTGGCCTGCTGTCCGATCGCCAACCCGGCAATGATATTGGTTGCGTGGCCCGTCTCCGAGGCCAGGGCGATCTTTCGGACCGGTCTGAACGCGGTCGAAGTGTAATAGTTTGTGATCGCAACGATGACCCCCGTCATCGCAAGGCCGATCAGAGCTGCCAGGTATAACTGGTTGGGTGAGTAGGTAGATTGACCGGCCACAATCGGACCGGGAAACAGCAGAGCTGTCGCAGGCCAATAAAGAATCGCCGAAATCAGCGCGTTGATGCCTACCGCCTCCACTAGAACCTGCGTTGGACTGGCCTTCCGGAAATTAACCCAGCAAATACCCGCAATTCCTCCGATCACTGAAATACCGCCCAACACGAACGGAAAAACAATCGCCTCCGGCGAATTGGGAATAGTCAGAAACCCAATCAGAATCGCACCGATGACGCTCACCGCGTACGTTTCGAAAACATCCGCAGCCATCCCGGCGCAATCACCGACGTTATCACCCACATTGTCCGCAATCGTGGCGGGATTGCGAGGGTCGTCTTCTTCAAGGTTGCTTTCAATCTTGCCGACTAGGTCCGCACCGACATCGGCCGCCTTGGTGTATATGCCGCCCCCCAACCGGGCAAAGACGCTGATCAGGCTGGCACCCAGGGCCAAGCCCACCAAACTCTTGACAACCTGTTCCTGGTTTCCCAGGATGGCTTCTCCCAGCTTGTAATAGAGCCCGACCGCCAGCAAAGCCAACCCGACAACCAGCAATCCTGTTACGGCTCCTCCGTTGAAGGCCACTCGAAGCGCCGCCTGTTTTGAATTCATTGCAGCCTGCGCGGTCCGAGAGTTCGACAGCACGGCGACACGCATCCCGATGTATCCTGCTGCCATCGAACAAGCGGCCCCGATCAGGAAACCAAACGAAGTATAAAATCCCTTGGCAAAGATCAGGATCACGAAGATCACCGCCGCGATCACGCTGACGGAAATGATCTGTCGATTCAAATACGCCTTGGCTCCTTCCTGGACCGCACCTGCGATCTGACACATGCGCTCATTGCCTGGGGGACATCCAATGACCCACCGAATTAAGTAATACGCGAAACCCAGACCCACCAGCGCGCATAAGAGAGCCAACCAAACACCAGATCGCAAAAGTAAAGTTGCCAAAAACGGGACAATCATAAGTGAACGTAGGAAGGGAATTTAGTGGCTGACCAACTGCACCAATGCACCCTGCAACGCAATCATTTTCTCACGTGACTCAGAATTGCCTTCTGCGCATGGAGGCGGTTTTCGGCTTGATCGAAGATTGTCTCGGCGTGCTTCTCCAACGTCTCTTCGGTGATCTCTTTTCCGCGGTACGCAGGTAGACAGTGAAGTACGAGGGCTCCGGAAGCCGCTCTAGCAACAAGCTGTTCGTTAATCTGAAATGACGCAAGTTCTGACAGACGCCTCGCACTTTCGTCTTCAAACCCCATGCTCACCCAAACGTCGGTGTAAAGAACGTCTGCTCGATCGGCCCCGGCGATTGGATCATCCGTAAGAATAATTTTCCGGTTCGTCAGTTTCTTGATCAGGGAAGCTTCGGGTCGGTAGTTCTTCGGCGCCGCAATTCGAAGCTCGAACCCAAGGCGCTCAGCAGCCCAAATCCAGGAGCGCGCAACATTGTTGTCGCCATCGCCGATGAAACAGACGGTGAGTTCGTCCAAGCTTCCGCGTTTTTCTAAGATGGTAAGAAGATCAGCCAGGATCTGACAAGGGTGTTCCGCATCGGTTAGTGCATTAATGGTGGGAATCCGGCCGTATTCGGCAAAACTCTCAACATCACTCTGAGCAAAGGTTCGTATTACTGCGCCATGAACCATCCGGCCAAGGACCCTGGCAGTATCGATGATCGGTTCTCCTCTGCCTAGTTGTATCTCGTTTTGCGAAAGAAAGATGACACTTCCCCCCAATTCACGAATGCCGACTTCAAAACTCACCCTCGTTCGGGTAGACGGTTTATTGAAGATTAAGGCCCACGTTTGCCCGGAAAGCGGCCGTTCCGAAGGCAGTCCTCGATTCGCCTTAAATCTCATCGACGAATCCAACAGATTCGTTAGCTGTTCGGCTGTCTGAGTTTCAATTGAAAGAAAATGGTTCATGCGACCATCGCCGCCAGGGTCCTGCTGAGGATGGAAACCGCCTCGTCGATCTCCTTTGCTGATACGTTCAACGGAGGCAACCAGCGAATCACTGATGGACCAGCCGGCACCGCCAGAAGGCCGTTCCGCATCAAGGCCATCACGACCATCTGGGACGGCGCTTTTGCGCCCCCAGCCAGGAGACCGAACTCGTCACCCAGCTCAATTCCCAGCATCAAACCCATACCGCGAACTTCTTTTACTCCCGGGACCGCCTCGATCTTTTGTTTCGCGTACTCGCCCTGGGTCCGTGCATTTGCTATCAACTCTTGCTTCTCAATCGCCTCCAGGACCGCCAAAGCAGCCACGCAGGCGAGAGGAGTACCTCCGAAGGTCGTGCCGTGACTCCCGGGTTGCAGCAGGTCACAGAGGTCGACCGGACCCGAAGCCAAACGTTGAACGATTCTCTTGCGAATCCAGGTAGCACCCAAAGGAAACCCCCCTCCGATTCCTTTGGCCCAGCTCACAACGTCCGGCACGAAATCTTCTCCAACAATCTTTTTCCATCCGCACCAGTCTCCAAGACGGCCCAGCCCACACTGGATTTCGTCCACCATGAGAAGCATGCCATGCCGATCGCAAAGACTTCGAAGTCCGAGCAGGAACTCCTTGCTGGCGGGATGAATACCACCCTCCCCTTGCACCGGCTCAACCATTACAGCCACCGTTTCGTCGGTGATCGCCTTCTGGATCGCGTCTAAATCGTTGAAGGGCAGATGCTTAAATCCGGGCAATAGCGGAGCGAATCCTTCCTTTATCTTCTCTTGCCCCGTCGCAGAAATTCCGGCCATGGTGCGTCCGTGAAAAGAACGGTAAAACGTCAGGATCCCATGTCTTGGTTGGCTTTGTGGGGTGATTCCCACGCACTCGTTCCCGTATTTGCGAGCCAGCTTGATGGCCGCCTCATTCGCCTCTGCACCGCTGTTTGAAAAAAATACTTTCCCCGGCGAGCCGACGATCTCGACAAGTTTGCGTGCCAGCTCGGCCTGAGGTTTCGTGAAATAAAGATTCGAAGTGTGGATCAACTCTTTTGCCTGGCGATCCATCGCCTCGACTAATCGAGGATGTGCGTGCCCGAGCGTGGAGACAGCAATACCAGCCCCAAAGTCCAAGTACTCTTTGCCGTCCTCATCCCACACATCGGGAACCCACTCCACGAACCATGACGACATCGTACCTGCCGTAGTTGGGCACAACGAACTGTTCGAAAAGCCGCCGGGTATCTGAGTCTGTGGGTGTCATCGGAAAGAGCCGAGAATAACCTGTCGCACCGATTCGCACAAGCGCCGGGGCGGGGATGCTTTCATGTGGTTGCGCGCGATCTTGGAAGCGCTGCTATGCGTCCGAAACCAAACGACCGATCAGCGTGACAAATGTAACATGCTGAGAAAGGCATCGATCACGTCGGACGCGCGCGAAACGGCGTTGTCGGTTCGCTGAACTCATCAGAGCATAAGCCTTATTTTTGTGAACCGAAGTAATTCGATGCGAATCTATTGAATTCTCGACTTGCCGCCAATCGTTTCGGACTAAACAATGAGTGGTTATATTCTCGATGTCACCCTGTTAACCCACCTAACTTCACGAATCGAAGGAGTTGCAATCATCATGCGCATTAAGTTCCCCCATATCTTGCCCCTCGTTGCGGCATTCGCGGCTACAGCGTCCCTCGGGTTCGCCGCCGAGCTGGATCTCTGGTTCACACCTATGTCCGCCGAGGGTCCCATGAAAGAGCCCTTGCTAAAATGGATGAAAGAAACACTTCCAAAACAGCTTCCGGGTGTGACCGTCGGCGACAATTTCGGACCACCGATCTACCAGGACGGTCAACAGAAGTTCATCGTTCAAGGTCGAAAAGGAAAGCCGGACGTCATTGAGTCCGTCCTTGAAGGGATGATCGCCTACCAGAGAGCCGGTCTGCTGGCGCCGATCGGTGACCTTTTCGATAAGTGGCCAGACAAAGATCAATTCATTCCGAGCACGATCAACGCTCTGACCCTCAACGGAAAACTCTACGGCGTGCCGTACAATACGAACGTTCGAGTGCTCCTCTATCGGAAAGGATCTCTTCCAGAAATACGGACTGACCCCGCCCAAGACATGGGACGAGTTCCTGCAGGCGGCGGCGACCATTTCCGCGAAGGAATCTGGTGTTGCAGGTCTCGGGCTTACGACCAAGAACGGAAGTGTAAGGACATTCCAGGAATTCATTTCATTCTTCTTCGAGGTGAATAAAGGTGAAAACCCGTACAAATTTGATGAAACCGCCAAGAAATGGGTAGTAAACACTACACCCGAAAAGTTGGCGCAGGTCTTAAAGCTTTACACTGATTGCTTTTTCGCGGCGAATCCTTCGGCCGCGAACCAGAACACGCGCGGAAACGACTACCAGGCCACCGACACTGATTATGTTTCTGGCAAGAGCGCCATGGTACCAATGGGTCCATGGATCTATTCGTATAGCGCGAATGGAGGCGTAGCCAAGAAGATCCTTGAAGAGGAAACGGGTGTGGCTCCGCTTCCATTGCCGCCAGGCGGCGTTCAGGCCACCTACCTGGAAGTCAAGCCGGTCTCGATCAATGCATTCTCCAAGGAAAAGGACGCTGCTTGGAATCTGGTCAAGATCCTCACGAGTAAGGAGTTCATAGCGAAAGCGAATCGTATCGAGGGCGTTAATCCGCCACGCAAAGACGTCGCGGAATTACCTGAATTCAAAAATGACTGGTGGGAGCAAGCCTTTATCGCACAACTGCCGACCGGCGTGGCTCTGGCGCCGATCAACTGGGGGCTCGTAATCAACGACATTACGGAGGCGATGCAAAAAGCAATCTACAAAAAAGCGTCCCCGGAAGAGGCTGGCAAGGAGCTTTACAATACGCTCGAACAACGGGCAAAAGACAATCAGCTATAACTTGTTTTTTGCGGGGCTGGGATGTTTTGCAACTCCCGGCCCTTTTTTGTTGCCGGTTGCAGGAATTAGTCCAAAATCCGGATTTCCATTGGCAGCAGTCTGCCATCCCTGGAGTTCAAATTCGGATTCAGACCTGGCCAATGAGTTCAGTTTCTCGGTCGGAAGGAACCCTCTCTCACTCTGGCGAAATCTCAGTCGAAAAGGTTTCGGCTACGCGATTCTTTTTCCTGCGCTTCTCGTGATCCTTGGCCTGAATCTCTATCCGACGATATCCGGGATTCTCACCTCATTTACAAATCAGTCGCTGATCGATCCGGGCCACGCGCTATACGTCGGGCTGGATAATTATTTCAAGCTTCTGAAGGATCCAGTCTTCCAGATTTCACTCGTTCATTCTCTGGAGCTGACGTTTTCCGCGGTGGTGCTCCAAGTCATTCTCGGTTTGATGATGGCGCAGCTACTGATCCAGAAAGTACCTGGCATTCACATTTTTCGAAGCGTCGCGATGATCACCTGGGTGCTTCCGATCATTGCCTCCGTGGTTATGTTTCGGTTCATGACGCTGCCAAGCTACGGCTTTGTGAATATTTTCCTTAAAGATGTGGGTTTGGGACAGTGGGCGCGTAACTGGTTTGGTGACGAGACATTCGCTTTTCTTCTGGTGCTCATTATGCACCTGTGGCGAAACGTGCCATTCTACGCCATCGCATTCATGGCGGCGATGCAGGCTATTTCCAGTGATCTCTACGAGGCGGCCCGAATCGACGGGGCGGGTGAATGGCGGCAGTTCTGGTTCATCACGCTCCCCAATCTCAGATACATCATCCTGGTGATGGTAGTGCTCCATGTCACATTCACCTTTAACAATTTTGACTTCGTTTTTCTCTCGACCGGTGGCGGCCCGGTCAACGCAACGGAGGTGTTGCCAACCTACATATATAAGCAGGCGTGGAATGGATATGCCCTTGGATATGCTAGTGCCGGCGGCGTGATCATGCTCGTCATCCTGGTTGTCCTGGTGCTGGTTTGTAACAAGTTCATCAAAGGCTTGTCAGAACAATGAGAAGACCGTTCCCAATCCGCATGGTTGTCACCTACAGTGGACTCTCGATCTTCTATCTTTTTCTGCTGCTGCCCATCGCCTGGTTGTTCCTTTCGAGCTTCCGTAACAGCGATTCAATTCAATCGGGACGACTGCTGCCCGCGACGTCGGAACTGACCTTCGGCAACTTTCTCGAGACCTTCCAGATCAGCAACTTCGTCACCTACCTTGTCAATTCCTTTGTGATCGCATTCAGCGTGATGGTCCTGACCGTTTTCCTGGGCAGCCTCGGCGCGTACGCCCTGAGCCGATTTACGTTGAAAGGTAAGCGCCTTTTTATGATGGCCGCCTTACTCCCGCAGTTCTTTCCGTATGTACTGGTCCTGATCCCTTTTTATATTCTGATGTCGAACCTGAATCTCGTTGACAGCCATTTCGGCCTGATCCTGACCCACACATCGCTCACTCTGCCGTTTGCCCTATGGATGTTGACCGGCTACTTCAACGCCATTCCACGAGAGCTCGATCAAGCCGCATTGATCGACGGATGCTCGCGCTTGGGTGTACTGTTTCGGATCCTTTATCCAGTCGCGATTCCCGGTCTCGTAGTCGCTGGATTTTTCGCATTCGTTGTCTCCTGGGGCGATTACCTCTTCGTTTCCATCCTGTCGCAAAGCAACCAGACTCAGACCCTGCCAATCGGATTACAAACCTTCATGAGCAGTTTACAGGTCAGATGGGGTTTGATCACTGCGGGAACTGTCCTGGCCATCATTCCGACAGTGCTCTTTTTTTCCACCGTGCAACGCAGGTTAGTCTCCGGTCTCACTGCAGGCGCGGTGAAGAGCTAGGAAACTCATCATACTTATGCCGAAAATTACCTTCATTGGAGCTGGCAGCCTCGTATTCACCCGAAATCTTTGCAACGACATCTTGCTCGCACCAAGTCTGCAGGATTGCACGATCAGCCTCATGGATATTGATCCGCAACGGCTCGAAAATAGCCGTCAGATTACCCAGTCAGTCGTCGAGAGTCGAAAACTGCCGGCCAAAATCGAAGCGACCACTGATCGCAAGTCCGCAATCCGGGATGCCGATTACGTGATCACCACCTTTCAGCAAGGTGGACTGGATGCCTACAAACTGGATATCGACATACCACAGAAATACGGAGTCGAACAGTGCGTCGGCGATACGCTGGGTCCGGGTGGTGTCTTTCGAGCGCTGCGGACTATCCCGGTCCTGATCGATCTTTGCCACGAATTGGACGATCTAGCGCCAGACGCTCTGCTGCTGAACTACGTCAACCCGATGGCCGCCAACTGCTGGGCGGTCGATGCGGCCACCGGTCGTCCGCATGTTGGTCTTTGCCATAGCGTTCAAGGAACGAGCGAGATGCTCGCGAAATGGATCGATGTCCCGTACCACGAGGTCACTTTTTTCTGCGCCGGGATCAATCATCAGGCGTTCTTCCTCGAGTTCCGGCGAGGAAAAGAAGATCTTTACCCGTTGATCTGGGAAGCAATCGAGCGTGCGCAGATATACGCCCAAGAACCGGTCCGCATCGACCTCATGAAGCACTTCGGGTACTTCGTCACCGAGTCCAGCGGTCATGCCAGCGAGTACGTTCCCTACTTCAGGAAGAATTCGAAGATGGTGAATGACGAGTTGGTTCCGAAATTCACTGATCAGGTAAATTACTGGTTCGACTTCGGACGAACCGGCGGTTATCTGCGGCATTGTCTGGACCGGATTCAAAAGTTCCAGCGAGAATTCGAGGAAATTCTCGCGGAGGAACCAGCGACTGCTCGAAGTCATGAATATGGCTCTTACATCATCGAGGCCATCGAATCGCACGCAGACATCTCCGTCAACGGAAACGTCCCAAATACAGGCCTGATTGATAATCTGCCTCAAGGCTGCTGCGTCGAGGTCCCCTGCCTGGTGGACGGCAACGGCATTCAACCAACAAAGGTGGGATCCCTTCCCTCACAGTTGGCCGCGCTGAATCGGACAAACATCAACGTCCAGGAGCTGATCGTTGAGGCGGCTCTGAGCGGCGACACTGAAGCCGTCTATCACGCTGTCATGCTGGATCCGCTTACAGCCGCAGTTTGCACCCTGCCCCAGATCCGAAGCATGGTGGATGACATGCTGGACGCACAAAAAGGCTGGTTACCGCAGTTCTAAGCCGCAAAACTAACGCCACTGACATGCATCGCTCACAAATCTACAGAGATTTGCGAGCCACGCAGGCAGATGGACGCTGAAGGTCGAATCTCGCGACTGGCAATATTCCGTGAATTGCGGTTCGAATTCCCCATTCTTCTGCCTGCGTCGCTCAAGGTACGATTTCCGTACCGATGCCGCGTGCCGTAAATATTTCGAGCAGCAACGCGTGCGGAATACGGCCATCGATCAGGTGTATCTTTCCAACTCCTTCGTTGAGCGCGTCAACAGCCGAAATAATTTTCGGGATCATCCCTCCCTCGATAATCTCGTCATCGATCAGTTCGGCCACGTTTTCTCGATTGACGGTTGGAATCAGCGAGTTCACGTCTTTCACATCTCGCATGACACCCAGGACGTCACTCACATAGATCATCTTCGCAGCTTTCAACGCGCCGGCCATTGCACCCGCCGCCACATCGGCGTTGACATTCAGGATTGTGCCATCCTCAGCCTGGGCAATCGGAGAGATCACCGGCACCACTTCCCGATCAATCGCCTCACTCACCCCGGAGAGCTCCAGTGAAGTGACTTCGCCCACGAATCCAATATCAATCAAATTTTTCCCGTCGATCTGCGGCGCCAGACGTTTGGCCTTGAATACGTCCCGCCCGGAGAACCCCTCCGCGTGTCCACCAAATTCGTGCATCGTGCCGACAATGCGGGGACGAATTACCGTATCCAGGACCTCCTCCACGATCTTGATCGTCATCTGGTCGGTGACGCGAAGTCCATTGACGAAGCGAGGCGTCTTTCCAGCCTCGCGCATACGTTGTGTAATCGCCTTGCCGCCGCCGTGGACAAGGACAGGATTAATACCGACTGCCTCAAGAAAGACAACATCGCGTAGCAGACGCTCTATCAAGTGATCGTCCTCCATGGCGCTGCCACCATACTTGATGACAAACGTCTGGCCGCGGAATTTTTGAATGAACGGCAGCGCTTCCAAAAGCGCCTCCGCTTTCCCGGCCTCGAATTTGTTCTGCATTCGTATTTCTCTCACTCGTCGGCCTACTCGCCCATATTGAATCTCACGTATTCCGGGGTTAGATCGGTCGTAAACACCTTGTATTCCGCCGACCCCAGGTGGAGGTCAATCGTAACCGTAAACTTTTTGTTCCCGAGAACTTCTTTAATCGTCTCCTCGCGGAGTGCCGCTCGCCATTCCGTGCTGGACCGCAACCGCTCCATCGAAGAATATGTCGATCATCTCTTCCCGCACTTTAGCCAATGAATATCCGACAGCGTCCATGATTCGGCCCCAATTCGGATCCTCGCCATACCACGCGCATTTTACCAGCATCGAGTTGGCAACCGCCTCCGCAGCCTTTCTGGCATCCTGATAGGTCGCCGCCCCTTTGACGTGAACCTCGACAAATTTTGTCACCCCTTCGCCGTCCTCGACGATCATACGTGCCAACTGCCGGGTCACAAAGTTGAGCCCTTCCGCGAACCACCCGTACTCTTCGTGATCCGACTCGATGGGAGGGATCCCGGCCTGACCATTCGCCAGGCAGATGGCAGTGTCGTTCGTGCTCATGTCGCCATCGACCGTGATTCGATTGAACGACTGCTCCACGCTGGCGGAAGTCAGTCTTTGCAAGTCTCTTTTAGAAATCGGGGCGTCGGTCGTGACGAAGCAAAGCATGGTCGCCATGTCGGGATTAATCATTCCCGCCCCTTTTGCGATGCCTCCGATTCGAACCCTTTTGCCTGCCAGCGGTAACTCGACGGCGATTTCTTTCTGAAACGTATCGGATGTCATGATCGCATCCGCCACCACGTTACTCCCACTCGGACTCAATCCCGCCACTAACGCCGGCATCGACTCCTCGATCTTCGCGACCGGCAAATCGCGTCCGATTCGGCCCGTCGAGCAAACCAGGATCTGTCGCTCCTTCAGACCCAGTTGGCGGGCTACGGCTTGAGTCATTCTTCGGGCATTCTGGATGCCGGTCGAACCCGTGCAGGCATTCGCATTTCCGCTGTTTGCGATGATTGCCCTCGTATCAGCAGCGCGCAAATGGGCAGCAGAAACGCGAACCGGCGCAGCCTTGATCTTGTTCGAGGTGAATGTAGCGGCGGCCACCGCCGGGAAATCCGAGATGATTAAACCGAGGTCACATTTTTCGGGTGGCCCCTCCTTGATCCCGCACCGAACTGCCGCGGCACGGAATCCGCTTGGTGCCGTAATCCCTCCACCGATCTCAAAATATGCTGATTCCATGTTCGAAGAGCGGTCTCACCTGATACAACAGGAACGCGACCCCTGCCGAGCTATTTTCACTACGTTCCAAGTCCAATTCCCTCGTCCCAGTCGTTCATGATGTTGAAACACTGGATTGCCTGGCCGGCCGCCCCTTTGACAAGGTTGTCCAAGGCGGACATCAGGATCACTCGCCCAGTCCTCGAGTCGATACGCCAGGCGATTTCCAGGCGGTTCGTAAAAGCCACGCTCTTGATGTCAGGATACCGGCTTGAACCCAACAGTTGGATGAACCGATCAGACCCATAAGCCGCCTCGTACACTTCCTGCAGGGAGTGTGCGGTCAACTCGCTGACAGGATCCGCATGAATGGTAGAAATAATTCCGCGGTTAAGCGGGATTAAATGGGGTGCGAATTGTATTATCACTTTTTCCCCGGCGACATTCGCGATCTCCTGTTCAATCTCGGATAAATGTCGGTGCAAGGGCAGACCATAGGGCCTCGCGCTCTCGTTACACTCAACAAAAAGCAAATTCGCGTTTGCCTTCCGCCCGGCGCCGCTCACGCCGCTCAGACTGTTCACAATGATACTCGACGGACGGATCATGCTCGCGCGTACCAGCGGAAGCAGCGGCAGGAGGATGCTCGTCGGGTAACAACCTGGACACGCCACCAATTCGGCGCCCTTGATCTTATCGCGAAAGGCCTCTGCAAGCCCATAGACCGATCTGTTCAATAGCGCCGGAGCCGGATGCTCGTGCTTGTAGAAATGCTTGTACACCCCGGCATCCTTCACCCGAAAATCGGCGCTTAGATCGATCACTTTGATCCCTCCCTCAAGCAACGGCACCGCAAACTCAGATGCGACACCATGCGGAAGTGCAAGAAAGGCAAAGCCGATGCCAAGAGATGACAGCGATTTTGCGTCGGGTTCGATGAATTCGAGACTCGCCAGCGGAGAGCGCTTACTGACCCAACCAAACACCTCGGACACCTTCTTACCGGCGTACTGTCGAGAAGTCAGGCAGCCAAGTTCGACCAATGGATGTTCGGCAAGACGCTTCACCAGCTCTTCACCGGAATAACCGCTCGCCCCAAAAACCGCGATTTTCGCTTTGTTCATCAATTTTTGCCGGATTCTTCCCAGTATAGCGAGTTTTGGGTTTTGCGTCCTGCGTTTTGCGTCCGAGAACCATTGAAAACCATTCAGTCGTCAAAGCAATTCGCGCTCCGGAGGTCGGGCGACTGTATGAACCGTGCTTTCATTCAAAACCCAAAACGCGAAACTCGAAACTCCATTTGGATATTCGGTACGGCACGTGTATTTTCCAGCCCTTTCACCCCATGCCGGACGATCGGAAAACGACTGAAGAGCGACATCATCGGATGACGGACATCGAGCGTATTCGGCATTCGTGCGCCCACGTGCTCGCGACAGCCATTCTCCGGATTTGGCCGGAAGCACAATTTGCGGCAGGTCCGCCGGTCGAGAATGGTTTCTACTACGATCTCGAGATGGATCATCACATTTCATCTGATGATTTCGACAAAATCGAGACCGAGATGAGAAAAATCATCAAGGAGAATCAACCATTCGAACGGACCGTCGTTTCTCGTGACGAAGCGATCCGATTGGCGAATGACGGGCAATTGGGTGCGCTCGGACCAAGACCAGTGCCGAGCAAGTTTAAGCTCGATATTCTCCAGGGAATACCCGACGAGGAAGAGATCTCTTTGTATCGCAACGGAGACTTCACTGACCTCTGTGCCGGTCCTCACGTCATGCGGACAGGTAACATCGGCGCGTTTAAACTTACATCAATCGCGAGCGCCTATTATAAAAGGGATGCGAACAACCCGCAGCTGCAACGCGTGTACGGCACGGCCTTTAAAACACGGGCGGAGCTCGACCAATATTTTGCGCAAGCTCGAAGAGGCCAAAAAACGCGACCATCGTAAGCTCGGTCGCGAACTTGAGCTGTTTCATATCGACGAAGAGGTCGGACCCGGATTGGTGCTCTGGAAACCGAAAGGCGCAATCGTCCGAAAGGAACTTCAAACCTTTATTTCTGAAGAGCTGCGACGACAGGGATATACCGAGGTCTTCACGCCCCACATCGGGAAACTGGCTCTCTTCCGCACTTCGGGCCATTATCCCTACTATCGCGATTCGCAGTTTCCGCCGCTTATCGAACCGGAAACTCTGGCCAGGTTCGCCGAAGAAGGCTGCTCGTGCGCCGACCTTTCGAATCGGCTCAGGAAAGGGGACATTGAGGGTTACTTGCTGAAGCCGATGAATTGCCCGATGCACATCAAGATCTATGCATCGAGTCAGCATTCCTATCGAGACCTCCCGGTCCGGTTGGCGGAGTTCGGGACCGTCTATCGCTGGGAGCAATCGGGCGAACTCGGCGGAATGACCAGGGTACGCGGTTTTACGCAAGACGACGCGCACATATTCTGCACGGAAGAACAGGTTCTCGGCGAAATCCAGGGCTGCCTGCAGCTGGTGCTGCAGAATTCTGAACACCCTGGGCTTGAATTCCTATCGGGTCCGCATCGGTCTTCGCGATTCCGACTCATCGAAATACGTTGGATCATCCGAACAATGGGACCGGGCGGAAGATGCCCTTCGCGAGAGCGCAAAAGCCCTTGGCGTGCCATTTTCCGAAGAGCCCGGCGAAGCGGCGTTTTACGGTCCGAAGATCGATTTTGTCGTCAAGGACGTGATCGGCCGGGAATGGCAGCTTGGGACGGTTCAAGTTGACTACAATCTGCCAGAACGGTTCGGGCTTAGTTATGTCGCGTCGGACAACTCGGCACGCCGACCCGTGATGATCCATCGGGCGCCGTTTGGGTCTCTCGAACGTTTCTGCGGTGTTTTGATCGAGCACTTTGCGGGAAACTTTCCCACTTGGCTGGCACCGGAACAGGTGCGTGTCCTTCCGATCTCTGAAAAGCATCTCGAGTACGGAAGGTCCATTTCAACCCGCCTTTTGGATCGGAACATCAGGGCGTCAATTGACGAAAGTTCAGACAAGATCGGCGCTAAGATTCGCCTTGCCCAGCTAGAGAAGGTCCCATATATGTTGGTGCTCGGCGCACGAGAAGAGCAGGCCGGCGAAGTCGCCGTGCGCAGCCGCAAAAGCGGTGACGAGGGAGCCGTTAGTGCGTCCGATTTTTTAGAACGAATTCAAATGGAAGTCAGAGAACGTCAACGTGATTGAGTGCACCGCTCGGCTCCCCCGGCCGCACTCTGAGGAGATAGTTTTATTCAGCAACAGCAGCAGATCCGCGTCAACGGTCGAATTCGCGCACGAGAAGTGCGGGTTATTCTAGGCACCACCAACGAACAGTTGGGAATCATGAAACTGCAGGATGCCTTGCGAAGAGCTCAATCACTTGGGCTCGATCTGGTCGAGGTGGCCCCTACCGCGAACCCGCCCGTTTGCAAGATCGTCGATTTTGGCAAGTACAGGTATGATCTTTCCAAACAGGAGAAAGATCGAAAATCGACCTCCTCCAAGCTCAAGGAGATCAAGTTCCGGGTGAACATTGATCCGCACGATTACATGATTAAGGTGCGACACGCTGAGCAATTTCTGGACAAAGGCAACAAGGTAAAGTTCCAGCTTCAGTTTCGCGGCCGCGAAATGAGTCATAAAGAACTCGGTGACCAGTTAATGCGTAGATTGAAGGATGACCTCTCGACGATGGGTCAGGTTGAGATGGAACCAAAACTGATGGGTAAAAGCATCAACATGACCATGTCACCGCTTCCTGTGAACAAGCGAAAGCGAAAATTCACCGTCGAAGACGAGGAATTACCCCCTGACCCGGTCGATACAGAAGAGTGAATCGAGCACGGCCGTGAGCGATGGCTTCGGCTTTTTGCGTCTGTCCCGCTGCTCCGTCGAAAAACCGCGTCTTGACACACTCTCTCCGCGGGATGTACTGATGCCCTCCCGCGAATTTCCAATCGAATTTTATGCCTGACGCTGAAATCATCTTGAAAGAAAATATCCCCGGCTTGGGCGCCGAGGCTGATATTGTCAAGGTCCGCAAGGGTTACGCACGAAATCATCTGATTCCGACCGGCAAAGCCTACGAGGTCACTCCCTCTAATCTGAAGCGTCTGAACCAGCTGAAAACCAAGCGCGCCGATCGAGAGGCCAGTGAACTCAATGAGGCCGAGGAATTTGCCCGCAAGATCAGTAAAGTGAAGCTGGAATTTACCCTGCACACCGGCGAGACCGGCAAGGCTTTCGGCTCGGTGACGGCGAAAGATATCGAAGATAAGCTCCAAGCAGAATTCGGCATCACGCTCGACCGCCACAAGATCGACTTAGAGCGTTCGATCAAAGAGACCGGCGAGAAAGAGGTCACGATCAAACTGCATCACGAAGTTGCGGCAACTTTGAAAATCGAAGTCAAATCCTTCACGCCTGTCCATTCTGCTCGCGAAGAGAGCGAAGTCGAGCCGAGGCGAAATCAAAAGCAAAACGAAAAGCAAAGCCTGCGGGCTGACAATCGATGGCAAAAGGTTCTCAAGGTTTAATGAAACCTGAAGAGAACCCCTTAGGGAATGGGGGGCACCCACGGGAAGCAAAAATCGAGTTATTCACAGGATCTTCACAGCCAGCCCACAGGGCGAGAGGTCCCTCGATCCCTGCCATTTAGCGAGGACGGCGAAAAGGGTGTTCTTTGTTCTTTGCTCCTTTCACCTCGCGAAGTAGGCGACATTTGCGTTCTGCGCCTCCGCTCCTGATGCCTTCTATATTCCGGCACATCAAATTATCTACAGTCTCATCCTTGAATTTGGCGATAAGAGCAAGCCGATCGATTTCATCTCGCTGAAGCAGGCTCTTATCGATCGTAATCAACTCGAGGAGATCGGCGGGCCGGAATATCTCAGCGCTCTCTACGACTTTGTTCCGACGGCGGCCAATGCCAGCTATTACATCGATATCGTTCGCGAGAAATATGTTTTGCGCCGGTTGATTCTCGCGTGCAACAAGCTCTCCACTCAGTGCTACGATCAGCAGGGGGAAATCGAACCGCTTTTGGACGACGCTGAGAAAGAAATTTTTGCGATCACCGGAGAACATGTCAAAACGGAGATTGTACCCACCAAAATTCTCGTCATGGAAGCAATCGAACAAATCGAGAAGCTGTATGAGAATCGCGGTTCAGTTACAGGTTTGCCGACTGGATTTATTGAATTGGACCGAATGACCAGCGGACTCCATCCGGCTGAGATGATCGTCATCGCGGCACGTCCCAGCATGGGAAAGACCGCGTTGGCAATGAATATCGCGGAGCACGTTTCGATTGATGTCGGGAAGCCCGTGGCCGTGTTCAGCCTCGAAATGAGCAGTCAGCATACTCGTGCAGAGGCTTCTTTGCTCGCGCGCCAAAGTAGATCTGCAGCACGTCAGAAATGGATTTCTCTCGGAACGGGATTTCCCGAATCTCACTTCCGCAGCGTCGCAGCTCGCCGCCGCAAAAATGTTCATTGATGACACACCGGGTCTCACCATCACGGAGCTGCGTGCTAAGTCTCGTCGGATGAAGTCGCAGCACGATATAGAGCTTATCGTCGTTGATTACCTCCAACTGCTTCGCTCGACGAGTCGAAGGGCGCAGGATAACCGGCAATTAGAAATCTCCGAAATCTCGGCGGTATAAAGGCGCTCGCCAAAGAGCTGAATCTACCCATCATCGTCCTCGCTCAATTGAATCGGCAGCCAGACGCCCGCGCCAAAGAGGGCGGCCGTCCTCGCTTGAGTGATTTGCGCGAGTCTGGCTCGATCGAACAAGATGCCGACCTGGTAGGTCTGCTTGTCAGATCAGACTACTACGAGAACTACGAAGCGGATGAGGATGCAAAACAGGAAAGAGCTGGTGAAGCGGAGCTAATTATCGCGAAGCAACGGAATGGCCCCACCGGCGACGTGCTTTTGACATTCCTGAAAAAATACACCCGATTCGAAACTCGCGCCCGCGAGCACGCCTAGATCGGTTCGGGACTCGCTACTACATGGTGTGACCGAAGCTTCGGATCGGTGAACGGGCTGAACGAACTCCGTAGCAAAACTTCGCCTTGTATTTTTGCGGTACCGGACCACTATATCTTGTGGTCAGTTCTCGGATCTCATTCAATCATGCGGTGCCCAAAATGCGGTAACCTTGAAGACAAGGTCATCGATTCACGTTCAGCGAAAGCCGGAGCGGCTATTCGGCGTCGCCGTGAGTGTCTGGCCTGCCAGCACCGTTTTACGACTTACGAAGAAATCGAACGTCGCGATTTGAGGGTCATCAAGCGAGACGGCCGCCACGAACCCTTTGAACGGCAGAAGCTTTTAAGCGGAATGATAAAGGCCTGCGAAAAGCGACCGGTCGGTTACGATGCTTTGGAGCGCGCGGCGGAAGAGATCATCCAGGAATTAGAGCAATCCTTCGATCATGAGGTGCCCACAAGCGCCATTGGTATTCGTGTCATGGAACGACTACATTCGATGGACGAAGTGGCATACATCCGTTACGCATCTGTTTACCGCCAATTCCAAGACATTGGAGAGTTTATTAACGAGATCGAATCACTCGGTCGCAAAATAAAACGCAACGCCCTTACAACCGGATTTATTTGCCCCGTGATAGCGCTACGCAACTCCTTGCCTCTCCTTCGGCAAATTGAGAATGAGGACAGTACAAATCCGCCACGACTGGCTCTGCTTTTGCGTCTGTCGAGCTGCGGAGAAGGCCGGGTACAGCCATTGGTGGCTGGCGGAACATGTCGCAGCGAGTGTGATATGCTACCTGTCGACAACGTATGAGAAAAACGTTATCTCGCTAAAACAGCTTTGCTGACATCGTTCTCTCAGTGCTGCAAGCGATCGGCTATGCCGAGGTGGCCCTCTGTCTGGACACGCTTCACCCCCATTCGAGCTTTCACTGAGTGAACTTGCCAAAGAGGCCGGTCCCGGATACGAACTGGCGTTTTTCAGGCTGTTGGAAGAACGCATCCAGCCTGCACTTTCCCATCGAGCCTCAAATCTCGATATTTACGGTCTGCAATCCTGTGTCCGGCGCTTGCAAGCGGTGAAAACCTGGAGTCGTAACTGTTCCCAGTTGCGAAACGAAATTGTAGACTTCCTTCGCGCACAACTGGAACGAGCTAACCTGAAGAACAGATTTCTTGCTTACGATCAGATGACACTGTTTGAAAAAATTGCGGCCCGCGAAATTCCTGCAAAGATCATTCTGGAAGATGAGGACGTGATCGTTTTGCACGACATCAATCCGCAAGCGCCGGTTCATGTTCTCATTGTTCCGAAAAAGCCGATACCACGTCTCGCCGACGCAACAACAGAGGACGGAAAGATATTAGGTAAACTCCTCTCAAGGCCCAAGAAATGGCCAGATCGCTCGGTATCGCGGAATCCGGATTCCGAGTTGTCATTAATAACGGACGCCACGGCGGAGAAACGGTACCCCACTTGCACGTTCATCTGCTTGGAGGACGTCCGTTAGCGTGGCCGCCCGGATAACGCAAATTCCCGGCCGAGCGCAGGCACGTCAGAGAGCTGCGCAAGATTTTGCCCCACTGATGTCGTTTAGGCGAAGCTCCCATTCCCCTCGAAACAAGGGCGGATAACCGCTGACGTGAACGCTGACTTCCAATCAAGGCCTGTCATTATCACACGCGCAGCCTGGCCTCCTGGGATTGGTAATATCGGGTTTGGGGCATTAGCCTTAAATCCCGAGCACCGCAGGGCAAATTCTCAAAATCTTTCAAGTTCCAAAGAACAATTACTCGCGCAACGTCACACCGAGACGCTCCACGAGCTGCGATTTCAAGCGGCCATGCGCCGCGTTCGCTTCTTCCTGTGTCAAAGTCCGGTCGCTTGCTCGATATGTCAAACTGCAGGCCATCGATTTCTTGTCAGCAGGCACCTTTTCCCCGCTTGGATCCATAAAGAGATCGAACAATTGAATATCGACCAGAAGCCTCTCGTCGGCGGAAGCAAAAGCATCAAGCACGGCCTGGTATTTCAATTCTCGATCGGCCAGAAAAGCAACGTCTCGGGTTACGGCCGGAAACCGGTCCAGCGGCTTATACTTGAAATCTTTGGCGGTCTCCACCCGCCCGTCAGATCAGTTCGGCGACCAAAACGGGGCTACGCGCTCCGATCTCTTTCGCCAGGCCGGGTCGCACCTGGCCGACCTTACCCACCAAGTGTCCCTCTGCGTCGACTAGATCGCAAACGAGCGGAGCGAAGCTGGTCGATTGCACCCTTTTAAAAGCCAACTCCTTGCGGAGCGCCGTCTTCAGCATGCCCTTCAGATCGAAAAGATCAAAGGCTGCAGGCATCCTGATTCCAGCTTTTGCTTTGTCGTTCGCCGGACAGAAGAACCGACAGACAAATGGATTCCTCCGTCGCTGCAAACTCGGAAAACGCGGCCAATTTCGAAGATCGCCACGCTGCTCAATCCACGATTGAAGTTTCGCTCGGCCGCTCTAACCAGGCCGGGTATCAACGAGGGCCTCAAATATCTCTGATCCTCGGCCAATGGATTTCGCAGTGCCAGAGCGTCTGGTCGCGGCTCAACAAGTAAATCCAAGACTATGCTCGTCCACCAAAGTTAAGGTTCGCGCTTCGAAAAGCCCCAGACCCGCCAGCCTTTGGCGAAGCTTCATGAGTTCGTCGTGGGCACCATCGGCAGCCGAGCTTCGGGTTGCCGAGCCGTAAACGCGCGATGGAATTCTTTGGATTCCAGCCATCCGGCAGACCTCTTCGATCAGGTCCACCTCCCGGGTCAGGTCCTGGCGGAAGCTTGGTATTTCCCAGCGATTTCCTCCTGCATGTTTAAGCCCCAGCCGGGTCAGCAGTTTGGCGGAATCAGGGACCTCCATTCCCAAGAGGCGTATTGCAACGTTCCGGACGCATCTCGACCACGCCGGTCAAATTGGGAACGGACCCAGCGACCACGATACCTTCATCTACCTTTCCACCGGCGACTTGCAAAAGCAGATCGATCGCGCGCGCAGAAGCCAGCAACACCGCTTCCGGATCGACACCGCGCTCGAACCGAAAGCTGGATTCCGAGATCAGTCCCAGCCGGCGACTGGTTCGACGAATGAAACCTGGATTGAAATAGGCCGACTCCAGAAGGATATCCGTCGTAGTCGCGTCACCCCGCTTCGCTCGCCGCCCATCACGCCGGCAATCGCCAACGCCCTCTCATGATCAGCGATCACGAGATCGTCAGGTCCAGCTCGTAGTCCTTTCCATCCAACGCCAGCAACTCCTCGCCCGGATTGGCCAATCGAACAACAATGCCTCCTCTGATTCTTGCGGCGTCGAACGCGTGCAGCGGCTGACCCAGCTCCAAAAGCACGTAATTCGTCACGTCGACCACATTGTTGATCGAACGCAATCCGGCCGCCTCCAATCTTTGGCGAAGCCATCCTGGACTCGGTCCCACCCGAATACCACGGATCAAACGTGCGGAATAAAAAGGACAACCCTCCGTAGCTTCGAGCCGGACAACGCTGGAATCTTCACGAGTGAATTTCGGGCCCGGCGCCGATTTGCGGCAACTCCGGCTCAGGAAGATCCAGCAGCGCGGCCAATTCCCGCGCAATCCCGACAGTGACTCAACAAGTCGGGCCGATTTGGCGTCACTTCCACTTCGATGACCGTATCCGGTGGAAAAATCTCGGATAACGGACTTCCGACGGACGCATCGCCGGGCAAAATCAGCAAGCCGGCGGCATCCTCCGCAAGATGAAGTTCCTTCGGACTGCAAAGCATTCCCTCGGATTCAACACCTCGCAGCTTGCTCGCCTTGATTTTCATGCCGTCAGGCAGCACCGCACCCGGTAAAGCCAGCGCCACCTTGTCGCCGGCGCGAAAATTCTTCGCGCCGCAGACAATTTGCCGCGGAAGAGCAGAGCCATCGTTCACGCGGCAGACACTCAAACGATCCGCATTAGGATGCGGCTCGAACGACTCTATTTGCGCCACGATGACTTTTTCAAGGTCTGCACCGCGTTGTTCGACGCCCTCCACCTCAATCCCGGCAAAAGTCAGAGCTTCGACTATCTCCGCTATCGAATGCCTGACGGGCAAATATTCCTTCAGCCAATTCAGGGACAATTTCATGTCGCAAACTGGGCTAAGAATCGTTGATCATTCTCGATCAACAGGCGGATATCAGGTAAACCGAACAAGGACATCGCCAAACGCTCGAGCCCCATTCCAAACGCAAATCCGGTCCAATTCTCGGGGTCATAAGCGTTGTCGCCCCGCTTCTGGTTGACCGCTTCGAACACGGCGGGATTGACCATCCCGCACCCCAGGAGTTCCATCCATTTGCCATCCTGGATCCCTGGCAATCGGATATCGAGTTCAAAGCTTGGCTCGGTAAAGGGAAAGAAATGTGGACGCAGCCGGGTCTGCACCTCTTGGCCCAATAACTCCCGAACAAAATATTCCAATGTTCCTTTGAGATCGGCGACGCTGACGTTGACGATCGACGTATAGTCCCTCTAACTGATTGAACTGGTTCAAGTGCGTGGCATCGGTTTCATCTCGACGGTAAGCGGCTCCGGGCCCAATTACCCGCACAGGAGGTTGATTCGCAACCATTGTCCGGATCTGGACGCGTCGAGGTATGCGTGCGCAACAGTCTTCCGTCCGGCAGATAGAAATGTGTCCGACTCGTTTCGGGCCGGATGATTTGCCGGAGTGTTCAACGCGTCAAAACAATGCCATTCAGTTTCAATGTCAGGCCCGTCGGCCAGCGCAAATCCCAAGCCGCCGGAGAATCTGCACCGCTCTTTCCTGCAGAAGCGTCAAAGGATGCATGCCCCCGACGCGAAAGTGCGTTCCCGGGAGAGTCTCGTCCACATCGGTCAAATTCTGAGCCTCCGCCTCGGACTCCAGGGCGTGGAGCCGGCTATCCAAGGCCGCCGTGACCGCGTTTCGGATCTCATTCAAAAGTTTGCCGATCCGTGGACGATCCTCTTTCGGCACGTTGCGCATGTTTTCACTCAACCGAGAAACTGCGCCGGCTTTCCCCAGAAATTTTACCCGAAGATTTTCAAGAGCGATTTTGCTGTGTGCCTGTTGGATTTCATCGAGGGCCGCTTCCTGCAAACTTTGAAGATCGTTGTCCATCGAGGAGACGGGGACGAGCACTAGGCCGCGTTTTTCTGATGCAACGCCGCGACGGCTTTGTCCAAAATTGCCTTGAAAGCCGCTTCATCGGTTACCGCAAAGTCAGCCAATACCTTGCGATCGACTTCAATTTTGGCTGCAGCCAAACCTTCCATAAAACGGCTGTAGGAAGTGCCGAATTGGCGGCAGGCCGCATTGATTCGCTGAATCCAGAGGTTCCGAAAATTGCGCTTCCGCGTCTTCCGGTCACGGTACGCCCAATATTGGGCCTTCATCGTCGCATCTTTGGCGTAACGGAAAAGCTTGGATCGACGCCCGCGATATCCCTTGGCTTTGTCGAGAACTCTTTTTCGGCGCTCTCTGCTGGCGCGAGCGTTCGTTGCTCTAGGCATGTATTCTATCCGGCGTCGGCCGGATCCTCGGGCACAGGTTGTTGTTTCATATTTTCGTCCCCCACCTCACCCGTCGCATCAGCCCCGAAAGATTTCGGGACAGGCGGAGAACGATTTGCCGGTTTCTTAGCTAAACGGCAGGTTTTCTTTGATCCGCGCCTCGTCAGTTTTGTCGAGAACGGCGGTCTTAGCGAGCTGGCGCTTGCGCTTCGCATTCTTAGACACCAGCAAGTGCCGACGGCCAGCGTGGCCACGAAGCACCTTGCCCGTCGCCGTCACCTTGAAGCGCTTCGCCACTGCTTTCTTCGTTTTGCGTCTCGCTATCGGTTTTGGCATAAGGAGCCCGCAATCTATCTACAAGATCCCGGTTAGCAACTGGAATCTGCGGATCTTGTGGGCAAAGCGGCCCGCACCGCTTCGCCGGCTGACTCAAGTCTGCAGAATGAACCTGCACTCGTACAGCCCCGACGCCCTCTGCTCTTCCCGCTCAACGCGCACTCCCAGAACTCGCTCCAGCATTTCGCGTTCGAGACGTCTGACGAGCGGAAATGCGTCCAGCAAATCCAAAATCGGCGAATGATGCTCCACGATCACCGTCGGTTCGCGACCCGAAATTTCGGACATATAACCTTCGTGGTCACGGATCTTTGCCAGCATCTCAGCGAGTTCAAAAACTGTCTGCCCGCGCAATCTCCGCATGTATTCCTCGGTCTTCACGGTGAAAACCGAATACAACAATTTTTCCGCCGCCGCATGACCATAGAGCCGGTTCGCGGCATTGCAGGATTTCGATCGTCGCGTGCATTGCTCGCCGCTCGGAAAAAAAGTGTGCGCCTTCGGAGTTAGCCGATAGACCATTTCCGGGCGCCCGACCGGTTTCGGACGCCGCCAGGTATCGACGTATCCTTGCCGTTCAAGTTCGTCGCAATGCTGCTTTACCCCCATATAACTGAGTTTAAGCCGCTCGCCAAGTTCGTTGACAGAAAGTCCCTGCGTCTTCTTAAGGGTATCAATGATGCGCATCCTTTGCGAGCGGCCAACTTCACTTATTCGCTTCATCGGATTTTCGCTGTCAAAAACGGTTCGCCCGGCTACAGCGACCAGGCGCGCCTTAAGCACAAAATTGGGGCGCGGATCTCAGGTCACTTGCCGACTTTGACAATCGAATAGGTCTTTACGCCCTTGCGATCCAGCAAAAGCAACAGGTTCGGCTTACCTTTCTGCTCGGCGAGCGCCTTCTGAAATGACTCCGTATTGGTAACCTGGTTTCGACCTACCTCGGTGATCACGTCTCCTGTTTGAATATCGGCCACCGCAGCAGGGCTGTTCGGCGCAACCTCGGTCACAACCACTCCAGAATCTGACTTCAGTCCCAACTCCTGCTTTAACGCAGGGGTTACGTCCTGGACTTGTACGCCGAAGCTGGAGGCAACGTCTTCGCGTTGAGAGGGCTGGGCCGGTCACTTGCCAACTTGCTGGTGTCGCCGGGCAGTTCCTCCGTCTTCACTGTGACCGTAATCTTTCTGCCGTTCCGCCAAATGCCTAAATTAACTTGCTCCCCAACCTTTTTCTTCAAGATCTCGTTCTGAAGCTCCCGGGCACTGGTCGACCTGGACGCCGTCCACATCGGTGATTACGTCCGCAGGCCGCAAATCGCTCTTCGCAGCGGGAGTGTCGGCCTGAATGGTCCGCACAACCACCCCTCTGTCTACACCTTTGAAGACTTCCGTACGGTTCTGCTCGTTGAGACTCTCAATGATAATCCCTAACCATGGGCGGACGATCTTCCCTGAGGAAATAAGTTGCTCGCTTACCTGTTTGGCAAGGTTGCTTGAAATCGCAAACCCAAGCCCCCGGTTCAACCCATGGATCAGGGTATTCATCCCAATCACTCTGCCATCGATATCACAAAGCGGACCGCCGCTGTTTCCGGGATTGATCGCCGCGTCGGTCTGGATGTAATCCTCATATTTGTCCGGCAGCAGTTCATTTCGGCCTTTTGCGCTCACGACACCGGTCGTGAACGTGTAGGCGAATTTGTAAGGGGTACCAATTGCACAGACGATCTGACCAACCTTCACTTCGTCGCTGTTCGCGAAATCGATGGAGGGGAGGCCTGCGGCATCGATTTTTAATGACCGCCACGTCGGTTCGGTCATCAGACCCGATCACCTTGGCAGCGAAAGTGCGCCCGTCTTTGAGTTTGACGTTAATCTTATCCTCGCCGTCGACCACGTGATTATTCGTGATGATGTAGCCGTCCTGGCGCACGATAAACCCGGATCCCTCGCTCTGATCGGGTTGCTCACTCTCCTCCTTGGGACCGCGAAAGAAAAAATCAAACCCGTCCATAGGGTTCGAGGAATTGCCGGATCGGCCGTTCTTTTCAACATCCACGACCACGACTGCCGGAGCGACCTTTTCGTAAACGGCGGTATAAGCGTCGTTCAGTTGATGCGCAATATCCTTCGCGGTATTCGAAGCCGGCGCCTCCGCGAAAAGCGTTTGAGTAAATAAAAATCCCCCGACAGCGAGGGGCAAAACACGATGAATAACGCTCATAAATACAAATAAACTTTTACGGAAGCGGTTTGCCGCCTGTTCAATACGGGAATGTGGCAGCAGAAACGGTAGAAGCAAGCAGGGGTGCGAGAGAAAGGGCGTATGGTGGCGATGGAACGGTCCCTTTTCGCGTACGGTCGACTCTTACTCTGAGGCAGACCGCGAACCGGTCACCGTTTGCAATTGAATGTTGCACAGGAAGTCCTCGCTCCGAAGGCTCGACCGTCCAAAACCGTCCCAGCGCACAAATTGACAATTCGAAGTGCGCACTTAGTATTGTACCAACTAGTCAACCAACCATGCAAAGCTTAGCTGAAACCGCCGATAAGCGGTTCCTCTCTTTCGCGCCTGGCTTTTGGCCAAATGTCGCTCCAGAGCTCTGGAACGACTGGAAATGGCAACTTAGAAATCGGGTCACCAACCTGCAGCAACTCGAAGAAAAGCTCGTGCTTAACCGGGAAGAGCGCGCCGGTGTAATTTTGTCCGGAAACAAGCTTGCGCTGGCGATTACACCCCATTTTTTCAATCTCATCGACCCGGAAGACCCGAACTGTCCGATTCGGCGTCAGGTCGTCCCGCGCATCGAAGAGTCCGACCGTTCCCCGCTCGAAATGGCCGATCCGTGTGGCGAAGATTCCCACATGCCTGTCCCGGGTCTTGTCCACCGATATCCGGATCGCGTGCTCTTTCTGGTCACGGATCGGTGCGCATCCTATTGCCGCTACTGTACTCGCAGCCGTGTCGTCAGCGGCGTCGGAGAACAGGAGTTGCACACCGATTTCGAGCAAGCCTACCGGTACCTGGAAGCTCACACGGAGGTTCGTGACGTCTTGCTTTCCGGCGGAGATGCCTTGCTCCTTTCCGACGACAAGCTCCGCGGGATCTTGCGCCGTTTGCGCGCTATCGAACACATCGAGTTTGTCCGCATCGGGACCCGCGTCCCGATCTTCCTGCCACAACGGATTACTGCCGAACTGTGCCGGATGCTTCAGGAATTTCATCCGCTTTGGATGAGCGTTCACGCCAATCACCCTCGCGAGCTGACGACCGAGGTGAAGATCGCTTTGGAACGTTTGGTAAACCATGGAATCCCGCTCGGCAACCAGAGCGTTCTCTTGAAGGGCGTGAATGACGATCTGGCCGTCATGAGGGCACTGGTGCACAAGCTCGTGATGTGCCGCGTGCGTCCATATTACATTTATCAGTGCGACCTCATTCATGGCTCGGCGCACTTGCGAACTTCGGTGGCGAAGGGGATCGAAATCATCGAAGGCCTGCGCGGTCACACGACCGGCTACGCAGTGCCACAATTCGTCATCGACGCGCCGGGCGGCGGAGGTAAGGTTCCGATCAACCCCGGCTACATCCTCTATCACGATCACGAGAAAATCGTGATCCGGAACTACGAGGGCAAAATTTTCGAATATCCTGAGCAGGAGATGGCAGAGTATTCACCGCGACAAGGCGAAGATACGGACGAATTTTTGTACTCCTGAAGCAGAAATGGACGGAGCCAGGGTTCTGGCGGCTAGAACGCTGGAAGAATAGCCGCTAGCCACTGACCACTTCTTACTCTAACTCCATCCATGGCTGGGATCGTTGTCAAACCGCGTGCGCGGATCTTTCACGGACACGATTGGGTCTACGCATCAGAGGTTCTCAAGACGTTTGGCGATCCTCAACCCGGTGAGGTAATTTCGCTGAAGGACGGTCAGGATCGGCTATTGGGTTCTGCCATCTACAATCCGAATTCACAGATCATCGCCAGACGTTTCTCTCGTCGAAGGCAAGAGTTGGACCATGATTTCTTTGTCCGAAGAATCAGCCAGGCCATTGCTTCACGCGAAAAACTCCGGAGCCCATCGAAACCCTGGCCGGGTCGTTTGGAGTGAAAGCGACGGATTGCCCGGAGTGATTATCGATCGGTACGGATCACATCTGGTATTGCAGACTCTTACGTTGGCAATGGACCAGCGAAAGGACCTGATTGCCGAAGCCGCTCAGCAGCTCCTGTCGCCTAGCTCGATCATTGAAAGAAATGACGCTCCGATACGCAAAGCGGAAGGCCTCGATCTCGTAGCCGGCATCCTGACCGGGGATCGCCAGGCGAGTATCGAGCTCGAGGCCAAAGGTATGCGTTTCTACGTGGACCTTCTTACCGGGCACAAAACCGGCCTGTACCTGGACCAGTTGGATAATTACGAGGCCGTTGCGGAGCTTGCCAATGGACTGCGGGTTCTCGATTGTTTTTCCAATCAAGGCGGCATTTGCGATCGCCTGCGCCAAAGCCGGAGCCTCCGCAGTGACTGCGGTCGAGATTAACGGTGACTTGGTGAAGTCCATTAACGACAACGCTCAGTTGAACGGCGTCACGATCACAACGGAGGAAGGAAATGTGTTCGACTTTCTGTCAAAGGAAATCCATGAAAACGTCGCAATTCGATCTGATCATCCTGGACCCGCCCTCCTTCGCCAAATCCAAAGATTCGCTGAATAGCGCGTGGCGAGGCTACAAAGAAATTCACTTGCGCGCTCTCCAATTGCTTCCGGTGGACGGGTTTCTGACCACCTTCTCCTGCTCTCATCACGTTTCCCGTGAAATGTTCCTGGAGATGATCGTTGACGCAAGCGTGGACGCGAAACGGCATGTCCGAATCTTGAAGTATCTGACGCAGCCTCTCGACCACCCGATCCTTCCACATATCCCCGAAACAGAGTATCTCAAAGGCTACATCCTGCAGGCACTTCCAGGACGATGAGATTAGGGCCGTGGCAACCTGTCAAAACGTCGTTTCCGTGCAAGGGGAGGGGATTGCGAGTGGCCAGCTAAATTTCCGCGGTCTCTCGACGGCAAAACACAGATTTTCGTTGCGGCGGGGTCTGTTTTCCTGACAATGGTTGGTTCAATGTCGGAGAGTATGAAAGAACCGCTTCTAGACCTGCCAGACGAGCGCTCGACGCCACCTGAGATGCTCGATTCCCAGGTCCAACGGGCTCAAGAACAGCTTCTGCAGCTGAAACGCCAGCAGGAACTAGATCGAAAAACAGAAACGTGAACTCGAGGAGCTCAGCCGGAAACAAGATGAGCTGGAAAAGGGTCGCGCCGACATGATCGAAAAGCTAAGCCGATCGCTTGTGGTGATCGAGCGCGAAACCTACGAAGCCGAGAAACGGGTGGAACAATTGCGGGCCACCAACACAACTTTTGCGCAGCACCTCGATACCCTTGAGGGGATCAATCCGAAAAGCTGGAGTAATTCGGATCTCCACAAGGAATTGAGCAAAGCACTGAGCGCCGTGGATGACGCCCGCGCGGAGTATACCAAATCGCTCACCAAAATTAACGCCAAATCCAACGGAGAGGTGATCAACCCACGTTCAACGGTCGAAGAAACCTATTACTCCGCACCGGATGATGCCAGTTTCGTGCAATGGCTCAAACGCGGTTTTGCCTTTACGCTCCCTCTTTTGATTCTTGGGTTGAGCGCACTTCTGGTTTTCTACTTTATGCATGGCTGATACTGTGAGTGATGGGACGCCGACGATTTAACGACTCTCCGATCTCAGCGAAAAAAGACGAGCTCGCAAAAAAGGAAGAAGAGCTGCGTCGCGAGATGGAAGAATTGCAGCGAAAGATCGAGGAAGCTCCGAAATTGGCTCAAGCTGAACAGGAACGCCAACGACAGGAGAGGATCGCGCGCGCATCGACAAGACGCAGTCCGTTCGATTCCCCGGATATCTTGCAGGACTCGCGACACGGGGAGGATCTGTTTTCAGAGCGGCCCCGACGGCCCCGGCGTGCACAGCGGCGCCAGGCGCGCATGCGTTTACTCATCTCCTGTCTGGCCGTCCTGGCTCTCGCCGCGATCGTGATCTTCCTCGCGATTCAAATGTTTAACCATCTCTGACGATTACGATGAACTCCACGAACTTTGACGTTGAATACGTGGCCGAGCTAGCTCGCATCAAATTGACACCGGAGGAGATCAGGACGTTCCAATCTCAATTGGGGCACGTCCTCGAGCATGTGGCAAAATTAAATGCAGATCGACGTCTCTCAGGTGGAGCCGATGGCCCACAGCTTCCAGATTTATAACGTTTTCCGAGAAGATGAACCGCGCGAAAGCCTGGATCGCGAGATCGCTCTTTCGAACGCACCGCGCCAGGCGCAGGGATTGTTCATCGTAACGAAGGTCGTGGAGTAGTCGGTGTGGAAATTACCTCTCTTACCGTTCACGAAACCCAGGCGCTTCTCCGTTCGCAAACAAATCTCGCCAAAGGAGGTGATCGAAGCATTGGGCCGCCGGATTGAACGGGTAGATCCGTCGATCCACGGCTATTTGTCGTATGATATTGACCGCGCACTTTCTGAAGCCCAGCACGCCGATGTCCGCCTCCCGTTGGGCGGTGTGCCTATTTCCATCAAAGACGTCATCAACGTCAAAGGCCATCCGTGCGGTTGCGCCTCAAAGATTTTGCAAGGCTATATCGCCCCGTACGATGCCACGGTCATTGCGAAGCTTCGGGCGGCCGGTGCTATCCCGTTTGGACGGGTGAATATGGACGAATTCGCCATGGGATCTTCCACCGAAAATTCGGCATTCGGACCGAGCAGAAATCCGTGGGACACAACGCGCACTCCGGGCGGTTCCAGTGGCGGTTCCGCCGCCGTGGTGGCTGCCGATGAGGGTTTTGCGGCCCTCGGATCGGACACTGGCGGTTCGATCCGCCAACCGGCAGCACTTTGCGGTTGTGTCGGGCTTAAGCCGACTTACGGTCGAGTCTCTCGCTACGGGCTGGTCGCGTTCGCATCTTCCCTGGATCAGATCGGACCGATCACCAAAGACGTACAGGACGCGGCGCTCCTGATGAACGTCATCGCCGGAGCGGACGAGTACGATTCGACTTCCCTGGATGAGCCTGTCCCGGATTACACCGCCGGTCTCGAGAAGGGTGTCAAGGGACTGAAGGTCGGCCTTCCAAAAGAGTATTTTATTGAAGGTCTTGACCCGAAAGTGGCGCAGACGGTGCGGGCGGCCGTTAAGCATCTTGAGAGCCTTGGCGCCGAGGTGATCGACATCTCGTTACCTCACACCGAACATGCTCTGAGTACCTACTACATTATCGCACCCGCGGAAGCGTCTGCGAACCTTGCCAGGTTCGATGGCGTTCGATACGGATTTCGCGCGAAAGATGCAAGTGGTCTTCTTGACCACTACGGCAGAACGAGAGAAGAGGGGTTCGGTCCCGAGGTCAAGCGCCGCATCATTCTGGGAACCTATGTGCTGAGCTCGGGTTACTATGACGCTTACTATCTCCGGGCCCAGAAAGTTCGCAGCCTGATCCGCCAGGATTTCGCTACCGCCTTTGAACAGGTGGATGCGGTTGTTTGCCCGACCTCTCCGACTCCGGCGTTCAAACTCGGTGAGCGCACAAGCGATCCGCTAAGCATGTATCTCGCCGACATTTTCACCTTAGCCGCGAACATGGCAGGGATCTGCTGGGATCAGCATACCGTGCGGATTTTTAGAAGCTGAAGGAAAGCAACTACCGGTCGGCCTGCAGATACTCGGTCCGGAGCTCAAAGAGTCGACCGTGCTCCAGATAGCCTATGCCTACGAGCAAAGCACAGATTGGCATAAGATGAAGCCGCAGCCTCGATCGATCGACGTCGCCAGTTAGCCGGTTACCAATCCGGCTACTCTTCCTTTCCTCCGAGCTTCGCCAACACGTTGAAATCTTCGAGCGTCGTCGTGTCTCCTGTGACCTGACCTCCGCCCGCAACTTCCTTGAGCAACCGGCGCATATTTTTCCGCTTCGAGTCTTTGGTAAGGCGTCTACGAAACGGATATCGTCTGGCCCGTGCCTAACAAGTATCCGCCGCTGGTGTGCAGTATACCCTTCGGTTTACCAGTCGAACCGCTGGTGTAGAGGATGAAGAGCGGGTCCTCAGCATCCATCGGCCCTGGCGGGCAATTTGCATCGACGTATTCCATTTCCCGATGCCACCACACGTCTCTGCCTTCCTTGATGTGAATCTCGTTATGAGCTCGCCGAAAAACGATGACGCGCTCAATCTGCTCATTGTCCGTGAGCGCCTCATCGACGTTCTTCTTAAGCGGCACAATTGCTCCGCGCCGGTAACCACCATCCGCAGTGATGACCATTTTGGCCTGGCTGTCTTTGATTCGATCTTTGATCGATTCGGAACTAAACCCGCCAAAAATTACGGAATGAATCGCTCCGAGCCTTGCACAGGCCAGCATCGCGATGGCCGCCTCCGGACACATCGGCATGTAGATGATGATCCGGTCACCTTTTTTAATGTGATTCCGCTTGAGAACATTTGCGAACTTGCAGACTTCGCGGTGGAGTTGCTGATAGGTAAGCGTCACTTTATCCCCGGGCTCGCCTTCCCAGATCAGCGCCGCCTTGTTCCGCCTGGCACCACGCAAGATGCCGGTCGAGGCAGTTCTCGGAAACATTCAGTTTGCCGCCGACGAACCACTTAGCAAAAGGCTCCTTCCATTCGAGAACCGTTTTCCACTTCTTCTGCCACACCAGAAGTTCCGCGGCCCGCTTCGCGAAGAATTTCTCGGGGTTCTTTATCGATTGTCGATAAAGCTCCTGGTATTGCGCGAAACTCGAGATGTGCGCTTTTTTCGAGAAAGACTTTGCCGGCTTAAAAATCCGATTCTCGATCAGGTGCGATTCAATGTTGGTGCTCATGGGGGGTTCACGAATTGTTCGTTCTTAGAGTCCTTCATCTAAAAAGGGAAACTCGAAAAGGCGTATTGTCATGTTAGGGCGCAACTCACACCCTGACCACGGGCAGAGGGTAACGAAGAACCAGCTCACCATCCAAAATGATCTCAACATGATGTACGCCAAATTGCTGGAATTGCACTCCCGCGAACAAGTTCACATTCGTCACGTTTCCCTCCAGTTCCTTCAGCTCAAAGTCGATGTGCGATTCCGCTATGATTTGCACTTCCTCGACGCCGAGAATCCGGGAGGTCTGGCGAAACTTGCCGAAACCGCAACACCATCGCGTCCACAGGCAAAGTTTCAGCAGGCCAACCGGAAGCGCAGGAGTCGGAAGTATGTTGATTACTCCCACGAGCGTCTGAAGGCCGTTCAACTCCTGCCGAACATCCTCACATAGAATCGACGCCTGGAGATCAGGAAGGACATCGTTGGCTTCCATTGAATCTCTTTCGGCGTGCGAACCGTCCCGGCATAATTTACGCGATGTCCCGGGTCCAACGCTGCGGCCGGTTCAGATCGCGGCTTCACCCCGTTCTTCGGTCCGAATTCGAATCGCTTCTTCAATCGCCACCACAAAAACTTTTCCGTCACCAATCTTCCCAGTTCGAGCCGCCTCCACGATCACCTCGACGGCCTTCCGAACCCGGTCGTCCGGCACCACGATTTCAAATTTCACCTTTGGAAGAAAATCGACGGTGTATTCGCTACCGCGATAGATTTCCGTATGACCTTTTTGTCGTCCGAAGCCTTTCACTTCGCTCACGGTCATCCCTTCAATCCCAATCTCCGTCAAGGCCTCCTTAACGTCCTCCATCTTAAAGGGTTTAATGATCGCCTCGATCTTCTTCATAGGTGAGTGCAAGATAGAGTCACCAGCGGCGAAAACGCAAGAAAACAGACCAGATTTCGCTGAAGATCGAGCCGGCGCAGCGTCGCGTGGCTCCGTTAAGGCCGATTAGAGCCTGACGCTTCGCTACCGATCGTCCGGTCCGCGGAGTTGTGTCGCAATATCCGCCACCACATCCGGTAACAACGCATGCTCCGCCTGCTGGATGCGAGCGTGCAGCCGTTCCGGCGTATCATCCGGCAGTATCGAGACGGTTTTCTGGGCCAAAATCTCGCCTGTATCTACCCCGGCCTCGACGTAGTGCACCGTGCAGCCGGTCACTGTTTCCCCAGCCGCCAACGCCTGCTTCCATGCCTCCAATCCAGGAAACTTCGGCAGACAGTGAAGGATGAATATTAATAATCCTTCGCGGAAATGCGTCCAGCAGCGCCCGCTTGGCTATTCGCATGAAACCGGCGAAAATAACCAGTTCAACGCTCGCTTCGCGCAACAATCGGACGACATCCTCCTCTACTTCCGGCTCCAGCTTCGTTCGAAACCGGCCCGGTCGAACATAAAGCCCTGGAATTTGAAAATCGCGGGCCAGACTTAAAATGCCGGCGTCTTCGACGTCGGAAATGACAATGCGCACTTCAGCCTCCAGCCGCCCGTCGTTGATCTGTTCCATGATTGCCCGGAAATTTGATCCTTTTCCGGATCCGAGCACTCCCAAGCGAAGGGGGCGTCTCATAGTTGCTGAATGGCTTGCACGAGCTTCGAAGTCGATTTGCCGGGCACCACGGGCAAAATATCGATCCTTGCCTCGATCTCTTCAGCGCTGCGACCTCTTCAGAGTCCAAACTATCAACCGTGTAATCTCCCCCCTTTGTATAGACATGCGGGCGCAGCTGCCGCAACAGATGATTGACGCGCTTTTCAGCGAAGATGATCACGTGATCAACGGCTTCCAGAGCAGCCATTACTTCCGCGCGATCCTCTTGTGAATTGAGTGGGCGACCGGACCCCTTAAGTTCGCGAACTGACGCATCACTATTCAAACCCACTACCAATATGTCTCCGAGTTGTTTGGCAGCCGCCAGATAGCGCACATGTCCGACGTGCAGAATGTCGAAACAACCATTCGTGAAGACGATTTTTTTGCCGGCATACTTCTCCCGCACTTCCGAAGCTTTGGCTCGATCCAGAATCTTAGTCACAGTGACATTCGTTTTTTGAGTTGCAGTAGCAGGTTATACCACTAAGTCTAATCATTTCCCATGTTAGATCCCCGTCTTGACGCGCTTGCGGAGGTTTTGATCGGTTTCTCCACCAATCTTCAAAAAGGAGAACGGTTCTTGATCGATGCTTATGACGTGCCCCCGGAAATGGTCACTGCTCTGATCCGGAGCGGCCGCTCCAGAAGGGCCATGCCGTTCGTTAATCTTCAATCCAACACCATTGTGCGCGAATTGCTGCGAGGCGCAGAAGAGGATCAGTACCGGACACTTTGCGATTTTGAGCTGGCGAGGATGACGGTGATGGATGCTTACGTCGCCCTTCGAGGCAGCCACAACGCCACGGAATTCTCGGACGTAGATCCCGGCCGGATGCAGATCGCAATGAAATTGCTCCAACCGTTGCTCGAACGGCGGGTGAACAAAACAAAATGGGTAGTCCTTCGTTGGCCTACTCCGGCGATGGCCCAAATGGCGGGGATGAGCACCGAGGCGTTTGAAGACTATTATTTTAAAGTCTGCACGCTCGAATACTCCAGGATGAAACCCGGCATGAAATCACTGAAGGCATTGATGGAAAGCACGGATCAGGTGCAGATCAAAGGACCGGGCACGGACCTGACATTCAGCATCAAAGGCATTCCCTCTATAGCGTGCGGCGGCCAGCACAACATTCCGGACGGCGAAGTTTTTTCCTGCCCTGTTCGAGATTCTGTCGAGGGTCACGTTCAATTCAATGCCCCGACCATTTACCAGGGCACCGCCTTTGACTCCGTGCGCCTTGCATTCAGGAAGGGAAAAGTTGTCGAAGCCTCCGCGAATAACACCGCGCGGTTAAACGCCATTCTCGATTCAGACGAGGGCGCCCGCTACATCGGCGAGTTCGCGCTTGGCTTCAATCCATACATCCAGGAACCGATGCGAGACATTCTTTTCGACGAAAAGATTGCCGGCTCCTTTCATTTCACTCCGGGCCAAGCCTACGAGCGGGCGGATAACGGAAATCGAAGTCAGGTTCACTGGGATCTGGTCTGTATTCAGCGGCCGGAATACGGCGGCGGCGAAATCTATTTCGATCACAAGCTGGTGCGGAAGGACGGGCTTTTTGTTCCAAAAGAAATTCAAGCGCTGAATCCGGAACACCTTGTAGGGAATCCCTCGGAACGGTAAACAGCAGTTCGTCGGTTCGCTTCCTTAAAGGCCAGTTTGCCATATTTAGCGCAGTCAAGCGCGGGAGAGCTTGAACTCTTGATAGACCGGGTTCCTTCCCAATTCCGGGCGCTTGGCAAGCAGCTCAGCGTCCAATTGCTGCGCGAACTTACGGACCTGTTTCGTGAATACAGGCAACGGCACTATCACTTCTCCCGGCGCGTAGCTTGCCGAAATCTCAATTTCCTGGCCTAGACGTTTGAACTCGAGCGTCGCTTCCGACTCCGTGAACTCAAAGGTCTCGTTGCCCTCCGCTCCGGCCAAAGCCTCCGAAATCTCCCGCAAAGCCAAGGCAAAATCGATCAGCGGAATCCAACCCCAATTCGCACTCAGGTCTGTCTGATCTGCTCGCAGGATGATGTCACCGGGCGCAACATAGTAACGGAGATCTGTCTCTGCCACGGTCGACAAATCCGTGGAATCCTCGTCCCATTTTTCGGAAAGCCGATAGCTAAGGTGCATAGGTAGTGTCCAAAGGTTAACCGCCAGTTGAGCTAAAACGGAAATGCGGTGATGAGTCGGTTACTCGCGTTGACAACGACCCGAAGCTTGCTGGCCGCTCGGCCGTTGATCGTGACACCAATCGGCCGACCGAAATCGTATTCGTAGATTTGGCCGGGCCGCCCGTTTGAATTAGGCCGCGCGCTTCCGTTGGCAACAGCTTCGTTGACGAGCTCTCGAAGCGAGTCTTCAGTGATTCCTTGAGAAAACTTTCCTGCGCCACGAGCCGGACTATTCGGCCAATGCCTTTCCTCGATATGCCGGAGCGCCCGCCCCGTAATGATTACTTGGCGTTCTGTTTCATTCGCGAAGCCAGTTCCGCTCTGCGCCCGCAACATACCACCGCCGAAGGCAATGATCACGGCCAGCCAAATACACAGGGTCGCGATTCGGATTAAGCCGCTCTTCATACCGCAGGCATCGATGTCATAGACCGCGTAACTCATTGATCGCACGGTCAGCAACTGCCGCTCTAAACACCCCTGTGCCGGCGACCAGCACATTGGCACCGGAAGCACGCGCGATCGCCGCAGTCTCTGCGTGGATTCCGCCATCCACTGCGATATGAAAATCGAGTCCGAGCCGATCTCGAAGGGCCACCGCTCGTTTCACCTTGATCATCGTTTCCTCCATAAATGCTTGTCCTCCGAAGCCAGGATGGACGGTCATCACCAGCAACAGATCAATCTGGTCGAGGAACGGCTCTACCTTTTCGAACGAAGTTGGCGGGCTGATCGCCAGGCCGCAGGTCGCACGTGCCGCTCGAATGCTCTTCAGAGTCCCCTCGATATCGTATTCGGGTTCGACGTGGATGGTAATGTTACTTGAGTATGGAATGAATCGGGGGAAAAAATGGTCCGGCCGTTCTACCATGAGGTGTGTATCCAGTGGAACGGTAGCAACCTTTGCGACCGATTCGACAATGGGCGGCCCAAACGAAATGTTATCCACGAAATGTCCGTCCATCACGTCGAGGTGAAGCCAATCCGCACCTGCTTTTTCCATCCGTGCGCATTCCGCGCCCAGATGGTTGAAGTCACAGGCGAGTACTGAGGGAGCAACGATTATCGGTTTGCTGTTCATCGATTCTTCCTTCTCTTTATCCACTAGGATGGACGATTTGCTGGATTTTTCGAGCGATACCTATTTCATGGGCGAAGCTTTGCGCCAAGCGCGCAAAGCCGAGTCGCAAGATGAAGTGCCAATCGGTGCAGTGATCGTTCGGAATGCAGAGATCATTGCCCGCGCCTGGAACCAGGTTGAAACTTTAAGGGACGCCACTGCACACGCCGAGATGCTGGCGATCACACAAGCCGAAAGCGCGGTCGGCGACTGGCGGCTGTACGACTGCGATCTCTACGTCACTAAAGAACCCTGCCCTATGTGTGCCGGGGCGGCCGTTCACGCCCGACTCCGACGCGTGATTTTTGGATGCCCTGATCCAAAGTCCGGCGGTGCCGGCGGCTTGGTCAATCTGCTCCAAATGCCCCCATTGAATCATCAGTGTGAAATTATACGAGGCGTCAGGGAGATTGAATGCCGGGAAATCTTGCAGCGATTTTTTCGGACGAAACGGGAAGGGAAAGGTGGTTTTGAGTTCTAAGTTGGCTCTCCACAAAAGGAAGCGAAGAGATTTGAACAGAAGGCCGCAAAGACAGCCAAGAGCTCAAACGAGTTGCGACATCAGTTCGCTCGCCAACCGCCCCCTTCGGAGGATAGCCTCTGATCACGCCGATACGCCGGCACGCCGACACGTTCTTCAGACGTGCCACGCCGGACGCGCCGGAGCGCGGTCCCTACCGTCGGAGGTTGACCTCCGACCACACCGGCCCGCCGAAACGTTTCCGCCCGTTTGCCTCAACGAATCAGCATACAATCCCCATAACTAAAAAACCTGTACCGTTTCTTTACGGCTTCCAGGTACGATTCTAGGATAAACTCCCGTCCGGCAAATGCCGCAACCAACATCAAGAGGGTCGATTTCGGCAGATGGAAGTTGGTCAGCAACGAATTCACCCGTCGAAATTGAAACGGGGGATAAATGAAGATATCGGTTGTGCCTTTGCCCGGCTGAATCTTGTTAAATCGCTGCATCGAGGTTTCCAGGGTTCTTACTGTGGTAGTGCCCACGGCTAGAATCTTTTCAGCCGATTGGATCTTCTCCGCAGCCGCTTCCGTCAGCTCGTATTCTTCGCGATGCATTCGGTGCTCAGTGATATCCGCTGCCTTCACCGGTCTGAAAGTCCCGACATTCACGTGCAGAGTGAGAAATTCATGCGCCAAGCGTGCCAGTATGTCCGACGTGAAATGCAAACCTGCGGTCGGTGCCGCGATCGCCCCTGCGCGCGCAGCATAAACAGTTTGATAGCGCTCGCGGTCGATCGCCTCTGATGCCCGCGCTATGTAAGCCGGTAGCGGCATTTCACCTATCTCGTCAAGATCGATTGGCCGATCGAACCTGATCAAGCGATCTCCTTCATCGAGGATCTGAACGACCGTCCCAACATGGCCCCCAACGGAAAACGTCCGCCCAACTGTAAACGATTTACCTGGCCGGACAAGACATCGCCAGGTCAACGTGTCGACCTCTCCCAACACCAGTATTTCCGCGTTGCGATCAGAGACTCGTAGGCGAGCCGGGATAACCTTCGTATCGTTAAGAACGACCAGTTCGGTTGGTTGAACCAAGTCGACAAAATCACCAAAGCGAAGATGCGTTACTTGCTGCTTCTCGCGGTCCAGGAGCATCATTCTCGATTCATCCCGCCGCGCCGAAGGGTAGCTGGCGACAAGCTCATCCGGAAGCGTATAGTCGTAATCAGCGGTCCGCAGGCTCATTTCGAATGGAACCGTCTTGGAATTCGCTGCCTCCCTAGCCTGCATCGATCACAAATCCTTAGAGATTTGTGGGTGATGCGGGCTCAGGCAGCAGATTCTCCGGCTACGCCGGAAAATTCGACTGCTTTTTAGAGAGAAGAGGTTATGCAACAGTTTGTCTCAATTCATTTATCTTAAAACAGGCGGTTACCTCGGCGCCTTGCCAGACTTTTTGTCCAGGGTCTTTGTTCCATTCCTTGAGTCGTGCTTCTTGTGCCGCGAATAAAGCCGCGGTGGAGTCGACGACCTCGATTGACTGGATCTTATCGCCTTGCGCGATCTTCTTGGTCGACATCGAGTCCGTTTGTCACCTGTCCGAAAATCGAGTAACTGCCATCGAGCATTTCCACATGTTGTGGCGCGAGCGAATCGATCGTGATGTAGAATTGGCTTCCGTTCGTATCCGGACCGGCGTTTGCCATCGCCATTACTCCAACGTTTTCATGGGACAACGAGGCATTAATTTCGTTTTCAAATCGGTAACCTGGCCCGCCGCTTCCGGTCCCCAATGGGATCTCCGCCTTGGATCACGAAACGCGGCACAACCCGGTGAAATGTGAGTCCGTCGTAGAATTTACGGGATACCAGGTTCAGAAAATTCGCAGTCGCCACTGGAGCCTTGGACGGAAACAGAGTGGCGTCGATGTCCCCTTTTGCGGTGTGAATCACGATTCGAATATCGGTCAGCATTTCGCCTGACCCTCGGTCGCAACCATCGCGAATCCAAGGGAAAACTGATGCAAAGAAGAATTTGCAAATCGCGCTTTGCGCTACGAGTCGATCCACCCTAGTAAGATCCATGGTTAAACTGGGCCTGGTCCAAATGCGCTGTTCTATGGATCCTCGTGGATAACCTGGACAAGGCGGAAAAGATGATTCGCGAAGCGGCGGCACGCGGAGCTCACATCGTTTGCCTCCAAGAAATGTTCACCACCGGCTATTTTTGTCAGGTCGAAGATCACCGCTTTTTCAGCTTCGGAGAGGAAATTCCCGGGTCCGACGACAGCTCGTTTGGGCGAGATCGCCAAAGAACTCGAGCTGGTAATCATCGCACCGCTTTTCGAGAAACGCGCAGCCGGCCTCTATCACAACACGGCCGCAATTATCGACGCCGACGGCAACTATCTGGGAAAGTATCGGAAAATGCACATTCCGGACGACCCTCTTTTCTACGAGAAATTCTACTTCACTCCGGGTGACCTCGGATTCAAATCGTGGAAAACCAGGTACGCGACAATCGGTGTACTGATCTGTTGGGACCAATGGTACCCGGAGGGCGCTCGGCTCACCGCGTTAAGAGGCGCCGAAATTCTATTCTATCCGACCGCTATTGGCTGGCATCCCAGCGAAAAGGAAAAGCACGGCAAACGGCAACATTCTTCTTGGGAAACAATCCAGCGCGGCCATGCGATTGCCAATGGTTGTTACGTCGCGGTGCCAAACCGGACGGGGTTCGAAGCGTGGGGGGCGGGAGATGGGATCGAGTTCTGGGGACAGAGTTTCGTTGCAGATCCGTCGGGAGAGATTGTCGGGAAGGCACGTGTGGACGAGGAAGAGGTTTTGGTAGTCGAAATCGATCTCTCGCTGCTGGATCAGCAACGAACTCATTGGCCCTTCCTGCGGGATCGCCGAGTCGACGCGTACTCGGAAATCAGCAAGCGCTACATCGATTAACGGACTTTACCTAAAGCTCGATGGCAAAGACGTTCACGAAAAACTCTCCTTCAGCCCAGGGGTATCGCATGCCGGCCGAGTGGGAACCGCACGAAGCGACCTGGCTTTCCTGGCCGCATCGCGAAGGAATCAGTTTTCCGGACGCGTACGACAAGGTGATGCCCATTTTCGCCCAGATGGTTGACGCGCTCAGAGAGTCTGAGCCTGTGCGAATCAACGTGACCGATCTCGACCACGAACAGCAGGTCCGGTTTTTCTTGAAGGATATCGACACAAGTCACGTCGAGTTTTTCCACATCCCAACCAATGAACCGTGGTGCCGCGATCACGGGCCAATGTTTATCAAGCGAGATCAGGAACCTCGGCTTGCTGTCGTCGATTGGGATTACAATGCCTGGGGCGGCAAATACCCTCCCTTTGACCTGGACGAGGTCGTCCCGACCAGGATAGCAGAACATTTCCAGCTGCCCGTATTCTATCCCAAGCTTGTCATGGAAGGCGGATCGATTGACCCGAACGGAACGGGCAGTTTGCTGACCACAACTTCCTGTCTTCTTAATCTCAATCGCAACCCTGGAAAATCAAAACCTGAAATTGAACAGGCTTTAATGGACTATCTGGGGATCACTAACATCCTGTGGCTGGGTGAGGGCATCGAAGGCGACGATACAGACGGTCACATCGACGACATCTGTCGATTCGTCGACCGCACGACCGTGCTGGCCGCAATTGAGGAGGATCCAGAGGATCCGAACTTCGAACCGCTTCAGGCAAACTTGGCGTTGATAAATGGGATGCAGGCCGAAGATCGAACGGCGCTTAACGTTTTGACGCTGCCAATGCCTCCACGCGTGGAGAAGGAAGGTCGGCGCCTTCCAGCAACCTACGCGAATTTTTATGTCGCTAACAAAGTAGTTCTGCTACCGGTCTTTGGCTCGCCAAAGGACAAACGGGCTTTCGAGACGGTGCAAAAATGCTTCCCGGATCGGCGAATCGTCCCAATCGACTGCCGCGAATTGATCTGGGGTCTCGGTGCGTTCCACTGCCTGACCCAGCAACAACCTGCTCTCTAGTGGACGCAGAGGCCGAATCGGCGAGCTCATTGCGATCACTGGAAAGATCCCAAGCGAGACGCTGCACGTCAGGCTAGCCTGCATCGCTCACAAATCCTTAGAGATTTGTGAGCGATGCAGGCTCAGGCAGCAGAATTCCCCGGCTACGCCGGAAAATTCGACTGCTTTTTAGAGAGAATAGTTATGCAACAGTTTGTCTCAACTCATTTATCTTAAAATTAAAACAGGCTCTTAAACAGACGTGCAGCGTCTGTTTAAGAGCTTCCTAGCCCGCAATGAGCTCATCGCTTCGACCTTTGCGTGATTTTTGCGGGCTAGGACTCTGTTCAATAACTGAAGCGAAACAACTGTATAGGATGGATCGCCAAGCCGGAATACTGTTTATATTGATCACCGTTTTCCTCGATATGCTGGGAATCGGTTTGGTGATCCCCGTGCTGCCCTCCCTCGTTGGGACGCTTACGTCGGGCCGCGAATCCCAGTCCTACTGGTATGGCGCACTTTTGGCCTCCTATGGCATTACGCAATTTCTGGGAGCACCGCTGCTCGGAGCGCTAAGTGATCGCTTCGGCCGCAGGCCCGTATTACTGACCTCCATTTTTGGGCTCGGCTTGAACTTTCTCCTGACCGCAGTCTCGCCATGGCTCTGGCTGCTCCTTGTTTCACGGTTGATCGGAGGTGCAACCGGCGCAAGCTTTTCCGTGGCGAGTGCCTACATTGCCGACGTCACAACACCGGAACAGCGCAGCAGGAGCTTTGGCATGTTAGGAGCTGTCTTTGGGCTCGGGTTCGTCTGCGGCCCGATGCTTGGCGGTTTGCTGGGTTCCTACAATCTCCGCCTCCCCTATTTCGTCTCTGCGAGTTTATCCCTTCTAAACTGGCTTTATGGATTTTTTATTTTGCCGGAATCGCATCCCCGAAACCTGCGCGCGCCATTCTTGATCGCGAAAGCGAATCCGTTTTCTGCCCTGAAAACCTTGTCGAGATTGCAAGGTGTCGGCGGGTTAATCAGTGTCTACGCCCTGACGATGCTCGCACAATCCATTGTCCAATCAACCTGGGTGCTTTATACGAATATCCGATTTGAATGGGGCCCACGAGAGAATGGCGTTTCGCTGTTTGTCGTCGGAGCGGCCTCCGCATTGGCTCAGGGCTGGCTCTTGGGACGGTTGCTCAAACGATTTGGTGAACTGCGCACTGCTCTGCTTGGCCTCACGTCGGCATTCCTGGCCTATATACTTTATGGTGCCGCAACGGAGGGTTGGATGATGTACGCAATCATTTTCGCGAACCTTCTTGGCTTTACCGCGGGCCCTGCATTGCAGGGGATCGTGTCCAAATCGGTTGATGCACAAAACCAAGGCGTTACAATGGGTTCGCTCACCGCTATCGGCGGCATCATGGGAGTAGCCGGTCCCCTGACGGGCACCCCTCTGCTTGCCTTGATCGGACATCTGCGCCCGAGAGATTGGCGCGAGGGTATTACGTTCTTTCTGTGCGCGTTCCTGCAGGCGATCGCCCTGGCATTAGCCTTGCGTCACTTCCGCACTTTACACCAGCCTGAGATTGCTACCGGGCAAGTTGGTTGATCACAGTCGTTTTATAAGTGTCGCCGTTTTTTGCCGGTGGCGGCAAAGCCGCGCGCTATCTGACCTTCACGTTCTTTCGCAAAAAAGTGGGCACATCCAGGTCCTGGCCGTCGATTATCGTGGGTTCGCTCTTCTCAAAACGCCCGCGCGAAACGGGCTCGAATTGCAGAGTCTCCTGTTTCGCTTCAGCCTTCTTCGGTCCCGCCGCCTGAGGCTTCGGGTCCGGTTTAGCCTCGGCACGAATCTGCACCGGCTTTTGCGACTCCGATTCTGACCGTGGAAGCATCAATTCTTCACCGGAGCCTTCCGATGCGCGTTCACTGGGCGGTGCGCGGTCCGGCAAGGCTGCGGTTGGAGGCGCCGCGGAAATCGCAGCCGGTTTCGAAGGCTCCGGTTTGGGCACCGCTTCGAGTGCATAAGTCGTTTTCTTCGGGAGTTGGAACGCCGGCTTTGCCGCACGGTGACTCAACGAACTCAAGATTGAAACAGACAAGCGATTACCCATTCGGGATTCGATCCCGATGCCCATGAAAAGCTGCGTCTGGTCGTTGATGTGCCGGTTGAGCTCCTCCATGATGATTTGTACTTCACCTAAAGTCACATTCGCGCCGCCGCGGATGTGAATGATCGCGTGGAACGCCTCTTCCAAAAGTGCGCCCCGATTCATCAACGGGTTCTTAAGCGCCTTCGCCAATGCGTCATGCGCCCGGTTCTCACCTTCGGCGTCCCCGTATCCGAACAGTGCCCGCGCATCCCCGTTCCGCAAGACAGCGCAGACGTCATCAAATCCGATGTGCAACAAACCGGGCCGCTGCAGCAGGCCGGCCACGGAACGGATGCTTTGAGAAATTGTCAGGTCGGCAGCACTAAAGGCCTCGTGGATCCCCATCCTGGGGAGAGTGATTTCTGCCATCCGGTCATTTTCAAAGCAAACGACCGCGTCAGCAATCGCCCGCAACCGTGTTAAACTCTCTTCGGCTTGCGCGCAGCGCCTGCGTCCCTCAAAGCTGAAGGGCAAAGCCGCGAAGGCCAACACCAGGGCATTTTCCTCTTTTGCGATTTGTGCCACCAGGGGGGCAGCTCCTGACCCGGTACCGCCACCCAGGCCGACACTCAGAAAAATCACCGTACCACCTTGTAGAACGGATCGGATCTCGTCGGTCGCTTCCTCTGCCGCCGCGAAACCTAGTTCAGGGTCTCCACCCGCGCCAAGCCCGCGCGTGAGATTACGGCCAAGCTGCACTTTGTGGGCGGCCACCGACGCGGTGAGCGACTGGACATCCGTGTTAATGGCGACCAAATCCGCTTCGTCGATTCCGTCAAGCATCACGCGGTCCAGGATGTTTGATCCTGCACCCCCTATCCCAACGACCTTGACACGAATCGGTTCGGTAGAGTTATTCTCTCGATCGTACTGCCGGTTTAGCTGCACCATATTGCTGAACTAGTTGCGAAATATTCCTTTGATTTTCTGAAACGCATTCCGGATAACTCCACCGGAGGACGGCCTGTCCATTTGCACCAGGTGAGCGTACTTCACCAGACCTAGTGCCGTAGAAAAATGAGGATTCTCAAATGCTGATGTCACACCGGCCATCGGCAACGCATGCGACATCGTGACCGGCATCCCAAACACATCCGACGCGAGGTGTTCTAACCCGCGAATCTGGCTGCAGCCTCCGGTAATGAAAACTCCCGCTCCGACATAGTGAAGATTTTGATCCGCCTCGATCTGCCGCTTGACGATCTCTAATGTCTCGCGAAGACGATAGTGAATGATCTGGTTCAGCGACTCCCTCTCGATCTCCCTCCCGGCAAAGCCAGTTTCGTCCTTCAACAAAATTGTTTCGCCCGGGAACGCCGTTCCAAGAGTCACGTTTCCTTCGTCGACCTTTAGTTTTTCTGCGCGCGCGGTAGGGATCTTCAGGCCGATCGAGATATCGTTTGTAATGTGGTCACCGCCGACTGCAAGCACTCCGCTCTGTTTAACTGCTCCATCCACATAAACGACAAAATCGGTCGTTCCTCCCCCAATATCGATTAAGACCGCTCCCAGCTGTTTTTGATTTTTATCCAGTACAGCCTGAGCAGTCGCAAAAGAGTTGATGATCACGTCGGCCGGCTCAAGCTCCAATTCCTTGACACAGCGGATCTCGTTTTGGATCCGCGTGCGAATTCCATAAACGATATGAAAGTCCGCCTCGAGTTTCTTCCCCAACAAACCGACCGGATTGAGGACTCCGTCCTGCCCATCCACGTAGTAGTGTTGAATGATGGTGTGGAGAATGCAGTCCTCCATTGGTAAACTGACTTCCCGGGCATTGGTACGGACGTCGTCGAGATCCTGCTCGTCAATCTCTTCCCGTCCCTCTTCGAGCACCACCACCCCGCGGTTATTGAAGCTCCGGATGTGACTGCCGGTGATTCCCAGATAGATCTCGCTGATTTCGACATCGCTCTTTTCTTCCGCATCGACAATCGCGTCGTGAACGCAACGCTTCGCGGTCTCAAAATCAACTATCTCTCCCTTACGCACACCGCGTGCCGGAGCGTTACCTACTCCGATGATCTTTAGACTGCCATCGTGCCGCGCCTCCGCGACCACGACGCAGACTTTTGAAGTGCCAATCTCAAGGCCCACGAAGATGTTGTCTCTAGCCATTCAATCGAGTTGTCCTTAACCGGGTTGTTCGCCGAACGAGAGGCAAGGGCTCCGTCACATCCGCTTCCCTTGCCGCAGGAGGACGGGTCAAAACTCGCCCCTCCTTAAACGGCTTCAATCTGCCGTGCTCCCGTTGTTGTTGCTTTTTTTTGTCTTGTGATTTCGAACTCCTCGGTGACGCAGCACCTTTAGATTGGCTTGGTGCTGTGGACCCTGCCTGGCCTGCAGGCGCTGGTTTCGACTTGGCGTCGACGGGCGGTACCTCGCTGGAACCAGCGCTCGAGTCGGTGGATGTTTCCGGTGCAGCAGGCGGGACAAATGTCACCGGCACATTGCGCTGGGCCATCAGGTTCACCGTCTGCAATTCACGGCTATTCTTGTCACAGTAGCTAAGGACAGTTTCCAGCCGATGAAGCTGCCATTCGATCTCATCCGTGCTGAACGTGATACTCGCCCTCTGTTTATCCGTGACGAGCAGGCTGTATCCCTTCGATACGTCGATGCTTTGAATCTGCAAACGACCCTGAAGTAGCTCGGCCGAAGCACGGATCAGGTCAAGCGCCGCCTTCACTTCGTCCTGTCCCAAGGGTTGGCCAGCCTGACAATTCGACGTATCGACACCGATGATCAACGGCAATCCAAGATATTCCGGTGCAAGCGACTTTGTCTTCAAAAGGATCCCACGCCGGTCGACGAGATATGCATTCTCATAGTTGAACGTCCCGCTCTTTGTCTCAGGCGGAACGACCCAGGCAACCGGCCGCCGTTCCTGGATTGAAATCACAAGCTTGTTCGGAAGAATTCTCTGGATGCGGCTATCCTCGACCTGTGGCAGCGAACCAAGCTTTTCTTGTAACTTGGGAAGATCGATTGAAAATATATTCCTTCCTTCGGCGACGTCCGCCGTACGCAATATCGTATCGCGACCCAACTTTCCATCGGACGTCACCTCGATCGTCTTCAAGGCATAATCTGAATTAGCAAAAAACAGCGAGTTCAACACTCGTTTGGCTCCAAAAGCGACCCCTCCGAGCACAGAAGCAACCAGGACAAGACCGCACACTGTTAGCAAAACGTTTTGGGTGCGCCGTGCCGCTGCATTTTTCGCGCGAACCTTGACATCGAGGAGATGCTGATGCTTTCGCTGCCGGGTACTCGAAGCGCGTTTGTTCTGCTTACGTACTGTTCTTTTGATGATCACCGCTTACGCGCCGCCCTCCTTTCCAGAGACAATCGGACGACCCGTTCACACAGCTGGGACATGGAAAGACCGGCCGCCGCGGCCGCCTCCGGCAACAAGCTGGTCTCCGTCATTCCTGGAATCGTGTTCACTTCCAAGACCTGAGGTTCGCGGTTTTTATCCAGAATGACGTCCACCCGCGAGTAAATCTCCAACTCCAGCGCCTGGTGCGCCGCCAAAGCTGCCTGTTCGACACTCTTCCTCTCCGCGCGAGTCAGGCGGGCAGGGCATTCGTGCTCTGCCGCACCGCCGCGATTCGTCCAGGTGTATTTATTTTCGTAACTGTAAAAGCCTCCTCGCGGCCGGATCTCGATAATCGGCAGCGCGGTCTCTCCCAGAATCCCGATCGTTAGTTCGCGCCCACTGACAAAAGCTTCTACCAACACAGTATCGGTTTGCGCGAATGCCTCTTCCAAAGCCTTTTCGCCCTGATCGGCTTTCTTCACAACGTAGACGCCGACACTGGATCCCTGGCAAGGCACTTTCACCACGTAAGGAACGGCGAGATTATGGATTTCTCCCTTCTGCAATGTCACATAAGGAGCCGTCGGCACGCCGCGCTCCACAAAACGCCTTTTGCTCTCGATCTTATCGAAAGCAACACGACTGCCTTCTACTCCTTCGCCCGTGTATGGGACTCCTTTGGTGTCAAGGATCGCCTGCACGGCACCATCTTCGCCAAATGTTCCATGCAAGGCATTAAAGGCCAGCTCCGTGCCGTCCGGCAGATGAAAATCGCCTCCCTTGATATCGATCTCAAAGGCGTCCGCTCCGAGGAGCCGCAAGGCCTTCGTCACAGCCGACCCGGAGCGAAGTGAAACCTCTCGCTCGGAACTCGGTCCGCCACACAACACCGCGATTTTCTTTTTGAACAAGAAGCTATTCATCATCCACTCCAACAATCTGAACTTCAGTTTGCAAATCGATTCCCCGCTGCTCTTTGGCCGCCAATTGAATTTCACCGATCAGCCGGAGAATCTCCTGAGCACTCGCGCCGCCATCGTTCACGATAAAATTTCCGTGAATATCCGACACGCGCGCTGCCCCAATTCGACGATCCTTTAAGCCTAACTCTTCGACGAGTTTTCCGGCCGGGCATTCGCCCGGATTCTTAAATATACAGCCGGCACTGGAAGCGATCGGCTGGGTCTTTTTTCTTTTTTGGCTCGACTCTGATAAGCGTCGATCGATCGCATCGATGCCCGCCCGCTCGCCGCGGAAAATCGCGGAAACTGCGTAGCGATCCCGCAAGGTCGGTACGCTACGGTACTTAACCTGCATCTCTTCCGGTCGCAGGGTGTCAAACTCGCCCCGGAAATTAACAACTTGCACACTGACCACCTGTTCGAAAGTCTCTACGCCCATTGCTCCAGCATTCATGCGGAGGCTGCCGCCAACACTTCCCGGAATCCCTTCCATCCACTCGAACCCTCCAATCCCAGCGTTTCGCGCGGCAGCAGCGACTTGCTTCAGTCGAACGCCCGCCCCGACGTGAATCTCAGTTTCCTCGACGCTGAGCGCGACGAAATCGCCTCGGGTCAAATGGATGACCACTCCGGAAATGCCACCATCACGTACCAAAAGGTTTGAACCTCGTCCGACTAACATCACCGGCAGTCGGTTCGCAGCACAGAATTCCAAAACGTTGGCAAATCCTCCCCGGGTCTCCGGTTCTATCCAGAACTGTGCCGGTCCTCCGACACGCAGCGTGGTATGCTTTGAAAGCGGTTCATACAATCTCACCTCTCCTGAACCCATCACTTCGCGGAGGCGTGAAGCTGTCTCAAGATCCTGGATCAGCTTGGTGGCCTCTTCGTGGATATCCCCAGCCCCGAGACTCAAAATCAAGTCGCCCGGCTCCACGATTCGTCCGATCTCCCGGTGGAGAATGTTTCGTCCCGGCACATAAACGGCGGCCGAATGTCCGTGATCCCGCAAAGCGGACACGATCGTATGACCGGAAACTCCTGGAATTGGCTTTTCACTGGCGGCATAAATGTCCGTCACGAAAACAAGATCTGCACGATCGAATGCCGATCCGAACTCCTTCTTCAGCGCCTCCGTCCGGGTGTAGCGATGCGGTTGAAACATGACGACGACCCGTTTGTTCTCAAGGGAGCACGCGGTCTCGAGCGTGGCTTTAACCTCCGTGGGATGATGACCGTAATCGTCCACCACCGTGTACGCTTCAGTTTTCAGCTTGATTTCAAATCTCCTCTTGGCTCCACGAAAAGACGCCAGCGCTGCCGCAATCCTGCCAAACGGCACTCCTATCTCCATGGCGAGTGCAACAACGGCCAACGCGTTGCTAACATTGTGTGCACCTGGAACTCCGAGAGTTAGTTCACCGAGCAGCAGTTTGGCCCTCCAAACCTTAAATCTTGATCCAGAAGGCGCGCCAATGAAGTCTCGGTATTGGTAGAGTGCCGTTTCAGCTTTTCCGTATGAAATGGAATTCGGTCGCGCCGAGCAGAGCCGCGCCGCATGGGGATCATCGGCGCAATAAATGATTTTACCGGCTACCTGATCCATGAACTGGTTGAATACTCTCTCAATCGCGACGAGGTCAGCATAGTAGTCGAGATGTTCCTCTTCGATATTCAGTACAATCGCGTGTTCCGGACCGTAAATCCGCAGCGTGCCATCGCTTTCGTCTCCTTCCGCAACAAAGTAATCTCCAGCCGGCTCCCAATGAGCATTCGTCCCCAGGATCGGGATCTCAGCGCCCACATAATGCGAAGGATTCATGCCGCCGACACGAAGCACATGCGCGGTCATCGAAGAGGTCGTAGTCTTGCCATGCATCCCGGCGATCACAATTCCTTTTTTGATCTGCATTATCGCGGCCAGCGCTTCAGCGCGGCGCACCAACGGGAGTTTTAACTTGGTCGCTTCGTCAAATGCAGGATTCCCAGATCTGATTGCGGACGAATAAATCACCAGCTCAGCACCGCGAACAGTCTCCTCCGTTTGCGGAAGATAAAACTTCAACCCAAGGGTCTCCAGCCGCCTTGTCTCAAGCGTACTCACGCGATCGCATCCGCTCACTCGATGACCGAGGGCAAGCAATAAACCGGCGATGCCACTCATTCCAGAGCCGGCCACCCCTATCAAGTGGATGCGCTTCGAACCCTCCGAGAGAAATGCAGTGAGCTTTTTTGGCAGATCAAACGTCATTTAGGCGAGCTCTCGATGATTTCAGCAATCCTCTTCGCAGCGGTCTCTGGTGCAAGTGTGCGAGGCTGCTCGGTCGTCGGACGCAGCCTCGCTCCGTTATTCAAAAATTGGTCTATCAATGAGCCGAGCGTGTCTCCACTGACACGTGACTCCTCTAATACTTCAGCAGTGCCGTGCCTCGCAAACATTTCTGCATTTAAAAGTTGATGATTTTCGGCCGCGAACGGATACGGAATCAAGATGGTGGGCAAACCGAAGTAAGAGATTTCGGTGAGACTAGCGGCGCCAGATCTGGCAATGGCGATGTCTGCAATGGTATAGGCTTCTTCCATTCGATGGTAGAAAGCGCTCACAAATGCGGAGATTCCTTCCTTGTGATAACATTCAGAAACGTGGTTCTCGTCTTCCTTTCCGGTCAGATGGATGAACTGCAACGGCCTCGTTGCAAATCGAGGTAAAGCCGCCAACACGGCTTGGTTTATGCCATGCGCTCCCTGACTTCCACCCATGACCAGGATGGTCTGCAATCCCGGTTTTAAGCGCAGATTGTCCAACGCCTGATTGCGATCGACCGGCCTTTTCAAGCTGTTGCGGATAGGGGTCCCGGTCACTTCAATGGTTGCATCCGGAAAACAACGAGCGCACTCCTCAAAGCCCAGCAGCACCTTTCTTGAAAGCCAGGCATTCAAACGGTTGGCTTTCCCCGGGATCGCGTTCGACTCGTGAACGAACGTGGGGAGACCGGCCATTCGACCGGCTAAAATGGGCCCGGTGGATGTGAATCCACCCATGCCGAGGACCGCGTCCGGACCGAACGAGCGATAGATGCGGCGACAAGCCGCGAAGCCATTGAAAAATTTCGATGCAAACGAAAAAGCCTGCGCCGAAAATAGCCTGGGTAAACCAATGGCAGGGATCTTCTCGATGCGAAATTCCTTTCGATCCCGCACCGCGGTCGCATCGATCTGTTTCTCGGAAATCAACAAAAGGACCTCATGCCCGCGGCTTTTCAAAACCTCGGCCACGGCCAACCCAGGGAACAGGTGGCCTCCTGTTCCGCCACATGCGATCACGACATTCATTGAAACGAACGACTAAATTCGAGAAACATGCCTGACCCGTACCATCATCTGGATATTTGCACCCGTCTTGTCCTCTTTTCCCTGCCGGTAAATATTGATCAGGATTCCAATGCAAATAAGGCAGAAAAAGAGATTCGAACCACCGTAGCTGATAAACGGTAGCGGGAGCCCTTTGTTCGGCAGCATCGAAGTCGTCACACCTATATTGATTGCGGCCTGGAGGCCCAGCATAGCTGTACAACCAAATCCCAAGCAACATGCCAAATCTGTCTTTGGCATTTAAAGCGATCAGTATCCCGGAAGATGCAATCAGAAGGTAACAAAAACACGATCGCCAGCGTCATCCGCAAGCCGAGCTCCTCACCGATCACAGGAAAAATGAAATCGGTATGAGCATATGGCAGGTAGAGCATTTTCTGCCGTCCGTTACCAAGACCCAGACCGTCCACACCACCCGAGCCGAAAGCAATCAATCCCATCCACTGCTGATGACCTTCTCTCTCCTGGTATTGATCGGGATGCAGGAACGCCATCAATCGTCCTTGTCGTTCAGAGATGTGCCAGGCGATGATTAAGAGTCCGGCGACTGCCGCGATCACCAGGGGCCCCAGAAATCTTGGACTGGCTCCCGCGACGAACATCATGAGAAAAACCACTCCCCCAATCAGCAGTGTCGTCCCAAGATCGGTCTCAAGAACGATCAGGGCGAGCACCATCCCAATCACGGCGACAGGGTAGATCAATCCCATCAGCAATCCTTTGCATTTCGCCTCGAATTTAGAGAACCACCACGCGACGAAAACAATGGCAGCGAGCTTCGCCAACTCTGATGCTTGAAACGTTATTGGTCCCGACGTGTATCCAGCGCCAGGAACCATTGACCCGCATCCCGATTGGACGCACGAAACAAAGAGCTAACAACGCAAGCGCCAAGATGAATAGGATGTACCAGGACCGCTGAAGCCAATGGTAATCGACCAATGCAAATACGATGGAGAAGATGAATCCTACGCCCAGCCAGAAGCTTTGTCTCTTCAAGAAGTTGAACTGATCTCCGTGACTGTCAGGAGCAAAGGCCCCTGTGCTGTAAAGCATAACCAACCCAATAGTGACTAATGCAGCAACGGCCAAAACCAAAATATATGCGCTTTGTTTATACATTTGGTATCTGCGTGCATCCACATCACGGCGCTCCCGAAAAGGCCGCATCGCGGGCCGACGTGGCAGCGCTCCCAGAAAGGAGAGCCGTATCAATTCATGGGATTACTAACTTCTGTCCAATCTGCAATTTTTTGGGATCTTCGATGTTGTTTGCCTTTAATAGGTCTCGCGTAACTAACTTTGAACTTCTTTGCGATCCCGGCCGGACTATCTCCTTTTTGGACCACGTAAGATTTCCCAGCTTCACTCGAACCCTCCTGGGCGACGTTGCCGGACTGATTCTTCCCGCCACCGGTTCCTGCGAGGCGCGATGATTCCACTAATCGCTGCACGTCCTGGGAGACTATTTTGTTCCCGGATTTATCCGCTCCCGAAGGATCTCGCGCCGCCTTGGCGAGCTTTTCCATTGGCTGATTCCGCCTTGCCGGCCACGCTGCCGGTCTGCTGGTCCTTGAGCGCACTGAACGCGAATATCCCTCCCACCGCGACAACGTGAAGTAATAGCACAACGACGAATGCCCGCGACAATTTAACATTCGGCTCCTCGGAGGCATAGTCTTCCTCCGCATATTTCGCGACAGACCGCTGCCCGGCTGCCCGGAGCTTTTTCCTTGGGGTCCTTTTGACAGGTCTCTTGATTAGTCTCACCTTGCTAACTCCTGGATGATTTCGCGGAATTGATTGCCGCGATCGGCATAGTTTTTGAACATGTCGAACGAAGATGTTCCCGGTGAAAAAAGCACGACCTCGCCCGGAAGGCTGTGTTTTCGAGCCTGGACGACTGCTTCCCTTAGCGTCCGTGCACAGGAGCACGGCACGACCTTCGACCAGCTCTGAAAAATCCTCTCTGCCATTTCGCCGATTAATACCGCGTGCTTGGCCTTATCCCGGACTAAATCGACGATGGTGTCGAATCCAAAGCCCTTGTCTTTTCCGCCGGCAATCAAGACGACTGGTTTTGGTTGCGATTCCAGGGCCTTGACGAGCGCATCCAGATTCGTTGCTTTCGAATCGTTGATAAAGATTACCCCGCCCGATCGTGTCCGACGTTCTCGCAACGGTGCGGGAGGAGCCGATATTCCCTCAGTCCGCCTTTGGCCTTCTCCCAAGGGACTTGCAAGGCATACGTTGTACCCAACGCCGCCATAAGGTTCTCGGCGTTATGAACTCCGGCCAGGTGCGTTTCCTTCATGTTCAAGATCGGCTCATCCCGAAAGTAAATCGTTTCTCCCTGGAGCGTGAAATCGGCGCCTTTTGAATACGCACTGAATCGAATCTGTCGCGCAACAATTCCTGGCAAGACGTCGGCAAAATTCGTTACTGCAAAATCGCTCGGGAGCTGATTTTCAAACACCCGCAGTTTTGCGGCCCGGTACTCCTGCCATGTTCGGATAACGGTCCAGATGATCCGGCGTCAGGTTCAACCAAACCGCGACAGTTGGACGAAACGTCGAAATCGTCTCTAACTGAAAGGAACTGACTTCCACTGTGAAAATATCAAATTCCTCCTGCCGTTGAACTGCTTCGGAAAACGGCATTCCAATGTTTCCGCATGCGACCGTGCGAAGGCCGGCGACATTTAACATCGATTCGATCAACTGGGTCGTCGTCGTTTTGCCGTTCGTACCCGTGACCGCGATGACCGGCCGCTCACAAAAGCGGAAAGCCAACTCGAGTTCACCGGTAAAAGTGACGCCTTGACGAAGAAAATTCTGGACCAGGGGAACGACCGGATCGATCCCGGGACTCAATACCGTCAGATCGTAAACGCCCTCGGCAACCTCCGCAGCCTCGCCGGTGACTACCGAAACACCTAGCTCCTCGAGTCCCCGAATCTTTTGTGCGTCCGGCTTGCCGCTGTCAAAAACTCTCACGCCGCGCTCCGTTCGTTGCAGCAACTTGGCAGCGGCTTCTCCGCTGGTGCCCAAGCCAAGAACGGCTGCTCGTGTGTAATTGAAGTTCATCGCAATTTCAAAGTCGCCAAGCCCAAAAAGGCGAACATCAGAGACATGATCCAGAACCGGACAATGACCGTATTTTCTTTCCAGCCTTTCAGTTCGAAGTGATGGTGCAACGGCGACATTAAAAGAATCCGTCTGCCGGTGAGCTTGAAACTAAGCACTTGAAGAATCACCGAGAGCGCCTCGATTACAAAAATCCCCCCAATCACGATCAAGAGGAGTTCCTGCTTACAGCAGATCGCAATAACGCCCAAGGTCCCACCGATGGAGAGTGATCCGGTATCACCCATGAACACCTTGGCGGGATGGCAGTTGAACCATAAAAATCCAAGACCCGCACCAGCCAGCGCCGTACAAAGAATCGTCAACTCCTGGCTCTGGCGATAAAAAGGTAGATCCAGGTAGGTTGAAATAGCAACGTTCCCGGCTGCATAAGCAAGGATTGCGTAGGTCGAGGCAACCGTCACCGTGCACCCGGTCGCGAGGCCATCCAGGCCATCCGTCAAATTCACGGCGTTGGAGGTGCCCACGATCACCACTGCAAAAAACAGAAGCGTGAACCAACCTAGATTGGCAATGATCGGCTCTTTGAAAAACGGGATGTAAAGCTCCTTCGCCTGAACCTCCAGCGACGGATTCAGCAAAAAAAAAGCAGTCACGATCGCAGCGAGAATGAATTGGCAGATCAACTTGACCCTTCCCGGGACACCGTCCGACTTTTTCTTTGTGACTTTGAGATAGTCATCCACGAGTCCCAGTCCGGCCGTAAAAATAATCGTGAATAGACACAGCCAGACAAAACCGTTATCCGGCCGGGCCCAGATGATGGTGGAAACAACGACCGACCCCATGAAAAAGACCCCGCCCATGGTTGGGCGTGCCCTTCTTGGCTCCATGGAGTTCGTAAAGCCGGTGCACTTCGTCCGCGGTACGGATCGGCTGGCCGAATTTAAGCGATGTCAGCTTACGAATCACCCAATTCCCAAAAACAAGACAAAGCAGGAACGCCGTGATTGCTGCACAGACCGCCCGAAATGAGACGTATTGGAAGACGTTAAATCCTCCGGCGATCGCATTTGGCCCCTGGCTCAGGTAATACAAATAAAACATCATGCAGACCTCCACCTGGCTTGATTCTTTACAGCTTCAAGCCCGGCCACAACGCGCTCCATGGAAGACGAAAGACTCCCCTTCACCAAAAGAAGGTCACCCGGTTCCAGGTAGTCGAGCAGCGCTTCAACTGCTTGCTCATGGGTCTTTGCTTGTTGCGTCGATTTCAAGCCCGCCGAATTGGCCGCTTCAGCCATCAGCCGCGCTTCGTCGCCCACGGTAACAAGATGGTCGAATTCGCATTCCACCACTGCCTCACCCACCCGGCGATGACCGATCTCAGACAGTTCGCCAAGTTCCCCCATCCGGCCCAGCGCCGCTACCCGACGCCCCTTCACTGCGAAATGTGCCGCGGTCCTGAGCGCTGCGACCATCGATTCCGGATTTGCATTGTAGGCGTCGTTGATCACGAGCACGCTCCCAAGTCGTTGGATCTTAAGACGATTTCCAGGAATCGTAGTCTTCGCCAAACCGGCTGCACATTCTTCAAGAGTCAAGCCAAGCCCGACGCCGACAGCTGCCGCCAAACAGGCGTTCGTGACCATGTGTTCGCCATGGACCGGCAACGCAACGCGCCTTGAAGCCGCGCCATACGTCAGAATAAAGTTTGCGCCCTTGTCAGTGTGCTCAATATTGCGCGCCTGGACATCCCCGAGGTCCAGCCCGGCGCGGATCACCCTCGCTTTGGAACGCGCCGCTATCCAGTCCGTAAACTCGTCGTTCGCATTGAGAACGACAATTCCTTCGGCCGGAATTCGCTTCAGCAACCACAGCCTTCTCCTTCGCGATCGCTTCCCGAGTCCCAAGGAGACCGACATGAGCAATGCCCACGTTTGTAATCACGGCCACGTCCGGACGCGCAATTTCGCAAAGAAGCGCGAGTTCGCCTGCGTGATTCATACCCATTTCGAAGACGCCGGCTTCGTCCGCGCAGCTCGCCCCTAAAACGGATAGCGGGACCCCTATGTGGTTGTTATAGTTCCCGACCGTTTTGGCGACGGAGAATTTTTCTCTGAGCACGGAGGCGATCATTTCTTTCGTGCTGGTTTTGCCGCTGCTTCCGGTAACCCCAATCGCCTTCAGACGAAGCTCGTTCCGATATCCCTTGGCCAGACGTTGCAGAGCCGACAGGGTGTCGGGCACTTCTATCTGCGGCAGTCCGCTCAGGCGAGGATTAACCTCGCTCACCAACGCACCAGCCGCTTGCCGCCTCCCAGATCCGGGGCAAGAAAGCATGCCCATCAAATTGTTCGCCACGCAGAGCCACAAAACAGTCGCCCTTGCGAATCGAACGTGAATCCGTGACCACTCTCGTCACCGTTGCGGTGCTCAATCCGTGAATCTTGCCGTCAACCCACTTCGCGATGTGTTCCAGCGTTCTAGGATCCATGCCTCGACAACTCCACCGGATGTTCCTCCAAGGCCCGCGCCGCTACGTCAACGTCGTCAAACGGGATCGGTGTAGTTCGCCGAATTCCTGGTATTTCTCATGGCCCTTACCCGCGATTAAGACGATGTCTTTCGCTTGGGCGAGCGCGATCGCGCGTGAAATTGCCTCTTTTCGATCGACGATCTTTTCATAGTTTTTGCGCTTGAATCCTGCCTCGACCTCTCGAACGATCGCCTCCGGATCTTCTTTTCGCGGGTTGTCCGAGGTAAGGATTGTGTAGTCAGCGAATTGGTCGGCCACAGCCCCCATCAGCGCACGCTTTGTTTTATCCCTGTTCCCACCGCATCCAAACACGAGAATGAGCCGGTTCGGATGCAGATCGCGGCAAGTTCTGACCACATTCAATAATGCATCGTCGGTGTGCGCGTAGTCGACAAAGACCTGGAACTGCCGCTTTGCCGGCACGGCCTCGAGACGACCCGGGATCTGGGGCGCATTGGCCAGAGCCAAAACCGATGTCCGCAAATCGGCACCGATCGCGTGCGCTACCGCCAGCGCAGCCAGAGAATTGTAGATATTGAATCTTCCAATCAATGGAAGTCGAACCAGGTAACTCTTCTCCTTCGCGTTTAACTGGTAGGAAGTCCCGTTCATTTCCACCTTGAAAGTTGCTCGCTCGAAATTCTGCTCGAGCACCCATTCCATAAGTCACAATCGGAAGATCTCTGCCGAACCGGGCCACTAATTGCTGTCCGTACGGATCGTCAATGTTGACTGCCCGCGGCCCGTTCCTTCTTCTGGCTGTCCCGCACGCTATCGAATAAGCGCGCTTTTGCTTCGAAGTAGTCTTTCATCCCGTGATGAAAATCCAAATGGTCCTGGGTCAGGTTGGTAAAGGCGCCAACATCAAATGCAATTTCGCCGGCCCGCCCTTGACTCAGCGCATGGGACGAAACCTCGAGCACAACGTTCCGGCAACCCGCCTCAACGCACCGGCTCAAGAGTTCCTGTAGATCAAGCGACTCCGGCGTCGTTCGCCGGGCGGGCAAGACACGTTCGCCAATCTCATATTGGACGGTACCGATCAGACCGGTGGATTGATTCGCACGTTCAAGCAGGTGCTTGATAAGGAAAGTCGTCGTACTTTTACCGTTGGTGCCTGTTACCCCAATCACCCTCAGCCTGCGGGACGGGTCGCCGTAATAAGCGGAGCCCAAACTGGCCAGTGCCTCGCGTGAATTCGGCACCACGATCGTTGTCGCCCGTTTTGAAAGACCGGCTTGCTCTCCGACGATCGCAACGGCGCCTTTTTCGACGGCTTGCTCGATGAATGAATGACCATCGAAGCAAGCGCCCCGCACCGCGACAAAGAGATTTCCGGGCCCGACCCGGCGCGAATCGTACTGCACGCCGGTTATCTCTCGATCGATGGGGCCCTCTATCGATATCGCCTTTAGCCGCTGAATTAGATCTGCCAGTTGCATGATGCTTGGACTAATCGCGATTCCGCTCAGAGAAAGCCACTTTTTTCGACCCGTTCGTACTCTGTGGGGAAGGAATCTCTTCGGTGGGCCGCAGATCAAGATACCGCGCGGCTTTCTCAGCGATTCTCGCGAAAATCGGCCCAGCGACAGTACCACCGAATGCCGCTCCCTCTTTCATCGTCGGATCGTCAAGGAGCACCAGCAAAGAAAATTTTGGGTCGTCTGCCGGCATAAAACCGACGAAAGAGGTAACATATCGGCCGACCATGTAACCACCGCGGGGATCAACCTTTTGAGCTGTTCCCGTTTTTCCGGCTACACGGAATCCAGGTACCTCGGCCTTCTGGGCTGTGCCTTGTTTGCTAACAACGTCCTTTAAAGCTGATACGATCTTGACTGCGGTTGCTGCCGGAAATGACGTCGCGGACCACCTCCGGAGTAAAATTGGCCACTAAACGCCCATTCTTGTCCTTGATTTCGGAGACAATCATCGGCTTCATTAATTTACCTCCGTTAGCGATACTGGACATCGCCGCAATCATCTGCAAAGGCGTGACTGCCACCGACTGGCCCATGGGAATCCGAGTGATATCAAGCTTGCTCCAACGGTGAGGCGGATTGACCAAACCACTTATCTCTCCGCTTAACGTGATCCCGGTCTTCTCCCCGAAACCGTAGCGACGGATATACTCGTACAACTTGGTCTCGCCGAGTTGCAGTGCCAGTTTGGCCACGCCGATATTGCTCGACTTCATCAACACTTGGTGGACCGACAAGACCCCCATCGGGTGGGCATCCCGCAGTATTCGTCCCGCATATTTAAAGTGCCCGTTCTCGCAGTACACTGTCGTATCGGGCGTCACAAGTTTCTCCTCGAGGACAGCAGAAGTCGTAACGATCTTGAATGTCGAGCCCGGTTCGACCATGTCCACAATCGAACGATTTTTCTCCTGATCCGGTACCGCTTCGCCGGGTTGGTTCGGATCAAACGTCGGGCGGCTTGCCATGGCAAGGATTTCTCCGGTCTGAGGCCGCATCATGATGGCCGTCGCATTCTTAGGCTTGAACTCCACACATGCCGCATCCAATTCGGTTTCGAGAATATTCTGCAAGCTGAGGTCAACCGTGAGTTTCACGTCACAGCCGTCTCTGGCCGCGCTTTCCTGGCCGCGATAGGGCACTAATTCCTTGCCTGTCCTGTCCGTCTCGATGTAACGAAAACCGTCTGTGCCCTGCAGAAAATCCTGCATGGTGCGTTCGATCCCCATCGTTCCCTTGTGTTCGTGATCAACAAACCCGATCACCTGCGAAAGCATCTGCCGATTCGGGTACACCCGCACGAAGTCCTGGTCGAAATAGATGCCCGCGCAAGTTTGCGATGCGGAGAGATTCCTTGATCTTTTCGGCCGTCTGCTCCGGAATCTCTGACTTCAGAACGATGTGCTTACTGCCCTTGCCGCTCTGGCTTCAGCCTATCTGCGAGGTCGCGCGGATCCATTTCAAGCTGATCCGCGATTGCCGCTGCCACAGCCACCGGATCCCGAATATGCGACGCGTCTGCAACGACGGTCTTGACCGGGATGTTTTCGGCAAGAGGCTCGCTATGAGCGTCTCGGATGATACCACGCCTGGCATAGATGATTTGTTTATGGTTATGTTTTTCTGCAGCAAGCGTCGTGAACTTCTCGTGCTGGACAATCTGTAGATCGATCAGCCGGAACGAGTAGACACTGAACAGGCCGACCAATCCGAAACAGACCGTGACGGCACGCGCTTGTGCATTCCACATCATTGGTTAAAGCCGCGATTGGAGACGACTCTCAACTCATCTCCGATGCCATCGTGACGCTGGTTAAGGCGAACGATTTGATCACTCACGATCGGCACAAGGCCGAGCGAATTCTTAGCCAACTTCTTTTCGAGAATACCTCGCGAACTAAGCTGGGTAATTTGCACCCGAATAGCCTCATTGGCAGTTCGGATCTCAGTGAGTTCGTGCTCCAATCGACGTTGAATCTCTCCATACTGCTGGAGCTGATTCTTCAAATAGACATAAGACAATCCGGCAGTCGCCAGAAGTGCCGTGCTGACAACTACCTTTAAGATAGAAGCAACCTTGATAGAATAGGTGATGTTGCTGCGGTTACGATTCATGACTGATCCCTTCAATGACCCGCAGCTTTGCGCTGCGAGCACGTGAGTTTTGTCTTACTTCTTCCTCGCTCGGCTCAATCGGCCGGGACGTTATCAATCGAAAGGCGTACGCAGGATTCTTCTGCGGCGCCGGCCACTCCGGCCTGTCGATCCACTCCTGACTGACTTCTCTAAAATAATGCTTTACGATCCGATCCTCCAAAGAGTGAAAGGTGATGATAGCCATTCGTCCCCCGCGGCTTTACCGAATGGCTTAACTTGTTCAAGGCGCGCTCCAGAACGCTTAGCTCCGCGTTGACCGCGATCCGGAGAGCCTGGAAAACCCTGGTCGCCGGATTCTTGGGCCCTCGCTTGGGGATGATCGACTCCACCGCCTTCACGAGATCTTGCGTCGTCTGGATCGGAGCCCTGGTACGTACCTTGACCAGATGCGCCGCCAGTCGCCGTGCCGCCGGTTCCTCTCCGTATTCGAAAAAAATACGTACCAGCTCCGCCTGAGAACCCTGGTTGAGAATGTCTGCTGCTGTCCGCTGGACATGCGGCCCCATCCGCATGTCCAGCGGACCATTCCCCAAAAAACTAAAACCGCGGGAAGGAGTATCAAGCTGATGCGACGAAACACCGAGATCGAGAAGAATACCGTCCAATTCAGTCGCGCCAAAGCTCTGCAGCCGATCAGTTACGTCTGCGAAATTCGATTCGACAAATCGCACTCGACCTGAAAAACCGGCCAGCCGACTTGATGCTTCTGCCAAAGCCTCAGGATCCTGATCGCAAGCGATCACCGACGCACCCGCTTCCAACAAGGCAAGAGCGTGACCGCCGCCTCCAACTGTCCCGTCCAAAAAAGTCTTGCCCGCCGCCGGTTGCAGCGCCGAAACAGTCTCACGCAACAGAACCGGTACGTGAAAACTTCTTCCGGCGCTCTGTCCTTCTCCAGGCATGTATTTTTCGTCAATGAACGCGATCATCTCGCCCTTTCAGTTCAACCGGTTGCCGCTGACAAAAAATCCTGTCGATCGTCTTCATCGTCTAGATCCCAACCCGTTCCAGCAGGTAACTGAACGTCTGGGCATCCTCCTCCGTCGTCTTTTGCCAAACCTCCGGACTCCAGATTTCGAATCTGGAGTAATTCCCGACCAGCACCACTTCGCTCCTCAGATTGAGCAGTTTGCACTGCTCATCCGGAAGTACGATTCGTCCCTGCTTATCGCTGGTGACGTGTTGCGCCCGGGAAGAAAATTGACGGATAAATCTGCGCCGGTCCGCCGCTTCCAAGCTTTCGTCACGCTCCACCTTTTCGGCCAGGCGCTTAAACTCCCCAGGAGGCATCACCATCAAGAATCCTCCCCCCGGATTGGGAATAGCAAAGAACTCGTCTATCTCGCCCCGACGCCAGCGCGACGGGATGGTAACGCGATTTTTCGCGTCCATCGCGTGCCGGAATTCTCCGGTAAATATCGGCTGCTCAATCTGGGACGACTCCATCGGAAAATCATGGTCCAGTGAACCATTTTACTCCATAACGCCCCACTTTTACCCGCCATCCGCCATTCGGGTCAATGAAATTCGACAATTTTGCTTGCCGAATTCCAAAATTTTGTTCCTGGGCCACGCTCTAGTGGCCGGATGGATTAAATGTCAACCGAGGTCCAGGTCTGATCGATACTGCCGCTGCTGCCCACAGGCAACGCGTCGCCCGATGCGGCATCGCGAAATTGCCCGGCACCAGACCTCTTCCGGAGTCACGGATGGGACGCCCTAGCCGCCACACTCATCCGCGCACCTGGCCCGTACCCTCGACCAGATACTTGTAGCTCGTCAGCTCTTCCAAACCCATCGGACCGCGCGCATGGAGCCGATCGGTGCTGATCCCGATCTCCGCCCCGAAACCGAACTCGCCGCCATCGTTGAACCTGGTCGAGGCGTTCCAGAACACCGTCGCAGAGTCGACTTGATGCAAGAATTTCCGAGCGGCCGCATGATCCTCGGTCACGATCGCGTCGCTATGATGCGAGCCATAGGTTCCGATATGCTCTATCGCCTCTTCGATGCCTGCGAACCGTTCTGATCGCCAGAATTAGATCCAAATATTCGGTGTTCCAATCTTCCTCGGTCGCCGGTCGGACTTTGGAACCCAGGATCTCCTGGGTCATTGCATCACCCCGAAGCTCAACACCCCACTCCCACAGTGCATTGGCGCACGATGGCAGGAATTGACGGGCGATCTCTTCGTGAACCAACAACGTTTCGATAGCATTGCAGACGCCAGGCCTCTGGCATTTGGCATTGACCACGATTCGCTCCGCCATGCGGAAATCTGCCGCTCGGTCGACATACACCGCACAAATCCCGTCGAAATGCTTGATGACCGGCATCCGCGCCGCGGAAGTGACCGCCTCGATCAACGACCGGCCCCCCCTCGGAATGATCAAATGAATATAGCGATCAAGCTGCGCCATCAGTGTGACTGCTGACCTGTCCGTGCCGGGCACAAGCTGGACCGAGTGTTCTGGCAAGCCGGCGTCCTGACATCCACGACTTATTGCCTCCGCCAAGGCCATGTTCGATTGAATCGACTCCGAGCCGCCTCGCAAAATCACGGCATTTCCAGCCTTGAGGCAAAGCGAAGCTGCGTCACTCGTGACATTGGGCCGAGATTCGTAGATGATCCCAATGACACCGATCGGAACACGGATCTTCGAGATCTTAAGCCCGTTCGGGCGCGACCACTGCTTTAAGACTTCCCCCGCCGGGTCTTTGAGATTGAACGAGTTCCCGGACACTGTCGGCAATCGTTTGAATTCTTTTCGGATCCAACCGGGTCCGGTCCAGCATCGCCGAACTCAAGCCTCGTTCTGAGCCCGCCTTCAAATCCGCCTCGGTTCGCGGCGAGGATGACTTCCGTCTGTTCGGTGATTCGACGCGGCGATCGCCAGCAGAGCCTCGTTTTTCGTATCGGTCGTCGCTTGAGCAAGGATCTGACTCGCCGCTTGTGCTTGCTGTCCAATCTGCTCCAGAGTTTCTGATAGATTTGATGTCATTTGTCTACCGGAAATTGGGTGCCGACTGGCTTACCAGCCACCGCAGCAGCGAGGATCCCTGGCTCGAACCCGCTTGCAATCACACTGGGTATCCCGGATTGGAAAGCCATTTTCGCCGCCTGAAGCTTCGTAATCATTCCGCCCGTAGAATAGAATTCCGGTCTCGGTTCTGGCCAGATGAACCACGGCGTCGATATCCGTCACTTTTGAAATCAGCTTTTTCTGATCGTCCAATAACCCCTCTACGCTGGTTAAGATGACAAGCAAGTCCGCTCGCGCAAGGATAGCCACCTCCGCAGAAAGACGATCATTGTCCCCAAATTTGAGTTCTTCGACCGCAACGGAATCGTTTTCATTGATGACCGGGACGACATTCCTGAAGCGAAGCAAACGCTCCAAAGTGTTCCTTGCATTCTCGTATCGGGTGCGACTGTCGATATCCTGATGGCTCAAGAGCAACTGAGCCACGTGAAGTCCGTGCCGCTGAAACAAGGTCTCATAAAGTCGCATCAGGCGAGATTGCCCAATCGCAGCACAGGCTTGGATTGAGGGGAGATCTTTCGGGCGTATCAGGCAGACCCATCAACATCAATCCGGCACCGACCGCCCCACTGCTCACCAAGAGGCATTCATGACCTGCTTGCGCCAATTCCGCAACTTCCGTCGTGAGCCGTCGAAGTTGCTTCGGATTCAACGAACTCCCGGACGATTTGGTAAGAATTCCGGTCCCGAACTTTATCACAATCCGCTTCCGTTTATCCGACATACAAAGAGCGTATATATCGCCACGGGTTGACCAGAATGCTAGTACCAGCTGATAGATAAGCGAAGGAAACCACGTGGATATTCTCACCATGATTCGCAGACAAGCCGAAACGCGGCCCAATTACTTGGCCTTCGCAAGGCTTGAGGAAGGCGAGCATGTGACTTACCGGCAGCTTATGGAGCGCGCCGACGGCGTCGCTCGATGGCTAATTGAACGGGGATGTCGGGCCGGTGAAAGATGCGGCCTGATGTTGGCCGACGGAGCAGATTTCCTTCAATCAGCCCTGGGCATCTTCAAAGCAGGCCTTTGCCTTGTTCCGATCGCGACATTTCTGCCCGAGGAAGAGAAGGATTTCGTAATCAAAGCGGCGGGAGTGCATTGGCTGCTCCGGGAAGACCATCGTTTGCTTCAATTTCCCTATTGCGAATCCCGTAGACGACCGGAACGACGAGGAATTTCGCGCATGTGACCCGGCGTATATTCGTTTCACCTCCGGAACGACGGGGCTTCGCAAGGGCATTCTTCTGGGGCACCAAACGATTCTAGATCGGTTAGACGCCGCGAATGCGATATTGAAGATCTCCTCCGATGACAGAATCTGGTTTGCACTGCCGATGGCCGATCATTTTATTGCGTCGATACTGCTTTATCTTTCCCGCGGCGCGACTGTGCTCACTGCTTCGACGGGCGCAAGCCGTCGTCAGGTTGCTCACGACTATCGCCCGACGATCATTTACGGTTCGCCGGACTTCTACCAAGAGTCTGATTCAATCCGATATTGGAGCGCTCGATTCCGTGCGCCTTGCCATCTCCACTACGGCGCCTCTTCCGGAGCAGGTCGCCGAGGGTTTTGCCAACTGCTTCCGCAAGAATCTCAATCCTGCTCTGGGTATCATTGAAGTTGGTCTCCTGACGCTCAATACCAGGGCCGATAAAACGGGCTCCGTTGGGCCCGCGATTCCCGCCTACACTGTCACATTAGTTGGCAAAAACGGTAAGCCAATTGAAACTGAAGAGATCGGGGAACTGCACATCAAAGGTCCGGGCCTGCTCGATGCCTACTTGTCCCCTTGGCGACCTGCTCCGGGAGCTTCTGAAACAATACGGGTTTCCAACCGGGGATTATGCCAGGATCGATAAGGGCGGTTATATCTTTCTCGCCGGCCGTGGAAAAAATCTGCTGCAGATAAGCGGTATTCAGTTTTTTTGTGAAGAGGTAGAGACAATTCTCAACACCTTGCCCGGAATTGAAGAGAGTCGAGTATTCTTCGATTCGACGTCGCAGACGCTTTCCGCCGAGCTGGTGGGTTCGCCGGGTCCGACGGAACGGCTTGCAGAACTGCTCCTCCAGAAGATCGACCCGCGGAAGGTTCCAAAACGCTTTCAGATCGTAGAAAACCTTCCGCGCACCCCGAGTGGAAAACTGCGCCGAATCTAGTTGCCCATGTCCATCGTCGTTCAGAAGTATGGCGGAAGCAGTGTCGCCGATACTCAAAAGCTAAAAAGAGTCGCCCAGCGCGTCATGCAGACCAAGGCTTCTGGCCACGCCGTGGTCGTGGTCGTCTCGGCAATGGGAGATACGACCGACGATTTGCTGAAGCTGGCGAAAACGATTTCGGCAAACCCCGACCGGCGCGAACTCGACATGCTGCTTTCGGCCGGCGAACGCATTTCGATGGCACTCCTGTCCATCGCCATTCGGGAACTTGGCGGGGACGCAATCAGTTTTACCGGAAGCCAATCGGGCATTATCACCAACGATCGCCATGTCGACGCCCGCATTATCGAAGTCCGCCCGTTCCGTGTTCAGGACGAATTGGCCCGGGGAAAAATTGTGGTCGTGGCCGGTTATCAAGGTGTTTCTTACCGCAGAGAGATCACCACGCTCGGACGGGGCGGGAGTGATACGACGGCGGTGGCCATGGCTGCGGCGCTGGGAGCAGAATGGTGCGAGATCTGTTCCGACGTCGACGGCGTCTACACGGCTGATCCACGGGTCGTTTCGCAAGCCAGGAGAATACCCGTTCTTTCCTACGAGGAGAGTCAGGAGCTGGCTGAGTCGGGCGCCAAGGTTTTAAATGCCCAGGCGGTCGAGTTTGCCAAAGAAAAGGGGATCTTGATCTATGCTAGAGCTGCGACCGGGCCGTTGCCCGGAGAGGATCCGTCCACGGACGGCACGGTGATTCGCAAGCACGGCCCCTGCCCTCCGGGTTCCGTCATGGGGATAGCCAGCGAAAAGGAAATTATAATAGTTCAGAGCCACGACGTGGATGGGTTACTGATGACAATGGACGAATTTGGTGTTCCCGGGAAGCAACTCCACGTGACCACCACGGGGGCCGAACAGGACGGTCTGACGATGGTCGCCTCTAAAGAGAATCTTCACCAGACAGCCAAATTGAGGGCCGCGATCAGGAACCTCCCGGTGCGTTGGGATGATTCGGCAGCCGCCGTCAGCATTATCGGGGCCGGAATCACGGCCTCACACAGCAAAGTGCTGCAAGGTTCGCAAGCCCTGCGCGAGCTGGGGGTGCGTTGCCTCGGGATCGCCACTTCCTCGTTCCGGGTTACCTGGCTGGTCGATCGAAACCGGGCGGACGAGGTCGTTCGATTGTTTCACCACCTCTTCCTGGAGAGTGCCAAACCCATAGTTCCCTGATTGGATCGCAAAAAAGAAAAACCAGCTCGATCAGAGGGGGAACACGTTCTGGGGGCCAATCGAGCTGGTAGAAAAAACGATATTCGCCGGTTGACTCTTCATCAACTGATTTTTTCGCCATTTTTAAACAATCATGCATTCGAGAGGGCATTTGATCAAAGAGGTCATAATCACCAGAAACCTTGGAGATCGACAACAATTTAACTTTTGTGTTGCTCTCCTACCAGCACCGATGAACCGTGATTAGCATCTAACAAGATGTTCCATCCCCAGAGCTATTTAGCCACCAAGGAACTCACCGACCGGATTTTCCACGAGGCTTTCGGCGATTCAGAACCCGGTCCCGCCAAAGCCTTGATCCCATTTTCCTTCGACCTTTTCCATGGACGCAACCCACGGTTTCAGGCATGCGATACCGCGTTTCATGATTTTGATCACACGATGCAGGCAACCGCCGCGGTCGCCGAACTGCTGGCTTCGCACCGGCAGAATCCTGTCATTTCGTCTCTCACACAGCGGGATTGGAACTTGGCCATCGCAGCCGTTATTCTCCATGACACAGGTTATCTTGAAATATCGGGATGATCTCGACGGCTCCGGCGCGAAGTATTCCGCGATTCACGTCGGTCGCAGCTGTTTTTTTGCCTGGGATCTGTTGCCGGCCTTCGGTTTCGACCGTGACGAGCTACGCCGAATCCAGAACGCAATCAGCGCTACCGCCATCTCCGAACGCATGGAGGACATCCCGTTTCGCGATTCTCGCGAGTGGCTGATCGGAGCGATCGTTGCCACGGGGGACATGCTAGGGCAGATGGCCGCGGAGGACTATCCGGAACGGCTGGCCGGATTGTATTTGGAATTCCGGGAGGCAACACATTTCTCCCGATTTCAAAAGACGAGCTTTGCCGTCCACAAGAACCTTCTTGATCTGCTGGAAGGCACCGAAAAATTTTTCAACGGATACGTCATGCGCATGTTCGAACAGGAGTGGCACGGGATTTACCGGGTCCTTGACGATCGGCGAGGCGGCAATTGTTACATCGAACGTATTCGTGCCAACATCTCTCGAGTCAATCTGATGGCCCGCTCTTTAGCCGCCAGCCAGCGCGAATCCGTCGCCCGAAGGTTCTTCGGATCGAACTGGACGGAGGACGGACCGTGCAAATCAGTGACGTCGGATGCGGACCTGTTCGCCTCTAGGGCTGGACGGCCCAGACTTCCACCAAACGGTTCTTTTCAAGATTGGACTGATCAAAAATATCCTGACCGCCCATCCCGACCGTATGCATGATGTTCGCCAGTTCTGTCCTCTCTCTCAATACCTTCACCACACTCTCCGCCCGGCTGCGCGAGACTTCCACATTCTTGGCCTCCTCACCCTGCTTATCGGCATATCCGACCATGATGAGGATAGCGGTCGGATCGGCTAAAAGTTTTCGAACGCCTGGTTCATTGAGGCTTGAGATTAATCCCTCCATCTGGGCCGACCGCGGGCGTTGTCCCGCTTTGCGTGAAACGTACCGTTCCGATTCTGGTGAAACCTCGAGCTCGCTCCACCTGCACATAAAGTTTGTCCTTGTCCGAGACAGAGAGACCTCTCATGAGATCGATTCGCTTTAATACTTCCTGGCGGACCTGGTCTTGCTCGGCCTGATCGGCAAACGACCGCCGGGGGCGGACTGCCGGCTGCGATCATTGGCTTCGGATGTTCCACCCCGGCTTCCGCGCTGGAGGCAGAGGCTACGCTCGGTTCCGGCTTTAAGTCTCCCGGCTTCCGGCCGCATCCGCCGCCGCAGGCGGCGCATTTTTCCGGCGATCGATTTCCAAGCCATGAACGCACCGGCCCCTAATCCCCCGATCACAAAAACCAGTGCGATCCCAACAATCACCCAAACCCCTGCCGGAGTTTTGCCCGCAATGTCAATCTTGCGCGCTGAATGTGTTAAACGAGTACCTTCCGGCAAAGATTCGGCCATCAACCACCCATTTCAGCCAATTTGGCCCAACATTGCAAACAGTTGTGCGCGGGTACGGCTAGGCGAATCTCCTGGCCGATCGGGATCGCCGCTTCAAGAGATTTTCTCGAGCAGAAAAGGCTTGATTTCAGCAAGCGAGATCCTTTCCTGCTTCATTGAGTCTCTTTCCCGCATTGTGACTGTCCCCTCGTGAACTGGGCCATTCTCGCCGATCGTATCGAAATCGACGGTCACGCCAAAGGGCGTACCGGCCTCGTCCTGGCGGCGATAACGCCTTCCGATGGCACCAGACTCATCATAGAAAACCATCATGTGCGGGCGGAGAAGATCCACTATCTCGCGAGCTTGGCGAACCAACCGTTCGTTGTTCTTCAGCAAAGGAAAAATTCCGCATTTGATTGGGGCAACCCTCGGGTGGAATCTCAGCACGGTGCGGATTTCCGTTTTGCCTTTTTCGTCGGTTACTTGTTCCTCGTCAAACGCCGCGCAAATCAAAGCCAGCACGGTTCGATCCACGCCGGCGCTGGGCTCGACAACGTGAGGAATGAAATGCTGCTTTGTCTCCTCGTCAAAATACTCCAGGGGTTTGCCGCTGGCCTTTTGGTGTTGCGTGAGATCGTAGTCTGTTCTATACGCCACACCCTCGAGCTCTTGCACCCCGAACGGAAACTCGAACTCGATGTCGTACGTCCCCTTGGAATAGTGCGCGCATTCCTCGGGCGGAATCTTGTGAACATGCAAAAGTTCCGACGAAATACCGATATCCGAATAAAAACGCAGGCGCTCTCTCAGCCAGTACTCGAGTAGCTCGAATCCTTGGTCGGGCCGGCAAAAATATTCCAACTCCATCTGCTCAAATTCCCTGGAGCGGAAAGTAAAATTTCGCGGATTTATTTCGTTTCGGAACGCCTTCCCAATCTGCGCAATTCCAAACGGGATCTTCTTTCGCGACACCTCCAGGATATTCTTGAACTGAACAAAAATTGCCTGCGCGGTCTCAGGACGGAGATAAGTGACGGCCGACTCATCTTCCGTCGCCCCGACATAGGTCTTAAACATGAGGTTGAAGGCGCGAGGTTCCGTCAAATCGTCGCTCCCGCAAACTGTGCACCGTTTCCGCCCGTTCTTTTCCGGCAACTGATCTGCCCGGAACCGGGATCTACAATTGCGGCAGTCCACCATCGGGTCGGTGAAAGTTGCTTCGTGACCGCTAGCCACCCACACCTGCCGATTCATCAGAATCGAACCGTCCATCCCGACCACATCATCCCGCTCGCGAACCATTCGCCGCCACCAGAAATCCTTCAAATTCCGTTTCAACTCCGTCCCAAGGGGTCCGTAATCCCAGCATCCGTTAAGGCCTCCATAGATCTCACTCGACTGAAAAATGAACCCGCGCCGTTTGCACAGGCTGACAATTTTCTCCATTCGTGCGGAAGCGGATTTATCGTGGGCCATAAGCAGGTACCGAACGTCAGCGAAGGAAAGCGAACGTCAACGAAAAAAGTCGGGGATCAAGTGTCAGGCGATGATGGCCGGTTTGAACCCGCTGCGGCAGTCCCGACCCGACGGCTGAGAGCCTCGCTCAGCGCAATCGTTGTCGTTCGCCGACGTTCGTTGTATATTCTGAAGCTTTATGGCCCATTATTCAGAGGATTCAATTGCGGACAGCGCAGTATCGCTCAGGCATTGGATTCTGCCTGCAATCGCTCTTTCGTTTTATTTCATTGCGGACTGTTTTATTATTTTAGCAAGAAGACGCTCGATCGATTCGTGCAAGCCGACATTCCACGGCTTGTTCCTCGCGCTTTCAACGTTAGTCGCCTGCAAATCGACAAGAAGCTGCTGGAAACTGATTCAAAACCGGCCGCAACCCCGGGCAAACCGGCGAGCGACTTCGGTACCATCGAGAATCTTACCCGGTTTGATGGTTCATTCGAAAAGGATATTCAGGAACTACGGGCTACGCCCGAAGTAAATTCACCCGAAGTCCCACAGCTCAAGGAAAAGCCCAGCGTCGATACACAATCCGCGCAAACCGCGGCGGCCAAGGCAAAGGCTGAAAGCGCAGTAGCCATCGAAAAAGAGCTGAGCGAAGTACGTCAGCAACTGCTTTCGGATAAGCCTGATATGCCGACGCACCCGAAGATCGCTTTAGGAAACAAGAAAAATCCGGGTAAAACAGACAATCAGGATGCCGGAGACTCAAACATCGCCGGGAACGCAGGAATTCCGGCGGGCTTCAGCAACCTGGATCAACTCCTGTCGGGTTCGGGACAGTTAGGTATTGGAACCGCACCGATCCTGATGCCAACCGATCTTTTGTTCGACTATGACTCGGCAAATCTTCGCCCCGGAGCGACGGCGAGCCTGCAAAAACTGGGTCGCCTCATCCAGCGAAATCCCCAGGCCATCTTCAAGGTCGAAGGTCACACCGACTCCTTTGGCGGCGATCAGTACAACATGGATCTAAGCCAGCGCCGAGCCGAGACCGTGAAAACATGGCTGGTCGAAAATATGAACATCGAGCCGGAGCGGATCCAGACCCAGGGTTACGGCAAAAGCCGCCTCATTGTGCCGGGAGACCGCTCAGTCGAAGAACAGCAACTCAATCGCCGCGTCGAGATAGTGATCCGGTCGAAGAAGTGAGTTTCCATCATCCGGATGGCTCATCAATGGATGCACTGCCGGTTGAGGAAGAATGGCAGACTGCCATCGTGTGGGAAGAAATTGCACGTTTCTTTCCCGCATCAGTTTTTTAACCCGGATCGCGCTTCATCCATGTCGGCGTAGGAGATAAACTCCAAAAGCGACCCGTCCGGATCACGAAAATAGACGGAGATGCCGTCGCCTCGCGCCCCAAACCGTTTCACTGGACCAACTTCGATGGGGATATTGCACTTTTTCAAATGTTGGACCGCCTGGTCGATGGGCCCGGACCATTCAAAACAGAGATCGCTTCCTCCCGGCGGGACCGGTCTCTTGGCCAACGGTTCCGCCCGAATCCCAGGTCCATGCAAATTCAGTTGCGCATTTCCAAATCTGTAAGCCCAGCGTCCGTTCTTGGCCACCAGCTCCACTCCGACCACTTCGCGATAAAAGCTGTTTGACCGTTCCCAGTTCGAGACATGGACGACGCAATGATCAAATCTGGTTGGTAAACTCACAGGTAAATGTATCGCAAACCAGACCCCGGGCAAAGCCTGTCGGTTTCAAGCCCCAAGCCGGGCAGTGATCACTCCGGCGAGCGGACCTCTCCCGTCTTCGACAGCAGGATCGAAACCCAACGTGTTGAATCAAAGTTTGATAGCACAATGACAAGAATCACCGTGAGCGGGACGCAAAGAAACGCCCCCACAATTCCCCAGAGCGAGCCCCAAATAATCAAGGCGATGATCACTGTCAACGGACTCAGATTGAGCGATTCGCCCATGACATTCGGCTCGACGACGTTCCCCATGAGCTGGGCGATCGCCGTGATGCCGATACCGATGAGCAGGAACTGACCGAGACTGTCGAATTGCACTGCGGCAAGCATTGTCGGAAGAAGGGTCGCCACGATGACGCCAATGGTCGGTATGAAATGCAAGATGAAGATGAGAAGAGCCCAGAACTCTGCAAAGTCCAACCCGACAATCCGCATCAGTATGTAGGCCAGCAATGCACTCGTGAAGCTTACGGCAGTCTTCACTCCAAGGTAGGTATGAATGTCCCGATCAATTCGACGCATGATTCGAATCGCGTTTTTCCGACGTTCGGCATCAGGAAACAGCGCCTGAACCTTGATCGGAAAAAAGCGCCGTTCGAGCATGATAAACAAGCCATAGATCAAGACGAGTGTGACGTCCTCCAGAACGCCGGCAACTTCTTTGGCAACGGCGGTGAATACCGACCGGAGGTCAACCTCTTTCACTAGCTCTCTAAGTTCCGGCGGTTCCTCTATGCCGACCTTGGCGAAGATCTCGCCTTGCAATTGCTGTAAGCGAGCTTGGTACTTGGGCGCAGCAGCCGCCACGTGAAACGCGTTTTGAGCTACAATTTCAATGAGCGCGAACCCGAGCCCGAAGATAATCCCGAAGGCCAGGATGACAGAAAGCACGGACGGCACCGAATGACCCGCCATTCGGATCTTTCGAATCAGACGACTGACTATATCGACGAGATAGACGGCCAGCACAGCCATCACCAAAGGAACGAAAAAGTGCTCCCCCTTGCTGAGCACATAAAAAGTGGAAATAACTATTCCAAAAGTCAGGGCAACAGAAAGGAGTCTACGCTGGTAGTTCAAACGGGAAGCACCTTGGTTAGTCTTCATAAGCTGGGAAACATCATGGGATGCCGGTCCCACCCGCCCGCGCCGCGCCTTCTTTTTCGTTATGGCGTTCGGGTGGTATTTCCGGAAAAATGTTTCCCCCTCAAACCCCGACCGTTACCCGTTGACCCTTCTTTGCGCTTTCGATCGCTCCGAGCACCATTGCCAGGCTATGGATGTTATCGGCACTGCGCGTTTCAGCGGGCACCCCCTCCGTGACGTCCCGGACAAACTGCGTCATCACACTAAGGTGTCCGCGAGTTTCTTTGGGATCCGGCTCCTCTACAGGAACAAAAGGCTGTGTTTCGTAGAACATCATCCCGTTCGGCTCCTTTACATATTCGCCTCGGATCTCCTCAAGGCCATCCCACATGATTGTTCCTTTGCTCCCGATAATGCGCCAGGCCGAATCCCAAGAGGTTCGTAACCCTTCAGAACACCAACTCCCCCGGAACGTGAACCTGATTTCGCCGTTCATTTGGAAGATTGCGTGAGCTGACGCTCCATGTTGCCACCAGGATCCTTGCGGATTCCACTCTTCGCAAAAGACCGACTCCGCGTTGGCGCCGGTTAGGTAGCGGACGACATCAAACGGATGGATTGCCATATCGATCAGCAGTATATGGTCCATTTTTTCCCGGAACCCGCCGAAATGAGCGGGGACGAAAAAGTCGACATTAACGGTCGTGACTTCACCAATCAGGCCCTGATTCAGGAGGCGCCGGATTTTTCGCACGCCTGGACTAAATCGCCTGTTCTGTACGACCGCATGAACAACATTGTTTTTTTTCGCAAGATTGATCAGACCCCAGGCGTCAGCGAGATTTGTCGCGAGCGGTTTTTCCTCGAGCACGTGCAATCCGTTGACGAGTGCCTTTTGATCAATTTCGGCGTGCGCCGCCGGAACGGTACAGTCGAAAAGCATCTGCGCGGGGACTTTGCCAATCGCCTCATCCAAATTGGAAAAGAGCGAACCCTCTAAACGGAATTCTGCGGCGCGCAAACGCGCGAGTTCCGGATTTAAATCGACCAGCGCAGAAATCTGGATTCCAAGTTCCTGTGCGCTTCGAATCCACTCGGCGCTCATTGCGCCGCAACCGACCAGGATAGCTTCAAGTTTCCTCGGCATGCGTGTTAATTTTAACAGATCCTGCAAACGCGGGGAGTGAATCTCGCCAAATGACATAAATTGCGCACCCGTACTTCGTTCCATGCACGGGCGGGCGGGCCATCCATGTCGCGCACTAAATTCAGGCTCGTGTCCGAAGGATCTGTGAACCTAATATGCAGAGGAATCTGATTTTTTCATCATCCCAATGAATGACCGGCTCTACGGTTCAGGCTACCTGCGCATTTCGGATGCGTTGAGGGTCGAAGCCTGCAATGCCGGGCTCTTTGTCTCTCCGGCTCACGGCATTCATCATGGCAGGGTGATTGACTCCTACGAACTCATCCTGACCCGCACGGGTACGCTGGTTTTAAGCGAGGAGAGCACGGTTTTCGCGCTTGAACAGGGTGACACGCTCATTCTCTGGCCCGGGCGTTTTCATCGTGGCGTCGCGCCCTATGCTCCGAACACCTCATTCTATTGGGTTCATTTTTTCCTTGGATCCGACGGGGCAGGGACAGGTATCGAAGGTCCGGTGATTCCGCAGCATTGCCGGCTGCCCGAACCGCTCCGTTTAACGGAATTGTTTCTTCGGTTTTTGGATGACCAGGAGCGAAACCGGCTTGAGAAGAATTACGCATCGACCTTGGTGAGGCTGATGCTGCTTGAGATTGCAATGCAATACGGCCCCCACTTTTCCGCCGCCAAACAGTCCCAAAACCTTGCCGTCCAGGCACAGACCCTGATTACACGGGACTTTCGCGAAGCCCTTTCCACCTCCCTGATCGCACGAAAACTACATTGCAACCCGGACTACCTCGGACGCGTTTACCGTCAGACCTACGGTTGCAACCCCACCGAAGGAATTCATCGCGCTCGAATGAAACACGCCAAGAATCTCTTACTTCTCACGTCAATGAACGTCAACGAAATCGCAGTCGCCTGCGGTTACGGGGATTCCGACTATTTCAGAAAAGTCTTCCGGCGTTTCTTTGATATGCAACCTCGCCATTTTCGCACGTTGCACGCCAGGCAGCATTTAAACTCGGCCTAGCCCGCAATGAGCTCATCGCTTCGACCTTTGCATGATTTTTGCGGGCTAGCCCCGGTTCGCCCCTTCCACAAGATCCTTCTGTCGCTTGTAGATCTCCGTCACTAACCGCAAGACGACGATCGATAACGGAAGCGAGAAAAAATCGCCCAGAATCGCAAATATTGCGGCCAGTGTCCATTGGTCGGTCGTCGACGCCTGGATCCCGATCTGCAGCGAAACCTGGGTTAACCCCGAGTACAGCAAGAACAGGGTCCACCATGTGGCAATCAGCCATGAACCAGGGCTTCGCGGCCAGTTTCTTGGATCGTAACTGGCTCGCCAAATTTCGCTCATTACTTGCACCGGGCGAATCAAACTCAAGATCGGGACAAAATAGTATCCAATTGCCCAGCCCGGCGAAAATCGCAGACCTTCCGCACCGAATCCCTGGACGTTCTTGTAGGCGCGGTAGACCCACTTCAGGAATGTAATTGCAGTGGCTACGCCAAGTCCTGTCTGCAACAATGCGACAATTCCTTGGATCGGGTCGGCATTCGTCAACTGATCGGGTGCAACGTGGCCTATCTGCACCTGCACGAACTCCGAAATATCATCCACCAGAGCGACGCAGGCGACCGCCACCCCAATCCAGAGCAGTCTTTGCAACAACTTTGTCAGGCTTGTCGGATCCACTTGAAAGCGGTACGCACTTGGTTCCGCACTTGATTGATCCTGTGCCGGATTGGATGCCACAACCGGATGCTCTCCAAGCCATTCGGAGACCGGTTGCCAATCTTTCATTCCTTCCTTCCAGTAGATCGTCCCGTTCGGCATTAATCCCCCGCTCCAGAGGCGACGTGCCTCTTCCTCAGTTCGTTGAGTCATCTGGCCGTCAGGATATCTGATATGAATTGAGCCCATGCGGGAGGAGTTCCCTATAAGATACTACCGCCGACGTCGCAAGAGGGCGAATTCTGAACCGGAGTCCCCGCCGACCAGTCGCATTGCCTTCGCTAATCCGCAGCGATAAACTCTTCTTTATGCCGCGCGATGAACTCATCAAGAGCTGATCGGATGGCGCCGCCGACATTCGTCGTTTTGAACCAGTCGCTCGGATGCCGAACGACCCACTCTGCTAACGCATATTTGAGAAGTTCGGTCTTATTCACGACAGCGCCTTGCTTTTCCAACCAAAGAACGTGATAAGCCGAAAGCTGGGACTGAACCCATGGATCAACTTGATTCGGGTCGTTGTCGCCATTCGACCCTTGGTGATCTTTAGTCATTTCCGGTGATTGTGTTTCGCGTCCAGGGCGAGCGAATTTTCATTGCTGGAATAGTGAGTGGATCGAACCTGTAGCCCGTCAGGCAACAGCTATGCCAGAGAATGTGACCCCGAAATGTAGTCCGCTCCATAAAGATGCCATCGGCGAGGCTACTTTGTCTCGTACGCGCCACCGGTCGCAGCGGCGATCAACGAAGTCTGGAGCCGCCTCAACGTTGCCTCGTCGGTAATCTTTCCGCCTTTCAGATCGGTCACATAAAAACTGTCAAAAGCGGCCCCCTTTTCTGTCGCGATACGAGATAACGCGATATTCACTTCGGCGCGCGAGAGACAGAAAAGTACGTCGTACAACAAGCCGAGGCGATCTGCCGTCTGGAGATCGATCACGGTGTAGTTTACATGAATCTCATTGGAAACAACCAGTTTCGTCGGGAAATCCATTCCGAGCGGCAGATGAAACGCCGTGCGCTTCCTCGCCTTCTCAAGGAGCGGAGCAAAGTCGAAGTCGATTTCTTCCAGCGAAGATTGAAGAACCGATTCTACTTGTTCCAAGTCTCGCTGATCAGTAACCGGCCGAAAACTGGTGTCGCACACTCGAAAGATTCCTAACATCAGATTGTCGACCCGAGTGTAAGCGTCCGCACTAAGAATATTGATCGAAGCGGTCGCAAAGGACCCTGCTATTTTGGCCATCAAAGCGACTCGATCCCACGTGCAGATCCAACACTCGCTATGACCCTGATCCGGTTTACTGTGCCATTTCACCACGGATGCCAGGGCCAGTTCGGGATCGCCGGACCTCATCTCGACAAAACTCCTGAACAAACGCAGGTGACCGATAATTTCGTTGAGATGATGACTTTGAAAATATCGATCCGGCATCGAATGAAAATGGACTTCGATCTCTTCGCCAAAATCTTTCGCCATTCGCTTCGCAACCAATTGTTGCAGGTCTTCGCGCTCAATTCGCCGTTCTGCGAAAAACTCGCGTTCATCATGCAAATAACTTGAGGTCGCATGATGCAAATGCCAGACGAGTGTCTCCTTCCAATCGGACCAATTCATCCCGCCGGTTCCTTGACCATCCGCGAGGGTCAGCAGCATCAATGCGTCGAGATTCTCCGGGCTTCGAACAATCTCCGCAAAATCGGCGATGGTTGCCGAATCCTCTAAATTGCGGCGTTGAGCTATCTCGGAGAGGGTCATGTGGTGGTCCACGAGAAGAATCAGCTTACGCCTTCGTTCCGGAGAAAGCTGAAGCCGGGCGGCGACCTTCTGCGCATTAAGCGCGCTAGCCTCCGCGTGATGACGTGCACCGGAGGCTTTCCCGGTATCATGAAGCAAGAGCGCCAGGTAGAGCACATAGGGATCCTCCAGCTTCAGAAAAAGCGACTTGTACGATGCCAGTTTCGGATCTTCCGTATCGATCAGAGAGTCTAACTTTTCAATGCAAACCAGGGTGTGTTCATCCGCGGTATACCGGTGGAAAAACTCGTGTTGCACAAGGCAGGTCAGTTCGCCGAATTCTGGCATATACCTTCCCAGGAAATCCACCTCGTGCATCATTCGGAGAATGTGTCCGACCTGGCCTTTCCGGGACATGATGGCGACGAAAGTTTCCCGGGTAGCTCGAGCGTATTGAAAGGTGCGATTAACCAACCTGGTACGCCGGCGAATCAGTTGCTGAAGCTCCGGACTCAGTTCCATTTCGCGCTGCTGCGCGTAAAGAAAGACCCGCATCAAGCGGAAAGGATCCTCGTGAAATATCTCCCGGTTCTCAAAATAAATTAGCCGGCCGTGACTGTAGAATCCGTCGAAATTTTCGGTCTTTAGCTTCCGCTTGGCCAGAAAACCGAAGACCGGCTTTGCCTCTTGTTCAGTGATCGCCGGCAAAAGAAATCGTTCGCTGACTCGTTTAGTGGTCAGATAGATCGTCCGTGCGTTTTGGTAATAGTCCCGCATGAACGACTCGCTGCGTCGAAGAACATTCTTCTGCGGATAGTTAAGAATATTTGCAATTTGGCCTTGATAGAAAAGAGTCACCAGGTCCGATGGGCGCTTGCTCAGATAGTGCAATTCGGTGCGGACTCGCAGGAGGAAATCGTAGGCGCGATCAATCGCGCGACGATCGCTCTCGCTGATATACTTCCGTTCGACCAATTTGGCGGTACTCATTACGCCATCGCGGAAATAGCAAATCCACTGCATGTTATGGTAGTCGCGAAGCCCGCCGCAGCCATTCTTAACATTCGGTTCCTGCATGAAAACCGACCCGCCATATTTTCGGTGGCGTTCGTCTTGATTTTCCAAACGCCACTTCAGGTAGCTTTCCACCTGACCGCGGACGCAACGCTCGAAGAAATCCCTTCTGAACTTCGAGTGCAGGCGCTGATTCCCTGCTAAAAATCGCGATTCCAGAAGCGACGTTTTGGTAATCACGTCGGAGTTCGCCAGCTTGATCGCACCATCAACGGACCGGGTCGAATGTCCGACCTTAAATCCGACGTCCCAGAGCATGTATAACACTTGCTCAATCACTTCCTCGGTTTCATCGGCAATCCGAAGCGAGTCATGCAGGAACAGAATATCGACATCGCTGTAGGGATTCAGTTCGCCCCGACCGTAGCCTCCGATCGCCAAAAGGGCAACCGGCGGCGTTCGCTCAGCGAAGCCGGAACCTTCCAACGCGCCGTCGAATAAATGGCGCAGGACCACATCCAAAAGAGCCGCGCGATCGCGGACTATCTCTAAGCCGCCGGCTCCGGAGTAATGCTTCAACCGGAGCCGATGCTCCTCGATCTTGAGAAACTTTTTGTATAAATCCAAGCGTTCCCGGAAGCGCATGCTTCCCTCCGAGGTCAATTGGCGTTCGGCGTGCGCCAGGATTTTCTCAAGATGCTGGGACATTTAAAGGAAAGTTGCAGGATACACGATACCTCCTCCACGAACAAGAGAACCGGCCCATTCGTTGCCACAACCTCCAAAGTCAAAGTCCGGCGATACGTTCACGGAGTTGCTCCAACTTCCGCAAAAAATCTGCTTCCCTTTGCCGGTTTTCGACGACAATCGCCGCGGGAGCACGGGCAACAAAGCTCTGGTTGGAAAGCTTCTTTCGAACCGTTTCGAGTTCGGTCTCGAGTTTGCCTATCTCCTTGGCAAGTCTTTCCCTTTCCGCAGAAAGGTCGACGAAACCCTCCAACGGGATGAATACCAGACCCAGCGGCGTCACCGCGACGGGGAGGCCTCGACTGGGTACGAAATCCGAGTCCACCTCGAAGGGATCTGCGTTCATCAAACGCGCAAACACGCTGAAATCTGCCGGGAAATTCGGCTTTAATATTGTTCGAACTTTCTTATTCGACGGAATCCGGTACTCCGCGCGAAGATTGCGAGCAACGGTGGTTGCTTCGTACACCTGTCTCGCGAAAGCAATTTCGTGAGGCATAAGCCGGGTGCGATCGACCCCTAAACCCTTCAGGGTGGCGAATTGAATGCTGGAGTTCCCGAATTTCATTCGATACCAAAGCTCCTCAGTGAGATGCGGCATGAACGGATGGAGCAGTCTCAAGACACTGGACAAAACATGATCCACCACGCTCAAGCAGTTACGGCGGGCACGCTCCTCAGGGCTTTGCAATTCAGTCTTCGCCGCCTCGAGATACCAATCGCAAAAATCACTCCACACGAACTCGTAGAGAGATTGGGCCACCTCCGTGAACAGGTAGTTTTTGTAGGCATTTTCGATGCCGGCAACCGTTTCACTCAGGCGGAGCAGAATATCGGCAGAATATGGACTCAGAGGCTCCGGCGAGAGTGAGTCGGTGGGCGGGCCCTGCAGCTGTCGGAAGCGACAAGCGTTCCAGAGCTTGTTCGCAAAATTTCTTCCCTCTTCGATCTGCTTCTCGTCAAAGCGGATGTCCTGACCCTGCGGCGCGATCCGCATCAGCCCGAACCGCAAACCGTCCGCTCCGTACTTCGCAATCAAGTCCAGAGGATCCGGAGAGTTACCCAGACTTTTGGACATCTTCCGTCCCTTGAGATCGCGGATGATCCCGGTGAAAAACACATTCTCAAACGGAATTGTCCCTTTGTATGCAAAACCGGCCATGATCATTCGTGCGACCCAGAAAAAGATGATATCAGGACCCGTTACCAGGTCCTGGGTTGGATAGAACCTTCGCACAGTAGGTTCGTCCATGGTGGCGAACGGCCAAAGCCAGGCTGAGAACCAAGTATCGAGTACGTCCGGGTCCTGGTGCCAATTCTCTGCCGCCGGCGGCGGTTCTGTGTCAACGTGGATGCGGGTGGGATCCTCGTTGTGATACCAAACCGGTATCCGGTGACCCCACCAGAGCTGTCGGCTTATACACCAATCCTGAATGTTCTCAATCCAATGTTCAAAGGTCTTGATCCAGCGTTCCGGCCGAAATCGGATCTTACCGGTCGAGACGGCTTCGAGCGTTTCCTGAATGCATGGATACTTCAAGAACCACTGCTCGCTGAGTCGCGGTTCAATCGGCACTCCTCCCCGCTCGCTGTAGCCAACGTTATTCTGATAAGGCTCCTCCCTCACCAGCAGACCGAGATCACGTAACTTTGCGGCGGCTTTCTGACGGGCTTCAAATCGATCCATCCCCTTGAATTCTTCACCCGCCAATGCGTTCAAAGTTCCGTCCGGATTCAAGATGTCGACGGCTTCGAGCTGATGCCGCTGACCGATCGCGAAGTCGAGTTTGTCATGTGCGGGCGTTACCTTGAGCACTCCGGTCCCAAAGGAGGGATCGATTTCGTGGTCTGCGACGATCGGGATCTTCGCTCGAGGAAAAGGCCGCCAACAATGATGCCCAATAAAATGTATGTAGCGCGGATCGTCCGGATTCACCGCAACGCCGGTATCTCCCATCAATGTTTCCGGACGCGTCGTCGCAATTTCAAGGTAAGTACCGGGCTCTTCGACGACTTCGTACCGCATGTAGTAAAGCGTCCCGTTCGTCGGCCGGGAAATGACTTCTTCATCGGACAAGGCGGTCTGATAGGAGGGATCCCAGTTCACCATGCGTTTGCCGCGGTAGATCAGTCCCTTGCGATACAGATCGACGAAGGCTTCCTGCACCGTTCGAATATATTGCGGATCCATTGTGAACCGCTCTCGGGACCAGTCACACGAGCAGCCTAACCTCTTGAGTTGCTTAATAATGATTCCGCCATACTTCTCCTTCCAATCCCAGACCCTTTGAACAAACTCCTCACGGCCGAGGTCGTGCTTCGTCTTGCCTTCCGCCCGGAGCTGTTTTTCAACCACGTTTTGTGTCGCAATACCGGCGTGGTCCATGCCTGGAAGCCAGAGCACCTCCTTACCCAACGCCCGCGCACGCCGTGCGAGGATATCCTGAATCGTGTTATTGAGGACATGCCCCATCGTCAAGACGCCGGTGACATTCGGCGGAGGGATCACGATGGAATAAGGCGGCCTGGACGACTCCGTACTCGCTTGGAAGCAATTCTGTTCCAACCAGATCCGGTACCATTTTTCCTCTACCAACCTGGGCTCATAGGCAGTCGAAATCTCGGCACTCATGGGAAGCCGAATCTGACGCCGAGGTCGCGACTCCGCAACCTAAGAGTTCACGGCGGCAGCCAACGGATTCCCGCGCACACCGCCGGCTCGCTTGCATTCTCGGATCGCTTGACCTACTTCGGACCCGGAGCACAACCGGCTCGAGTTCTTCGAGCCGTCACTTCATATGGACTAAAAAGTGCTCCCAATCGGCAACGTTGTGAGCGTTTCGGATAAAGTAGGTCACAGGCAACTCACGGGGAACTTGGGGTCTTTTTTTCAGCTGTAAGCCCACCTCTTCAGGGAGACGGTTCCCTTTCAAGCTATTGATCCGCTTGTCGGCCAAGACACAATTTTCCCATGAGGTAAGACCACCGCGCGAACGGGGCACGACATGGTCTATATTGCCTTCGTGGGGGGCTAGTTTCCTGCCGGTATACTGGCAGTGGCCCCCATCCCTTTCCCAAATTCCCTTTGCAGAGAGCTTCGGACGGCGCTTCGGAACCTTGTTGTAACGAGCCAATACCAACACGGTTGGGACCCGAACGAAACCGCGCACCGTCCGGACCGAACAATCCTCCTCCCGAACGGGAAGCCCGATCCAATCCTGCCATCGAACCGGGCGCATGTCATTTGTGCCAAACATGTCAAGCGCGGTAGCATTCCCGCTTGCCATCATGCAAAAGGCCTGAGCGGGCGTCTTCACATCGATGGCTTGCCAATTTCGGTTCAATACGAGAACCATTGCTTTGTTCAAGACGTCGTTCATAGCGTCTTCGGATTGTCTGTCCTGGCAAAAAACCGTTGAACAATTGCCTCAAAAGAGGCAATTCGTCCAGCAGAGAAAGCGATCACCTATGTTTCCGACTTGTGATTACCACACCCATCCCCAGGGTCATAATGTGCGCCCATATACTCTCGAGCTACTGCAGCCCTGGATCGACCAGTGCCGCGTTAAGGGGATTCAGAGCCTCGCTTTTACCGATCACGACCGTTACCTCGCCGGTGTTGATTTTGCAGTGATCGACCACCTGCGAGAGCGGAATCCGGACATCCAGATCCTGGCCGGAATTGAACTGGATAATGATCCCCTCACCTCAACAGACGGGGTACGCTGGGTGGAGAAAAATTGGGATCAGGCTCGATTTCGTACTCGGTTCGGTTCATTACTTCAGTGAGGAGACTGAGATGCTGGATCGGTCCGGTGAAACTGCACAGATCGAGTCGCGTGGCGAATCCGAGGCATTCGATCAATACGTGCGCGAGTTAGAAAAGCTGATCTCGCGCGGCCACATCGATTGCCTCTCGCATCTCGACCTGGTAAAGATCCACGGATTGCTTCCCCGGGACTATGATCCGGCCAAACTATTTCAACCGATTCTCGAGCTGGCGAAAAGAGCCGGTCTGGCAATCGAAGCGAGCACCGCCGGATGGCGAAAGGCCATCGGAGAACAATATCCGCATGCTTCGATCTTAAGATTGGCGGTCGCATTCGCCATCCCGATTACAACCGCCTCGGACGCGCATTCCTATGTTCAGGTTGCCGATAGCTACGAGCAACTGGGCAACGTGCTCGACTCGGTCGGTGTAACCCAAGTCGTTACTTTTCAGCGGCATCGGTGGAAAATCGCTCTCTAACTCTAACTAGCAGCACTCACGCGACAGCCGAAGCTCGGTGAGCTCATTGCGGGTTGGAAAGCTCCAGCAACGTCATTCCCTGGACAATTCGCGTTTCCACTGAATCGATGTCCAGCCGCAAAACTTGCCTTGCCGTGGCCAGAAAAGAGTTTGAACTGTCGGTCAGGGCGACGTTTAGTCTTCCGCTCGTCTCCTTGACGTTGTCCAGACCCCATTCCGCGAGGGTCTGTTTCACCGCAACCGCACAGTTCCTTGCCGAATCAACCAAACGGATTCCGGGGCCGACAATCTCTTCGATCAAAGGCGCCAGCAATGGATAATGCGTGCAACCAAGAACTAGCGTGTCGACACCCGCCGCGACCACAGAATCGAGATAGCGGTGGAGTACCTCCCGAGTCACCTCTTCGTTTAGCCATGCCTCTTCGACCAGCGGTACGAGCAGAGGGCAGGCCTGGCTGGTCACGCGAACATCCGAATTCAAGGCCTGGATGGCCCTTTCGTAAGCTCCACTCTGGATCGTCGATTTTGTGCCGATCACTCCAACATGACCGATCCGAGTCTCTTTTACCGCCGCTCGCGCACCAGGCGCAATAACTCCGACCACAGGCACTTTCAACAATTCCTGAAGCTTCGAGATGGCCAACGAAGAGGAGGTATTGCAGGCAACGACGATCATTTTAGAATTCTCGGCCAGCAACAAGGCGCTGATCTCGATGCTGTAACGTTCTATCGTCGATTTGCTTTTGCCGCCGTAGGGTAATCGCGCGGTGTCGCCGATGTAAAAAATGTCCTCCCGCGGAAGCAGATCGCGCAACGCTCGAACAACGGTCAGACCTCCAGTACCAGAGTCAAACACTCCAATCGGCCGAAGCGAAGGATCACTTTCGCGCATCTTCAGGGAGAGTGTAGACATTCGGCTTAAGCGGATCCCAAACGGACACTCCCGGATCGGCCATCGGCTTTTCGACGTCATCGTTACGTTTGACCATCATTTGATCCGAAGCCTCGTGTCGTCGCACCGCACGGTTATAAGAGAGCACCCCTTGGACAATCGCCTGAGCTAACATCTGCCTGTAAACCGGTGTCGCGATTCGAACACAGTCTTGAGCGTTCGTGAGAAAGCCTCCCTCAATGAGCACTCCGGGGATGTTGCAATCGCGTAGGACTATAAAACGAGCTCGCTTAATCCCCCGATCGCTGACCCGCAATTTTGTAATCAGCGCCGAGTGCATTGCCGTTGCTAGTGCAATATTTTCCCGGTCGCGTATGTTGCCCACGCAAGGTTGGAAATCCGCCAGGCTCAGGTTCGCGTTGTTCGTGGATGGCACCCCGCGGGGAGCCAGGCTGTAGGTCTCTATCCCGCCCGCATCCGCACGTGCGCCGGCGTTGAAATGAAGGCTGACAAAGACCGCGTTCGATTGCCGGTTTGCAAAGGCGGCTCGGTCTTCCAGAGGAATGAATATATCCGCTGACCGAGTCAAACGAACGTTGAACCCTTCCTTTATCAATAGTTCCCGCGCGCGTCTTACGACGTCGAGCGCAAAGTCTTTCTCGTTCCCTAACATGCTGAACGCACCCTGATCCAAGCCGCCGTGTCCGGCGTCCAGAACCACCGTGCGCACAGGCGAGGTTGGGATTTTTGCCGGACGGAGGACCGGTTCCACGAGCTTACTCAGGTCCATCCGAGACATGAGGATCTTGTCATCCACCTTGATGATTGGGAAACTGAGAATGAACTTGAGTCCGTTTAGATATAACTCTCGCCCGTTTACAGCGCCCTGCATGCGGAGAGTCGCACCCTTGAGATTAACGGTGTCGTTAGAAAAGTCGGCTTGCGTGAAGCTATAGAACTTCGCCACGTCTTCAATCGGCACGTAATCGCGTCCATCGCGCTTGACGACGGTCCAGTCGAAGGCGAACGCTTGATACGCTGACAAAACCAGCACCGCTACGCATACCCGCCCTCCGCGCATTACGCCTCGGAGAATGCTTCTGGTGCAAGTCATTGGCAAGGAAAAAGGCTGTCCATTCCGGTTACGCTTCCTGATCTTGCAGCTCGTATGCCAGCACACTTAAACTGTAGATTGCGGCCGTTTCGGCTCGCAATACGATCGGTCCAAGGCTCACTGGGATACAGCCCGCGCTTTTGGCAGATGACGTTTCCGCCGGCGTGAAATCGCCCTCCGGCCCGATGAGCATGAGAGCGGAACCGGGACGGCGTCCATGTTGCTCGCGAAAATCGGCCAGCGTCGCCTTGAAACCGCGGGCGTCATGTTGCAAAGAGGCGATCAATGGGAGTTCGTACCGATCGAACTCGGCGAAGAACTTCTTCGGTGTGACCGGTTCTGCAACTTCCGGAAGCCAGTTTTGGCCGCATTGTTTCGCCGCTTCAATGACGATCTGGTGCCACTTCCCCCGTTTCTTCCGGATTTCGTCATCGCCCAACTGCACAACCGCCCTGTCGGAGAGAAGAGGAACTATTTTCGCGACGCCTAGTTCCGTCGCCTTCTGGACAATCAATTCCATGTTTTTCCCCTTCGGAATCGCTTGTGCGAGCGTAATTGCGCAGCGAAGTGGCTCCATTTTCACCGACATCAAGTCCTTCAGTTGCGCTCTTCCTCTTTCGACAGTGGTTATCTCGGCAGTGACCTCCGATCCGCGACCGTCAAAGATCACCACCCGCGCGCCCACACCGAGCCGGAGCACGTCGATGCAATGGTGAGCCTCAGCATCCTCCAGCACTCGAGGCTTGAGGGTCCATCGCTCCGGCGGAATATAGAACCGATGCGCGCTCACCTGGCCGGCTAACGGAAGAAATCCTTAGCCTTTTCAAAGAAACTCTTGTGTATGGGGCTATTATCGTCGCCGCACGAAGAAGCAAACTCCTCAAGTTTCCGTCGCTGTTCGGTATTCAACCTGGTTGGTACCTCCACGAGCACTCGAACCCGTAGGTCGCCTCTGTTCTTGGTGTCCATGTTCTGTACCCCGTGACCGCGGAGGCGGAATTGAGTCCCGCTTTGGGTTCCCGCCGGGATTTTCAATAGAGCCTGACCCTGAATCGTCGGCACTTTGACTTCGCCGCCCAAAGCCGCAGTGGAAAACGAGATTGGAATGTCACAATACAGATCGTCCTCTTCGCGCGTGAAGATCTCGTGCTCACGCACGTGAATCACCACATAGAGATCACCCGTGGGACCTCCTCTGATACCGGCCTCACCGTTGCGAGAAGAGCGGAGACGGGCTCCATCATCGATGCCGGCCGGGATCTTCAGCTTGATTCGCGACCTCTTTTCAAGTCTGCCGTCACCCCCGCAGTCGCGGCAAGGACGCTCGATCACTTGTCCCGTTCCGCGACAACGCGGGCAGGTTTGCGAGACCTGGAAAAATCCACGCGAGGTTATGACCTGGCCGCGGCCCTGACAGGTTGGACAAGTCGTTGCGCGAGAACCGGTTTCTGCTCCCGACCCGCTGCAATGAGTGCAGGTTTCATGCTTCAGGATTTCAATCTCTTTCTCGGTCCCGAAGGAGGCCTCCTCTAAAGTGATTTGCAAATCGTACCTCAGGTCGGAACCGCGCTGCCTGCCGCTTCGATCCCGCGCAACCGCCCCGGAACCGAATATCTGGTCAAAAATTCCGCCGCCCCCCTCGGAACCCACCGAACACTTCACGAAAAAGATCGAACGGATCGTGGAAACCACCGCCAAATCCACCGGCTCCACGACCGGTACTCGCCCCGGCTCCGGGACCGAACGCCGCATGTCCAAATCGATCGTAAGCAGCTCTCTTGTTTTCGTCGATCAGGACCTCGTAAGCTTCTCCGACCTCCTTGAATCTCTCCTCCGCACTTCCGTCGCCGGGATTTTTATCCGGATGAAACTTTACGGCCAGTTTGCGATAAGCCTTCTTGATGTCCTCGAGGCTTGTATTCCGTTCAACTCCCAGAACTTCGTAGTAATCTCGTTTGGTAGCCATTCGTCACGTACTAGCGCCAGCCTTTGCGGAGTCCTCGCCCACCGGTGCTCCCTTTGAGACCACCACGTTCGCGGGACGAATCAATCGATCCTTCAATCTGTATCCTTTCCGGAGCTGTCGTATAACGAAGCCGTCTTTGATTTCGGAGTTCGACTCTTGCGCGATCGCCTCGTGTACGTTCGGATCAAAATGTTCTCCTGTTGCGTCGATCGTCTCCACACCACAACTGGCGAGAAATTCCTGCAACTGCTTGAATACCATCGTCATTCCGTCAATAACCGCCGACTGACTTCCTCCGGTTTTGGCCGCCTGAAGCCCGAGATCAAAATTGTCGAGAATCGGAATCAATCGTTCCAGAAAACTGGCGTTGGCATATCGGATTGCATCGTCTTTTTCCCGAGCCATCCGTTTTCGGTAATTGTCGAGATCAGCAACCGAACGAAGTGCGATGTCCTTGTATTTGTCTAGCTCCGTCTTCAATTGTCCAAGTTGCTCCCGTGCATCGCCCGTCTGCTTGAGATTGGCTCCCGCGTCCTCTTCCTTTGCCGGTTCTTCACTCAGCCGAGATACCGTGTCTGGATCTCTGCTTCCAGTCGACGTTTCCGAAGAGGCGCTCGACTTCGCCGCCTGCCAAGCGGCCGGCGTCTCTTCGACTAGTTTGCTTTCCAATTCAAATTCTTTCTCTGGGTCAGCCTTACTCATAACTTCCGAATCGCGATTAGCGTAATATCGTCATTCTGCGGATGGGTGCCGACAAAGTTCTTCAACTCGCCGGTTACGCGATTTAAGATCGCTGGAGCTCCATCTGCAGCACTGGCCTGAATCGCCTCGATTAACCTCGCCATTCCAAATTCCAGGCCGTTGACGTCTAAAGCTTCGGTCACGCCATCTGTGTACAAAATTAAGCAATCCCCCGTTTCAAGGCGGACCTTGAAATCGCCCGTTACCCTATTGAAAACGCCTCCGCTGTCAATTCCAAGCGCCATACCAGGCGGGTTAATCTTTGTCACCGAGTTATCATTCACGTGATAATGTAACGGCGCGTCGTGACCGGCTCTGGCGAGGACAAGTTCGTGATCTGCTTTATGGGCAATCAGGTAAGCCATGCTGATAAAAATGTCCTCTTTAATGTCCGGATAGAGTTGGCGATTTAATTCGTGCAAGACCAAGGCGGCAGATTGGCTTGAGCGCGCAACTGAACGCAATACGCTGCGGCACATGGCCATGATCAAGGATGCCGGCACTCCCTTGCCGGAAACGTCCGCGATCGCTATCCCCAGACTCTGATCATCCAGCAGGATGTAGTCGTAGTAGTCGCCGCTCACATGACTCGCAGGGATATTGAGTCCAGCAACTTCGAACCCTTCAAAGGCCGGTGCAGCGTTCGGTAACAAGATCCGCTGAATATCGCGGGCGACATCGAGATCGCGATCGATCCTTTTTTTTTCACTCGCCTCCGAATAGACCACCGCATTGTAGAGGGCAAAGGCCGATTGCTCGACGATGGACTGAAATACCAGGAAATCCGAGGGAGAAAAAGGCGTGGTCATCGGCCCATTCGCGACCGCCAGCACTCCAAGATTCTGATTTCCATAAACAAGCGGTCCAATCATTACCGAATCCATCTCGAGCGCGGAATGCTTCAGACGCTCGAGCCGAGGATCCGCATCCCTGCTCGAGAGAAACAAGGGCTCTTTTCGCTCCCAAACCGCGCCAAGCAGACCCTCACCGGACTTCACCGTATGGAGCCGGAGATAACTCTCCAGCGCAAGCGGAGAATTCAGACTTTGCTGGGAGATATGCCGCGGAACTTCGATGAGAGGGGGACAGTCTTTCGAAATAAAACTTGGAACCAGCAACTTGCCGGTCCGGTCCACCAGATAGAGCGCTCCCCCGTGCGCGTCTGTGATCCGTGTCGCTCCTTCGACGATGAGCCGGTGTAGATGCGACGAGCGCAGGTCGTCCGAAAAGGCCTCGCCCAGTCCGTGCAAAAAATCGAAGACCCTGTTTTCTTCAACCTGTAATTCTTCTCGTGCCCGCCTGAGTTCATCAATCATACGGCCCTGCCTGCGAACGACTACGATCAGGATGATGACACTGGCGGCGAGTAGTCCTATGAGCAAAAAGGACCACATTGGATCAAGCTATTTTGAGCCGGCACGAAGATCCTGTTTCAAATACTCTAGAACATCCTTGAATCGTGCGAGGTTCTCCGGATCGGCGTCAACCAGAGCCTCATGCGCCTCAATCATACACTCGGCCTGGTCCAAGCGATCGGTCGGATGATCGGCTTCCAAGGGAGCAGTCCCAACCATGCTCTCCGGCGCCAAACCGGATCCCTTCGACTCCACCTCGAACAGGTTGTTTAACCCCAGGTTCTGGAGCAGGTCGGCAGTTGCGCTCGTTTGCATTGCGAACCAAAAGCGAACCATTCCCAAACTCTCGGAGACGCAAGTGCGATCCCCGCGAGCGTGCCCATAAAAGTCGAGTCCATGACGGGACAGCCATTCAGATCGACTACAAAATGCCGGTAACCCCGCTCCAACATGCGCTTTGAGAACTCCTTCAAAGCAGGGCTGTTCTGGAACGAACCTTTGCCCTCCACCTTGACATGGACAGCCCGACTCGTTATCCCAACCAAGATGGAAGGTGGCGAATTCACAAAACTCCCGAAATATATCTTCCCCCCTCTTTAGGTGTCAAATTCAAGACTCGCAAGACGACCTTATTGCCACGTTCGAGACTGAAGAAGCGCCACAATTTTTCGATTCTCGATCAAAATCGCTCGCCAGGAAGTAATCGGTCCGTCGTTCTCATAATCGTTTCCGACGATCGCGAATTCCGAACGATGGCTTCCTCTCACATTTGCGTAATACAACTCCCTGGCCTGCACATAGTTCTTCAAGTTAGCCTGCCGATATTCCAAGCGCATGGTGAGGTTTGCTGGTCTTTTAGCTCTCCAGAAAAAGGTGAAATACTGACCCGTCTTGGCTACGATGTCGGCAGCCAGGAGCGCTCCCCAAAGCCTGTGTTTGCGCTCGAAATCGACCATCAGGTCCTTGGTCGGTATCGGAGTCGCGCCTGGAACTGCGGACGCGTTGCGAAATATTTCGAACTTTCGGAACTCAAAATCATCGCTGATGGCTTCGGGTAACACATTGGCACTCTCAATCGGCAATGGATTTTCGGCTCTGACGAAGATGATTCCGACCAGCATGGCCAGGAATGCCCCAGGGACCAGACATCTCATGAAAGGCGATCAAACTCCGAAGCTTCGGAGGTGTCAATCAGGAGTTTCTTCGATAGGTGGCGGAAGTCCTTCGCCAAATTCTTACATTTACTTTCCAAAATGAATAAACTGAAATGATGATGGTCACTTTCGAACGTGGGATTCTCCTCCCGGAGTTAGATCTTTGGTTAGACCCACAAGATGAGCGCGACACCGCCTTCGTATCGCACGCGCACACCGACCACATCGGGAATCATCGCGAAGTGATTCTGTCGCGAGATCACGGCCAGACTGATGGCCTCTCGATTACCGGGCCGAAGAGTGGAACACTCACTTCCATTCCACTCTCAAATGCATTTTCGCGGTGCCTCGATCACTTTACTGCCCGCAGGGCATATTTTCGGCTCCGCCCAGATCCATATCGAATTCCGAGACGAAACTTTGCTCTACACAGGAGATTTCAAGTTGAGGCAAGGGAAGTCCGCTGAATCGATTGATTGGCTTCAGGCGGATACATTGATCATGGAGACCACCTACGGGCTGCCCAGATATATATTCCCGCCCGTTGATCAGGTAGCTGCCGAACTGACGAAGTTTTGCGTTGAGACTCTCGAAGAAAACCTCGTTCCGGTCCTGTTCGGTTACTCCCTGGGAAAAGCCCAGGAAATTCTGGCCGCCCTTGACGGAAGCGGGCTCCGCGTTCTGCTTCATCCGAGCGTTTACAAAATCACTAAACTTTACGAGGAGCTCCATCGACCGCTCCCTGAATATTTTCCATTCGAAGAAAGTCGCGCCACTGGTAGCGTGGTCATCTGTCCACCGACCGCGAATCGGACGAGGCTGGTACAACGAATCAAGAACCGGCGAACGGCGATCCTAACCGGCTGGGCAGCTCGATCCAGCGACAATTCATCGATACCAGTGTGACGCTGCCTACCCTTTGTCCGATCACGCCGATTATCCAGACTTGATAAGATATGTAGAGTTGATACAGCCGAAACGGGTATTTACCGTTCACGGGTTCGCCAGTGAATTCGCCGAAGACCTCCGCCGTAGAGGTATCGAGGCATGGAGTCTCGGCGAGGATAATCAGCTCGAGCTTGCACTCAAGATTAAGTGCACCTACGGCTCAATCGAGGCCGATTCAAGTTATCAACGAATTGCCCGAGTCAGGATTTCTTAAATTCGCCAAAATCTGCAATCAGATTGCGCGCCTGACAGGCAAGCTCAAGAAAATTGAGATTCTATCCAACTATCTGATCTCTCTGACGGACGAAGAACTGCCTGTCGTTGCCACATTTCTTACTGGAAACGCTTTTTCCCGCACAATCGGAAAAACATTGCAAGTCGGCTGGGCGGTCATCCGCAAAGCATTGATCCAGGCGAGCGGCCTCAGCGAAACCCATTTTCGCAGCATTTCCGCAGGATACGGAGATGCCGGCCGAGTCGCTTACGAAGTATTGCTCGGTCGAACAATCGGCAGAGAGATGCCTATCCAGGAGGTTTCTCAGACGGTTTACTGCACTGCAGGATGCCATTGGCCCAGTGGCAAAAACGGCGCTCCTTGCTGATTGGCTCCGCACGGTCGATCCGGAGAGCGGTAACTACATTGTTCGCATCATGACAGGAGATCTCCGCATCGGCTTGAAGGAAGGCCTGTTGGAAGAAGCGATCGCGGCCGCATTTGGAGCGAGCCTTGAACAGGTCAAAGAGGTAAATATGCTAACCGGCGACATCGGTGAGACGGCGCGACTCGCGAAAAACGAATCGGCTCTTTGCCGCAAGCCTCACGCTCTTTCGGCCTCTCAGATGTATGTTAGCGATTCCCGAACCTTCAGCCGAAACGATATGGGACCGTATACGATCCGAGTTCACGGCTCAGGCTGCTCTCGCCGAAGCGAAGTATGATGGAATTCGTGCCCAACTTCACGGAACCCCTTATCGGACGGAACTCTATAGCCGTGATTTGCGAACCATTTCCCAGGAATTTCCGGAGCTGGCTGGAATTCATTTCACCGAAGAGCTCATTCTCGATGGCGAACTTGTGGCATTCGGCCCGGACAGGAAGCTCTCATTCTTCGATCTGCAACGACGGTTGGGGAGGAAGCGCACTCTCGATCTTTTCGAAACCGAAGATATCCCGGTCCTCTATATGGCGTTTGATTTGCTCTGGTTGAATGGAGAGACACTATTGAAAACACCTTTGAGCGAGCGACGGCGGCGGTTAAGCCAGCTTGATCCTTCCGGACCGAGTCAAAGTCTCTCCTATACGGGAAATTGCTTCTATCAAGGACATAGACGAAGCTTATCAGACAGCCAGGCATGAATCTCAGGAAGGCCTGATGATCAAAGACAAGAACAGCTTCTATACGCCGGGAAGTCGTGGCGGCAGTTGGATCAAATTCAAAAAAGAGCTAGCAACTCTCGATGTCGTAGTAGTCGGCGTCGAACAGGGTCACGGCAAACGCAGTCACGTCCTAAGCGACTACACGTTTTCCGTTCGAGACGAAGAAACTGGCGGCCTGCAAACAATTGGAAAGGCTTATTCCGGGCTTCGAGACGAAGAAATCGAGGAGTTGACCGAGCACTTCCTCCGAACCACTGATCCGGAAGGAACGGCATTTTCGCGAGGTTACTCCTGAGATTGTTCTGGAGGTCGCTTTTGATGCCGTTCAGCCGAGCAATCGCCATGCAAGCGGGCTCGCGCTACGATTTCCGCGAATCAAATCGATTCGGCGTGACAAAAAGGTTCAAGAAATCGATACCGTCCAATACGCACGGCAGTTCGTGCGCCAAGCGTAAGCGAAGGACTGCGAGGCCTTGCGCCCCATTCAACCAACACCATCCCGGAAAGCTCGCGCTCTTTTACGCGCGCACGAACCGCCCCGAATAAGGCTACTCGGCAGCAAACTTACCAGGACCAACCTGCTTTACCCCTTTTAGGCGGTAGATTCGCGCAAATAGGTTTTTCTTGGGCTCGGGAGAAGCAAACTTATAACCATTTGACAACAGACCATCCAAAATCTCGGAGACGCTCATCGGAGAATTCCTGGATTGCAAAACTTTCACCACGGCAGGAGCCAAAGGGCCTGTCGGCGAAGTAGATCGCCGGCCTCGACCTCTTCCAGCCGGCGGCAACTGCGGCGGCCTTTCTTCTCACGCCCGCGACTCACAGCAGGAGTAGACGTCGCAGCGACGTACCGAAGCTGAACTAGCCGCTTCGCCTGTTTGTAACAAACCGTTCGAGTTCCGCCTGCAAATGCTCGATACGCTCCTGAATTTCTGCTGCTTTCCTTAGAGTGGAGGAAGATAATTTCACAGGCGCAAACTATTCATGGTTTCCTGCTTTGCAAGGAACTTTAGATAGTTTTAATCTTTTGGATTCAGCTGAGTTAGCTTTTCCGACCGATAGTTCATTTGTAAGGCCCGAATAGCAATGACTCAATACATCACCTGCACTACATTCGCTCCCCAACGTTGCCAATGATTGAATAAACGTATCGGACTATTATCCTGGATTGGTTCTTTCGGCCGCGAACCCTCCGAGCATCACAGTCGAATCGATTTACTCCCAGAACATTTTGCAGATTAGTTCGTAGCTGAGCGGGCTCCATCGCCCGCGAAGTATGCTGTCGCCTCGGTTAAGCTCGCGTTCCGCACGAACTAACGGGCCGTGAGTATAATCAAAGTCAGCAATTGAGCATCCCGGTCGGCAAGCCTCTAGGTCCTGTCCCCGAATGGCGCTATGACGTTGCGTTCAAAATGGGGCCCGGGACGCTGCCGGTTGGCGTAATCGTCCGACGACCGTCGGCTCGCTCGGCCAGTTCAATCCATATCATGGCCAAATATAGCAAACAATGCGGGATTAACAATATCGACGTATCCAATCTGGCCATCTAAACGGGCGATCGCGCAGATCTGTGAGGACTTTCTCCAACTTATGTTTCCGGGATTCCATGATGAGGAACCGGTAGCGACCGAGCAACTCGGCGAGATTACCGCCTCCCGGATTCGCAGTGTCGCCGAAAGACTTCGGGTAGAAACCTTTAAGAGTTTGCGCTTGCAGGAGCCGGAGTGCCCCAGTCGGCGGGCAGAAAAAATCGTCTTTGACTTGATCAGAGAGCTACCCGGTGTCCGCGACCTGTTGCGAACCGACGTCGAAGCTGCCTACGAAGGAGATCCTTCGAGCACCAGTTTCGACGAAATTATCGTCGGATACCCGTGCATCGAGGTCGATCGCGATCCAGCGAATCGCTCATCTTCTTTATCGTGAAAGGCTGCCTCTGATCCCTCGAATCATGACTGAATGGGCACACAGTCGAACCGGTATCGACATTCATTCAGGGGCCGAAATCGGGAGTTACTTCTTTATCGATCACGGAACGGGTGTTGTGATCGGTGAAACTGCCGAATTGATTCTCATGTAAAGCTTTATCACGGTGTGACCCTGGGAGCGCGCAGCTTTCAAAAAGACGAAGGTGGAATGATCAAGAAATCAGGTGGATTCAGTTAAAGGACCTCTTCCTCTGCGTGCAGTCCGGAATCTTCGCGGATAGAGCGTAAACGCCGCCTCACCCCGAGTTTTGATTGCGGTCCATTAATGAAGTCGGCCACCACCCCCACCAAGGCGGGAGTCGTCGTCGCAATCGCCAGGAAGAGCATTGCGACTGCGGCGGTGGTCCGCTTGTTTTCGCTAATCTTATCCGCAAGTAATATCCCGATCCCGCAGCCTATCGCCGTCTGGGAGATGGCGAGAAGTGCCGCCGAAGGGAGCGAAAGCGCAACAGTATTATAATTATCGCTGGACATAAAACAGTATTACTCTGTTGAGGGGTTGGCCATAAGCCTCTATAACTTGCGGTAGCCGTCGTCGTTAATCTATGAAAAACCTTGGGCGATAATTGAGCGATGTCGAATTCTTTTTATGCACTCGTTTTGGCGGGAGGTAGCGGGGAACGGTTCTGGCCACTGAGTCGGAAAGCGACACCCAAGCAACTGCTGCGCTTGTTCAGTCCCCTCTCGTTGCTCGAAGAAACGGTCCATCGGCTCGACGGACTCGTCCCCCTCGAGAACATTTTAATATTGACCAACCAGGAACAGGAAGCGGCCATCCGGAAAGTATTGCCAAACCATCCGGAGAACAACATCGTCGCCGAACCGGCAAAGCGGGATACCGCAGCTGCGATCGCCCTCGGGGTGGGAATCATTGCCGCTCGGAACGCTGCCGCGACGATGGCCGTTCTGCCGGCCGATCATCGAATTTCCGATAGGAACGCGTTTCAGCAGGACCTGAAAAGCGCGGCGCAAATCGCCGAGCGTAGCGGAGACTTGATTACCATCGGAATCACGCCGACCTGGGCGTGCCCGGGCTTCGGCTATATCGAGCGAGGCAAGCAGATCGGAAATTCCGACGTTTTCGAGGTAATCCGGTTCCGGGAAAAACCTAATCCAGATCTCGCCGAGTCGTTTGTGCGCAGCGGTAATTTTTACTGGAATGCCGGAATGTTTATCTGGTCGGTGCATTCCATCCTGACGGAGCTCAATCGCCATGCGCCTGATCTGGCAGAATTCGTGTCTGCCATCCGGAATTCGTCCGATAAGAAAAAAATCATTAGCGATCGCTTCCAGAGTTTGCGCAAAGACCTCGATTGATTACGCGATCATGGAGAAGGCCAGCCGCGTCCTCGTAAAGCCCGCGACGTTCGACTGGGACGACGTCGGCAGCTGGACCGCCATCTCGAAATATCTCGAACAATTGCCTGGCAACAATGCCTCCAATTCCCCTGTCACTCTCGAAGCCGCATCGAATAATATCGTTTTCTCAGATTCGAAAATGCATGTGGCCCTTCTTGGCGTGAGCGATCTGGTCGTGGTGCACTCGAAAGACGCAATCCTCGTTTGCCATCGTCATGAGGTCGAAAAGATCAAGACATTGATCCCTCAGGTTCCGGAGCGACTCCAATAGCATGCGCTGGCTCGGCATCGATCATGGAGATAGCCGTGTCGGCCTTTCGATCTCCGACGAATTGGCCTCTTTCGCTCATCCTTACCGCACCCTGCAACGCGACGCGCAGGTTTTCCACGAGATCCGCCAGATTGTAGAGCGCGAAAGAATAGGCGCAATTGTCATCGGTTTGCCCAAGAACATGGATGGCACGCTCGGCCAATCTGCCGCAAAGGCCAAGGCCTTTGGGACTGAACTTGCCCTGGTCGTTCCAGCGACCAATATCATGTTCTGGGATGAACGACTGACTACTGTCGAAGCCCAGCGCGCCCTGCACGCTGTCGGCAAGAATGCTAAGCAAAGCAAGAAAATCATCGATCAAGTCGCCGCGCAGATCTTGTTGCAGAGCTATCTGGACTCTCTGCGATGGGCCGCGGAAGGAGCCAATAAGCATTCTGCTCCTCGTATGTCCGTCTTCCAAATCGCCTTTCCGCTCCTGGACGAGCTCCGAAAGTTAGTCCAGCCTTCCCTCATGCCGGCTCTCGAACGACTGAAGCTGACCGTCGCGTATGACGGGCGACCCTTCAGCGGTTGGCAAAGTCAACCGAACAAGAACGGCGTCCAGGACCATTTGAAGCTTGCCTTCCTCGCGCTATTATCTGAGCCCGTAAAACTACACGGTGCCGGAAGAACAGATTCCGGAGTTCATGCCCTCGGTCAAGTGGCTCATGTCGACGTGCCTCAGCACAAACTTGATCCGGCCAAATGGATCTCCGGCCCTGAACGCCCACCTGCCCGCCCAGATTCGGGTCATCCGGTGTCAACGCGCATCCACCTGTTTTCACGCCCAGTATTCGGCCGTCGGAAAGATGTATCGGTACCAGCTGTGGAATGATCCGGTGTTTCATCCCTTGGAGATCGGAAGATCCTGGCACGTCCCTCAAAGCCTCGATCTCGGCTCTCTTCAGGCAGCCGCCCACCGCCTCACGGGTACTCATGACTTCGCGTCGTTTGCCGCAAATCGCGGGAAAGTGGTCCAGAGTCACGACACGAACCATCCACCAGATCCGCATCCGTCGCCGCAAAGAAGCTCATTTGTTTGGAGTTTGGCGGGGACGGTTTCCTTTACCGGATGGTCAGAATGCTTACGGGAGCCATTGTTCGCGTGGGTTCCGGACGAGAAGATATTCGCTGGATCGATCAACTCCTGACCAACCCAGGCAAAACCAAGGCGAGCTACACGGCGCCCGCAGAAGGTTTGTACCTCGTGAAGATCGACTACAGGCCCCCGAAATGGGACGTGGGGGTGAGCTTTGCGGTTTGAGTCTCAAAGTCGCCCTCGAGACTTCGAATCGGACTTCGGAGGTCGTCGAATTTGGTTCTACCCGACATATGGAATCGTCAATGGTCCTTGCGGAAGAACCGCCACCCGAGTTCTTGAACCAAGCTTGTGGACCCGGTCGCGTACCGCAGCAGCGATATCGTGACATGGCAGCATTTTCGCACCCAGGACCTTTTCGTCCGGCAGCTGACTGTGCACCAGTACTTCCGCTCGGCATTGGATCATCATCTGCACGATCACTTGCCACTTTCAGCTTCCACCGCCCGCTTATTGATCAACGCCGGATGCCCGGTTCGGGTTGTTCCAACCTGGACCAGTGCAGCTGGGTTTTCCGGTTCATGGTTAAGGACGGCAATGGGAGCCGCTAAGATTTATGTCCTGTTGCTGGAATCGAGGCGCGGCGACGATTGAGATAGACTTTGCAAATTCCTTTCATTCGCGTGAGCACGTAATACACGGTCTGGCTACGCGCCCGAATCAAATCTCCCCCAACAATCTTTGGGACGAAATCGCTCGGCACTTCGAGAACCTCCGTGACCGTCGAATGCTCCAGTCCACGGCAAAGAATCGAGGTCATCGCTCGGGTCAATGTTTGAACCTGCGGGCCCAACGTCACTCGAAATATCCCCCTCTCTTCCTCGCCTACCTTGAGAAAGACACCCACGGTATCGGTGCATTCTTCGTCCTTCCGGACATCCTCAAGGTCGAAGGTTTCACCGTCTCTAGGCTCCCATTTTCGAGCCTGGTCTGCATACGAGATCAGCGCATCTCGCTTTTCCTGGTCGGGCAGGGATTCAAACAAGCTGACGATTGTTTGCAGGCCCTTGGGATAGACCGATTCCATTTCGCGCTCCGGGTTTGAGATTCCGTGCTCCATATACTTTTAGGCTTCAGTGTCCAGGCTCCGCTTTCACGAGATTCCTCGCCTGACTCTCTCAAATCACAAAACGTCAAAAGATGAAACAAGCAAGCCCGAAGCTGGGAGGCAAGCGCGGGGACACCCAGGAAAAAAGGAAGGCTACGACAACGCGTAGCCTTTCACATTCTCGGCTTTTCCAGTCGCAGGTTAGGGTTTTTGGATCGGAGCCCTTACTTTGTTTCCCCACTCCGTCCACGAGCCGTCGTAGTTCTTTACGTCCTCGAATCCCAAAAGCTTCGTCAGAACAAACCAGGTATGGCTCGATCGCTCGCCAATCCGGCAGTAAACAACCGTGTGCTCCGACGGATCGAAGCCAAGATTATCAATGTAAATCTTCCGGAGTTCTTCGACCGGCTTGAAAGTTCCATCCTCCTTGGCTGCGGTCTTCCAAGGAACGCTCTTCGCCGCAGGAACGTGCCCGCCGCGTAAAACGCCTTCTTGAGGATATTCCGGCATATGAGTGACCTCTCCCTTGAATTCACCGGGGGAACGAACATCGATCAACGGTTTCCCCGCCTTGCTTTGCTCCAAAGTTTCTTCGTAGAACGCGCGAATCTTGTCGTCCGCCCGTCCCTCGGGAATCGGGGTATTGCGTTGGAGAATAACTTGGTACTTCTCGAGTGAGATCTCTTTTTTCGGCAATCCACTTGTCGCGGCCGCCATTCACGATTCTCAGGTCTTTGTGTCCGAAAAGAGAAAACACCCACAAGCGCATAGCACGCCCACCAGTTCGATTTATCTCCGTAAAAAACGACTGTCGTCTCCGGGGTAATTCCGATTCGGCTCGCTAAAGCCGCAAAGCCTTTCGGATCGACATAATCACGCACGGTCTGGTCATTTAAATCCCGCCGCCAATCGACATGGACAGCACCAGGAATATGACCAGTGTCGTAAAGCAGCACGTCTTCATTGCTCTCGATGATCCGCACGTTCGGATCATTCAAGTGCTCAGCAACCCAGTCCGTGCCGACCAATGATTCAGGATGAGCGTATTCAGTGGAGGACATAATCGCGGAAGACTACACAAAGCAGGGCGTTTCGCAACTAATCTCTACTTCTCCGTAGAGTTTAGTGTGTTTTGCCTCAAAAAGCTTGCTCCCGATCTCTCGCCCACCCCATAGGCGGCACTTCCGCCCTGCCCCAAACTTTATTCATCGCGCGCAGCCTCTCCGATCCATGCCCCTGCTTTCGGCCGAGGAATGTCCTCATCCATACCACATAAGTCCTCCAAAACCTTTGTGCGGCCTGTTTCGTTATGCAGTTCGTGCCGGAGCCCGGGATATAACTTGAAGGTTTTCGACGGCGCTTTAAGCCTGTTGAAAAATTGCTCTGCAGCCTCGCGCGAAGTAACTTCATCTTGATCCCCATGGACCATTAAGACCGGACATTTGATCGATTGCGCGCCGAGAATTTCCGTCGCTGCCCTTACCGCCTCCAGATAAAACCGAACCGTAACGAACCTGTGAAGCAGATCGAGGTCCTCAAGGGAATCGAGATGCGCCTGGTCATGCGAGAGTTTTCCGCCATCGATGCCGGTCGAAAATCGCAGGCCGGGAATCCTTCGGTTCATCATTTTTGCGACAATTAACTGCCATCTGGGCGGGGAGTGAGTGAGAGCCAGCCAGACAGCACTCGAAATTAATCCCGTCAACTCAGTTGGAAATGCTGAGCCGTCCAAAGCACTAGTTGCGCCCCGAGACTGTGACCAAACAGGAAAGCAGGATTGCCATTGAACTGTTTAATAACCCAGTCAACGTCACGAAGCCAACTCTTCGTAGTGCCTGATGAAAACGGGTTTTCCGGCGCTGCGGCCATGCCCTCTCAGATCGAATGCAATCGTTCGAAAACCGGCTTCCGCAAAGAACTTTCCGACGTGGACATAACGTCCCGAGTGTTCGCCGAGACCGTGAACAATCAACACGTGTGCTGCCACGTCGGCTTTTGGCTCCCAGCAACGATAAAATAGCAACGACCGTCACCGGCCGTCATCGTTCCCGTCGAATAATCAGCAACCGCCGTGGAGTTCATCATTTTGGTGCGACGCTCAAAAAAGATCCCGAACCGACAGCTCCTCTATACCCTTCTCTATTGGCTTGCGAGATCCGCCCTTTCGTGACTTGAATGTAAGCTCCGAAATGCCTGACTTATCAATTTCCCCAAGACCCACTTTGACCATCTGATCGTACTGATGCTTAGACGACTCGAGTAACGGAAGAAAAAGACCTTGTTGCTTCGCGAGTTCAAGCGCAATACCGGAATCCTTCGCGGCATGAGAAGCCGAAAAAAATGTCGAATGTTCCCGGTCAAGCATGTCAGGCCCGTCCGTCTCGAGAACCCGGGAATTCGCTCCTGTCTGTGAAAAAACCTCTTTCACCATCTTCAAGTCTAGCCCGAGCGCTTCGGCTAATCCAAGGCCTTCGGCCAGCCCGGCAGTATTAATGTTCATTACCATGTTCACCAAAGCTTTCAGTTCAGCCGCTTTACCCGGACCACCGATGTAATGAAGTGAGACCGTTAAATCCTTGAGGAGTGGTTCTGCCCGGCGGAAGCTTTCCTTTTTCCCCCAGCATCATATAAAGCTTTCCTTCACGGGCATGCGTCAAGCTGGAGGCCATCGGAGCCTCCACCACGTCAGCTCCTAACTCGCTGCCGCGATTCTCGATCTCAACGTGGACATGCGGACTGATAGTTGCGCAATTGATAAAAAGCTTCCCGCCGGCTTTCAGTGAAAAGATTCTCCGGCCCGAAAAAGATCTCCCTCATCGCGGCATCGTCAGTCACGACGGTAAAGATGACCTCGGAAAGCCGGGTCACATCAGAAATTCTATCAACCGCCGTGCTCCCCAATTCCTGGGCAAGCTTCGTTGCGTTCTCCGTGTTTGCATCGAAGACCGCCGCGATCTCATACCCAAGCTCGCTCAGGCGTCGAGCCATATTCGCGCCCATGCGGCCTACGCCGACAAAACCAATTCTGGAGGATTCCATGGGGACAAAATTATCATATCTGGGCGAAAAAGGAACGGACTGCCTCTGTCCCCGGCCGAAAAAGCGTACTCCGAAGATCGCTTCCAAGCTATCCGCCGGGAGTGGGCGCCGCTGAAGCTGTGGGCGTCGTCTCGGCGGGTCCGGGGCTGACGGAAGTCCCCGCGGTGGGCGCGACCTGAACTCCGACTCCGTGATGGTAAACCATCGCCCCACCATGTTCGCCGGCTTCGATGGCACAATAGCAAGCGGCGGCCCCAATGATCTGCCGCCATCAAAGCCAATATTCGCCGAAATCCCCGAGCGCGGTAAAACGCCAAAGCAAGCACGGCGACAATCGCAGCAACCACGGAGGCCGTTCGCATACGCTCGCCCCACTCTGCGTGATCGTGTATCAGGGGCCTTGCACTCGGCATCCGTTGGATGACGTCGTCTGCCTGTTCGCCACCAGTGTATACCGCAAACTGGGCCGAACCAGCCGCTAAAATCAAAATCACCGCGGCAAACTGCGGGAGGGCTCCACGCCGCGTAAAAATGGTCAGAATCGAGATCAAAGTTCCGAGAAAAATCAGCACGATCGGAAAATGAACGACCGCCGGGTGGAGAGGGTCTGGAACTTCGACCATAAGATGCTTGTTCGCTGGTAAGACCTATTAGAAGCAAGGTAAGCCGTCAAAGCGAGATCTTATCGCAGCAGACCGTTGAAATTTTGCTTTCCTTCGTACCGAATCGCGTTATTTTCCGACTCCTTCCAAGGAGTGCGGGGTCTTAGCTCAGTTGGTAGAGCGCCTCAATGGCATTGAGGAGGTCAGGGGTTCGATTCCCCTAGGCTCCACTTCGTTGATCCTGATCGACTTACAAAAGAAAACGGATCACGTTACAACAAATCCGAGAACACCTCAGCACCATCAAACGTCGCTCCATTCGATCCACATCGAAATTTCTTTAGTTTCGTTCGCGGTGTTTTTTGACGAGCCTTGCGATTCGTTCATCGACCTTGCCCTCAACGGCGTTTCTAACTTGTTTTTCGAGGCACGGTTTCGCGATCATCTCCCCTCAGTTCAAGGGCGGATCTGTGTCGAGCGGCGCATCCGGACCAATATTATTTGCCGCTAACTCTCTGCTTATTTCACAACAGGACGACAGCGCTGAAGCCACACAAACGACGACCAGAATGATTCCAAAAAGACGAGCTATTTTCATTTCAATCTCAGGTTTTTCAAAGAGCTTTCCTCGTCCGGAACAGCCACATTTTTCAAGCGGCTTCACACCAGGCTTCCTTCGTTCGACCGAAACGATCTGCCGAATCCGGATCGCGTACCGTGTATCGTAAGGCCAATTGACCTGCAACCATATAACCACCATATCCCAGGCCGCATACTAGGTCTTTAAATTTTTTGATTCCGAATGTATACCTACCACTCTCGCCCCTTGGTATGAAAACTTACCGTCTCAATCGCCTGTTCAACCCTGTCTCCAAACGCTGTATCGACGTTGCAGTCGATCATGGATTTTTCAATGAACTGAGTTTCCTCAACGGAATTGAGGACCTAGCAAGAGCTGTAGACGTTCTCGTCGAGGCCAATCCTGATGCAATCCAACTCACGGTAGGTCAAGCCGAACTATTGCAGCGGATTCCGGGCAAATCAAAGCCGGCACTTGTGCTTCGCACCGACGTTGCCAACGTCTATGGCAAAGATCTCCCACGATCCCTGTTCAGCCGGATGATAGAGCGCCCCGTAGAGCAAGCGATTCGACTCGACGCAGCTTGTGTCGTCGTCAACCTCTTCCGTATTCCCGGCCAGCCCGAGGTCACCGATCAATGCATCCAGAACATCTTGAAACTGAAGCCGGAATGCGATCGCTATAATATTCCACTGATGATTGAACCTCTCGTTTTTCGGCCGAATACCGAGGCCGGCGGTTATATGGTTGATGGCGATATCACGAAAATACTTCCCTTGGTGCGCCAGGCGGTCGAATTGGGAGCCGATGTGATCAAGGCAGATCCGACGGACGATGCGCAGGAATATCACAAAGTGGTTCAAGTCGCGCGCGTGCCGGTCCTCGTTCGCGGCGGAGGCAAAGCGAATGACATGGAAGTTCTCAAGCGGACCCAGCAAGTCATCGCCCAAGGCGCGGCGGGAATTGTCTATGGAAGGAATATTATCCAGCACGCGAACCCGGCCGGAATGACAAAAGCCCTCTTGGCGATCGTGCATGACGGGGCGACAGCCGACAAGGCAGCCGGATTCTTGAAATAGTCGCTTGCTTCTGTTCCAACCTTCGGCACTTCGATCTTTTCCTCAGGAATTAGAATGAGCGAACGCAAAGGAATTCTTGGCGCCGGCAACTGGATTGTCGACCACATCAAAGTCATCGATGCGTGGCCTGGTCAGGACACCTTGGCGAATATCCGGACGGAATTTCGCGGAACGGGTGGCGCTCCTTGCAATGTGCTGATCGACCTCGCGAAACTGGGAGCCGAATTTCCGCTGGTGGGAGCGGGGATTGTCGGCCAGGATGAACCCGGCGACTGGATACTCAAGACGTGTCAGAAATTCGGCGTTAACACGAAGTTGATTCAGCGAACCGACCAACAACCCACGTCCTACACGGATGTAATGACGGTCGAGCGAACAGGGCGTCGAACATTCTTTCACCAGAGAGGCGCGAACATGTTGCTCGACGCGGACTCGATCCGGCTCGACTCCTCCGACGCGAAGATCTTTCACCTTGGCTATCTTTTGCTCCTGGACCGGCTCGATCAACCCTGCGCAGGCTTTGGCACCAGGGCTGCGGAACTTCTCGCGAAAGCCTCCGAACTTGGGTTTATCACTTCCGTCGATGTTGTCAGCGAGGAGAGTGATCGGTTTGGCCGCGTGGTATCACCGGCGCTCCCGTTTCTGGACTTCATTTTCTTAAACGAGTTCGAGGCAGCGCGTGTGTTCTCGCTTGAAATTAGACAGGCTGGCAAAATCGATGTCCCCACGCTCCTGCAAACTGCTGACACCCTGCTCGCTGCAGGCGTACGCCGGTGGGCAATCATCCATTTTCCAGAAGGGGTTCTTGCGGCGTCGCACGGCGGCCAGCGCATTTTTCAACCCAGCCTCCTGATGCCTCCGAACCAGATTGCGGGAGCGGCGGGCGCAGGTGACGGGTTCGCAGCCGGATTTTTGCTTGGATACCATGACGAATTGCCAATGGAAGATTGTCTGACCTTCGGCGTCTGCGCGGCAGCCGCGTCGCTCCGACATCCGAGTACGACAGAAGGCGTAGAACGCCTCGACGCCTGTCTGTCGCTCGGCTATGAATTCGGTTATCGAGAATCGATCTTGTAACAATCCGAACGCTCCGTTTAACTCTCTGCATCAGGGAAAAAGCCTCAGGTCGCTCGTGGAAACTCACAGGTCGCTCACACGTCGATGGACCAGCCTCAACCTGTGACCATAGTCTTTGCGCCTGGCCTGCCAGCGCGATGCGCGAATATGTCAAATGACTTGATAGCCGCAAGAGAGTTTAGGTCTCGGACTTGACGCAGGCGCGGCGTGATTCCGAACCCTGAACTCGAAACTACAATCCTTTGGTCGACGGGTTGGCAGCTTCCAGCTTCTCGCGCACGATTGCCAAAAGCTGTTCTGGATCGAACGGCTTCCGCAAAAGCAACCGTTTGGTGACGAGAGCTTCGGTTACAGCTCGGTCGTCTAATGTAGCGCCGCTCATAAAGAGAACAGGTAGATCCGGATGCCGCCGGTGCACCCGGTCGGCTAGTTCCAATCCGTCGAAGGAACTGGGCATCACGATGTCCGTCAAAACCAAACGAATCTCGTTCTGGCTATGCAAGATCAGGTGCCAGGCGGCCTCTCCGGTTTGAGCGGTTAACACCTTGAACCCAGAACGCAATAAAACGATCCGCACGTACTCCAAGAGAAATTCTTCGTCGTCTACAACCAGGATTGTAGAAGGCGGACTTGCAGGATCAGGAAGCATAATGGTCGTGGCGGTTAATGTCGCTGGTCGCTAATTGATGGAAATTATGATCATTATAGTTCAGTCAATTTTCACAGATTTTTTGGAAAAAACTTCGCTCTTGCTCATTTTTGACCCACGCAAACATGGTCGGTAACACTGCCAATTCATCCGCCTGGTGCTGCGGGAGTGCCGGGATTTACAACATTATCCAGCCGGAAATGTCGCAGCAACTGCTCTCCAGGAAACTCGACCACATCGCTCGAACCGGCGCCACCATCGTTGCAACTGCCAACCCAGGCTGCCACCTCCAAATCGAGAATGGCGCAAAAGCCAGGGGACAGAAGCTCCAGGTGATGCATCCCGTTACTCTGCTCGCGGCAGCCTATCGAGCGAGCGAGCCTTAAGGACGAACTCCGTTATGATTAAGGCTCAGTTCAGTCGATCGTATCCGCGGAGCGTCAAAAATTCGACGAATTGGTCGTTGGTGATTAGCTCATCGAAGAGCTGTACCGCTTCTTGATACTTCCCTTTCGAGAACCGCTCCTCGCCCACCATTGATTTAATTTTTTCGAGTTCCTCACCGAGCACGGAGTGGAACAATTCTCTGGTCACCTTCCGGCCGTCGGCGAGCCGACCCTGCGGACTTCGAATCCACTGCCAAACCTGCGCACGCGAAATTTCGGCTGTCGCCGCATCTTCCATCAGATTAAATATCGGCACCGCACCCGATCCGCCCAGCCAAGCTTCGATATATTGAACACCGACGCTGACGTTCGTACGCAGACCCTGCTCTGTGATCGGGCTCTCCGGACCAAAGCTCAGGATATCGGCCGCGCGAACCGTGACGTCTTCCCGTTTTCGATCGATTTGATTCGGGCTCTTCATCACCGCGTCAAAGGCTTCGAGAGCGACCGGCACCAGGCCCGGGTGGGCCACCCATGTGCCGTCGTGACCGTCGTTCGCTTCGCGCTCCTTGTCGGCCCGAACTTTCGCAAAAGCTTCGGCGTTCGCCTTTTCGTCGTTCTTGATCGGAATCTGGGCCGCCATACCGCCCATTGCGTGAATCCCCCTGCGGTGACAGGTTTTGATGCAAAGCAGTGAATACGACCGCATGAAATGCGTAGTCATCGTAACCAGGGCGCGGTCGGCCAAAATAAATCCCGGCTTGTTCCGGAATCGCTTAATACAGCTGAAAATGTAATCCCATCGGCCACAATTGAGACCCGCCGAGTGTTCTCGAAGCTCGTAAAGAATCTCGTCCATTTCAAAGGCCGCAAGAATCGTTTCGATTAACACCGTAGCTCGAATCGTCCCCTGCGGAACTCCTACTTCGTCCTGGGCGAGGTTGAAAACATCGTTCCACAGCCGCGCTTCGAGATGGCTCTCCAACTTCGGCAGGTAGAAATAGGGTCCGGACCCTCGTTGGATGAGCTCCTTCGCATTGTGAAAAACGTACAGCAAGAAGTCGAAAATACCGCCGGACACGGGTTCTCCGTCAATCAGCACGTGTTTCTCTAACAGGTGCCAGCCGCGCGGACGAACGATTAAGACGGCTACTTCGTCGTTCAATCGGTACTCCTTGCCCACGGGACTTGTAAACCCGATCTTCCGGCGGATTGCATCGCGTAAATTTACCTGACCTTCCACCATGTTTGACCAGGTCGGGGCATTGGCATCCTCACAATCCGCCATGAACATTTTCGCGCCGGAATTGAGTGCATTGATAATCATCTTCCGATCGGTCGGCCCGGTGATTTCAACCCGTCGATCCTGCAGATCCGCAGGAATCGGTGCCACCGTCCAATTGCTTGCTCGAATTTCCTCCGTCTCAGGCAGGAAATCGGGTAGTTTGCCGGCATCCAGTTCCGCCTGCCGTTGCGCCCTTCTTTTTAGAAGTGCGACCCGCCGCGTGTTGAACTCTCGATGAACCTTGGCAACGAGGGCAAGAGCATCGTGAGTCAGTATTTGGGTAGTTTCTGGAGAAAGTTCTCCCGTCACCACAACACCGTCTGGTACTTGGAGTTTCATATCTGATTGAATCGCTTCAAAGATTGTTAATTAGCTAGCCAATCGGCGTTTCTCGCCTCGTGGACCGCAGTCGAATCGTCTTGTGGGCAAGATCATGATAGGCTTCGACCATGCGCACCGTCCGGCTCCTGGCACGCATAAGAATAGAGTGAGTGACCGCCGTGTGTCCCCGCACACGCACGCCCCGCAAGAGAGGTGAGTCACTCACACCGGTTGCGCAAAAGATAATGTTATTTCCTTTCGCAAGGTCTGCAGCGTAGAAAACGCTCTGCAATTCTTCCCCAAATCCCTCGTCGATCACCGTTCTCAATTCTTCATCGTCTCGAGGCCACATTCTCGTCTGAATATCGCCGCCAAGACATCGAATCGCGGCCGCGGCCAGCACTGCCTCAGGCGCTCCCCCGATCCCTACGTAAAGGTCAACGCCACTTTCCGGAATTGAAGGTGCGATCGCGGCGGTAATATCTCCATCGGAAATCATTCGCACCGTGGCTCGCGAGGAACGGATCGCCTCCACGAGTTTTAGATGGCGAGGCCGGTCCAGCACAACGATCGCTAAATCTTGAATCCGCTTCCGGAGTGCCTTGGCCACAATCGGGATAATCTCTTCGATCGGGTTTCGGATCGAGAGTATCTCTATTCCCGTCCTTTGCATGTAACGAACAACCTTTACGCCATAGGCAAGCTTCATCATGTAAAAGGTCGGAATGTCTCTTAGAGAAACCTCAATGTGGGCTTCCGGAGACGCAGCAGCCAGGCAGCAAATGGAACCCGGCAATCCCTTTGCCACGTTGGTAGTGCCATCGATTGGATCCAGGGCCAGATCGAATTTGTGACTGCCCGGTATCCAGGTGCCAAGGTGCTCCCCCTTGAAAATCCCGGGAGCATTATCCTTGATTCCCTCGCCGATTACCACCTCACCGCAAATGTTCATCAAATCGAACATTCCCCGGATCGCGTCACAAGCGGCAGCATCCGCCTTTTCTTTCTCGCCTCGGCCAACCCATTCCAGGGTGTTCAATGCGGCGGCTTCCGTGGCCCTGAGAAAATCAAACTCGATGAGCCGTTCCAGGTCTTCATACGGTGACAGTTGCGTGCGCATATTCAGGCTGCGTGAAGGTAGCGATTTTTCGGCGTCTAGTGGCAGACAAATTCATCGCATTTGGATTGGCAGGGAAGACTTTAATTTTGTTTTTTTCGTACGCGCATCCGGCAAGATCTTGGTTCCTTGGGAGGATTCCTAATCGGCAAGATCAAAAAGTCCGCGACCAGGCGGTCGTCGACAACGACCCGCCCGGCGTTTGCCGCCGTCTTGAGTTGCCTCTTTGATTGATCCGTGGTTTGGATCTAACATGAACAAGACCCGAGTCGTAGTCTGGGGCGAAAATGTCCACGAACAGCGGTCCGAAGCTATTCGCAAGATTTATCCGGACGGGATGCACCATTGTATCGCGAGAAATCTGGCAACCGATGATTCTTTCGACGTTGGAACCGCGACACTTCAGGAGCCAGATCACGGTTTGCCGGAAGCGCGCTTGTCAGAAACGGATGTCTTGATCTGGTGGGGGCATCTGGCTCACGGCGAAGTGAGCGATCAGGTCGTTGATCGGGTTCAAAAGCGCGTTCTTGAGGGTATGGGCATGGTCGTACTGCATTCCGGACACTATTCCAAGATCTTCAAACGATTGATGGGGACCACCTGTTCCTTAACCTGGCGCGAGGCCGGCGAGAAGGAACGCCTTTGGGTTTGCAATCCCGGCCATCCAATTGCCCAAGGGCTCAACGCCTATTTCGAGATACCGCACGAGGAGATGTACGGTGAGCCGTTCGGGATTCCGAGCCCGGACGAGATGGTATTTATGTCGTGGTTCCAGGGAGGCGAGGTCTTCCGATCAGGTTGTTGCTGGAAACGGGGCAATGGCAAGATCTTCTATTTTCGCCCGGGCCACGAGTCCTTTCCGACCTATTATCAACCGGAAATAAAGACAGTCATTCGAAATGCCGTGAACTGGGCCGCCCCGGCGGGCTCTCGCTGGGTGGACTCAATACCGAATGTGAAAGTGTCGCCGGAAGGAGTTCGACAGGAGTAATCTCAGCGCCTGAATAGCCAGCTGAGAAGGCTGAGAACAATGCCGACTAGAATGCAGGTGACGACTGGAAAGTAGAACGAAAAATTCCCCTTCTGGAACGAGATATCGCCGGGAAGTTTACCGACCCAACTGAAAAGATTTGGGAATCGCCAGAGGATTCCGCCGGCTATGACCAGACCCAGCCCAATGATCAACACGAGCTTCCCAATCTCCTGCATAGGATGAGAATCTAGCGTTCCGCATCCTGAGTTCAATGTGCTTTGCCTTCTACGTTCATCACCTCAGTCCGTTCCTAATTCGGTTCAACGAACAGTTCGGCATCCGATGGTACGGCCTGGCTTATATCGCAGGATTCATTGGCGCATTTTACCTGATGAAATGGCTGGCTCGGAAGGGATACGGTTCGCTCCGGGAAAACCAAGTGGGCGATTTCATCTTTTATGCGGCGCTGTTTGGCGTTCTTCTCGGTGGTCGGCTCGGTTATGTCTTATTTTACCGGCCGTCCATGCTGATCGACGACCCGCTTGGAGTTTTTCGTGTTTGGGACGGCGGTATGGCCAGCCATGGAGGCATACTTGGGCTAGTGATCTTTAGCTGGATCTACGCCCGGCGGCACCACATCTCATGGACAGGGATCGGGGATAACCTGGTCGCGGTGGCGCCCGTCGGTCTCTTTTTTGGCCGGCTCGCGAATTTTATCAACGGCGAGTTGTATGGCAGGCCGGCGAACGTCCCTTGGGCAATGCAGTTCCCCACGGAGTTACTTGAGCGCCCAAACGAGGCGGCAATCGCGATTGAAGGGGCGGTAAAAATCGATCCGACCCTGAATAACGTTCCTGACATCATTGCCGCTGCCCGGCATAGCGCGCCAATACGCGACCTCCTTGCCGGAATTCTCAGCCCGCGTCATCCGAGCCAACTTTACGAGGCTTTTTTGGAAGGGATTCTGTTGTTCACCCTTCTCATCCTGATCCGGCTGAAATTCAAAAAACCAGACGGCATGACGACCGGGTGCTTCTTCGTTCTTTACCCGCTGATGCGCATAACCGGCGAGCTGTTTCGAGAGCCGGACGCGCCCTTGACGGGACCATTCACGAGAGGACAATTCCTTTCTTTATTCATGCTGCTTATCGGCGCGCTTTTTCTTTGGAACGCCTGGAAAGCGAAGCCCGCAAATCGTTCAGTCCAGTAGGCTTGCCGCCACTGCTCGGCAGGAGTCAGAAATCCTGTCTCCTGTTTTCCGCCTTCTTCACCTCGGCGTCAGCCGCAAAAACTCGTTCGGCGCGATCTTCACCAGAACCACCCGCAAATCATTCTGTTTCTTCACCTGGTACAGCTCAACTTTTCCCCTGTCATCCTTACCGACTTTTAGCGCTTCGAAATCCGGCAGATTTACCCTTTCATTCGTTTGCAGGAAATAGGGTTGACCCTTCCATTGCAGCACTTCCCGGCCAGGATTTTCTCTCGGATCGAAACCAAGCATGACCGGGTCCGCCACGGCAGTCGGCTCAAAGACTTGCTCGATATTAGTGCGATTCCGGTTATCTATCCAGACCGTCAGCGCCACGCTGAACATCACCAGCAAAAAGCCTCCTGCCAGGCCGTATGCCCATTTATCACCCGCCAACCGTTCACTCGAGTCGTTGTCTGTCGAACTCATGCTGAGTAAGTTTTGCCTGTGGTCCAAAATTCTGGCTACCGTTTTTGCGCCAGCGAATACTTCGGTTGATACCGCTTCAATTGGGCCGGCAGCAGCGCGGGTAACGGCTGACCGGCAGCGCTTCGGGTCGAATTGACGAACTTTTCCGAAGTCTGCTTTAGCCGTCGCCAACGTTCCCAATTGCAGTCGGGAGCCTGAGTTATTTGGCGAAGCAAGCTCCTCCATTCAGTAATGGCGCGCTCAATATCTCCCGGACGTAGCAGCTCGTTGACCAGCTTATGCCACGGCGTTCCCTGTTCAACGACTTCCCGGATGACCTCCGCTGCGCCGGCACCGTAGGCCGGAGGAAGACCCATTTCAAGATAGCCCGGAAAATCGGCACGATTGTAGGTCTGCTGACAAATCAAACTCAATCGACCGCCGAAAGGGGACTCATCGAGTGCGAAGCGGTGCCCGGCTCTCAGGTTTCCCAGATCGAACACCAGATCATCGATCGAATACTCCGGTTGCTCGAGGGCGGCCGCGATCGCAAGACCTTCCCCCTGGTTGAAAAAGCTAAAGACAATGCCTCGCCGGGTCGGCCTGCCGGATTCATCGATCAATCCAAGCTGTCTCCATGCAAATGCCGGCGTCATATTCAGTTCCATCGCTTGGCATTCCTCGCGACTTTCGCACGTATCGCAAACCTCCGGATAGTTCCGTTTCGTCTTCGGATCAGCCAGCCAATTTCCGAATTGATCGAGATAACCCTGAGCGCTTGAAACCATTGAAGCGGAATCGCGCTACTGCCAGTCTTTCTCGATAAACTATATCCCATAACTGACCACCCACCTCCGCCGAGACATGAGGTAACAACTCCCGCTCAAAATCAGCCTGGCGCAGGATCGCCTTTATAGTAATCAACGGATATTTTTGCCGAAACCGCTTCCGCAGCCACTTGACCGGGCGCCATCCTGTCTCCGAGATGACGGCGACCGGCACTTCACGCCCGTATTCAAAGCGACGTTCGCCCACCCGAATTTTACAAATGTTGCCCGAACCGATTCCATTCAGGCTCGATGCAACCATCAGCGCCGGGCGCCATTGGTCTCGTTGCGTCCTGACCCAAAGATTTCCGAGCGTCGTTTCTGTAGGCGCCGGCTTAATCTGCCAGAGGGCACGCGAATTTTGCATTTTTTCCTGATGCCTTCGAACGAATCTCCCCCTCTCCCCGTCTACACGCAGGCCGCACGGGCGCTCGGCTCCGCTGTAAAACCCTTCCACTCCAAGCGTGAGCATCCTGGTCGAAAATAAACGCCGGCCTACTTCGAGTGCACTCAGGAAGGGATCTTCGCCGCGCAAGGAAGAGACTTGCATCACGGCCAGAAAAGACGGCCAATCGATCTGTTCCGGTCTCTTTAGTTTCAGAGGGTAGGCTTCATGTAGTCTTGGGATCTCAGGTGTTACCAGCGCGTATCCGACCTCGTCCAGCCCACGCCTCCCGGCTCGACCGAACATTTGCAATAACTCATCCGGGCGAACGTGTCGCTGTAGATTGCCCGCCACGTAATCTGTTCCAGTGATGAGGACTGAGCGCATCGAGAAATTGATTCCCGCAGCCAGACCCGTCGTGGCGACGACCACGCGAAGTTGACCCCGTTTGGCTAACGGTTCGATAATCCCGGCGCGGACCGCGTAACCGAGACCGCTGTGGTGATAGGCAACACGGTGCCGAAGAAGCTTTGCCAACGTTTCGCCTGCGGCTGCCGCCTGTTCCTGGCTCACGGACATTGGCTCGTCGATCGCAAGCACCCCCGCGAGTGTTTGTGCAAGCTCTTCGGCGGCCTTTCGGCGGGGAGCAAATACCAGCAACGGTCCAAGATCGGCCAGCAACGCTCGAGAAATAAGCCTCGGCCAATAGGAACGAAGGGTGCCGGGAGCCTGCACCGGGAGATCGTTGAGCATCACCTCCTCGAGGCGCACCGGACGCTCCTGGTGCGCAACAAGCTCAACTTTTCTGCCAATGCGCCGAAGCCAGTCGACCACCTCCTCAGGATTCGCCACGCTCCCGCTCAAGAGCAAGATCTGGGTTTCCGGCGGCGCAAGGGACAGAATCAACTCATAGTTCGTCCCGCGAACCGGATCGGCCAGGAGTTGGTACTCATCGACAACCAGCAATCGTGGACCCTCCCGTCGCAAGAAACGGCCCTTTTGAGTCTCGAGGGTTGCGACAACAACCCGAGCCCCTAAGTTTTCGGCGAGATCCCCGGTCGAAATTCCGACATCCCATCCCCGCGCTCGCCACTCGGCTAGCTTGTCGTTCGCTAGTGCTCGAGTTGGGACCGTGTAAATGGCTTGACCTCGGAGCGACTCATAGAAAAGCTCAAATATGTAAGTCTTGCCCGCGCCGGTTGGCGCTTGGACCACGACGTCCGTGCCCTCTCGAAGCAGATTCACCGCATCCTGTTGCCACTTATCTGGGATGATCAGATTGACCATCGGAAAAAGGCAGCTTTGAGTTTTGACTTTTGGATTATGGGTTTCGAGTGTCGCACCAGGCTAAAGCCTAGCTCTCATGTGCTTCGACGCAAAACTCAAAACCCTCTATGGATAAAATGCGACAGATAGTCCAAAGAGCACGAGCAAGTTGTCATTTTCTGAGCAATGACGCGAGCACGCCACACTGAGAATATTGGGCCTCCTTGGGATGCAGGTACGCGGAGTACTTGGCATACCGTTTGCTTTAGCTTTTATTGGCTTCATTCGGGGGAGGTCCGAATGTTTAATTCGCGTGGTACAGTCTCGAAGGGGGTTAACCTCTAAAGGGCAAACAGGGTAAAGAAGGTTAAAGGTAGACGGTGCCCGTGAGTACCTTGCGAGGAAGTCGACTTGGAGGGAGTCGTACTTCCTCGCAGCATTTCACCCATTGAATTGCGCGTCGTCGGGGTTCAGTCCCCGAAAGGAATGGTGGGTGGTTACCCGACATGAAAAAAATCGAGGCGATCATCAAACCGTTTAAATTGGAGGAGGTTAAGTCGGGATTGGCTGAGCTCGGGATCGAAGGCATGACCGTCAGCGAAGTCAAAGGTTACGGTCAATCTCCGCAATGCGTACGACCTCCGTATAGCCCGAGCCGGCTCCCGTTCATCCCAAAACTAAAAGTTGAACTAATCGTTAGAAACGAATTGCTTGGTTCTGCGGTTGCCGCCATAAAGCATTCCGCGCGGACCGGCACACGAGGCGATGGCAAGATCTTCGTGCAAGATCTTCTGGACGTTATCCGAATACGTACGGAGGAACGCGGTGATCGAGCGATCTGAGTGAGTCCACGTCCGGCGCCTCGAAAATGCCTATCTCAACCGAACATTAACCCCTAATCATCCAACCAGAATACTTATGACCCCAGCTGAACTAACCGAATTCATCAAAGAAAAGGGAATTAAACTGATCGACTTCAAATTCGCCGATCTGCTCGGAACATGGCAGCACTTCACCACGACGCTTAACGAATACAGCGAAGACATTTTTACAGATGGTTTGGGCTTTGACGGCTCGAGCATTCGTGGCTGGAGGGCGATTCACGCCAGTGACATGCTCGTCATCCCAGACGTTGGGACGGCCTGGATTGATCCGTTCAACGCGGAACCCACCCTGAGCTTGATTTGTACGATCCAGGACCCTATCACCCGCGAACCATACGAACGCGATCCCCGCGGTGTTGCCGAAAAGGCCGAGGCTTATCTGAAGAGTACCGGTATCGCCGACACGGCATATTTTGGTCCCGAGGCGGAGTTCTTTATTTTTGACGACGTTCGTTACGAGTACAGCTCGAATAGCTCGTTCCACAGTGTCGATAGCGTTGAAGGAATCTGGAACACGGCGCGGGAAGAGTTTCCAAATCTAGGAAATAAAATTCGTCACAAAGAAGGTTACTTTCCCGTACCCCCGACTGATACGCTTCAAGACATCCGAAACGAGATGTGTCTTGAACTGGAGAAGGCTGGTGTCCCCATCGAACGTCAACACCACGAAGTTGCTACTGCAGGCCAGGCAGAAATAGACATCCGTTTCGCATCGTTAAAGGTCATGGGCGACTGGATGATGTATTACAAATACATCCTCAAAAACGTAGCGAAAAAGTACAACAAGGTCGTCACATTCATGCCGAAACCGCTCTTCGGCGATAATGGGTCCGGTATGCACACGCACTCGTCGCTCTGGAAGGACGGTAAACCGCTCTTCGCAGGTGACAAATACGCGGGCCTCAGTGAGATGGCACTGTTCTACATCGGCGGCCTCATCAAGCACGGCCCGGCCTTAACGGCCATCAACAACCCGACAACCAATAGTTATAAGAGACTTGTCCCGGGATTCGAGGCTCCGGTGAACCTCGCCTACTCTGCCCGCAATCGATCGGCTGCGATTCGCATCCCGACTTACTCGCAAAATCCGAAAGCGAAACGAGTGGAGTTTCGTACGCCCGACCCGGCGGCAACCTCTTACCTGTGTTATGCGGCGATTATGCTCGCAGGACTCGACGGCATTCAGAACCGCATCGATCCGGGTGACCCTCTCGACAAGAACCTGTACGAACTTCCGCCGGAAGAGATCGCCAAGGTGCCGACCGTGCCCGATTCGTTGCTCGGAGCAATTGAAACACTCGAAGCGGATCACGAATTCCTGCTCAAAGGAGACGTTTTTACCAAGGACTTTGTCGCAAACTGGATTGAGATGAAGAAAAAGGAGTACGATGCTCTGCGCCTTCGCCCGCATCCCTACGAATTTTATATGTATTTCGATCTCTAGTTCGAACCGTTCGTGAAAAGATTTGTTCTTCGGAGGGCGCTCGAGGTAGCTTGGGCGCCTTTCCTTTTGAAATTCGAAGAAGCCTGGAGCCTATAGTCTGTGATGACAGGTTTTTGCCTCCTGGCTTCTTGAATTCTCAGATTTTCGGTTATTGTATCCAGCAAATCGGCCGCCTTTATGAAACTTCTAGCCGTCCATCCCGGGTGTTTGATGTACTCCAAGATCTATCTAAGGCTGGAACCGCTCGGCCTTGAGTTGGTGGCTGCCGCCGCCCGTCGCGCTGGACACGACGTGCGCTTGATCGATCTGCAAGCCGACCGGCACGCGGACTACTTTAAGATCGTCGAAGACTGGCAACCAGATGCAATCGCCTTTTCATGCAACTATCTCGCCAACGTGCCGGAGATCCTCGATCTGGCCGCCGCGACGAGGGCAAAGCTGCCGAGTTGTTTTATTTTCGTGGGCGGACACAGTTCTTCGTTTATTGCCCAGGAAATTCTCGAGCACAGCCAGGGTTCCATTGACTGTATTTTAAAGGGGGAAGGTGAACCCTCCATTGTTCCGCTGCTGGACGCGGCGCGACACGACCGGAAATCGCTCCATCTCGTACCGGGCGTGCACACACTTGAAGGACAAGGGCCAAGGCCGCTGTTCGTGAACAGCCTGGACGACCTGATGCCCGCGAGAGACTTGGTTCGAAACCGCAGACGCTATTTCATCGGGGTCCTCGATCCATGTGCATCGATTGAGTTCAGCCGGGGCTGCCCATGGGACTGCGTTTTTTGCAGCGCCTGGACTTTTTACGGACGAAGCTATCGAACCAAATCCCCGGAGGCAGCCGTCGAAGAGATGGCGCGCATTCGGGAACCTGGAATATTCCTGCTCGACGATGTCGCCTTTATCCAGGTCGATCATGGCATGCGAATCGGGGAACTCATTGCGCAAGAAAGGTATCCGCAAAAAGTATTATCTTGAGACCCGCGGCGATATCTTGTTGCGGAACAGGGAGGTTTTTCAGTTCTGGCGCAAGCTTGGGCTTGAGTACATGTTCCTCGGTATTGAAGCGATCGATGAGGAAGGACTAAAGAACTTCCGCAAGCGAGTCAGCCTTTCCCAGAATTTTGAAGCGCTGGAATTTGCCCGGTCCCTGGGAGTCTCGGTAGCGATCAATATCATCGCGGATCCCTCGTGGGATCGTGAGCGTTTCAGGGTTATCCGCGAATGGTGCATGGAGATTCCCGAGATCGTGAATATCAGCGTGAATACGCCTTATCCAGGCACCGAAAGCTGGCGAACGGAATCACGAAAATTGACCACTCGCGATTATCGCCTTTTCGATATTCAGCACGCGGTCCTGCCGACGAAGCTGCCACTGGAGGAGTTTTACCGCGAGCTTGTAGAAACGCAGAGGGTTCTCAGCTTGAAGCACCTTGGAGTCGCTGCGCTTCGCGAAGCGGCCGGGCTTGCCGTTGAGCGATTGCTCCACGGTCAGACCAATTTTGTGAAGATGCTATGGAAGTTCAACAGCGTCTACAATCCAAACCTCCAGATCGAAGATCATCGCCAACCGGTGAAATACGAGATTTCGTTGCCGCCAGAGCAGCAAGGAAAGGTAGACCGCCAGAGTCTCTACATTCATTCCGGGAAAGGTCGTCAAGGACGCCAAATCGATGGCTCGACCGAAGCATTCGTAGAATCGACGCGAATGGGAGCTGATTAGCCAATTGAGCCCGCGTCGGCAGCTGCCTGGTTTTTTGCCGGGCCGGGGCCTGTAACGCGAAAATCTCACGAGCGTTCAGCACGACGCCTTGCGAAAGCACCTGGGCGGACCTCTCGCCAAGCCTGAAAGTGGGGCCGGATTTTCGCGCCATAGAATTTTGCTTTTTTCGCTTGCTACGGAGCCGAGTTGGCCCCTTGTCTTATTGACATAACCTTATCCCCCCGGTCCTGCAAAAGCATGCGAAAAGGCTATCTAGCTCTCGTCCTCCACGCCCATTTACCGTTTGTGCGGCATCCCGAATACCCAGATTTTCTGGAAGAAGATTGGTTGTTCGAGGCGATCACGGAAACCTACGTGCCGCTCTGGCAAATATTTGAGGGCTTGGTTCGCGACGGCGTGCCGTTCCGGCTGACGATGTCCCTTACCCCGCCACTGTGCGCCATGCTCAATGATAGCCTGCTGCGCGAGCGCTACCTCCGATACCTTGACCGTGCAATCGCCTTGGCCAAACACGAGATCGATCGGACTCAGTCACAACCGGAAATCAATCATCTCGCAAGAATCTATTACTCTCGCTTTCTGGAGTGCCGCGAGATTTACGCCGATCGATTACAATGCGATCTCGTCACCGCATTCAAGCGATATCAAGATGCCGGTTTCCTCGAAATCATCACCTGTGCGGCGACCCACGGGTTCCTGCCCGCTGATGGAACAACATCCCGAGGCCGTGCGCGCTCAGATTCGGATCGCTTGCGACGACTACCGCGAAAACTTCGGCCGGAAGCCCCGAGGCATCTGGCTCCCTGAATGTGCCTATTTCTCCGGTCTCGAGAATTATCTGCAGGAGGCGGATTTGCGTTGGTTTTCGCTCGACGCGCATGGGTTGATGTTTGGCAATCCTCGTCCGCGTTACGCCATCTTCACGCCGTGCTTTACGGCTGCCGGTCCTGCCACTTTTGGACGCGACCGTGAATCGAGTAAACAGGTCTGGAGCGCGCAGGAAGGATATCCGGGTGATCCTGCTTATCGCGATTTCTATCGTGATATAGGTCACGATCTGGATCTGGACTATCTGCGCCCGTTCTTGCCCGCGGACGGATCGAGGAAATCCACTGGCATCAAGTACCATCGAATTACGGGCCGCACTCCGAACAAACAAATCTATGTACCCGGTTGGGCGGACGCCGCTGCCGATCATCACGCAGGCGATTTCATGGTCAGCCGAGCGAAACAGATCGAGCATCTGATTGGCGTGACCAATATCGAGCCGATTGTCTTGAGCCCGTTCGACGCTGAATTGTTTGGGCACTGGTGGTACGAAGGGCCGAAGTTTCTGAACCTGTTTATTCGAAAGGCGGTTTACGATCAAAAAGTGTTCCAACTGACTACCCCGAGCGCCTATCTCGAGAGCCACGATACGCAGCAGATTATTGCACCGAGCCCCTCAAGTTGGGGTCACAAAGGGTTTTGGGAAGTTTGGCTGGATGAATCCAATTCATGGATCTATCCCCACCTGCACGCCGCCGCGCGCCGGATGACCGAGTCGGCTCGCACCGCGCAAAAAAAACCCGCAGCATGGAAAGAGCGAGTCCTCAAACAAATGGCGCGCGAACTTTTGCTGGCACAATCGAGCGATTGGGCCTTCCTGATGAAGACCGGTACCGCCCGCGACTATGCAACCAAAAGGACGAGGGATCACATCCTGCGGTTTACGCGATTGTACGATCAACTAAGGGGTGGACGATGGACGATGAGTTCCTCAAGAACTGCGAGTGGCGGGATAACCTCTTTCCCGAATTGAATTGGAAGTACTATGTTTGATCGTTCAAGATGGACGCCTCGGACTATTCTCGCTCTCTCGCTTCTTTCGCTCGGCGCGCTGCAAGCTGACGAGGAGGAGTCAAGCTCCAGCCAATTAATGTTTGTTCCACCCCCTGTCGAAGGGGTGATCAGTCTCGGAGTTTACGACAGTAAAGCCAAACTGATCCGTGTCCTGAAAAAAGCCGCCGCGATTGATAGCTTCAAATCGGGGCTCAACGGGCTATATGTCGACTGGGATCGTAACGATGTCTATGGTAAGCCGGTTCCAAACGGTAAGTTTTTTGCCCGGGGCGTGTTGATCGGCGACGTGAAAATCGAAGGTGTTGCCTATCATTTCAACGATTGGATCCACGACTCAGACGACCCACGAATCCAAAAAATCCTTTCGGCAACATTATTGAGTGATCTGCGTCCCGTCGTATTGGTTGGCGCGCCAAAACCGGGGTTAGTAACCTTTGACGGCAAGGGGAACCGATCGAAGCTTATCACCCTGAGCTTCGGTCCGCAGACGATCAAGGCGAACGGGTCGAATATCCTCGCTTTCGACCGCACACAACTTTCGTTGATTGATCCTTCTTCAGGAGCTCAAATCTCCCAACAAAACACGGCCGATATTCGAGATGCCGATGCTTTCGAAAATCGGACCTTGGTGCTGTACCGGAAATCAAATCAGGTACCAGGTCAGCGATACGTCGCTGGATTTGAAATCGCCCGCTGAGAATCTCTTTCGATGCGCTGTTCTGACTTCCTCAATCGTAGTCGGTACGAAGGAGGCAAAAATCTGGAAGCTGGACGGACAAGAGTTTGCCGTTATCGATGAGAGAGAAACCGGAGATCTCCTCGACATGAGTGCAGGAGTTTCCGACAGCGTTTGGCTGTTATTAAAAACAGGGGAGGCTATCGTGCTGAAGCAGATTGATTCCTCCGGCCAGATTTTAAGGGAGATTGCCCTACCTCCCGACTTGCAGACGGTAACCCGACTGGGAGCGTCGCGGAGCCAGGATGCGTTGCTATTGACTTCTGACCATGAAACCACGCAACGGGTCATCGGCATACGTTTTCAAGTCGCCAACCAAGGCAAGTCAGTTTGGGAAAAATGGTTCGACCGATCCTTGATCCCTTTTCGATTCTTTGATGTGAGAGAGGGCAAAGTAGTTCCGGCAGATGCAAAGACCGACTCGCCTCCGGTTTTCGTGAAACCTGCGAACAACCCCTTGGAAAACACCCGGCAAGCGAGCTTCCAACTGATGATCTACGGAGACGAGACCGGCGCGTGGGTGGCCAGCGTGGACGGTCTCCCGTTATTCCAGGTCTGCGAAACCAAAAATATCAAGCAGACGCGGTGGATTTCCGACGGAGCGAACGGAATTCGAGTCTACGTATCAGATGGGACCGTTGTTGAGGAATATCATCTGACGAACCTGGCGAACTTGTTTCAGATTCGATGCTGGCTCGTTTGACTGAGCCCGACTGGAGGATTTGGCTTTGAGAATTGGTTTTCGAGTAATCCTACCTTGATTACCACGCCCTCAATCGCCATTACTCAAAGGCAGCGCCAAGCTCAAAGCGAAAACTCGCGCCTGGATGAACATTGTTTACTTCGATCTGGAAACTCAACGCACAGCGAACGACGTAGGCGGTTGGGAGAAAAAAAGGGACATGGGCATGTCTCTTGGGGTCACCTATAGCACGAATCTGACCGAGTATCGGATCTATCCGGAGAACCGAGTTCACGATTTGATTCAACAGTTGCTTCGTGCGGACCTCGTCGTTGGATTCAATGTCGTCAATTTCGATTACGAAGTTCTGATGGGTTACACCATCCTCGATTTGCCGCTTCAACTCCGAACATTGGACCTCCTCGTCGAGGTTGAGAAGCTGACGCGAAGCAAGCCGAAATTGGACAACATCGCCCAGGCGACTCTCGGAGTCGGCAAAACGGCGGATGGGGTCGATGCCATTAAGTGGTGGCGAGAGAAACGATTCATGGAGATCGCCGAGTACTGCTGCTTTGATGTGAAGGTGACCAAGCTCGTACACGAACACGGCGTCCAGCATCGCGAGCTTTTCTACACCGACAAATTCAACCGCAAACAGCGGGTCGAGGTTGGATGGACTAGCCTTCATCGCTCACAAATCCTTAGAGATTTGTGAGCGGTGCAGGCTCGGCAGCAGAATTCCCCGGCTACGCCGGAAAATTCGACTGCTTTTTGGAGAGAATAGTTATGCAACAGTTTGTCTCAATTCATAACGGAGCCTTCGCTCCCGACGAAGGCTTGCTCAAAACCCAAAACTCCACCTGCCGTCCCTTGCATTTCCCGATCTGGCGCCGACACTGACATCGATATGGACACCGACGGGACGCTCCGGAACGCCCCTGTCGAATCCGCTAATCACATGATTTTGCCGCTGCGCTCAACAAAAGAGGTCTGGGCGTTCGATTGGTTCGACCTGGACGTACCGATCCAGTTCGGCTCAATGTTTATCTTACCCACCTGTCTCTACGTTGTTCATCGGCATACTCGAATGTTGCTTGGACACGAGTTTGTCCGTGAACTTGACCAGCGTCGGGTGGAACTTTTCCTCCATCGGGCGTTTCAGGAGAAAGGTGTGCCCGATGAATTACTGGTACCCGATCTGGACGAATGGGACGAAACCGTATGGCAGAGCATTTCGAGGGAGTACCAGTGCCAAATTAGTCTCGTCGATGTCGAACCCACAGAGGAGGAGGCCCGGGAAGAAGAAAGCATCGAATCTCAACTCAGTAATTTGATTGCCGGTCCCGCTGAAAGTCTGTTGGCCAGCCACGGCGCAACATTTGTTGCTCAAGGCTTGGTAAAGACGGTAAAACACACGCGGTCGCGCGAAAAACAGCGCGATTTGTTGGCCAAAGCCCTCGAACTCTCCGAGAATTTGCCTGAGGCTCTGATCGAATTGGCCGATCTCGATCTCCAGGAGGGCAACCTGGATGAGGCATCCGAGGGCTTCGCAAAGGCTACCTTAGCCGCAGCTCCATTCCACGTGCAAGGTCAACCTAGCTACTTGCTGAAAGCACAGCACGGCCGCCTGTTAGCCGCTTGGCAAAAGGGTGAATTGAATGAGGCCATCGCGATCGGAGAAGAATTGCTGTTTGCCGATCCGACAGATCATTCCGGCGTGCGATTTTTGGTGCCGCTGCTGCAGCTCTCCCTGAACCAGTTCGAAGGCGCGAACGAATTCTTTACCTGGTATCGGCAGTCTTACCCGGACGACCTGGAGGATCCAGGGTTCTACTTTGGCTGGGCTCTTACATTGTGCGAATTCGACGATGAGCCGGGCGCGATCGAACGGTACAAGCGCGGAATGCTGCAAAACATTTACTTGGCCCCGCTTACTGCTGGATTTACCAGAACCGTCGCCTGAACTCTGGCAGCATAATGAGCGTGGGGATTACAGTTATGCTGTTGATTTCGTCGATTCCTTTGGCGCAATCTGGGAACGTGATGCTGCGGCAACCCGGTTCTTGCGGGAACTCTACGTCAGCCTGTCGCCGCAGTTAGATGCATTGATTGATGTTCGCCGCCAAATGGCGGAGTTGCAGGATAATCGATACGAGCCTCACCACCGCCAAATCTGGGATAAACTTCTCGCAGAAGAACAACGCCAAATCGCAAGATGGGGCCTCACGCCGAAGGGGGACTGAGAGTTTGGGTTCACGTTTTTGAGCAAATAAGCCGTCCAGACCCAACGATCTTACCCTGCTTTCGTACCTAACTAAGCCATTTGCGGCGTCCCGGCCAAAAACGCAAACCCAAAACTCGAAACCTGGAGCCAGTATCGGTTGACAGAACGACGGCTTTCGTCAGGGTTCTTGATGGTGCGCTATCTCACCGGATTTCAACCGACCGGGCCTTTACATATTGGTAATTATTTCGGAGCATTGCGCCCAGCAATCGAACTCCAGGAAAAAGGCGAGGCGTTTTACTTCATCGCTGACTATCACGCCCTTACCACAATTCACGAGCCAGGAATTCTGGAAGGATATATTCGCGGAGTCGCGATCGACTCTCTGGCCTGCGGCCTGAACCCGGCGAAGGCGTGCTTTTTTCGTCAATCGGATGTTCCGGCGGTCACGGAACTAACTTGGATCCTCAGCAATGTCACGCCCATGGGACTCCTTGAGCGGAGCCACGCATACAAAGATAAGCTGGCTCACGGTGCTCCTTCGTCTCACGGATTGTTTGCTTATCCCGTACTGATGGCTGCTGACATCCTGCTCTATGACAGCGACGTTGTCCCGGTTGGCAAAGATCAGAAGCAACACCTGGAGATGACTCGCGACATCGCGATCAAATTTAACGAGTTGTACGGGGAAGTATTTAAATTACCGAAACCGAGTATTCGGGAAGAAGTCTCCACGATTCTCGGGCTTGACGGTCAGAAAATGAGTAAGAGCTACGGAAATACGATCGAACTTTTCCTTCCCGAGAAGGCGTTACGAAAAAAGATAATGGGAATCGTGACAGACTCGACCCCGGTCGAAGCGCCGAAAGATCCTACTAACTCGGCGATTGTTTCACTTTACCGTCTTTTCGCGACGGCCGAAGAAGTAGGTTCAATGGAGAACGACTTCCGGGTCGGCGGGATTGGATACGGAGAATTCAAAAACAGGTTGTTTGAAATCATCCGGGATAGCTTTGCCGCGATGAGAGAGCGGCGTGTGGAACTCGAATCGGACGTCGGTTTCGTGGATAGTGTCCTGGCCAATGGAGCGGCACAAGCGCTTGAAGTCGCACACCAGACCATGTCCAGGGTGCGCCGCGCGATCGGAATTCAGCCTGCATTAATCACAAATTCCTAGAGATTTTATGATCAATTCCAACACACCACACAAGATAGATGACCCTCTCGCGTCCGAGAAGGTTCAGGTTGATCGCAAGGTCTTCTTTCTCGATCTCAAAGAAAACGAACGCGGAAGGTTTCTGAAAATCACGGAAGATGTGAGCGGACGCCGGGACACCATCATGCTTCCGGCGAGTGGATTTCAGGACTTCATCGAAGCGCTCACACGCATTGTTGACATCGAGCAGCGTTTGTAGCCCCAGTGTCCTGTCCCATGTCCTGTCTCCGAAATAACCGGGAGGCCGCTTTTCATCCGCGTTTGACGTTTCGGCAGCGTCCGGTAATCTGCCCACGCGCATGCCTAAGAACACCGATCTCCATAAAATCCTGCTTGTCGGTTCCGGGCCCATCGTAATCGGCCAGGGATGCGAGTTCGACTATTCGGGCGTCCAGGCTTGCAAGGCCCTCAAAGAAGAGGGGTACGAGGTTGTTTTGGTGAATTCCAATCCGGCAACCATCATGACAGACCCCGAGTTTGCGGCGCGGACCTACATCGAGCCAATTACTCTTGCTATCATCGAGAAAATCATCGTCCGGGAGAAGCCCGACGCGCTGCTGCCGACCCTGGGCGGTCAGACCGCGCTCAATGCGGCAATGGAACTTTATCGTTCAGGGATCCTTGAGAAATACCAGGTTCGACTCATTGGCGCCAATGCAGATGCGATCTCTAAGGGCGAGGATCGTCAACTCTTCAAAGAGGCCATGCAACACATCGGTCTGGACGTTCCGCGTTCGGGCACTGCCCATACCGTTGCCGAAGCGAGAGAAATTGCTGCCACCGTTGGGTCTTTTCCGCTTATTATCCGCCCGGCGTTTACCCTCGGGGGTGCCGGAGGCGGGATCGCGTACAACCGGCAAGAGTTCGAAGAAATCGTCAATCACGGACTGGATCAATCTCCTGTCAGCGAAGTGCTGATCGAAGAGTCGTTGCTCGGTTGGAAAGAGTTTGAGATGGAGGTCATGCGGGATCGGGCGGATAACTGCGTTGTCATCTGTTCGATCGAGAATTTCGATCCCATGGGGATCCACACCGGTGACTCCATCACCGTGGCTCCTGCGCAAACCCTTACCGATCGCGAGTACCAGATCATGCGTGACGCCTCGTTTGCGGTGATTCGTGAGATCGGCGTAGAGACCGGCGGATCGAATATCCAATTCGCTGTCAATCCTCAGAACGGCCGCATGGTCGTGATCGAGATGAATCCGCGAGTCTCTCGTTCCTCCGCTTTAGCTTCGAAGGCAACCGGATTCCCAATCGCCAAAATCGCCGCCAAACTGGCCGTTGGATACACCTTGGACGAAATTCGAAACGACATTACTCGCGAGACTCCCGCCAGTTTTGAACCGGTGATCGACTATTGCGTAGTGAAAGTTCCTCGATTCACTTTTGAAAAATTCCCCCAGGCTGATTCAACGCTGACAACGCAAATGAAAAGCGTCGGCGAGGCGATGGCAATCGGGCGAACGTTTAAGGAGTCATTGCAGAAGGCGCTTCGATCGCTCGAGATCGGACGATTCGGTCTGGGAGCCGATTCAAAGGATCGTGAACCTCGTATCGCCTCCGGCGCCTGGGACATCGAGGAAATTCAGCGCAAGTTGGTGAATGCCTCCTGGGATCGAATCTTCTACCTCCGCTACGCGTTATTAGCCGGCTTCACGATTGAAAGAATCAGAGAACTCACCAGCATCGACCTATGGTTTTTGGAAAACATACGGCAAATCGTGGAGGAAGAAAAAAACATCGCCCACGGCTCGTCCAATCTTCGGCGAGCGAAACAGTTCGGATTTTCGGATCGGCAGCTTGCTCATTTGACCGGGTCAACCGAAGGGGTTGTACGCTCGGACAGAATCCGCCAAGGTGTGCTTCCAACCTATCGCCTCGTTGACACGTGCGCCGCCGAGTTTGAAGCCTACACGCCCTACTACTATTCGACCTACGGAGAAGAAGACGAGACCCGCCCCGGCGAACGAAAGAAAATCATGATTCTCGGTGGAGGCCCCAATCGGATTGGTCAGGGCATCGAGTTCGATTATTGTTGTGTGCACGCGGCATTCGCCCTGAAAGAAGAGGGGTTCGAAACCATCATGGTTAATTCGAATCCGGAGACAGTTTCCACCGACTATGACACGAGCGACAAACTCTATTTCGAACCGCTGACGCTCGAAGACGTTCTCAACATCTACCAACATGAAAAGTGTTGGGCGGCCATTGTCCAGTTTGGCGGCCAAACTCCTCTAAACCTCGCCAACGCTCTTCAAGCGAACGGCATACACATTGTTGGCACTCAGCCGAAGAGCATTGAAATGGCCGAGGATCGAAAACATTTCTCGGCCCTGCTTCATCGTCTCGGACTCAACCAGCCACCCAGCGGGACGGCTACCAACGAGCAGGAAGCGGTCAACGTCGCTCGTGCCGTCGGGTATCCGGTGTTAGTTCGGCCATCGTTTGTTCTCGGCGGACGCGCTATGGAAATCGTCTATCAGGAGGATGACTTGCGCCGGTACATCCGGACCGCCGTCGAAGCAAGTCCGGAGCGACCGGTACTGGTTGACCGTTTTCTCGAAGACGCCATAGAGGTGGATGTCGATTGTATCTCGGACGGAGATATTTCCGTGATCGGCGCGATAATGCAGCATATCGAACAGGCCGGAATCCACAGCGGAGACAGCGCCTGCGTGATCCCGGCTTTCTCCCTCTCGGAGAAAGTATTGAGCGCCATTCAGTCCGCTACCAAAGCGATGGCGCGCGAACTTGAAGTTCGCGGACTGATGAATGTGCAGTTCGCGATCAAAGATGACGAGGTCTACGTTCTTGAGGTGAACCCTAGAGCATCGCGCACCGTGCCATTTGTTAGCAAAGCGATCGGCGTGCCGCTCGCCAAACTCGCTGCCAAAGTGATGGCCGGCAAATCATTGCGTGAACTCGGCTTCACTCGCGAGGTTGTGCCAAAGCACTATTCGGTTAAGGAAGCCGTCTTTCCCTTTATCCGGTTCGCGGGCATCGATATCACGCTTGGGCCCGAAATGAAATCCACCGGAGAAGTCATGGGCATCGATCAGGATTTCGGTCTCGCCTACGCCAAATCCCAAATGGCCGCGCAACCGCCGCTGCCGAGTGAAGGGAATGTTTTTCTGAGCGTTAAGGACAAAGATAAGTCGAGCATCGTGAAGCTAGGCCAAGAGCTCGCAGAGCTCGGGTTCAAGATTTACGCCACCAGCGGAACCGCAGCCGCACTTGCCTCAGCCGGCTTACACGTGAATCGGCTTTTCAAGTTGAGCGAAGGGCGACCTCACGTCATAGACATGATTAAGAACGACGACATCCATCTCATTATCAATACGCCGAGCGGTAAAACGCCGAGAAAGGATGAAGTAAAAATACGCAGCTTGGCTGTCGCACGGCGAATCCCAATTCTGACCACCATAAGTGGCGTCGAAGCAAGCATCAGGGCCATGCGTTCAATCCAAACCAAGGGGCTGGCCGTGAAGCCTCTGCAGGAGTACCACGTCGCAGAGTGAAGTTTCGAGTGTGGGGACCCAAAACCCAAGACTCAAAACTTACAGCTCGCGCTAACCCCTTATGCACAGCATGACAGGTTACGGGCGGGGACAGGTGTTGGGCGAAGGAACCAAGGTGATAGTCGAGATCCAATCGGTCAATAAACGCCAAACCGAAATATCAATCAGTCTCCCGTCCGCGTTCGCATCACTGGAAAATGATCTCCGGGCGAAAGTTGATCGGAGTTTACACCGTGGAAGGATTATCGTCACGGTCTCGGCCACCGGTCCGACAACGCATATCCAGCCGTTGGTTGATCGGGATTTAGCCAATCTGTATTTGCACCGCTTCAAACAGCTCCAAAAAGAGCTCGAACTGCCCGGTGAGGTCACGATTGAAACTATCCTCAGGTCGCCCGGAGTTATCTCTTCTTCTGAACAAGGATTGCTCGACCCGTCCACGCGCGCCGCTGTCGATACCGCCCTGGACCTGGCCCTCCAACAACTTTTACAGATGCGCGCCAAGGAAGGTTCCAACCTCCATAAAGAACTCACTCGCCGCGTTAAGTCCATTCGGCAAGCGATCTCCAAAATTCGCAAACTTCAGCCGCGCGTGGCAAAACGATATCGAGAATTACTCTTCGAGCGCGTGAAGAAAATCGGGGTGGAGATCCATTTAGATGACGATCGATTAACCAAAGAGGTGGTGTTCTTCGCCGAGCGTTCAGATTTTTCCGAAGAACTGGCTCGGCTCGAATCCCACCTGGAGCAGTTCATCGAGACCACCAACAATCCGCAGGCAATCGGGCGGACGCTTGAGTTCATCAGCCAGGAGATCGGCCGCGAACTAAATACGCTAGGCGCCAAAGCAAATGACGCTGAGCTCTCTCGGATCGTCGTCTCCTGCAAAGCCGAGTTGGAAAAGATCCGCGAACAAGTCCAGAATGTCGAGTGAGGGCGATGGGCGTTTTTGAGTTCTCGTCCGCGCGTTCACTCAAAACCCAAACTCAAAACGATATTGCATGACCATCATCCTCGGAGTGACAGCTTCGATCGCCGCCTACAAGGCGGCGGATATAGCCAGCAAATTGACGAAGCAGGATCGCTCCGTGCACGTCGTGATGACAGCCGGCGCCGCAGAGTTCATTACCCCACTGACCTTGCAGACCTTGTCTCGCCATCCGGTCACGACCAACATCTTCGACGAAAAGGCAAGCTGGCATCCCGGACATATCGAACTCGCTGACAACGCCGATCTCCTTCTGATTGCACCCGCGACCGCGGACATTATCGCAAAGCTTGCTCACGGTCTTGCCGACGACGCTCTGACGGCGATCGCGCTCGCCACCACAGCACCTCTCCTTCTTGCCCCTGCGATGAACGGCAAAATGTGGCTCCACCCGGCGACCGTTGCGAATGTGGAGACCTTGAGAAAGCGCGGCGCGAACTTTATCGGGCCCGAAGAGGGGATGCTAGCCTGTGGCTATGAAGGAATCGGACGGCTCTGGCCGGTTGACGAAATCGTCGCCAAGGCGCTCGAATACAGGAAGCGCTGACGTCAGCGCTTGAATGGGCGCGCTTTGAATTTTGCTTCTTGTCTCTTAAAGTTTGCTGACGCGCGCCCAAAAAAATAGGAGGAGAGATCAATCTCCTCCTATTCATATAAACAACTGTCTAGAATATCAGGCGTCCTACTTCTTCTTCGCCGGAGAAACAGCCTTCTTCGCCACTTTTTTCGCCGGAGCCTTCTTCGGAGTCGCTTTCTTCACGGGCGCCGCTTTTTTGGCTGCTGGTTTCGCCGCCGATTTCTTTGCAGCTGGCATAAGTTATCCCCCCTTTCATTCCGCAGTTGCGGAGGATAAGAAATTAATGTCATTACAATTCGCTTGACTAACGAACATTCGTTAGAACGTCAACCAGAATTTGTTACATGGTTAAACTTTTAAGTAATTCGTGAAAGAAAAAACTCCGGAGCAATGGCACACATCTTCGCTCGCCAGATCATCGTTCCAGCTGCGAAGTGGCTTAAAATCAGCGTCTGCAGTCGATCCGGCTTCTGACTCGACATCGGCGGTGACCCGCCGATAGTGACTCAGCTATGAATCAATATCTCGAAGCCGCGACCAAGGCGGCTCGCGCCGCCGGTGCCCTCATCCGGGAAAACTTCGGCCGGCCTTTAAAAGTGGACGTCGAAGAAGCTCATGACATCAAGCTTGAGCTTGATGTTCGCGCTCAAGAACTCATCACCAAGCTGCTCCTGGAGGAGTTCCCCAATCACGCGGTCCTTGGCGAAGAAGGAAACGTCGATAACACTTCGACTGAGTTTCAATGGGTCATCGATCCGATAGACGGCACCGTCAACTACTTCTACGGCATCCCCCATTTCTGTATCTCAATTGCATTACGAGAAAAAGGTGAACTCATCGTTGGCGTTATTTACGACCCGATGCGCGATGAGTTATGGCAAGGGGAACGCGGCGGACAGGCTTTCTTGAACGGCCGGGTGATCGAGGTGGGTCGATATACCGATGTCGCACAAGCCGTTGTTTCGGTCGGAATGTCGAAGACACTGGCCGAGGTCGAGGTCGGCTTGTCAATCTTTCAGGATCTGCTGACCCGCGCCCGAAAGTGCCGGATGATGGGTAGCGCCGCGCTCGACCTCGCCTACGTCGCAACCGGACGATTCGATGCCTACATTGAACGCAGTGTGAATTGGTGGGACATTGCCGCCGGCGTGGTCCTGGTCAAATGTGCAGGCGGACAGTTGTCCATCGCTCCGAGCGCGGTTCAACACGGAAAACTTTCGATCGTCGCCTGGAACGGAAAGATAGATCGCGTCCAACTCACCAAGGTTTATCCATGAATTTTGTCGGAATCGGTTACGATGTTCATCGTTTTGTCGAAGGGCGCAAACTAATCCTTGGCGGTATAGAAGTTCCGCATCATCGCGGACTGGACGGCCATTCCGATGCTGATGTCCTAACCCATGCCATCGCCGATGCCCTTTTGGGCGCAGCCGGGGAAAAGGATATCGGACACCATTTTCCGAACACCGATCCATCGATCAGGGGGATCGACAGCCAGGAAATCCTCGGGCGAGTTCAAGCCATCCTCGCCGCCAGGCAGCTTGCCATCGTCAACATCGACTGCTCACTGATCGCCGAGACTCCGAAGATTGGTCCACACCTGGAAGCAATGAGGAAAAGGTTGTCGCAGACGTTGCAAATCCAACCTCAGCGTATCGGAGTCAAGGCCACGACCAATGAAGGTCTTGGTTTTATCGGCAGAGGAGAAGGCATCGCCGCTATGGCGGTTGCGAGTATTCAGCAGATCGAGCCTCGTTTCCCGGTAGAGTCAGGGGGGAGATTGGTCTAACTCACAAATCACACGGCAGCCGAAGCCAGAAACAAGCAACGCCTGACGAATCTAGTTCCGATGCCCATCAAGTTCTACGACACTTACAGCCGGCAGTTAGAAGAGTTCAAACCGATCGAGCCGCCAAAGGTTAGACTCTATACTTGTGGCCCGACGGTTTACTCGTTTGCACACATTGGGAATTTCCGGGCGTATGTGTTCGAAGACCTTCTGCAACGGCACCTGGAGGCAAGGGGATTTGAGGTCGAGCGAGTGATGAATTTGACCGACGTCGACGATAAAACGATCCGCGGTAGCCGGGAAGCCGGGATCTCACTACCCGAGTTTACGGCAAAGTTTAAGCAGGCGTTTTTCGAGGACATCGAGACGCTGAGAATCAAACGTGCAAATCATTTTCCCGCTGCCACCGAGCCGGAAAACCTCGCGAAAATGATCGAGATGATCGATCAACTCGTTCAACAAGACATCGGTTACCAAGCCGATGATCGATCGATTTATTTTCGCATCAGCAGGTATCCCGACTACGGCAAACTAGCACATCTTAACCTGGCAGAACTGCGGCCGACCGGGCGAATCCAGAATGATGAATATGAGAAAGAGAACATCGGCGATTTTGCCTTGTGGAAAGCCTGGGGTGAAAAAGACGGCTCGGTCGGTTGGGAGGCTCCTTGGGGCCGGGGAAGACCAGGCTGGCATATCGAGTGCAGCGCTATGGCCACCCGGTTTCTAGGTCCGGAACTCGATATTCATTGCGGTGGGGTCGACAACATCTTTCCGCATCACGAGGCCGAGATCGCTCAGTCTGAAAGCGTGAATCGAAAAAAGTTCGTTCGCTACTGGTTGCACAACGCTCATCTCCTGGTCGAAGGACAAAAGATGTCGAAATCGCTCGGCAATTTCTTTACCTTGCGTGATCTGCTCGAAAAAGGTTTGACCGGCCGTGAGCTCCGATACGCTCTCATTCGGGTTAACTATCGGTTGCCGCTCAATTTCACATTCGACGGGCTCAACGAGGCACGCCAGTCTTTGCTCCGGATCGATGAGTGGCTCAGGCGCTTGCGAGAAATTGCGGGCCAAGCGAAACCAGATCTTCAGTTCGGAGCGGCAAGATCGGACAGCTTTTTCGAAGCTTTGGATGACGATCTGAATATCTCCGCCGCGTTAGCCGAAGTCTTCGATCAGATTCGGGCCACCAACCGGTCGATCGATGGCGGTGAATTAACTTCCGGACAAGCCGCCGCACTCTTGGATTGGTGGGATCGCATCAATCAGGTATTGCAACTGCAGGAAGAAGCAGAACCCGTCCCTCAAAATGTGACACGGCTGCTCCAACAACGGGCTGGGGCTCGTGCAGAGAAAAATTGGTCCGAAAGTGACGCCCTCCGCGCCCAGATAGAAGAGCTCGGTTGGCTTGTTAAGGACACCAGGGAAGGTCAGAAACTGGCAAGGAAATCGAGCTGAGCGGGGGTTTTGAGTTTTGCATTCTCGATCGCGCGACGGTGCCCCATCCAAAACTTAAAACCCAAGACTCGGAACTCCCATCCCTACTATGTTTGCGCCTTCGAACTTCCTCAATCTCGATCAGACAGAGCATCGAACCCTTTTCGATAATAGCACGCAGGTTTGGGACGTCTTAAGGCAAATCGGCAGCTACCTTCAGTTCCGGTTGAAACCCGCGATCTACGGAAGGATCATGGGAAGACCGTTCATCAGTGACAACGTCTACATCGGAGGTGGAACACTGATCGAAAATGGAGCTACCATTAAGGGACCTGCATGGATCGGGAATAATTGCGAAATCCGGAGCGGCTGCTATATCCGCGAAAACGTTATCGTCGGCGATGGGGTCGTTCTCGGTAATTCGTGCGAGTTCAAAAACTGCATTATCTTTAACGATGCCGAAGTACCGCACTTTAACTACGTCGGCGATTCCGTGTTAGGCTATCAGTCCCATCTTGGCGCCGGGGTCATCCTTTCCAACGTCCGATTGGACCACAAGGAGATAAGTGTAAAGGCCGAATCCGGCCTCATCCCGACTGGACTCCGCAAATTCGGCGCGATCGTCGGTGACCGCGCAGAAATCGGTTGCAACACAGTCATCAGCCCAGGTTCTTTCATCGGCCGCAATTCTGTCATTTATCCGCTTACTCACTTCGGCGGAGTTCTACCCGAGAACAGCATCCTGAAATTGCATCAAGACCTCCAACGCACCGATCGCCGGTGAGTAGCAACTCCCCTTTCCTCCCTGCTCGTCGGGAACCGAACCAAGCGGACGCTTCGCCTACGAAGGCTCCTCTGCCCACATTCGAAGATACGTTCGCACTCTGCGCCCCACCGCGAAGGCTCCGCAGCGCAAGAACGTAAACAGCCAACGCGGATCCGCCAGCAACGATTGTTTTGCCAGGGACAGAGCCATTCCGCGATCCTTCAAAACGGTGTGAACCAGGACCATGGTGGCCTGCAACTCGCGCCTCCATTTTTGCAACGTCTTATCATCTCGAGGCCGTAGCAAACCAGAGGAGCGGAACTTCTGAATCATCTGCAATCCCTCGTCCAGACCTCTGAGCATGCTCTGATTGCCGGCGTTCATCGTCAGGGATCCGGCATGCCAGCAGTAGCGGTAAAGAATATCCGGAGTCGAGACATCCTGTATCCCGCTCAGCGCAGCTCTAATTAAAAACTCGCGGTCGGAAACAACCGTGTAGGAAAGATCGAATCGGCCGATTCTGTTGAATAACGAACGCCTGAAAAACCGGCTATTGATGATCGGCAGACCGACAGTAGCGTTCCGCAACGAGAGTCGATATCGCTTGGGATCCCGATAACGATGCATTTCGACCTCGGTTCCTTGCCTGCTCATGCGAAAAATCTGGCAACCGCCAGACACCATGGGCACGGAAGGAGAAGCGGCGATGATTCTTGCGCAGCTGTGCAAGGCCCCGGGAGCGTACACGTCGTCGCTATTCAAAATCGAAACGACATCTCCACTTGCTCGATCGATCCCTTTATTCCAGGCGTCATATACGCCCCGGTCGGGCTCAGAGAGAACATTCAGGTGGGGATATCGCTTTAAGATTTCGAGCGTCCCGTCCGATGATCCCCCATCGATAATCCAGTGTTCAAATTCTGGATAATTTTGGGCCAGGACACTCTCGATCGCCGCTCCAATAAACTCCTCTCGATTTAGACAAGCAGTTATGATTGAGATCTTCACCAAATTCCTCCATCCGGCTGCCGGCCCTCACGCCACTTCACGGCGTTATGACCTTCAGCGCCTTAGGAAGCACGTCAAAACGTACCGGCGTGGTCCCGATTGGATGCCCATCCACGTGCACTGACAAACGGGTCCCGGACCAGACTTCCACCGTCTTCGCCTTGAACATTTCCATTTTAGGATTGAGTTGCCGGCGACCGCGACTGATCGATACGAAGTGACGCACTAATTCCAGCTTGCTGAAATCCCGGTAAACGCCGATCGACAAGAGGCCATCATCCAGGATCGCGCCCGGGCAAACATTGAAATTTGTACCGTAGTAAGGTCCGTTCCCGACCGCCACGAACGAACATCTCAGTCTGACTCTCCCTTTCGGATTGCGAAAGCGTTGACGCCGTCGTTTGAGCGGCGCCTTTCCTCGGAACGAACTCTGATAGGCCTCACCAACCGATCGGTCGAATCGCAGTTCCACCGACGTCTGCCGGTGCATCAGAGCTAAACGGATCGCCCGGCCTATGCCATGGAAACGCCCGCTTTTCACCTCTTCGCCGATCGGGAAAAGATCGGCATCAACTCCCACACCGGCGACCTCAAAAAATGCGTGGTGATCGTCCGCCAATCCCACATCAATGTGCCGAGTCAGGCCAACTTCGATCAGATCACAAACAGCATCCGGATCGTGCGGTAGATTCAGGCTCAACGCCAGATTGTTAGCGGTTCCAAGCGGAACGATTCCCAGCGTCATTTCAGTCCTCACGAGGGCTCCGGCGACCTCTCGAACAGTACCATCACCACCTGCGACTACGACCAGGTCCGCATTTTCTTCAGCCGCCTCCGCCGCTCGTCCCGCCAAATTCAAACCACGGTCAACAGTAACTTCACTCAAAGAATCGCTGATCGCCTCCAAACGCTTCCGGATCCGTTGACGCGGCTCTGGAGTCTGCGCGCCACTGGCAGGATTTTGGAATAACACGATCCTCCGATACCGTACCGCCATATCAGTGCCACTATACGGTGCTTCCGCCTGATCGCGAGTGGCGAGGACGACGCGTTTCGATTGGCTTACAGTCGCCGCGCCTGGACCTGCGGTTGATAGCTGTTCACGATCACGTCGAGCACCTTTTGGCCCGTGACGACCCGGTCTGTCGCGTAGTCGACATTCCCATCAGGGCTGATGACCGCGATTCCAAAGTCACCAACCCGATAAGCGTCAGCGACTGAACCTGGATCGGGCAGTATTACAAACGGAATGTTCGTACGCGTAACCGCACCGGTTTCCCTGGTAAACGCGACGAAGAACAACGTATACCTAGCCGCCAACTGCTTCGCTCGGCGATTCAGCTCTTTGATCTGCCTGATGAACATCTTTTGATTCGGGTTCTCAGCGAAGATCAGCACTACCGGATGACCGCGGACGTCGCGTAGCCTGCGCACTTTTCCGTTCACGCCGCTCCAAAGAAATTCGGGAGCAGGTCGCGGAACCGAGGGAACACCAGGAGCAGTTTTGGATCTTGGCGTCTGAGCTTCAGCGGCAATTGACAGAAAGCAGAGTCCTGCGGCAAAAAGGCAAATCCAGAGGCGACTCATACCTTCATAATGTCGATCTCTTTGCTTTCCACATGAGCGTCGATCTCTTTCACGTATTTGTCCGTCAGTTTCTGGATCTCTTCCTCTAGATCGTGACGTTCGTCTTCCGTGATCTCCCCAGCCTTTTCGATTTTCTTGATTTCATCGATGCCGCTGCGGCGACTGCTGCGAATCCGCACTCGCGCTTCTTCCGCCATGTGACGCACTGTCTTCACTAAATCTTTCCGGCGTTCCTCCGAAAGTTCAGGGATTGGCAATCGGATCAATTTACCGTCGACCGCCGGGGTGATGCCAATCTTTGACTCCTTGAGCGCCTTTTCAATATCCTTCGTGACCGAAGCGTCAAACGGCTGGATCAACAGGAGCCTCGGTTCCGGCGTCGAGATTAACGCCAGCTGTTTCAATTTCATCGAGGTGCCGTACGCCGACACATCCACGTTCTCCACCAGGGCTGGCGACGCCTTTCCTGTCCTGACCGCAGCAAACTCATGGATCATGTACTCGACTCCCTTCTCCATCCCTGCCTCCGCCTCGAACAAAATCTCGTCAGGTGCCATAATTGAGCTCCAGGGTTTCGGATCCACAATCATTCCGCCGTTACAAGAGTACCCACTTTTTCACCGCAAACTACCCTTTTAATATTGAGAGGCATCGCCACGTCAAAAACGATAATCGGAACCCGATTGTCCATGCAAAGGCTGAACGCCGTCGAATCCATGATTTTGAGCCGCTTCGCCAAAGCCTCTGCATAGGTGACTGTATCATAACGCAGGGCTTTCGGGTTGGTCTTCGGATCGCTATCATAAATTCCGTCGACCTTGGTGGCCTTCAGAATCACTTCAGCTCGGATTTCGCTCGCCCGTAATGCCGCCGTTGTATCGGTCGAAAAAAACGGATTGCCGGTTCCCGCCCCAAAAATCACCACTCTACCCAGCTCCAGATGCCGAATGGCCCGGCGCAAAATGAACGGTTCGGCGACATTGGCCATCTCAATGGCGGTTTGCAGCCGAGTAACGACTCCGATCTGTTCCAAAGCGCTCTGCAGCGCCATGCCGTTGATTACCGTCGCCAACATACCCATGTAGTCGGCCGTCGTGCGATCCATCCCGCGATGGCTGGCCGTGAGTCCTCTCCAGATGTTCCCTCCTCCAATGACAACAGCGACCTCCACCCCCATATCGCGCACCTGCTGGATATGCTTTGCAATATCCGTAACGATCAACGGCGAGATCGCCTCATGGCTTCCAGGCTCACGAAGAGCCTCGCCACTCAACTTAAGTACAATACGCTTATACTTGGGCTTCCCCGCTACCGTTTCAGGATTGGACATGGAAAAAACTGATAAGGGCTTAGGCGAGACGCTCATCGAAGTCAAGAGATTGCACGTTTGTAGACGAAGCGGCCCGCTTTGCTTCCTGAGGATCGCGCAATTAGGCACTTTTCGACTCGATTTTGAGAACCGAGACGACGCGTTATGGTCTGGCGAGTTCCCGAAATGTTTCCTCGTCCACAATTTTCACCCCCAGTTGACGCGCCTTCTCCAGTTTGCTTCCCGCGTCCTCACCGACAAGAAGGTAGTCCGTTTTTTTGCTCACGTTGCCGGTGACGCGTCCGCCATTTCGGCGAATTAGTTCTTCAAATACTTCCCGCGGCTCGCGCAAAGTCCCCGTGATGACCCACGAAGTACCGCGGAGGCTATCGCTTTCGGCTTCGTCCCGATCGGCCTCTCCAAAATTCAACCCGTGCTGTTTGAGTGCCTCTATCAGCGCCATGTTATCAGGATTCTGAAACCAGTCACGAATGCTCATGCCAACAACGTCTCCTGTGTTTGGAACACGGGTCAATTCCTCGAGCGTGGCGCCTTGAAGTGCCTCCAGAGTCCCGAAATGATGCGCTATTTCCCGCGCTGCTGTCGAACCGACATGCAAAATCCCCAATCCGAAAATCAGTCTCCAGAGTGGCTGCTTCTTGCTCGTTTCAATTCCATTCAAGAGGTTAGAGATGCTCTTTTTCCCCATCCGGTCCAACTGGCTCAGTTTCGTTTCATCGAGCTCATAGATATGGTCAACCCGTTTCACCAGCCCCTTCCCGACCAGTTGCTCTACCATCATTTCACCTAGCCCCTCGATATCGAGTGCGCCCTTATGGGCGAAATGTTCCAAACGCCGTTTGACCTGCTCCGGACACTCGACATTCGTGCATCGCACATCGACCTGCCCAGCCGCGCGAGTCACCGGCTCGCCGCAACTCGGACACCTTAACGGCATCTCAAACGGCCTTTCTTGACCCGTTCTGCGCTCCTTTAAGACCTCCACGACCGCCGGGATGATTTCACCCGACTTTTCAACCAAAACAATGTCTCCCTCGCGGACGTCTTTGCGCCGGATTTCGTCTCCATTGTGGAGCGTCGCCCGAGCAACAGTCGTTCCGCTCACGAAGACCGGTTCAAGATTAGCCACCGGAGTCAGTTTTCCGGAGCGTCCCACTTGCACCTCGATGGATACCACTCGCGTTTCGGCTCGTTCGGCCTGGTATTTGTATGCCATTGCCCAGCGGGGCGCTTTCGAAGTGTAGCCCAGCCGTTCCCGGAGATCGTAACGGTCTACTTTTACGACCGCGCCATCCATCTCGAAAGGGAAGTCATGCCGCCTCTGGCCCAGGGTCCGGATCGCTTTAATCACCGCGTCCACCGATTGCGCGGTCCAAATCTCGCCGTGAGTCGGCAAACCCCACATCTTCAGGCGTTCCAGGGCCTGCTGGTGCGTCGATACTTCATCTCCCGTTAATAGGCCGAAGCCATAAAAAATTGCACTCAGCTTTCTCTTGGCCACCAGCGTCGGATCGAGCTGTTTGAGGCTGCCTGCAGCCGTATTCCGTGGATTGGCGAAGAGTTGCTCCCCGGCTTGCTCACGTTCAGCGTTCAACGCCGCAAAAACCTTTTTCGACAGAAAAACCTCGCCGCGCGCCTCGACCTCTTCCGGTACGGAACCGTGCAAACGAAGCGGTACCGAACGGACTGTCCGCAAGTTTGCCGTAACATCGTCGCCCACCACACCATTCCCTCGAGTCGCTGCATACTCTAGAAGTCCACGCCGGTATAGGATGGAGATTGCCACTCCGTCGACTTTGGGTTCGATCACCGCGTCAATGGTTTCCCCTGGAAGCAGCCGCTCCAATCGTCGGAAAAAGTCCGCCACCTCTACCTCCGAGTAAGTGTTGTCCAAGCTTAACATCGGCGTCCGGTGCGTCACCGGTTGAAAGCTCTCCAGGGGGACCCCGCCAACTCGCTGAGTCGGCGACTCCGGCGTGACAAATTCGGGGAACTCTTCCTCTAGATCGCGAAGTTCACGATACAAATGATCGTATCCCTCATCGCTGATGCTTGGAGCCGCCTCCAGATAGTACCGTCGATCATGCTCGACGATTTCTGTCCGCAATATTTGTATCCGGCGTTTGGCTTCTTCAATTGTCTCCATGGAAAAGGCCTTTAAGGATTCGACGAAAGGTACCGCCAGAGGTCACCGCAAGCCAGTCTGCGAAATGACAAAACAAAGCGCCTTTGGAGAAATTCTCTCACCGGACGGACAAACACGATATGACTCGCTGGCCTAAAGATGCAGTTGTGGCGAATTTTCGCCATACGTTTGGCGGTTTTCTTCTCTTCCATTCCCAAGACCAATCGAATTCAGGGCTCTGGGCTCCCGGTATTAAGCTGTCCTAATATGCTGGCACAAGAGGTGCTGTAGGCAGACTCGTTCGGCGACGAGTTGGTAGAAATAGGAATGCAGCTCGATTGGAGGGGTAAGTCGTTGCAAGAAATCGGGGGCTCTTGCCGACATCGTTGGGGAAATCCAATCGAGCTGCTTCTTGTTTGATCTCGACTGCAATTAAATAGGGGCGTCGTGCGTATACGCCCGGCGCCCCTGGAGCGGTATATCAGTCTGTCTCTGGTTGAACAGCAGGTGGAAGACCAAGCCGAACGAGCGCTCGCTCAAAAATCGATGTGCACGTTGCATACTCCCCCCTGTGAATCGTAACGGCTGCGCCCCACTTGTCCGTTGTATCCAAAATAAATCCCAATCGTCGGGGTCCACTGCACGTTAATTCCCGCATTGATAAGCGCACTGTCGTGCCCCTCGGCGGGCCCAACCACCGTGAACGCGTTTCCAGCTCCGCTGGCAAACTGCGCCGTGATGGGCAAGGCGCTGTACAGGTACTCATGCTGCCAGCTTGCCCGCAGGCTCGGCCTTACCGCCACCTTGCCGACCCTGGCGGTGTAGGACGCACTGACGCCCAGGTTGGTCCGAAGCGAGTCCACGCTCTTGGAGTTGATGTGCAACGGCGCCAGCGATCCGCTTTCGGTGTTTCCGCTGATATCGACGTAGGTGTACTGCAACGCCGCGATAGGTCCAAAGGCAAACCCGCCAACGTGAAACTCGTACCCGCCGCTGATATACCCGTCGAACTCACCGCCGTCCGTGCTGCCCGAGGCCGATCCACCCAGCCCGGCGCGGCGCGTGTTGTAGGAGTTGTAGCCTCCACCGGCATAAGCGTTGAGATAAAAGCCGCTTTCATAATAGGTCGCATAAAGCCCCGCTCTTCCGCTGTTAGCGCCGAGGTCGCCGTTCCCGGTCAAGTTGCTCCAGGTATGGGCATAACCTAACGCCAACCCCACCGCCAGGCTCCTGGTCAGCCGATAGTCGAGCCCGAGCGTCACCCCGCCCGTCGTAAAGTCGTATCCACTGGCATTGCCGTCGCTGCTCACGCTAACATAGTCCCCGGAGCCGCTGATCCATACCCCCCACCTGTTCTCCGGCGAAGGCGTCAGCACCCCCTTGCTCGGCTCTATGACCGCTTTGCCATCCTTGCCCTCCACGATCGCTCTGGGGGTATTTGAGACGTTCAGCGACGAGCTGAACCCTGTCGATCCGTTGCGTATCTGGGCGCACCTTTCCTCCAGGTTGGAGGCCTGGATGTTGGCGGCCGAAAAGCTGATCTCGTAGAGCGCTGACAGGCTCTCAGGAGAGATTTTATCAAAGTCAGCGGGCAGATTCGCGAAAGGCTCGTTTTGCAGGAAATCAATCAGTTCGGAGTCTTTTTGTTCCAATTGAACATTATTCAGCTGCCTGCCAATCGCGCTCTGGTTGGCGGTAAGGGCGAAGGAAGCGAAGTCTGTGGTCATAATGACCGGTGGAACGGGCGGAGGCGCGACATTGAGGAACTCCAGGGTTACCGAGTTCTTTGCATAGACCAGGTCAATGGTATTAAAACCCGGTCCAAGGACGAACGGGTTGTCTAAGTTAGCAAACCGTCCGGAAACCGTTCCACCGGTGCTAACCAGTCTCAATTTGTCCCCGTTGCTCGGCTGGTACCCGAGATTGATCAATCGCAAGGTGCCGTTCAGGAAGGCGCTGCCACCCACGTTGAGCACGTCAAATTGGCCCGGGGCGCTTCCCGCTATATTGAGCTGCAAAGTGCCGCGGGCATTTTGAGTATAGTTACCAACCACATTGATCGACTGTGGGTCCGCGCTCAGAACCCCTCCATTGACAATGACATTTCCCGTTCCGAGCGCCTGCGCGCTGTCGACGACCAGGTTGCCGAGATCCACGACGGTGCCGCCGGAATAGGTATTCGCGCCGCTCAAAACGGTTGTTCCATTGCCTCCCTGAATAACAGTGCCGGTTCCAGAAATAGCTCCTGCTAAAGTGACGGTGTCAGACCGGTTAAAGACAAGGGAGCCGTTATCGACAATCGTCCCGACAACACTTCCCGTAGCGCCGCCGGTGCCCAATTGGAGCGTCGCGCCAGGCGAAATGTTCGCCTGCGGAGTGGTGAGCGCTGCGCTCAAAACCAACGTCCCTTCTATAATGTCCGCCCTCACCGGGGCGCTTAAATCTCGATCAATCGTCCACGCGCCGGCGCCTTGCTTGACCAGGGCGCCGTTGTTGGTCAGGGTTCCGACTACGGCCTGACTCAGCAACTGCTGGCCCGTGCCGTCGAGAATCAAAGTTGAATTATTTGCGTTAGCATTTAGGACAAGATCGCCCGTAATTTTGCTCCCGATAAACAGCGTCACGATATCCGTTGGCCCGGCAAGCGTTACACTGCCGTTGATCAAACCCGAGTTGATGACCCTTTCCGGTGCGCTCAGACCGTCCACGACATTGTTGTTCAGTGTTCCGGCATTCTTTAAGAGACCTCCTGCACCGAAGATCACTTCATTAGGCAGAGTAACGCCCAGCGGAATAATCAGCGTACCCGAGAACAGCTGGACTGGTCCCGAGCCCAAGACGTTGCTGACAGCTGCCACCACCGTTCCAGGGAAGATATTCGTTCCGCCGCTATACGTGTTGTTGCCGGTCAGGGTCAGAGTTCCGGTGCCGTTCTGGCTCAGCCCGCCAGTGCCTGAAACATTGCCGGCGAACGTTATATTATCGCTGCGGCTGAAAGCGAGGTTCGCGTTATCAACCACGTCGCCAGCGATGCTGCCGCTGGTTCCCCCGTTGCCAATCTGCAGGGTTCCAGCGCTGATCGTCGTACCGCCAGTGTAGGTGTTGGTTCCGCTGAGGATCAGCGTGTCCGTGCCGACCTTGATTAACCCCAAGGACGCCGTTCCCTCCTGCAGTACGCCGCTAAAGTTAGAGAAGAAATCGAGACCTCCGGTAGTCAATGTTGCCGGGCTTCCGCCGTTGTTAGTGACGGTTCCGCTACCCGCCAATGCACCCACGGTGTTGGAGAAACCATTGAGATCAATGAGAGAGTTAACGGTAAAGGCGGAGTGCGGACTCAACGCCGTAGTGGAACCTGCTTCAAGCGTTCCGGCGCTAATCGTCGTGTCGCCCGAGTAAGAGTTGTTCCCGCTCAGCTTCAACAGGCCAAGGCCACTCTTGGTGAATCTACCCGTGCCCGTGATCGCTCCGCTCAAGGTTGAGATGGTGCCGGCATCGGCCAAAAACGTGCCGCCCCCAGCATTGAGCGTGATCGCTTTAGCTGACGTGATCCCGGGGCCAGTCGCCAGCGCCTGGAGTGTGCCGCCATCAAAAAGGAGCGGTCCGGTCCCCAAATTAGAATCACCGTTTACCGCAACAGTCCCCCCATTAAGGTTGGTTCCGCCACCGTAGGTATTGGTGCCGGTTAACGTGAGCACGCCCGCGCCGACTTTGGTAAAGGCTCCCTCCCCGATGACGTTGCCCGAGAAGGTCGAATTAAAGCCGTTCGTGTCGATAGCGCCTCCCTGAACCAGCAGCGAAAAAATGTGGGAGTTATCCAGGCTGGCCGTGGTCTGCAGCGTGCCGCCTCGGAAGTCAATGAATTTCCCGAACCCCAAAGTAGTCAGCTCGCCTTCACTACCCACGCTCAGATGACCGATAATCAGGTTCGGGCCAACAAAGTTCCCCAAGGAGAGCGGGCCGCTTCCCACGCTGATTGTTCCCACGACGACCGGCGTAGCCGTGTCGATTACCGACACCGTGCTCCCTGTGAAGTTCGCCACGTACGCATGCAGGCCGTCCGGAGTCATCGCCACTCCTTCGGGACCGGTTCCTACGGCAACGGTGCTTACGGCGTTTGTGGCCGTGTCGATCACCGAAACCGTATTGTCGGCGCCGTTCGCCACGTACGCGTGCAGGCCATCGGGCGTCACCGCCACACCTTCAGGGGCGGCTCCGACCCCGACGGTGCCGAGGACGGACCGCGAAACCGTGTCAATCTTCGACGCGGTGCTGTCTCGATTATTCGCTACGTATGCCAGCAGGCCGTCGGGCGTCACCGCCACCCCTACAGGAAGGTTTCCCACGCTGATGGTACTGAGGACAGTCCGCGTGGCCGTGCTGATTACTGACACGGTCCCGCTGCCATTGTTCGTCACGTACACCTCCAGACCGTTGGGCGTCACCGCCACACCGGCAGGCGTAATTCCCACTCCGATTGTGGCCACAACGTTTGTGGCCGTGTCGATCACCGAAACCGTATTGTCGGCGCCGTTCGCCACGTACGCGTGCAAGCCATCGGGCGTCACCGCCACGCCGACAGGATTGAGTCCTACGGTGATTGTATTGGCAACAGTCTGCGTGGCCGTGTCGATCACCGAAACCGTGTTGCTAAGATTGTTCGTCACATACGCCCGCCGCCCGTCGGGTGTCACGGCCGCACCGAGCGGTCTCGGCTCCACGACAATCGCGCTCCCTTCAGTGTTTGTCGCCGTATCGACCACTAGTACCGTGCCCGGGCCGTTGCTAGCCGTCACGAACGCGTCTTGGGTAATCTGCGCGGAGGAGGGGCTCACCGCTCCGAGACAAAGCACCGCGACAAGACCCCACCAGCACCGCACCTCAACCGCCGCAAGCGTGGCTGTTCGTCCACCTGCCGGCGATCGCCCCGGCACCCCCGCGTGCTTGGCGGAGTCAGCTATCCGTTCAGGTTTCAGGGCACGCCGACGGGCATCGGCTCCAACTACGACATAAAAAGACCACCACATTAATCTATTTGTATCCATGGAAGGTATATTAAACAACCAGGGTTATGGAATTTTCCCTCGTCCAGGGCAGGATTTTCCCATCTCCAAAAAACGACCCGCCGAGAACCAGCGGCCATCGACAATCAGACCGCTATCCGGCTCAATCGCGACACGCTTTATTCGGCGGCGGTCTTTGACCTCGACGCTGGCCCCGTCACGATCACACTGCCCGATGCTGGCAAGCGGTTCATGTCAATGCAGGCGAATCCCAGATGAAATGTGTGCCCAAGCATGACAGGAGTACGCGCGCAACCGCCTGCTCGTCAGGCCTAATCTGAGAATGCAATTTCTTAAACAATCCGCAGCAATCGTCGTAAACCACCAAAAAAGTGCGGGTCCACAAATGTCTCCGCAAGTCACGTGAACGCTTTTAACTCAGATTATATCGATTTTGCTAATGGCTCGTTAGCGGTATCGATAATGGGCCGTCGCGGCCCTGGAGCGACCGTTACCTCTTCTTGGTTTCAACGCCTTTCAACGCCCTTCAACGGCCTTCAACGGCCTTCAACGCCAGCGCTGATTGCAGTGTTGAAACGCGTTGAACTACTACCCGCAGTTACCTTCCGAACCCTGGAATTCGAGTACCGCATGGGGCGGTAAAGACTGGCAAAGGGCGTCGGTTCCGCGCGCTTGGCTATCACAGCTTGCGGCATTCGTTCGTTAGCCGGTTGGCTAACCTGGAAGTGCTTCCGGACGTCCGCAACAACTCGCCGGCCACTCCTCTGACGAGATTCATCGGCGCTACGTACACCTGGACCTTTCCCTTCAGGCAAGGGCCATCGAAAAGCTGCCCAGTGTTTTGCGAAGAACCTCGTGAACAAGTGACTAAGGGCTTCCAAGCCCCTTCTGACGAAATCGAGAAGGTCTAAAACTCGGAGCGATAACTTAGTTGCGTCTAATTCGAATTTTTGTTTCTGAGAGGACGACAAAGCACCCTTTCCAAGCTTCGATATCATGGTTTCGGAAAATCGAACTAAGCAAGCTGAACAGGGCGACTCGCCCCGGATTTTGCAAACGGACAAGGACAATACCTGCGTGGCTTCCTAGGTTGAAACTTCCGGGCGTCCGAAAAATCCAGATCTTGGGTCATTAATAGCCGGTCCTCAAGCTGACACCGCCTCCAAATCTCTGCGTCTGCTCTGCCGGTCAAACCCCACACGAGCAAAGTTTTGCTGACAAATTGACGACTCAATTGAGGTGCTGGGAAGCGGAACATTCACGGACGCTCTTAGACCATTTGGAGTTGCTTATTCAAAAGCGTCATCTTTTTGAATCAATCGAAGTTCTGCGATCCTAGCATGAACTGGTCCTGTGACGTTGAATCCACGCTGGCTCAGAATACCCAGTGCGGTAAAGTACTCGGGCCTATCACGTTCTCGGCTTTACGAGTTAATTACAGAGGGCAGCATTAAATCGATTTGCTTGAAGTCGCATCGTGACGCTTCGCGTGGAGTTCGCTTGGTAGACAGGGAGTCGGTTGATCTATTCATGGAAAGGCTACAGCAAGCCGCCTCCAAGCCGTAAAATGACAAATAAAATAAGGGTCCACGGCCAACACCCAGTTAGTTGAACCTACCCATTTAAGCTTTTTGCCGGTATGTTTCCTATATTTACAATGTTACTAGCAATCACGATTATGGCCCTTCGCGGCCCTGGAGCGACCGTTACCTCTTCTTCCCCTTCAACTACCTTCAACGGCTTTCAACGTGGAAGGTACTTACGGCGTTGAAACGTCTTGAACTGGTTATCCATTGTTACCGTCCGAACCTCCATTGTGGGGAGGTCGACGCGCAGCGTCGGGAGGGAGTCGCCGGGCCTTAAGCGAAGCGTAAGGGTGCAAGCATTTACCTGCTCACGGGCTGTTGGAAGTTAGTATGTTAAACATCGAAGTTAATAGGGCGCAGAAGGTGTTGAGCGGTACTTCGACCGCGAATTGGCCGTAAGCGAGGAATGCGCTGATTGATACTCTGTCAGAAGAGAGAGAATCGACACCGGACGAAGAGAGCCGAATCGCGCACCATGAACGTGATAGCAAGACAACAAAGCTTTTCCACGGCAAGGCGGAAATTGAGAATTGGCGTCAGCAAATGGGACCGGAGCGCTGGGACTCAATTTCGCCAGAAGTAGCAAAAAGAGGACCGCAACTCGAGCTGCCGATCGATCCACGCGAGTTGGCGGTTGAAGCCTATTTCGCAAAACACTCCGTTGTACGCGCCCGGATTCTGACAGCGGAGATTCTGAAACGGACCTGAGGAAACTTGTCCCTCGACGAAGTGGAGCGGTATGTGAAAAGCGATCGATTCATTCAGCTCGACGGTAGGCACATCACTACCCCTCAGGCAAAGCTTGAGGAGGAAGAGCTCTTGGAGCTTGTGTGGCGCGGCCGGAACACATGTAAGCCGATAGGCCGACCTTTCGCATTCGATCCAGAGGAACTCACTGACGAACAGCGCGCGGCGTTAGAGCACACCCTGGAATCACCAAGGTCTCGTGATAGATGTTTCCGGGATTGCTGGAGCCGGGAAATCGCATCTTCTCGAACAGGTCGAAAAAGCAACGATTGCCGTGGGCAAAACTATTGCAATTCTTTCCCCAACCGACGCCAGCTGCGCGCGACGGCGAAAAAAGCCGGTAAATCCGCCGGTTTGAAAATCGGATAAAGAGGTGGCCCGTTTTTATCGCGAAAACGCACATAAATTTTAAGCTGTTATGTCTTGATACGGTCTTTCATGCCGGTAGCTGGAGGGCCTTGAATTATGATTGTCTGCGGGGTGATGAAGAAATCGATCGAGGAGGCAGGTAGAGCAGTCGAAAGATAAGCGTTTGGTTTTGAGCGGCGGGCCTCATGAGTCTGGGCGGCAAAAGTGTCCAATGGCGATGGCAAAAGAGACGCGAGCGCCGTAGCCGCGCTGGCAAGCAGCTCTGCCAAAGCGGGTAGCACAATGGTTTGCAAAGCGACCCTGCGAGTGCCCTCGCGTACCAGACGTTGTGCGCGATCCTGACTAAGCTGATGCGACTCGGTTCGCAGTCGTTGCCGACAACGAAGTCGTTTGGTGTTCATCGGTAGGGCCGGCTGATTTGGGATTCCGGTTTCATCTCCAGGATGTCCCGCCCTTTGCGTACCAGCACCTGCACAGTGGATGCAATGTCTTCTTGTAACGCACTGCCAGTCATCATGGAGATAAGTCCCACAACGACAGGTGATTGCGCTGAGAAGAGATCTTGTAACGCATGCGGAGTCAATCGTAGGGTTAACCTCCTCATTGTGTGCTACTTGCGCTTGGAAGACTTCTTGTAACGGTACTTTGGTCGAACACTTCTTCTTGCGCCAATAGCCGGGATTGGCTTTGCGCCAGTCTTTGACACGCCGCCGGTTTTCGGACTCGCGGAAGTAATTTTGGTTCTCCGGACATTGCAGCCAGCGACGCTGACTTTCCGCTTTGCTCTCCTTGAGGCATGCCGGCTTGGAGCTGTAGCGTTGATGATGCACGTTTCGAGGATCTGGTGAATAGAAGTCGCGGCAGCAGAGGCACTTGCGCTTAACGGAACCCTTCATCAGCAAACTCAAAAATTTGAGTCACCATTACCGCAAGATCAGTCGTTGGAAGCCGAACAAAATCCCCGGAGAAAGCGGAATAAAACGCAAGACGAACGAACAAAATAAATAAAAGTTATATGTTAAGTTGAGGAAGAAAAAATCACCCCTTCATATCCCGTTTTTAAAGCGGCGAGTTTACCGTATTTTCAGAATGGTAATGACAGCCAGCTTAAAGATTTACGCAAAGCCGGATTCCCGGCGCGAACATTTCAAGGATTCCAGCTCAAACCCGAACCAGCGGACCTGCTGGTGATTGATGAGGCATCGATGTTGAGCCTACCGCAAATGCTCTGGCTCGTGAAACACGCCGCGAGAAAATGATTCCAGGTTAATCTCTGGTCGGCGACAGCGCTCAACATAGGTCGGTCGAACGCGGAGATGCACTGCGCATTCTCGAACAGTCCGGCACCGTCCGGTACGTCGAATTACTCCAGACGCAGAGGCAAAGGATTCCGGGGCTCAAAGCGGCATTGAGGATGTCGAAAGCGGGCCGCCTTGAGAACGGGTGGCAAAAATTGGAGCAACACGGAGTCATCAAAGAGCTTTGCGATACCGCAGAATTGCGAAAAGCAGCCGTTGAACAACATCTCGCAGGGCTTCGGGGCGGTAAAACATCACTCATGATTTGCCCTCGCCACGAGGAAGCGCGCAAAGTCGCCACGATCATGCGTCAGCAACTCAAGACACAAGGCGCGATTGGCGCAGAGGGACACGCGCTCACTATTCTCCGCCGTATGGAGTCTCGGCACCAGATCCTGCCGGGACCTCTTACACTACGTGCCTGGCCGAGTGGTCGCGCACGGCGGAGCGTTTCCGACCAGCAATAGTTAGACCGTGAGACGCGACGGAATTGCTGACACGCGTTAGCACTCAAGCCGGCAATCGGCGCTGCGGCGTTCGAAACTATCTCCCGGAGAAGGTTAGCGGACGTGCCTCTTTTCCTCGACCCATGGAGGTCAGCGTAGGAGATCAGATACGAGTAACGGCAAGGTTTAGGGAAGGAAAAAACGTGTTCAAGAATAATGATATTGCCGAGGTGCGGGAGATTACCGATACCGAGCTCGTCGGCTAGAGCCGCGGCCCAAACTAGCGCCATGGCTAATGTATACCTATCCTTCAGCTCCTTTGCTGTTGAGATCGCCTCGTCCATCAGCGCGTGGCAAGAGGCGATCTCTCCGAAATGCCAGTCGGCACATGGCCTCATAAATCAGACAGAGGACGACTGGCGATGTGACCTCTTCCGCAACAGGAGACTGGTCGCTTCCCGAGCGCCAGATCTGAACACCATGCCTCGCGTATTTCCGGGACGAGTCGAAACTCGCCCAAAAAGTAAAATATGGCTGCGAAAGCTTGGTAGGCAGCTAACATTAGCCCGTGCGTCATTCTGTTCCTGCGCCAGCGCATGAATTCGTTCGGCAATCTGCATTGCAGCAGACAACTTGTCCGTCATCAGTGTATAGCGACCCTGACCCATCAATTGCATAAACAGCAGCCGGGGACGATTTACCGAATGACACAAGGGCTCGGCGCGCTCGTAACAAATTCCGGTCTCGGGTGCTGCAAATCCTCGCGTGGCGGTTAGATATAGCCCCGCCTGCATGAGGATGAAGAGCTGATCTTCAGCAACGAGACTTTGCCCTTCGATGGCCGTTTCGATCAGCGATCCCCAGCGCCCGTGTTCGAAGAAATGACCTAAAGCCAGAGAGCAATGGCCCTGTTGCTCCAAGAACGTTAGCCGCAAAGTGGGCATCCCCCCGCTGAATCCGGGGGATATAAACTTCATGCAGCGCCTCTCGAAACAGACCGGCGTTGCAGCCGCAAATTACTGCTAAGAAAAGTGGCTCCATCTCCGCAAAATTATCCGGCAGCTGCGGCGCGAGCGTTCGATAATAGTTAAAAAGCCGCTTGTTGCATTCCTTCCAAGCCTCGCTTCGTTGGCCTCGCAGTTGTTCGCCGTAGTATTCACGAACCAAAGGATGCGTATCGACATAGCCCGGATTGTGCGGATCTTCCCCAGCCAGAAGTCGCGCTCTTCTTAGTCTGGCTAGAATCGTCCGCCATTCAGTCGGGCTCAAATTCGTTAATGACTCTGTAAGGCCCGGAATCGCAGGCGGTTTTAGAAGCGCTGCAATCGCCTTTTCCTCAGCTGGGCGATCAAAAAGCCCTAACATGCGCAGAACCGACAGCTCAGGACCTTCACCAAACCAGGTTTGGTAAGATTTCATTACTTTTCGGGCGTGGGCTCCCTGTCGGACGTCGTCAGCAAGATGTCTCGACACTTCGTTACGTGAACGAATGTCTCCGTTGTACGCATCAGTCAGATAGCTGCCCAACAGCGTCAGCGCCAGACAATGGCCGCTGAACTCATCGCTGGCACTTTGCAGCTCCGCTTCATCTCCCTTTACGCCCAGCGCTCGGAGCAGCTGTGCTCCAGCATGGCTGGATAGATATTCCAGGTCACGACGGAGAGCTGAGCTACCCTCGTGATCCGACAGATCAGCAACCGGCATCCGCGTGGTAATCACGCACAGGCCCATATTGAAAGCACCAAGCTCTCGCAATAGCGCCTGAAGGGACGGGTCCCGTAACCGCCCTTCTTGTGCGCCAGGTGGATTTTGGAGCGGCTCCAACCCATCCAGAATAAGCAAGGTTCGCCGATGCCCGACGAGCTTCGCCAATCTTTCGCCCTTCTCCCATGCTGTTCCGAGCCGTGGATCTGGATCGCCAAACCAGTGAAGAGCGGCATCAAGAAATTCATCGGCAGACGAAGTGCCGCCGCTAGTGTCCTGTCCCTTAAAAGCGTGACAATAACCAGTTTTGGGTTATTATCATGAAATGGCGCGCCCGATTTTGCAGCTGGAAGCAACTGAGGAAGAAGTTCTTGAACTCAGCCGCTTAGCGCGCGGTTCCAAAGTATCGGTAAGGGATCGATTTCGTGCCAATATTATCCTGCTTCGACTGGAAGGTAAATCCGAGACCGAGGTAACCAGCGCTCTTGGTTGCAGTCTGGGAGCGGTTTGTAAGTGGTCCAAGCGCTTTGATCGTGAGGGAATAGTGGGTCTCAAGGATGCGCCCGGAAGGGGTCGCAAGGCCTTACTGCCCGCTGAGAGAATCTCTTTGATCGTTGAACGGGCGACTCGTCCCGCGCAAGGTCGAATCCGATGGAGCGTGCGCACCATGGCGCGCGAAGCCAAGGTGAGCAAAAGTACGGTTCAACGCGTCTGGAGCCACAACGATATCAAGCCGCATCGATTGGAAACTTTTAAGATTTCCAACGATCCGAACTTTGAAGAGAAGTTCTGGGACGTCATCGGGCTCTATTTGGATCCGCCCGAGCGGGCTTTGGTGCTCTGTTGCGACGAGAAGAGTCAGTGCCAAGCGCTAGAGCGCACACAACGCGCGCTTCCTCTGAAGAAGGGTTACCACCGCACCTGGACCCATGACTATATCCGCCACGGCACCATCACGCTCTTTGCCGCTCTGAGTTATCTAGAGGGCAAGATTATCTCTCGAACAGAAGAGTTCCACACCCACGTCGAGTGGCTGCGCTTCTTAAAACAGATCGACCGGGAAACTCCTAAGGAGCTTGATCTACACCTCATTGTCGATAACTACGCGACCCATAAACACCCAGCTGTTCAGCACTGGCTCAAAGCTCACGGTCGCTTTCACATACATTTTACTCCAACCAGCTCATCATGGTTGAACCTCGTCGAGCGATTTCTTTGGAGAATTAACCTCCGAGGTGGTGCGGGAAGGAAGCTTTCAATCGCTGCGCGAATTGGTGCGTGCTATTGAATCCTATCTGGCAGAGCGTAACCAAAATCCAAAGAAGTACGTTTGGCGAGCCTCCGGCCAGAAGATCCTTGAGAAAATCCAACGTGCCAAGGAAGCGCTCGCCACTGCAGATGTTATTATCACGTAATTAAGGGACACTACACTAGTGCCCTGTCTGTAGAAAGACCAGCCAAATACGAGTTTTGCAGAACGATACTGTTCAGCAGCCATTCGTCGAAGCCAATGGTTGACCAGCGTTGATTTTCCGACTCCGCCCCAGGCAACGATTGTCACAACATTGACCCGCCGATTTTCCCATGCATCATCCAGGAAACCGATGTCCTCTTCACGACCAAAAACAGCACGTCCTGTAATGGGCAATCTGGCTACGGAAGTCTTCTTCGGACCTAATCTTGCTGACGGTTTCCGAGTTCCGACGCGTGAAGCGGGAGGGGTGATCTGCTGCAAGTTCCGACGTGTGGTCCCACGTCGTGCCTCGATAGCGCCTGTTATTGTCGGCATCGCCTTAAGCAGCTCGTCCGGAGTCTGGAATCGCTGTGCCGGATCTTTCTCAAGGAGTTTTTCAAGGAGTTTTTCAAGGAGAACGACGACCGGCTGCGCAGCATTTTTGAGTCGCTCAAGCGGTAAAGGCGCGTGCTGATGCTGATACTTCCATGTCCATCGAAGTCCATTATCGTTGATTATGAGGAATTTACACAACATTGGACTTGCCAAAATGCAAACGGAAAGTAGAACTTTTGGTAGAACTATTTTTGACGGCAAATGGCCTCAATTCACCGAAAACGCGGAGCGTCCGGTAAAGTCTCACCATTTTGGCAAGCCAAGTTTCGCAGCGCTGACGGTTCAACTGTGTGGCGATCAACCAAACAAACCGATTCCCGCAAAGCGATTGAGGTAGCCAGAAAATGGGAGAAGGCAGCGCGGCTGGCCGCCAACTCGGAGTTGACTCAGTCCGTGAGCATCCGGCTACTCGATGAGCTAATGGAGGTCACTATCGGGGAACACCTCGACGTTCAAAGCGTTGAAAGCTACGTCGAGCAATGGCTCCGATCAAAGAAAGCGACGGGCACAAGTTCCGGAACTCTGAGCCGGTACGAACCGGTTCTAGAAGGGTTCCTTCAGTCGCTCTCCGAGAAACGGCGGAGAACTTCGGTCGCAAGCATAACGGCACTTGAAGTTGAGCGGTTTCGAAACTCTGAACTCGAGGGGGAAAAACGCCAGGTACAGCGAACTTCGGAGTTAAAGTGCTGCATGCAGTCTTCAATACAGCGCGGCGGCGTGGCCTTTGTCCAAGCAATCCGGCTGAGGCCGTCGAAATGCTTCCCGAGGAGAGCCAGGAGCGGCTGCCATTCTCCAAAGATCAAGTGAAGGATCTGCTCGCGGTTGCTGAGAATGAATGGCGGGGAATGATCCTGCTCGGTTATCATACGGGTATTCGCTTGTCAGACGCCGCAAACCTTACCTGGACGAACATTGATCTGCTCAAACGGATTCTCGTATTCCGGGCGCGAAAGACTGCTGGTCGAGCAAAAGGCGGAAAGAAAGACTCGGTCGTCTATATGCACCTGGATCTTGTGACATATTTCGAGTCACTCCCTGCCTCTGACGACCCAAATGCACCGATCTTCCCGAGCCTCTACCGAAAAAGTCCCGGCAGCCATGGCGGTTTAAGCAATGCATTTGGCCGTTTGATGCACTTGGCAGGTATTCGAGCTCCACTTGGACCCGAAAAGCAAGGCAAAGGCCGCCAGTTCAAAGCGCTTGGTTTTCACAGCCTTCGCCACAGTTTCATTTCCACACTGGCTAACTCTGAAGTGCCGGCAGACGTGCGCAAACAAATTGTTGGGCATTCCAGCGAGGACATCCACCGGCGCTATGTTCACTTGGATCTTATGCTCCAGGAAAAGGCTATTGCGAATCTACCCAGCCTCTTCTAAACGGAGATTCAGCAGTTAAACTCGGAGCGATAATTTAGTTGCGTCTAATTCGAATTTTTGTTTCTGAGAGGACGACAAAGCACCCTTTCCAGGCTTCGATATCATGGTTTCGGAAAATCGAACTAAGCAAGCCGAACAGGGCGACGCGCCCCGGATTTTGCAAACGGACAAGGACAATACCTGCGTGGCTTCCTGGTTGAAACTTCCGTGCGTCCGAAAAATCTAGATCTTGGGTCATTAGTAGCCGGTCTTCAAGCTGACACTGCCTCCAAATCTCTGCGTCTGCTCTGCCGGTCAAACCTTGCCCAATAACTGTCTGAACGTCGTGACCCAATGAGGCAAGCGCCTCTACCAGCGAGACAGGGATATTCTCGTCCAGTTTTACTTTCACTTAGCAGCGGGCGAGCTCTGGACTGGTAGATCCTCTTTCGCGGAAGTAGCGGCAAAAGCAACGACAGCGCGCACATACTCCTCAGAAAGAGACGGATAATCCTGCAATATTTCTTGAAAAGAAGAGCCCTCGGCGAGGCTGGCTAAGACAGTCCGCACTGTGACACGTGTTCCTCTCAGAACAGTTTCCCCACCGCAGATTCCTGGGTCTCGCTGAAAATAATCCGCAAAATTCATCGGCTGCTCTATTACCTTACCACGCGAGCAAAGTTTTGCTGAAAAATTGACGATTCAATTGAGGTGCGGGGAAGCGGAACATTCACGGACGCTCTTGGATCATTTGGAGTTCCTTATTCAAAAGTGCCATCTTTTCGAATCAATCGAAGTTCTGCGATCCTGATATGAAGCGCGAGTTAAGCCCGGAAATTATTAGAAATTTAATTTGACACCCATTTGATCCATCCTGGCCGGATTGGCCAGCACACAAAGGCACACTACGGTGCATAAAGGTGCATTACATAGTCAAAATTCGCGAATATTGGGCGCTAACGCATTTGCTATGTTAGGTTCATGCTAACTACAGACATCCAGCAGGATACATATACTGGTCCTGTGACGTTGAATCCACGCTGGCTCAGAATACCCAGCGCGGTAAAGTACTCGGGCCTATCTCGTTCTCGGCTTTACGAGTTGATCGCAGAGGGAAGCATTAAATCGATTTGCTTGAAGTCGCATCGTGACGCTTTGCGTGGAGTTCGCCTGGTAGACAGGAAGTCGGTTGATCTATTCATGGAAAGGCTACAGGAAGCTGCCTCCAAGCCGTAAACCGACGAGACAAAATAAGTGTCTTACGGCCAACGTCCAGTTCGTTGAACCTATTCATTTAAGCTTGTTGCCGGTATGTTTCCTAAGTATTTGCAATGTTACTTAGCAATAGCGATAATGGGCCCGTCGAAGCTGCCCTACGGAGCGCACCGTTAGCCTCTCCTTACCGTATCGAGCCCCTCAAACGCGCGGTTGTGCCCCAGCGACCGGGGCGCCAGCGCGGACATCCGGGCGCCTTCCGGCACAAGCCCGATTATCTTGATGAGGATATTGAGGTCGGACTCTGTTCCTCCCCTCATTGCGGGGTCACGCAGTTCAAGGATCAGAATGCGATCGAGCAGCTCATTGAAGACATTCTGCCGGTGCGTCCCCACGTGACACGTCTGAACACTTACCACGCCACCTATGTGGATGCGGTCACAGTGTCCGTTCCAAACATCCTTTGCAGATGTCACTGGCCAGCGGCGCTGCCGGTGTGCACCTCGGTCCACGAGCCCTTGCGGTGCAGCCGATCTCAACAAGGCCAAAGGGCTTCCCATGCGCAAAACCTGTGCCGTTTTGCGCGATTGTTTCGGCCTCCAGCTCACCTCCGGCGGCCTTTCTCAGGCCCTGGATCGGCTCGCCGCAAAAGTAAAACCCCAATACGACGCTCTAGCGATAGAACTACGCCAAGCACCGGCGCTTCATAGCGACGAAACCAGCTGGTGGGTCGCCGGCCCGGGCCGGCGGCTGTGGGTTTTCACTACCCAATTGCTCACCTTCTATGTCGTTGCTCAGAGCCGCGGACGTGAGCTCTTGAGCGACATTCTTGGAAAAGACTTCGGCGTGGTCCTGGTCAGCGACTGTCTACCTCTTTACGACGAACGCCCCCAGGTTTCAACAGACTGTTACACCCTTCATCATAAAGCCATTCGCAAAGCCAAAGACCTTCACCCTCTCCAAGGCGAGGGTTTCTATGCGAAGTGGCGGCCCTGTTGCGCGCCGCCGTCGCTCTCCAACAGCGAAAGCCGACTTTAATCTGGCAGTTACCTTCCGAACCTCCGTCAGGCCCTCCAATGCCAAGCCGTTCAATTACTGGAACCTCCTCTCAGCGAACCCAACGAAGAAGCCGTGCGCCATCGGCTTCATAAACAGCGCCATCATCTCTTTACCTTTCTGATCACGATGGCGTCGAGGCTACCAACAATCTGGCCGAACGCCAACTGCGCCCCGCGGTGATTGCGCGCAAAATCTCCTGCGGCAACAAAACCCCAAAAGGCGCCCAAACCTGGCAAATCCTCGCTTCGCTGGCGGCTACTTGTGCCCAGCGCGCCACCAGCTTCATCGCCGCCCTCGCCCGCGCGGCTCCGCTCCAAGGTGCTAACACATACCCGCATCAACGCCGGCTCGACGGAGCCTCGGCCCGAGCCCTTCGGGAGGTAGGACAGGCGCTAAGCAGATACTTGAAGGGAGGTCGACGCGCAGCGTCGGGAGGGAGTCGCAGGGCGTTAAGCGAAGCGTAAGGGTGCAAGCGTTTACCTGCTCACGGTCGTTGACGAAGTAGTATGTTAAACATCGAAGTTAATCGGAGCGCGGAAGGTGTCGAGCGGTACTTCGACCGCGAACTGGCGGTCAGCGATTACCTGATGAAAGAGCCTGGCGTATGGGGTGGACGCGGAGCCGAACGGTTGGGCCTTCGTGGCGTGGTCGAGCGAACACAGTTTGTCACATTGTTGCGAAATGAAGATCCGAGAACCGGCAAACGGCTGACGGCCCGGAAGAACACGAGTCGTGAGGAAGACGGTAAAGAGGTCAGTAACCGACAGGTTGGCTATGGGCTGGTGTTCGGCGTTCCCAAGTCGCTCAGCATCTACCTGGCAATCACAGGTGATGAGGTGGTCCAGAATATCGCAAGGTCATCTGTGGATGAAACGATGCGCGCTATGGAAGTGCGAGATGCAGTGCAAGGTCCGCAAGGGAGGCCTGCAGGAGGATCGCACCACAGGCGAGATGTTGTATTCAAAGTTCTTCCATCGCGATTCCCGGCCCATTAACGGGCTAAGTGATCCACACTGGCACGTCCACTGTTTCGTTCACAACGCGACGTTTGATCCTGTGGAGAAGCGATGGAAAGCCGGCCAATTCAGGAGACTGATTGCTGATAAAGGGTACTTCCAGGAATATTTTCATACCCTTCTTGCACAAAAATTGATGAAGTCCGGGTACAAGCTCCGGCGAACGGAGAGGGGATGGCACCAATGGGAGATGACATGCATCACAGACCGGGAGGTGGAATTATTTTCTAAGCGAAATGAGCTAATTGATACGCTGTCAGAAGAGAGGGAATCGACGCCGGAAGAAGAAAGGCGAATTGCCCGCCAGGAGCGTGACAGCAAGACAACCAAGCTTTTTCACGGCAAGGCTGAGATCGAGAATTGGCGCCAACAAATGGGACCGGAGCGCTGGGACTCAATCACCCCAGAGGAAGCAAAAGAGGGACCTCAACTCCAGCTGCCAATCGATCCACGCGAAATGGCAGTCGAAGCCTATTTCGCCAAACATTCCGTTTCTCGCGACCGGGTACTAACGGCGGAGATTCTGAAACGCGCGTGCGGTAAATTGTCTCTTGAAGAAGTGGAGCAGTACGTCAAAAGCGATCGGTTCATACAACTCGACGATTCGCACGTTACCACCGAGCAGGCGAAACTTGAGGAAGAACAACTTTTGGATCTCGTGCGGGGCGGACGGGATACCTATAAACCGATAGGGCCAGCTTTCGGATTGGATCTATCGAAACTCACTGAAGAACAGCGCAAAGCGCTCGAACACATCCTGGCATCACGAGACCTGGTGATGGATGTTTCCGGGATTGCTGGAGCCGGGAAATCGCACTTGCTAAAGCAGGTGGCGGCAGCTGCATCTTGCAGGGGCAAAAGCGTCGCTATCCTTTCTCCGACGGACGCCAGCGTTAAGGACTTACGCAAAGCCGGATTCCAGGCGCGAACGTTTCAAGGATTCCAACTCAGGCCGGAACGCGCGGACGTGCTTGTGATTGACGAGGCATCGATGCTGAGCGTACCGCAAACGCTGTGGCTGGTGAAATATGTAGGCGAAAGTAATTCTAGGGTCCTTCTGTTCGGCGATAGCGCTCAGCACAGGTCGGTCGAACGCGGAGATGCGTTGCGCATTCTCGAACAGTCCGGCGCCGTCCGGTACGTCGAACTACTTCAGACGCAGAGGCAAAAGGTTCCGGAACTGAAGGCCGCTATCGAGGACCTCAAAGCCGGCCGGCTACAGGCCGGCTGGGAGAAACTTGAATGCCATGGAGTCATTAAAGAGGTCACCGATATTGAAGTACTTCGGGAAAAAGCAGTCGAGCAGCACCTCAAGGCAGTTCGGATCCGGTAAAACGTCCCTTATGATTTCTCCTCGCCATGAGGAGGCGCGCAAAGTGGCAGCCATTGTGCGCCAGCAACTCAAGGCCGAGGGCGCGATAGGCACCGAGGATCACACGGTCAAGGTTCTTCGCCGCTTGGATCTCGGGCCCGAATCCTGCCGAGACCTGTTACACTACGCCCCTGGCCGAGTAATCGGATTCCATACGCGTACCGCGGGAGGGTTTCGGCCTGGCGAGAAATGGACCGTCAGGGAAACGAACTGCGAGACAGTGACCATGGAGCGCAATGGGAAGAGCCGAGAGTTCAGACCATCTGCTGAGGGGAAATGGGACGTGCTCGTTTCCTCGACGATGCAGGTCAGCGTAGGAGATCAGATCCGAGTCACGGGAGGATTCAGGGAAGGAAAAAACGTGTTCAAGAATAATGATATTGCTGTGGTGCAGGATATCACCGATACCGATCTTGTCTTGAGCGACGGCCGGCGAATGCGGCGCGACGGCGCGCGCATCGATCAAGGCGTCTGCATTACCTCACATGCAAGCCAATGCCGTACGGTCGACCAGGTCGTTGTGTTGCCGGATGGCGCTGACGCGAAAGGCTGGTACGTCAGCCTGTCGCGGGCTCGAGAAGCCATGCATGTATACACGCGCGACAAGACAGCGCTACGTCAGTCGGTGATGCACCATGGCGAGCGCAAGTCAGTGTGGGAGCTTGTCCAAGCTTTGAGTAATTTGAAGCCGCAATCCAGAGATCCAATCATGCCCGCTCTTTGGATAGCGCGCCATGCGGAAAGGGTTCGCGAGACGGGAATGGAGCGTTAATTGAATCCCTATTGTTAAAGTATTCGGCAAGACGCAAAACGAGTGACACTTCACGGGCATCAAGTCGTTCTGCACGCCCGCAACACCCTAACTAAGCTGGGAACACCAGATCCGTTGACCGCGGTCTCGGTGCTAAGACGGCCGCAGTCGGGCGATCCGGCCGTGTTCACCGTGGAGCGGCAGAAAAGACTAATTTATGCTTATGGCTGCAATTTTTGATTGATGTCGATGGAACACCTTTGCGAAATTGGGATAGGCGGCATATAAGGAGTACAAAGCGTCGAACTGTCGAACTAGCAGAGACGCCTGTTGGAGCTTTCGGGTAAAACTATTTTGGGAATTACCATGTCACTTAACTAGGGGGCGCTACCCGATAGTTTCGACCGTGCTCTAACGACCGGTGACTACTAGGGATCGGAGCATATTCAATGGGACGCAAGCGGCGGAAACGACTTGGGTTATCAGAAGTTGTCGGCCCGGGCAGACTTCATCGTGCTTTGCAAGTGCTACGAAGATTTACTGGAATCCAATGAAGCGTATCATCGGGGCATCGCGTCCAGAACTTTGAGTCGAAGACGCTGGGCGGAGTAGAGTCCGTTGGATCGGCGAGAAGCGCCTTATCGACCGCGGTCAGTGCGAGTTCGGGGCGGCCTTGTGCCAGCAGCATCTCGCCGGCGCGCGTGCAAATAATACTGTTCTTTCGGTAGCCTCGCTAAGCCGAATGAGCGAAGAAAGTCAGCGCGCTTAGGGTCAGTCTCAAACCCCGCCAGCGCGATATGCAGCAACGGGTGATTGGGCAGGAGAATTAGGGCGTTTCGCACCCATTCTTCGGTTACGTTTGGATTCGTCAAGAGGGCGTTGTCCACCCACTCGGCAATTTTTACGTCGCTCGCCGGAAAGATTGTCCGATCACTTCCTGTACTGAAAAACCACCGTATGAAACGCGCGCTAGGACCAACGCCTTGTGCTAAGTCCTTCAATTGCTTCGTCAGCTTTGATCTGTGTTCCTCATCGACTGCGATGAGCGAACCCTCATCTGAAAATTCGAGTCCACTTGCGATCTCTGAAAGCGATTCGACTTGCTGCGTGGGTGAGTCGGCCATCGAAACCGAGGAGCCTATTTTCGCTGTGTCGCCGCCCGCTTCTTTCACCTGCCGAGCCAGCTCGACGGGAGTAGCCGCATCCCAGAGTTTAGCGGTCTTGTCCCAGCTTACCGTCAGAATCCGAGTACCGTCCGGACTAAACCCCGCCCATGGGACCGTATCTTGATGGTCAAAGGAGGCGATTAGCTTGCCCGAGGCCGCATCCCAGAGTTTAGCGCTGTGTCCCCGCTTGCCGTTAGGATCCGAGTGCCGTCAGGACTAAACGCCGCATGATTGAGACCATCTGGATGGTCAAAGGAAGCGATCAGCTTGCCTGAGGCCGCATCCCAGAGCTTGGCTGTTTTGTCTCTGCTTGCCGTCAGAATCCGAGCACCGTCCGAACTGAACTCCGCTTGAAAGACCTCATCCTGATGGGCTAAGGACGTGAGGAGCTTGCCTGAGGCTGCATCCCAGAGCTTGGCGCTGTGATCCGCGTTCGTCGTCAGGACCCGAGCGCCGTCCGGACTAAAATGAACTCGCCACGACGGCCGACCCGCCTCCAAGAACGCGTACCCTGAGATCGGACCCAGATGGCCGAAGGAGCCGATAAGCTTGCCCGAGGCCGCATCCCAGAGGCTTGCGGTGCCACCTTCATTTGTCGTGAGGATCCGAGCGCCGCCCGGACTAAACGCCCCGTACCAGAAACTTGAATCTCGGGATCGGCCAAGGAAGCGATGAGCTTACCCGAGGCCGCATCCCAGAGCTTGGCGGTTTTGTCGTGCTTGCCGTGAGGATCCGAGTACCGTCCGGACTAAACGCCGCGTGGTTGACCGCGTGCTGATGGGCAAAGGAGGCCATAAGCTTGCCCGAGCCCGCATCCCAGAGCTTGGCGGTTTTGTCGTCGCTTGCCGTGAGAATTCGAGCGCCGTCGGGACTAAACGCAGCGTCGTTGACCTCATCCTGGTGGAGAAAGGAGGTAAGGAGCTTGCCCAAAGCCGCATCCCAGAGATCGGCTCTGTGATATTCCGTGCTTGCCGTCAGCACTCGTGTACCGTCCGGGCTAAACGCCGCGTGAAGGAGCCGGACCGCAGATGTTCAAAGGACCGAGATGTTCAAAGGAAGCGATGAGCTTGCCTGAAGCCGCATCCCAGAGCTTGGCGCTGTGATCCGTAGTTGCCGTTAGAATCCGAGCGCCGTTCGCACTAAACGCCGCGTTCTCGACAGTATCCTGATGGACAAGGGAGGCTATGGGTTTGCCCGAGGTCGCATCCCAGAGCTTGGCGGTCTTGTCTTTGCCCGCCGTCAGGATCCGGGTTCCGTCGGCGCTAAACGCCGCTTGCAAGACCTCATCCTGAAGGTTAAAGGAAGCGATCAGCTTGCCTGAGGCTGCGTCCCAGAGCTTGGCGCTGTGATCCGCGCTTGCCGTCAGAATCCGAGAACCGTCCGGACTGAATGCGGCGCGCCAGATCCAACCTTGATGATCAAAGGAGCCGATGAACTTACCTGAGGCCGCATCCCAGAGCTTGGCTTGCTTGTCCGCGCTTGCCGTCAGGATCCGAGAGCCGTCCGGACTAAACGCCGCGCCGTTCACGCTATCCTGATGGTCAAAGGAGGCGATGAGCTTGCCTGAGGCTGCATCCCAGAGCTTGGCGGTTTTGTCCGCGCTTGCCGTCAGAATCCTAGCACCGTCCGGACTAAACGCCGCGTCCCTGACGCTATCCTGATGGTCAAAGGAGGCGATGGGCTTACCCGAGGTCGCATCCCAGAGCTTGGCGGTTTCGTCTTTACTTGCCGTGAGAATTCGAGCGCCGTCGGGACTAAACGCAGCGTCGTTGACCTCATCCTGGTGGAGAAAGGAGGTGAGGAGCTTGCCGGTGGCCGCGTCCCAGAGCTTGGCGCTGTGGTCCGCACTCGCCGTCAGAATCCGAGAACCGTCCGGACTGAACGCTGCGTGGTTGACCGCGTCCTGATGGGCAAAGGAGGCCATAAGCTTGCCCGAGCCCGCATCCCAGAGCTTGGCGGTGTGATCCGCGCTCGCCGTGAGGATCCGAGCGCCGTCCGGACTAAACGCCGCGCCGTTCACGCTATCCTGATGGTCAAAGGAGGCGATGAGCTTGCCTGAGGCTGCATCCCAGAGCTTGGCAGTTTTGTCTCCGCTTGCCGTCAGGATCCGAGCACCGTCGGGACTGAACGCCACACTTTCAACAGTATCCTGATGGGCAAAGGAAGCGATGGGCAGCGGCAGCGCCTTTTCACGGTGGACGATTAGCTCTTGGAAGAATCGTTCTGAAGCAACTGGATTTTCCGGGTCGAACTTGATCGCGCGCGCCAGAAGAGCGATGCCTTCTCGCCACTCTCCCAACTGGAACTGGCGCTCCGCTTGGTTGAAGCTTGTCCAGCTCGCTTGCCGCAACTGGTCGTGGAGTTTCCCGGCGACTTCTGCTATGCGTGCTCCTTCCGCCCGGGCCAGCGCTGCGTTCTTCTCGGCGCTCTGACGGTGGCGCTCAGCCTGCAGCCACTGAAAGCCAGCAACCATTGCCAAAACACTGATTGCGGCCATTACCGCGTAACGAATCCGCACTCGGGCCTGCCTTCGCCGGTTTCGCTCGGCAACGCTCGCGTAGATGTAATCAGTCTGTTCACGGCTAAGCGACAGTCCAAAGTCTTTGACTAGCTTTTCACCTTCGGCCAGGTGAAGTCCCGTTTCGAGCAGGTCATCCCTTTGTTTTCCGCGGCTCAGCCAGAGCTTGAGGCTCGAATCCAGCCGGTCCCGCATCCGCAGAAACTCGCGGTTTTCTTTCAACCACTCTTTTACGCGTTGCCATTCTCGAAGCAGCGCTTCGTGCGCGATGCTCACGGTGACCTCTCCTTGCGGATCGGTGTCCGCGACCAACAGCCGTTTTTCAATGAATAGATCAACAAAGCCTTTTGCACCGGCCTTCTGGATCCTGGTCGGTTTCCCCTGAGGCGACGAAATCACGGTAAGGCACCGTCCGCCGGTTGGGCACTTCCTCTTCGCCTTGGCCCAACGTGACCAGATGCCGCATCACCAGAGGAAAGGCTCTCTGTGCATCCGGTCCCAAAGTGCTGAATACCGCTTCGGCGTGCTTGGCGAGCGCGCCTTTCAATTCCCCTAGTTCGCGATAATCCGACCACCGCAGCAAGTCATCACCCCGGCTGCTCTGCTGGTCGTAGAGCAACGACAGAACATGCTCGAGTAACGGCAACGATTCCGGTGTGGCAGAGGCAGTATCGCGCAGCGCTTCATCCAGGCGTTGACCCGTCTCCCGGTCTTGCTCGAATTGCAGACCGGCTGCTTCGGCCGGTAACTGGATCATGTTCCCGATCTCGGAAGGCGTGGGCGGCCGCAGATCGAATTTTCCGCCCGGCTTGGTCAGCTCGATCAGATCCGGAAACTCCTGATACGAAGCGTAAAAGTCGCTCCGTAACGTCGCCAGGACAAAGACTCGGCCGCTCCGAACCAAACCAGCGAGCGCGAGATACGTACCTTTGCCGAACCTCCGGTGAAAAACCGCTCGTGAACAATTCTTCCAACTGGTCAACCACCAACGCCAAACGGGCTTTCGGTAGCTCGAACCTCTCCCTCTGCTGTCGAGCCATGTCCGCGTCGTCCGATCTTCCCGAGCTCCGGAGTTGGCGCTCTTTTTCCTCCAGGGAATGGCAACGCTGGATTTTCCATTCCCGCGCGGCGTGATCAAGCGCGTCCCGGACCCGGAGAGCGACGCTGTCGGAGTGTTCCCTCAGTTCGCTCGCCAGATCACGGATCGCGTCCTGTGATTCCGGGTCCTGCAAGGCCGGCAACGCAGCGGGCTCGAGCAGCGCGGCCGCCAAGGCATCGAAGCAATCACCGGCGCTTCCACCTGCTCCGGGTCTGGTTACTGACCACCGCCAGAGTCCGACCCCTTCAATCGTTCCGGGTTGCGTTAAGAGCGGAAGCACGCCCCGCGCGCACCAGCGAGCTTTTTCCCGAGCCGCTCGCACCTACGACCAGCACAAAAGGCCGTTGCGCTCTGGCTTGCCCTTCCAAGGCTTCCAGCACTTCCCCAATTGCTCTTGTTCTACCGTGGAAAATAGGCGCGTGTTCGAAATCGAAGAAATTCAGACCGCGGAACGGGCTCGATTTCCATCGGCGCACTTTCCTGTAGAGTTTCTGGCCGGTCTCCTGGCCTATCTGTCCCGCCAGAAAATCGCGGAAATGTCCCCGGAAGAGCTCTTCAAACTCCTGCAGGTCGCGATAGTTGTTGCACCCCGCGGCGAAGCTCTCCTCGCTGTTCTTCTCCCAACGCACCAAGAACTCCTGTAAGGAATCCCATTGCGTGAGAAAGGCCTCGCGCTCCTCTTTCGGTTCCAGCGGCGGCGTCGGCTTCAAACAGTTGCGGTAAACGCGCAACTGCGGCGACCCCCTATTCTTGCTTGCATCGTCCAACGCCCAGCCAATTTCGTATTCTGTTCCCGAGCCCGGCGCGCTCCCATCCGGCATTCTTAAGGTCGAGGCCAACAGGGGGCCAAGGCGCGACCAAAGGATACAAATCACTAGATCAAATTCCGCAGTGTTCGGGATCGTTCCCTGATAACCCGCGTCCAGTTGCAACCTCTGATGTTCCAAAAAATAAGGACATAAAATGAACGGACTGTGATTATCCTGCTCACTTTTCGGCACACCGTTTTCCGGTCCACCATTTTCTTCCGCCAAGCGTTGGAAGATCGAATAGGAGGCACTCACCGGCAGGCCGAACTCTGCTGCAATCGAGCGCATCACTCGTTCCGCCACATGGCGCTCCTTTTGGACGTCGCCGGTCGAGGAGACGAAAACGCGGATCGTCTTCATCATGGCGCGCCCTGCGTTGATAGCGTCTCTTACCGCCGGCATGACCTTCAGAAGTTCGGCCGGCGTCTGGAAACGGCGCACCGGATCCTTCGCGAGGAGTACCTCAAGTAGAACGACGAGCGGCTGCGGGATACCGTTGAGTTGTTCCACTGGCAAGGGCGTATGCTGATGCTGATACATCACCTCAACAGATGAGCCCCGAAATGGCGTCCGACCGATTAGCATCTCCCAGAGCGTCACGCCAAGCGAGTAAAGGTCGGAACGGATGTCCACCGCCTACGCCGGCGAACTGCTCAGGACTGGCGAACTCCGGTGTACCGGCAAAGACTCCGGGCATAGAAATCCCCGCTTCAGAAGCCGATTCGCCTACTGTCTTCGCCAAGCCGAGGTCGATAATTTTCGCCGTTACACTCCTCCCTCCTTCAACCTCACCATGATGTTTGTTGGCTTGATATCCCGGTGGACAAGGTTCTGTTCTTGAATCGCGGTCAAACCGGCGGCGACCTGCATCGCGATTTCCAGCGCCAGGCTTACGTCAAGCCGACCGGAGCGTTTAATCAGATGCTCAAGCGTCTCGCCCTCCACGAACTCCATCGCGTAAAAGTAGTTCTGACCGGTTCTGCCCAGGTGAAAAACCGAGGCAACATTCGGGTGACGAACGCTCGCTGCCGCGCGGGCTTCGCGCAAAAAGCGAAGGCGCGCCGATTCTTCACCGAGATACTTTTCACTGATGACTTTCAGTGTGACGGGGCAGTGCAGATCGACGTCGAACGCCTTGTAAGTGATCCCCATCGCACCGCGACCCAACTCGACCGGTCTCCCGTCTTCGGTCTGGAGGAGTTCGTAATGCTCAAAGCGCAGCGTCATCGGTTCTCCAGGAGGCGCGAGCGCCGCCTCGCAAGAAGGCGCGTCAGATGCCGCCCCCGCAGCGAGCGCTCCGCTAAGCATGCAATGCGGGCAGTATTCCAGCCCGGCGGAAAACTCCCGGCCACAGCTCGAACAAATGTGTCGACGTTCGCTATTCACGGCTGCAGCCATCCTTCGGCAGCGACTAGCGCGGCACAGAGCGCGCGGATCTCTTCGTCAATCTCGGCAGGATCTGAGACGGTGCGGGCAACCTCCTCGCGCACAGTGGCAAAGTATTGCTTGCGCAGCCGGTGGATGAGTGTCTTTACTGTGCCGACGCCGACACCCAGCGATTTTGCCGCATTTTCGTAGGAGGCCTCAGGTCTGCTTTCTCCAATCCCGACAAACACCTTTAACGTGTCAAAGACTGATTGCTTCCCTTGGGCAAGACATTTCTGGCGCAGAACCGTCATCGCTTGCTCCAGCAATGTCATCGCCCAGCGGGCCTCGAAGATCTTCTCTGCTGTCAAATAGTCTGCTGGCTCGAGTCGATAACGGTTCTCGGCACGCGCCAGGTCAAGGGAAACAAACTGACACTGACCACCCCGCTTGAGTCGGTGGGCCCGCCGCGCCTCCACCAAAAGGAAGTTCTGAAAGCAGGCTAGCAGGAACGACCGGAACTTGCCTTTTAGCCGGTCCACTTGGCTCAGCGCCCGATGTTCTAGAATCTGCAGGAAAAACCCTTGCGTTAGATCCTGTGCATCATGCGGTGAATGACCGCGCCCGCGCGCAAAAGCATATAGCGGGTACCAATAAATCTGACACAGGGCGGCCAAAGCCGCTCGCCCGGTCTGACTCTGGTCGTGCGCGGAAGCCATTACCAGTGTCCAGCGCGTGGTGTGGAACAGGCCCGCGCCACCTCCCACCGAGCTCTCGCCCAATTTCATCGGATTCCGCCGCCTTTATTAGAATAAACAGTAACCGATCGCCGAAAAATTTTCACTATTTTCGTCAACTCTGACACTCGGGGACGCCAAACGGTTTTGTAGAGCATCGCAAGGCAGACATACCAACAGTCGCTAGCAAGAAGCTCAAAACACTATGAATACCACTGCCAATTTCATATCTGGTTCGGTCAGGCATCAAAGTTGAAAGTCGACACACCAGACCGATCGCAAACCTTACAGAGGATGATTTGCCCCACATTCCTTTTAGCCGGCGTCACGGTCATGCTCACCTGCTTGGCGTGCAGCGCGGAGCCGCTCAAAATCGGCATGGTAGCCACACTCACTGGACCCGCCGCTGAATACGGTCGCTACGAGACTCAGGGTGCAAAGCTAGCTGCTGAAGAAGTGAACGAAGCGGGTGGCGTGCTCGGCCGACCAATTGAGCTTGTCATCGAAGATAACCAGTCGACAAATCCGGGAACTGTGCTCGCCTTCAGCAAGCTTGCCGGGGACAAGGATATTCCCGGGTTCATCGGACCGGTTTTTAGCACCCAGATCCACGCCATGGCGCCAGATATCCAGAGACTCGGCAAGCCAGTCATGATTGGTGGCACCGATCCACAGCTAACCCACATGGGCAATCCGTGGCTTTTTCGCTTCCGTCCGAACGACACCTATTCGGCGCGTGTGATCGCAGACTACGGTGTGAAAACACTCGATAAAAAGAAGTGGGCAATCGTGCACTCGACCGACGCTTTCGGCACTAACGGCATGAAGAATTTGGTTGAAGCCCTGAAGACATGGGTGTCGAGCCCGCGCTGGTCCAAGGCTATACGAATAATTCCCAGGATTTCACGCCAGTCGCGCTCGCCGTTAAACAGTCGGGTGCCGATGTCATGAGCACCTATATGGCCTTTCCGGCTGATCAGGCTATTTTTGCCAGGCAGTTGCGTCAACTGGGCGTCAATATTGCCTGGGTCGGCTCTCCCACGACAGTGTCGACGAATGCCCTGAAGCTTGCTGGGCCGGCGCTCTATGGCACCTATGCTGTCGCCGATTTCGCCGCCGACTCAGGCCCGGCAGCCAAGGAGTTCGCTACCAAATACGAGGCAACCTACAAGTCTGCGCCCGATTACCATGGGGCATGGACCTACGACGCTGTTCATGTTCTGGCGCTCGCGATCGACCACGCTAAGAGTCTTGAGCCTCAGAAGATCCGCGAGGCGATCCTGAGCGTCAAGGACTACCCGGGCGTCGAGGGCACCTACAATTTCGATCAGAACGGCGATGGACTCCGCGGCTACAACATCGTCAAAAACGATAACGGCAAGATCGTGTTCATCAAGCATATCGACTTCAGCGAATAGAGAATCTGCGCGGAGAGGGGCATGCCCTGACCCGCTGCACGCGCAATGCCCATGGGCATAGCCCTCCAGCTTCTCTTCACCGGCCTCGGCATCGGCAGTATTTATGCCTTGGTCGCGCTTGGATTCGTGCTCATTTACCGGGCCACAAACGTGGTCAATTTCGCTCAGGGGGACTTCGCCATGCTTGGGGCGTTTTCGATGGTCGTGCTCTGCATTGATCTCGAGTTGCCATATTGGCTCGGAATACTCATTACCCTTGTAGCGATGCTGGTTTTCGGCGCGCTTTTTAATCTCGCAGTCTACTATCCATTGCGAAATCGCGGCTTTCAGCCGGTAATCATCAGCACTATCGGCGCCTCCATCCTATTGGAAAACGGTGTCCTCGCCGCGTTACGGGCCGCGACCGCAGACCCTGCCAGGTTTCTTTTCCTTCCAGGGGTTCAGCGTCGGCCCAATCTTTTTCGATAGCCAATATCTCTTAATTCTTGGCGTGACCGTGGTAATGGTGACGCTCCAGTACCTCTTCTTCGAGCGCACGCTCCTTGGCAAGAAGATGCAAGCGACCTCGCAGGACAAGGAGATGGCCAGCCTGTTGGGTATCCCGGTTGCACTGATGATTATGCTTACCTTTATGTATAGCTCCGCTCTCGGCGGACTTGCTGGGATTCTAGTCGCACCTATCTTGTTTGTCTCGGTCGGCATGGGTTCTTCGATCGCCCTGAAAGCCTTCGCCGCCAGCATCATTGGCGGGTTCGGTGACGTCACCGGCGCGATTGTTGGCGGGTTGGCGCTCGGTGTGGTGGAGACTTTTGGCGCGGCCTACATTTCAGTCCCCTACAAGGACGCATTCGCCTTCATCGTGCTGGTTGTATTTCTGCTTTTCCGGCCGCAAGGCCTCTTTGGCGAGAAGGTGGCGGAAAAGGCATGAGCGGAATCGTTTCCAGCCAAGCCCACAAACCGCCAACGGAGCGCCGTACCGGTCAGGGACGCGGCCTCCTCATCGTCTTTGCCGCAGCGATGACAGTCGTCGCGCCACTCCTCCTGCCGATGACCGCTTACTATCTCAACCTGTTAATGCAGGCCTCTACGTATGCGGTCGCCGTACTTGGGTTGACAATCGTGCTGGGTTATACCGGCCAGATCAATCTTGCGCAGGCCGCCTTTTTTGGTCTGGGCGCTTATAGCGTAGCGCTTGGCACCGTTAGCTTCGGGCTCCCCTTCTGGCCAGCGCTGTTTGTCGGCATTGTCATTGCATCGGTCGCCGGCGTCGTGCTCGGCCTCACCTCGTTACGCCTCGGCGGACATTATCTGGCGATGGTGACAATCAGTTTCCAGCAGATTCTGACGCTCGTGCTGACCAACTGGATTTCCCTAACCCGCGGCCCGGACGGTATCCCGGGAATTGCGCGTCCGATTGTGTTCGGCTTCTCGTTTGCAGACAGTGGCACCTACCTCGCCCTCTGCGTTGGAGTGCTCTGGGTAGTTGGCTTCTGCGTCGGGCGGCTCAAGCACAGCAAGCTCGGCCGCGCCATGCAAGCGGTACGGGATAACGAGCTGGCGGCCGGCGTCGTAGGTGTTGATACCTACCGGACCAAGGTGATTGCGTTCACCCTTTGCGCACTTTTTGGTGGGCTGGGCGGCGGGCTCTTCGCTGGCGGGTTTACATATATTAGTCCCGACCAATTCGGCTTTGCTGAGTCTGTAGTGTTCCTTACCATGGCGCTTCTGGGAGGGGTGCGTTCACCTTTCGGCGCAGCGCTAGGTACGGCACTTCTCATCCTGCTGCCTGAGTGGCTTCGCTTCCTGAAGGTCACGTATCTCGCCGTCTATGGTGGAGCGGTCATCCTACTCATGGTCTTCATGCCCGAAGGTATCTGGGGCTTTCTTGAAACGCTCCGGCAGCGGCTATGGCCACCTGCAGTGCTGCCTGTCGGTCGGGTTGCGCCGCTACCGCTCACCACCCAGGTAGCGCGCGAAGACGGTTCGACCATCCTTGAAGTTAACCAGCTCTCGAAACACTTCGGCGGCCTCAAGGCAGTGGACGAAGTCGAGCTTTCAGTCCGCCGCAATACTGTACATGCCTTGGTTGGACCGAATGGATCGGGCAAAACAACGCTTCTTAACGTGTTGAGCGGGATCTATAAGCCAACAAACTGGACGGCTTTTTTTTGACGGCCAGGCTGTCACCCGCCTTCTACCTCATGAGAGAGCGGGGCGCGGCATCGGACGTACCTTCCAAAACGTCCGGCTTTTCACTGCGATGAGCGTACTCGAAAATATCATAGTCGGCGCGGAACGACCCGGGAACGAGGTAGCACTCGGCTCAACCGGAGTGGAGCAGCATGCCCTTGCCGCCCTCGATTTCGTCCGTCTCGCGGAACTCCGCAAGCAGACAGTGCAGAGCCTCTCCTATGGGCACCAGCGACTCGCTGAGATCGCGCGGGCCCTCGCCGGCAGCCCCAAGCTGCTACTCCTCGATGAACCGGGCGCTGGCCTGAATACTGTCGAAAAAAGCGAGCTCGTCCAACTTCTGAAGCGTCTTAAGGGACACGGGCTCACCATTCTTGTAATCGATCACGACATGAACCTGGTCGAGCAGGTTGCCGATCGAATCACCGTGCTCAACTTTGGCCGCCGTATTGCCGACGGTCCTCCGGCGGAGGTGTTACGCAACCCGGAAGTCATGGCCGCTTATCTCGGAAACGTGAAGTCTCATGCCGCTCCTTGAACTCGAGAATGTAGTTACTGCCTATGGCAAGGTCGAGGCCTTGAAGGGGCTTACCTTGCACGTAGAACAGGGAGAAATCGTGGCGCTCCTCGGCTCGAACGGCGCAGGGAAGAGCACTACGCTCCGCACCATTTCCGGATTGATTCGTCCACTTTCCGGTACGATGCGTTTCCTCGGCCAACCGATCGATCGGCTCTCGCCCGAGGCGATCGTTAAGCTGGGCGTGGCTCATGTGCCAGAACGCCGCCGCGTGTTCCCGGGCCTCACCGTCAGAGAGAATATTCTCCTTGGTGGTTCGAATCGCGCGCGGGCATCACGTCGTGAGCTTGAGACTGACGCAGAGCAAATGTTTGCTGTCTTTCCCGAGTTGAAACCCTTCGCGAATGTGCTGGGTTGGAAGCTCTCCGGTGGCCAACAGCAAATGGTGGCGATCGCTCGGGGGCTGATGGCCCAACCCAAACTTCTTCTTCTCGACGAGCCGTCGCTCGGCCTTGCTCCACTCATCGTCCAGCAGGTTTTTCAGATTATCGCTGGAATCCGTGGGCAGGGTACAACCGTGCTACTGGTGGAACAGAATGCCCATATGGCACTCTCGATCGGCGATCGCGGTTACGTGCTTGAAACGGGGCGATTGGTTGCGGAGGGCAACCCGGAGGCTCTATGGAACAATGACGAGGTACGCGCCGCGTATCTCGGCGGCCGGAAAATGG
>CAVVII010000007.1:0-75046 GCA_963748055.1 uncultured Verrucomicrobiae bacterium | reverse complement strand
TCCGAATGTGACAGAGCCCACCGGCTCGACGGCCACAATCTTAATCCTTGGGAATTCTTGATGAAGTCGTTCTGAGATCCCGGCCAAGGTACCTGTAGTGCCGGTCCCGACAAAGACCCAATCGACTTTATCAAATTCGCGCGCAATCTCATTTGCCGTTTGCTCGGCATGAACATTTTTGTTGGCTATGTTAGCATATTGATCGAGCCAGACCGCGTTCGGGTCCGATTGCAGTATTTGATCGATTTTCTTTAACCTAGTTCCCAAATACCCCCCGACGGGGTCCCGATCTTCAACTACGATAACCCTTGCCCCATAGAGTTCCATACCTCTTATAGTGGCGCGATTAGCGTTTGGATCGGTCACGCAAATAAATTTGTAGCCTTTGATGGCACATACCAAACTAAGCGCTAGTCCAAGATTTCCTGATGACGATTCGACTAATACGGTTTCGTTTGGCCTAGCCATACCTCGCTGTTCCAAGTCCTCAACAAGCCCTATCGCAGTCTTGACCTTAATCGAGCCCGTTATATTGAACCCTTCCAACTTTAGAAACACGTCGTGACTTTCGGCAAAAGCTCGAAGACGATAAAACAAATCACGAAAAATCAACTGTAAGGGCGACTCGATGATCATAGTTCGACATCCCGGAAGGACCTGCCTTGTTCCTCCTCAGGAGCCTGGTCTTGCGGATGTCCGCGTGCACATGGATGGGCGGGAACAAACCGCCGAAGCGGATGAGGTTGTCGAGGCTGCGGATATAGTGCGGATACCAGTTGTTCTCTCGACGGGAGCGGAGGAACCCGTACTTGACGCCAATTTTCTTGTACTCCTCTCTGGTCCAGCCCAATTCCTGATCGACATTGCTGGCGGATACGAGAGGGCAGTTGGTTGGTGTAATACACTTCCTTCCAGTCCAACGGGCCTGTGCTGAAGGTCTTATCGTTTGTTTGGGTCGCCATAGTTATGTATTGAGTTGCTCCTCTTGCTCTTGACCGCCGACGGAAGTGGTGATCAGTTTTTAAACTTTGGTTTGGTTTTTCTGTTTGGTGTGGCCTCTAACCTTGCCTAGGTTCAGGATGCCCATATTTCCCTCTACGATTTGCAAAATAAAAAAAACTGGCGGAACACGGTTGAGCTCCGCCAGTCACTTTGCTGCTGCTTATTTTTACTTAGAAGGCGAATCTGAGGCCAAAATTAGTCTGTATAAAGTTATTGTTTGACAGATTCGGGAAGACATAAGCAATTTCGCCGAAAATCCCGATATGGGGAGTAAAGCGATATTCAAGTCCGCCCCCAAAGTGGCCGAGAAACCGGTCCGTTCCAAGGTCATTACGTAACCTATTTGCGGCCCGACCTCTGAGAGTTACCTGGCTGGTCTGACCGGTCGCATTTTTGGTCACGGTAAAGGTCTCACTGACCTTTCGCCCTTCCCCCCGGAGCTGCCAAGGATAATACCGCCGAAGCCGGCGAAGGCGTACGGCGCAAGGTGAAAATTCGTCCAGAAGTCATCCAATGGCAGTCGCAACAGAAAGTCTCCCGTCAGGATACCCGCTGCCTCGCTGCCACCGCCGCCTGTTACGGTTACAGGTCTGAACCCGCGAAAAAGAACGGTCTCAGTTCGTTCGCCGCCGCCGCCACTGATACTCGCTCCCGCCCCTTGGAACCTGACACCTGCATATTTCCACGGGAACCAATAAGTGAAATCCACGCCTCCACCCCAAGCATGTAGCTTTCCGGCATTCTCGCCAGAGTCAACCCCTGTGGCATACGTCCCGAAAGCCCCTATATCGAATTCATTAGGCCTGAAGAATTCAGGGGGCGGTAGTGGAGGAGCTGGCGCAATAACTTGCTTTGATTTCACACTCACTTCTCTCTGATGAACACCTCAAAACACATCAAGTTTCGAAAAATATTTGCGCGCCCTAGTTTCCAGATATAGGAAAAGTGTCAGAGCAGGTCTTATGCGATCAGGTTGCCCCAGAACGGATGCACGATTGGTGTCGTCGGTCCGCTTCGCCGGTACCCGCCACTGCGACACGTCTACCTCTAATCTGACAAATGGGCAGTGGTAACACTTTATGCAAATAAGCCGCCAACGGATGGTTAGCAGAAATTGCATGCAGACCTGAGAAAATTCCGAACACACTAATTGCAAACGAATGAAAGCAGCAAAATTGCCACTGACAACTATCTTGATGGCGTTCTCGCTGGCTTTGGCCGGCGTTGCGTCTGACGCGGGAACATCGGCTAAGCAGCCGGCCAGCGGGCAAAAGAGTCCGTCGTCCCCGGCAGGTCAAACAACCGATGACGAGGGTCGAAAATACGAAGAGGCTTACAATAAGGGTGATGCAAAAACGCTCGCCGGATTGTATTCCGACGATGTTGACTACATTGATCAGGACGGCGCAGAGGTTAAAGGACGGGATGCCATGGAAAAGCTTCTGGCCGATAATTTTCAGCAAAATCCCGGCGCGAAACTGGCAATCACGACAGAAGAGGTGAAGCAGCTGACTCCAGACGTGAAGGTAACTCGAGGATTCGCTACCGTGACGTTGGCCAATGGCGCGGCGGGGACAACACGCTACACCGCTGTCAGGGTCAGGGAAGGCGATCATTGGGAGATTTCCCAATTGAACGAAAGGGAGGTCCCGCCTCCAAGCGCTTATTCCAAACTCGAGGTTCTTGAGTGGTTGGCAGGAACCTGGCAGGACAAGAGCGGAGATCAAACCGTCCAATCCAAAATCAATTGGGCGGGAGACAGAAATTTTCTTGTACGCACAATCAACGTAAAGGGAGATCAATCCGCCACCGACGGCTGGGAAATAATCGGTTGGGATCCGCTGCGGCAGAAGATTCGGTCTTGGATCTTTGATAGTAACGGGGGCTTTGGGGAGTCGACCTGGGTCAATGACGGGGAAAACTGGCTAATTCGGGCTTCCAACGTATTGCCGGATGGCAGTCGCTCAACAGCGGAAAATGTGCTGAGGAAAGTCGACGACAACAAGTTCACCTGGGAATCGCAAAATCGAACGCTCAATGGCGAACCGCAGCCTTCATTGGATAAGATCGAAGTACAACGAGTGACCGGGAGCCAATAAACAGGAGTTCCACATGAAGCCAGTGCTATTTCGGATTTTGGTTTTGGTTGCAGGCGCACTTGTGCTGTTTGCACAAACTGAGTCTTTCGCGGCTCGAGGCGGCGGAGGACGCGGGCGGAGGCGGTGGTGGAGGCGGTGGAGGGCGCGCGGTCAGCCGCGGTGGTGGCGGAGGCGCAAGCCGCGCGGGCGGAATGGGAGCAGGCGGACGCGGTGGTGGGTCCAGCAGCCGGTCTTCGGTGTCGGGAGGAGGCTATCGCGCAGGGGGAGGCCAGAACAGGAACGTGTCGCGACCCAGCAGCAACCGCGCGGGTGGTCTGGCCCCGAACAAGAATGTCGCCGGCGGAAACATCAACAGATCTCAAGCTTCTTCCAAGATCCAATCTCGTCCGAAAGGCTCCGGGTCCGCCCTGCCTTCTGTGGCTCAGGGAAATAGGCCCGGGACCGGCGCGGGGGGCAACAGAGGGTTCCCCAATGTTGCGGACAAAACTGGCGGCGGCCAACTCGCGGGGAGAGCTCAAGGAGTTAGGGGCAGCCAGCTCGGTGCGGTGGCGGGGGGCGCAGTGGCGGGTGCCGGTCTCGCAAATATTAGTAGAGGCGATTTGGGCTGGGGAGCACGACGCGGCGATTGCGATGAGGCGATTTGGTGACAGAGGCGATTTGGGCGGTAGAGGCGATTTAGGCGGCAGAGGCGATTTGGGGGCAGAGGCGATTTTTCACCCGAGCGAAATCAAGCAATCGCCAATCGCCAGCAATATTGGAATAAATGGTCTGGAGACAATCAAGGAAAGCTTGCCGACTTCCGCACGAACCGCAGTAAAGACTGGAGCAATATCAACAATTTCCGGAAAAACGAAAATATAGCCGGGCGATTTAACAGCTCGGAATGGAACAACTACAGGGGCAACGTAAATAATTTTCGTAACAATCGAGCACTCGAAATAAACAACAACATCCAGAACAATTTCGATAACAATTTTGATAATAACTGGTGGGGGAACTCTGGTTGGTACCATGGACCGGGCTCGTGGGGTGGCAATCCCTGGTGGTGGTGGGGCGCCACCACCTTAGCAACCGCTGGAACTTTCCTCGCGATAGACGCAATCCAGGCGGCGACCTATCAACCCCCCGTTTACGATTATGGCGTCAATGTGGTCTACCAGGGGGATGATGTCTATGTGGATGGTGAGCGGACGGCAAGCGCGACGGAGTATTCAAACCAGGCAATAGCTCTGGCAAACGAACCGGCCGCGCAACCTCCCGCACCCGCGCCACCGGACCCAGGCAAACAACCGGACTGGTTGCCTCTTGGAGTCTGGGCTCTTGCACAAGAGGAGAAAGGCGATGCTTACATGTTTTTCCAGCTTTCGATTGATAAGGATGGGGTGGTGAGCGGTGCTTACCAGAACGCGCTGAGCGGGGAGAAGTCGCCGATCTCCGGCCAGGTAGACAAAAAGACGCAGCGGGTCGCTTGGAGAATCGGAACCAACAACACAGTCATCGAAACGGGCCTGCAGAATCTGACTCAGGATGTTGCCAGTTGCCTCGTGCACTTTGGTCCGGACACGACGCAAACCTGGTTGCTGGTCCGCCTCAAGCAGCCTGAGATGCCAACTGCTCCTCAGACCGCGCAAGCCCAGACGAAAGGATCCTAGAACGATCACCATCAAAATGGGCGGCCCGCCGTTGAAATCCGTTCCTTAGTGAGCCCAACGAACCTGCATGGGCGCTGGTCCAACACTGCCATCTATTTCTAAATGGAGAAAGTGCAAAGAGCGACTAATACTAACTTTGTGAGGCGCGTGACTCCGAGGTGGGTAGCTGCGGCGCGGCTGCCTCTTGGCTAGCCTGGCTAGCCCATCATGACGCCGGAACCGCTGTGCTCATTTTGGAGACGCGAACCTAGGATCCCACCGTTATGAGCACCGAAGCTACCTTCACAAAGTGGGCGGTCAGCACGGCAGGAGGGAGAGCGACGGCCTAACCATCCCTGAGATGGTGCGCACCCAACTTGCCGATGCCTACTGGCATGCGTTCTCTGTGGGCGCCGGATGGGTGTTCGCATGCTCAGCGCTTATTTGCCTCCTTTCTGCGGTGTTTGTTTGGTTCGGGTAAAAAAAACGGGTCGAACCCGGGAAGCCGGGAGGTTTGCCGGAGAGCTCTGACCATAGGGATAGCGGCGGCACGGGTCGTCGTCTGCGTGATTCTCGGTGTCCGAACAGGGATAATCGATTTGAACGGACAAGAACAAACCGGGCGCCCAGCCAGCTGGGGCTGCAAGATCGAAAGTAGTTTTGCGATTACAGCTTGAGACTCTTAATCACTGGGTTGTTGGTTCGATTCCAATGCGGTGCGTGCCTCAGCGTCGCTGTGAGCCCGTCGTGCAACAAAAACGCACTCTCAAACATTGGGACATCCGTGCAAACTTGTTGAGAGTTTGTGTTGTGAGACGGCGATGTTATTTTCATAAGTTACTCTTAATGAGGTACTTGGAGGTAAGGGGATTCGAACCCCTGGCTTCTCATTGCGAACGAGACGCTCTACCAACTGAGCTATACCCCCACGATTGGGGAACGATAATTAGTACAGGTCTACCGGCTGAGCAAGCGGTTTTCGTTCCCCTCACCTTCCAGACACCTTCATTTCCCGATTTCTGATCGATTCGCATATGTCTCGACTAGTCGATCGGATTGAAGAATCAAAGCGCGGACGCTTCGCCTGACCTGCCGCTCTAAGCGAATCGCCCCTTGTAAAGAAACCGTCCCAGTTGCTGCGGGAGTATTATCTGCATACAAGGAAGCAGGACGCGCCTGCCTGAATGCCGCACGCCAGCAGTCACGTCCTGCAGTCTCGCGTCCGCACATGGCTGTAGTCCATCTGTTCCTGCGCGGGGATAGTATTGTCGATGCTCTGCGCGTCGATCATAATCACAGCGAATAATCCGATCCCTTGGCTTTGCTAATTGAAAGGAGTGACAGTTTCCCCGGCTTTCTAACCACGCAACTAACAAGTGGCGATCCGCCGATTTAGGAACAGGCGGCAACGAAGTCTTCGCCTTCGTACCATGCGGAGACAAAATTAGGATTCTGTCCACCCGGCAAAAACCATTGTTGACCCACCGCGTGACGACCTCTTCCAATTTCACCACGGTGTTCTCTGACTTGACATTGTAAAGCTCGAAGTCCGGACCCTCCGGCAGCGCCGTCCGATACCGAAGATTGTTGGCCAGGCTTAATGTGGTGTCCGAGAGTAATATTTCGTTAAAAATTGTAACGACATGAAACTTAAAGGCAAAATCGTGTTGATTACCGGTGCAGGAAGTGGAATCGGGAAATCGATCGCCCTGGCTTTCGCAAGGGAGGGAGCCCATGGGCGATCGCAGACCTGAACCACGGCGCGGCGCAAATCGTTTCCGACCAGATCAACTCATCCGGCGGCAGAGCCAGCGCTATCCCGATGGATGTAACAGACGAAGACCAGGTCAATGCCGGGATCGAGCGACTCGTGCGGGAACTCGGAGCGTTGGACGTATTGGTCAGCAACGCTGGAATTCAGATCATCAGCTCGATCGTCAATTTCTCGCTCTCGGATTGGCGAAAAATTATGGCCGTGCATCTGGAAGGCGCTTTCCTGACGACCCGAGCCGCAATGCGGACGATGATCCAGCATGGACAAGGCGGGACCATCCTTTACATGGGTTCGGTTCATTCGCACATCGCGTCGCCGAACAAATCAGCTTACGTCGCCGCAAAACATGGCATCATTGGTCTGGCGAAGGCTGTCGCAAAGGAGGGCGCGAAATACGAAATAAGGTCAAATGTCATTTGTCCTGGATTTGTACGTACACCATTGGTTGAGAAACAGATCCCTGTGCAAGCGCAACAATTTGGGATAACTGAAGAGGAAGTCATCAAAAACATCATGTTGCGAGAAACCGTGGATGGCGAGTTCACTTCCATGGAAGATGTCGCCGCTACCGCGGTTTTCCTCGCGAGTTTTCCAACCAACGCTCTGACCGGCCAATCAATCGTCGTCGGCCACGGCCATTATATGCATTAAACCTTCCGCCGGCTAAACGTCGCAATCTGCTGCGAGGCAACCGTCACGCTTCTGACAGTCAACCGGCGATTCTGCGCACGTTCTCCTTCTTAGATTCGCATTCCTCCGTCAGCCGCCGGAGTTCGGAAGCGAGCTGCTGCTGGATCTTTTCCACCTCCGAAGATTTTCCAGCGGCTCGTTCCTGCCGGATTTGATCGCCAAGAAGCAATTCCTTTTCAGCTATTTTCGACTTGTACAAAGAATCAATCTCTGCGATCTGCGCGCGCTGATCATCGGTGAGTTTCAAGGAAGGAGATTGCTTCTCGAGTCGTTCCATTGCCAGGTCGTAAGCCGATTTCATGAGAGGAAAAAAGCCCGTTTTATTCTCCCTGTCCAGAAGCCTCTGTCGAGGCATCCCTCCATCTCCTCGCCCCCCAAATCGTCGTCGTCCTCGTCGTCGTCCTCCTTCTCGATCTTTGACCCCCGCCGGCCAAAGCGGCTTGCGCCGAGAGAAAGCCGCGAACGAGGGAGCCACGCAACGGCATTTTTGCACGCCAAAACAAACCGAGAAGAGGACGAGGAGGAGGACGAGAACGATAAAAAGAGAGCAGCCGGGGCTGGTGTCCTGTCCCCGAAATAGCGGGTACCCCTCCATCTCTTCGCCCCCCAATCGTCGTCGTCCTCGTCGTCGTCCTCCTTCTCGATCTTTGATCCCCGCCGGCCAAAGCGGCTTGCGCCGAGAGAAAGCCGCGAACCAGGGAGCCACGACGGCATTTTTGCACGCCAAAACAAACCGAGAAAGAGGACGAGGAGGAGGACGAGAACGACTAAAAAAAGAGAGCAGCCGGGGCTGGTGTCCTGTCCCCGAAATAGCGGGTACCCTCCATCTCTTCGCCCCCCAATCGTCGTCGTCCTCGTCTGTTGTCCTCCTTCTCGATCTTTGATCCCCGCCGGCCAAAGCGGCTTGGCCCAGAGAAAGCCGCGAACCAGGGAGCCACGCAACGGCATTTTTGCACGCCAAAACAAACCGAGAAAGAGGACGAGGAGGAGGACGAGAACGACTAAAGAGAGCAGCCGGGGCTGGTGTCCTGTCCCCGAAATAGCGGGTACCCCTCCATCTCTTCGCCCCCACAATCGTCGTCGTCCTCGTCGTCGTCCTCCTTCTCGATCTTTGACCCCCGCCGGCCAAAGCGGCTTGCGCCGAGAGAAAGCCGCGAACCAGGGAGCCACGCAACAGCATTTTTGCACGCCAAAGCAAACCGAGAAGGAGGACGAGGAGGAGGACGAGAACGATCAAAAAGCGAGCAGCCGGGGCTGGTGTCCTGTCCCCGAAATAGCGGGTACCCTCCATCTCCTCGCCCCCCAAATCGTCGTCGTCCTCGTCGTCGTCCTCGTTCGCGATCTTTGACCCCCGCCGGCCAAAGCGGCTTGCGCCGAGAGAAAGCCGCGAACGAGGGCACGCAACGGCATTTTTGCACGCCAAAACAAACCGAGAAGGAGGACGAGGAGGAGGAGAGAACGATCAAAAAGAGAGCAGCCGGGGCTGGTGTCCTGTCCCCGAAATAGCGGGTACCCTCCATCTCCTCGCCCCCCAAATCGTCGTCGTCCTCGTCGTCGTCCTCCTTCTCGATCTTTGACCCCCGCCGGCCAAAGCGGCTTGCGCCGAGAGAAAGCCGCGAACCAGGGAGCCACGCAACGGCATTTTTGCACGCCAAAACAAACCGAGAAGGAGGACGAGAGAGAACGATCAAAAAGAGAGCAGCCGGGGCGCAGTCCTGTCCCCGAAATAGCGGGTACCCTCCATCTCCTCGCCCCCCAATCGTCGTCGTCCTCGTCGTCGTCCTCGTTCGCGATCTTTGACCCCCGCCGGCCAAAGCGGCTTGCGCCGAGAGAAAGCCGCGAACCAGGGAGCCACGCAACGGCATTTTTGCACGCCAAAACAAACCGAGGAGGAGGACGAGGAGGAGGACGAGAACGACTAAAAAGATAGCAGCCGGGGGGCGGTTGACCGCCGACCGATAAGTTCCGGGGCAAATTCGTTCGTCGCCGCAGGCTGAATTTTGTGACCCGCGAAAACCGCCATCCAAACTACTTTAGACTTTAGGCTTCACTGGTCGAACTTCTCCAAACGATGCAGGAAATCCTCGTAGTTTGACGCTTCGCGAATGACCATATTCAGTTGATCAATTCGCTCGTCGTTCGAAGCGTGGTTAAATGCCACTCTGCGCTGGCCAGCATTCTGGTCGAAGACAACTTCATCCCAATGAATCGCGTGGATTTGAGAGTTGAACCGTGCGACTGAGCGACCGCGAAAATAAGCCCGAGTCGTATCCGGCGGCATAAAGATCGCCGTCTTTATTTCGTCTTCTTTCAGGATACGCCGAATTTGATTTTCACGGACCAGTTCGTAGTAAAGGCCCTGTTCCCAGGCGATGTTGTGATACTCCAGGTCGATCGATTGAAGCCAGGGATCCGTCCAATCGAGCTTTTCGCTTTCCTGAAAAGTGTTGAGAAGATATTTTTTTGCCACCCAATCGATGCGATCGATGCACCGCATGAAATCCACTTCCAGATCGTTCAGAATTCTTTCCCACTCCTCGAGCAGCCAGCTGACTTCCTGATCAGACCGGTCACAATATTTCTGTGCCTTTTCCAGGTACATCCGCTGGATATCGATGGCAGAGATCTTTCGCCCGTCTTTCAGTTCAATGATCCAGTCGTAGGTCGGATCACGACTGATCGACTTAGTGGCATCCACCGGTTGCGCAACTTCCAATTGCGGAGCCTCCCGACGTTCAACCAATTCCAATACAAGCGCCATCGTCCCAATCTTCATCGCCGTCGCGAACTCGCTCATGTTCGCGTCCCCTAGAATCACGTGAAAACGACGGTATTTCCCCGGATCGGCATGCGGTTCGTCCCGAGTGTTGATGATCGGTCGCCGATTCATTGTGTCGATGCTCACCAACACGCTGAAGAAATCCGCCCGCTGCGAAATCTGATAAACGCCCGGCTGACCGGACGATCCTTCGCCCTCTATCCCCATCTTTCCGGCGCCGGCAAAGATCTGGCGGGTCACCAGGAAAGGTATAACATCGCTCACCAGGCGGTCCCAGGGCACCGATCGACTCATCAAATAATTGTCATGGCATCCGTAGCTGTGACCGATAAAGTCGGTGTTGTTCTTGTAAAGCCGCACCTCGCGCTCCGGCGCAATTTTTTTATTTCGGCGACGGACGCACTCGCTCAGAATTCGTTCCCCTGCTTTGTCTTGGGCAACGATGTCTCGCAGCCGGGTGCACTCCGGAGTCGAATATTCAGGGTGGGCATGGTCGTTATAAAAACGTGCCCCGTTGCTCAGGACCAGATCGCTCTTGATCTCCTCGAAGCTGAGGGGGCGATTCTTATCGAGCTCATAGTAGGCCGACTCGTCGGTGTCCTGCATCAGGGATTGCGCACGGAAACCGCGAGCGTCCAAGTGCGGATCTTCCAGGTCGTAATCCCATTTCATCAGAGCGCCGTGCTCCGTGTAACACCGCACGAGTTCGATCGATTCGGTCACTACATCGACGGTTTCAACTCCGTTCACGGTAATACCGTACTCCGTCTCGATACCAAAAACCCGCTTCATGCAACTCGAAGGTGCGTCTGGGCTCAGGACCAGATTAAATGACATGAGACTCTCCCGCCGGTCTCTCGTGACTTCTGACGGGAGAAACCTTGACGACGTTCTCTGAGTCGTAGTCGATCAGCTTCAGCCAATCCTCCACAATGTCCGTTGGCGGGAAAATGTCGTTTTCTGAATACTCTGTGTTCAGCGAAAGGAGCAGGTCTGATTCGCTGATGCCCTCTTCCTGGGTCGAGTTAATTGCGCGTTTGATCGCCAATTCTTTTGTCCGCTCGATAATGGAGGCGATAATCGCCCCGCTGACCAGGTCTCCTCGATAAAGCGTATCGCGTTTGCCGCTTCGTAAGATTACGTCCAGGAACCGGTTCTCGTCCTTACGAGAGAATTGGGCCTCGACGACCTTATCAATCAAGTGGGAAACCGCTTGCGGAATACCGCCGGTCTTCTTGATCAGCTCCGGATCATAAGGCAAATCCTCGCTCAAATAAATCCGATAAATCTCTCGAGCCGCTTCGCGGTCCGGTCGGTCCACTTTGATTTTTCGGTCGATTCGACCTGGGCGCAGAATCGCCGGATCAATCAAGTCGGCCCGGTTGGACGCGAGGATGATTACGACTTCGTTCAAAGATTCGATCCCGTCCATCTCGGTGCAGAACATCGGGACCAGAGTCGACAAGACATTCGAGTAGCGACCTGCGCGGCGAGTCCCAAGAATACTCTCGGCTTCGTCGATAAAGACAAAAGGCAAGAACCCTTCTTTCCGCTTTTCTCGGGCAGTTGCGAAAATTTCGCGAACCATGCGTTCGGATTCTCCGACCCACATGTTCAATATTTCCGGCCCTTTGATATGCATAAAGAACTGCTGCATATCCTCTCCGGTTTTTTCCTTCAATTGCCGGGTCAGATTGTAGGCCGTTGCTTTTCCGATCAAGGTCTTACCGCAACCGGGCGGTCCATACAGGAGGAAATCCTTTCGGTGTCTGGTGTTGAAACTTTGCAAACAGATCCGCGTGCAGAAGAGGCAATTCGATCGCATCCTTAATGGCGCTGAGTGCTTCCTCTTGACCGCCGACTTTCTCCCACGGTAATTCGGGTACCGTTTCGAGGTAATACTCTTCCGATTTCGATTGACTCAAGACCTCAATGGCGATCCGGTAATTCGGGTCGACTCGGATTTCATCTCCGACTTTCAGCGTCTCCTTCATCAGGTCCTGGCATCTCTGCAGCACGACCGCCTGCATACCATGTTCCATCCCGACTCGGAGCCGATCCGCTCCCAGCAATTCGGTGATTTTAGTGACCGGGCCGGACAAATCGTACCCGAGGTCTCCGACGATCACATAGGCTTCGTTGACCAGGACGCGCGTCCCTTTTTTCAGTCTCGAATGATTGATCCTCGGATCGACGTTGCAGTAGTAGTCAGAGCCTCCCACGACGATTTGTGCTGTCTCCTTGTTCGGACTGCCGAGATAGGTCCCTATGCGATTGGCCGGGGAAGTTACTTTCTTGATGACTTCGTCAAGTTTTTCAATTGTATGCCGAGCTTCACTTATCATCTCCTCTTGCTCGGCAAAGTTTGACCGCAAATCGATCAGCTCGCTTCTTGTAGGGTCACCTGGAGGAAGGCTCGCAATGATTCTCTCCAGGTATTCGAGAGGAGTTGAGGGCTCAGAACCAAAACCACCATATTCGGGTGCTCTCTCTTCGTTCATCTGTACTTCTTAATCACTCCGCGTTGCGACTATAAACGGATTCCGAATTTCGTAGCAAATTTGGACTTGGACCTGTCACCGAATTTCATCCTGGCCCCAGTCGGTCTTCTCGACGTTATCAGACATAAAACTATTCATTCACCTCGCTGAGACGCTCGTGCTCGCAAACGAAAATTGAATGCCTCGACTGCGAAACTTCCATCCATCTTGCAGATGGCGGCAGGCCAACCGATATAACCTTGTTATGGCCATGAGCACGGCCGACCGGCTTGCGGGAACAGCGCCCGGGCCACGCCTTGGTATCATCATGGTTAAGAAAGCATTGCATGACTTTCGAGATTACTGATATTGATCGCTTATGTTAGACACCCTCAAGGAGCCGAAGAGGGAGCTCGTTTCCCCGGTTTGCCGGGAACAATTTATCGACGCTTTTAACTGGATGTTGCTCGGACGTACGGTCGAAGAAAAATTGGCAAGCCTGTGGCACGCCGGAAAAATCTCCGGAGGCGTTTACCTTGGCAAAGGACAGGAAGCGGTCAGCGCCGCCCTCGGCATCATGTTGAAGCCCGGCGATATCTTTGGCCCTCTGATCCGTGACCAGGCCGGCCGACTTGCGTTTGGCGAATCGTTGATTGACGTCTTCCGCGTCCATTTCGGATCTCGCACCAGCTTGAGCCGTGGTCGCGACGGGAATGTCCATCGAGGCAATCCACGTCGATGGATATCATGCCATGATTAGCCATCTGGGATCACTCATTTCTGTCGTGGCGGGCGCTTTGCTCGCAAGACGTTTTAAAGGGGATATTTCGGCGATTGGCGCGACAACAATCGGCGATGGTGGGACCTCTACCGGCGCTTTTCATGAGGCGAGTAAACATGGCCGCAGTCGAAAAGTTGCCGCTGGTTGTCGTTGTGGTGAACAATCAGTACGCCTATTCGACACCAAATAGTCGGCAATTCGCCTGTAACGATCTGGTCGATCGGGCCATCGGTTACGGTGTCGAAGGTCACTCCTGCGATGGAACCGATCTCCGCGACTGCCTTGAGGTGCTTGGCACGCGCTGCAGGTCGAGCCCGGTCCGGACATGGCCCGCAAATGGTCGTCGGCACTTGCCTCCGGCTGACCGGGCACGCAGAACACGACGACGCGTTCTACATGGATAAGAGTTTATTTCACACACCGCTTGGTCGCGATTGCCTGAAAGTAGCGGAAAATTATTTCCAGGAACGCCAGTGGGCGGATGAGGCTTTGCTCGAGAACTGGAGAAAAGACGCGAAACAACAGGTCGAAGAAGCCGTCGCCGATGCTCAGCGTGAACCCCTGGCAGACCCAAATATTGAAACTTGGTGTCCCTACGCGACCCAACGAATCGCTGAATCTCTTTTGGTTCGATGACTATCACGTACCTCGAAGCGATTCGGGAAGCGCAGGAAAAGGCTCTCCGGGACGATCAACGTGTGTACATTTACGGTCAGGATGTCGGGACATTCGGCGGGGCCTTTAAGGCAACCAAAAACCTGGCAAAAGAATTTCCGGGCCGGGTCCTGGATGCTCCAATCAGCGAGGACGCAATGGTCGGAAGCGCGATCGGAGCAGCAATCGAGGGAATGCGCCCGATTGTCGAAATGCAGTTCGCGGATTTTTCGACGGTGGCCATCAACCAGATCGTCAATCAGGCGGCCACACTTTACTGGCGGACACAGGTAGCCTGCCCGATCACGATTCGATTGCCATCGGGAAGCAACCCGGGAAGCGGGCCGTTTCATAGTCAATGTCTGGAGTCGCTTTACAGCCATTTTCCCGGGCTGGTTGTGATGACGCCCGCCACCGTTGAAGATGCTTACACGATGCTGCTGGAAGCGGTCGAGATCGACGACCCGGTCATTTTCTGCGAGCACAAGTATCTCTACAATCGCCTGAAATCCGATGCGCTCCCGGAAACTAACTTGCCGTACGACACGGCCAGAGTCGCCCGGTTCGGGCGGGACCTCACGATCGTGACCTACAGCGCGATGGTCCACGAGGCTCTCGCCGCCGCAGACCAACTGCGAAAGGAAGATATTGAAGTCGAAGTGGTGGACCTTCGGTGCGTCAAACCGTTTGACCTGAAGACTGTGTTGGGCTCCGTGGCAAGAACCGCCAGGCTGCTTTGTGTTGGAGAATCCTGGCCCTGGGGTGGCGTCAACGCGGAAGTTGTCGCTTCCGTGGTAACGCATGGATTCCATCTCCTCGATGCTCCGCCCCAACGGATCAATAGCAAAGATACGCCGATACCGTTCCATCCAAACCTCTGGGGCGCGCACAAACCTTCCAGCCAGGTGATCACTGCCGCCGCGCGCCGACTTTGTGAGTGGTAATTGCCGATAAATCAAAACCACGATTAAGATTTCTTAGCGCTCATCCATTGGCAATCAGGATAACGGTTAACTCAGTCATAACTACCCCACTAATTCCCCGCAACTATGCCGAAAGTCCCGATCATCATGCCGCAGCTCGGTGAATCGATCGCCGAGGCAACGGTCGTCCGCCTTACCGCGAAAGTCGGAGACCAAATCGAGAATGACCAGGAGGTTATCGAGGTCGAAACCAACAAGGCCGTGATGAGTGTGACCACCCCTTGCCAGGGACTCCTCGAGAGCTTTACTGGCCGAAGTCAACGAAACCTACCCGATTGGAAGTACCCTGGGATACATCGAAGCGACCGCTGAAGATGCTGAACGATTGAACGCTGCGGAATCAACGGCAATTGCCCAACCGTTTGGAACAGATTATGCCTTCGCAGACCATTCGCTCGCCTCGGAAGATTCTGCCTCCGCACATGCTTGGAAATTCCCGTTGGCCAGAACGGAGCTCGCTTTTCAGTCCCCACGACTGAGAGCGCGGCTCCAGGAACTCGGAATCCATCCTGCCGACGCGGGGATTGTACAGGGCAGCGGCGTAGCCGGCCGGGTAACGATCCACGATTTCGAAGCTTACTTGGAAGGGCTCATCGCCTCCGTCGAAAAAGGCTTCTCCTATGCGAATTGCGGTCGCCGACTCGATGCGCAGGAGCTGGACGCGGCCGCTGGCAACGCTTGGCGTTTCCATATCCCTCGAGCCCATCCTTGTTCACCGCAAAACACTTACCCCTTCCCCCGGCCCGGCCCTTTACCTCGCAAAAGCGCTGGCGATAGCTTTATCTGAATATCCGCAATCCGCCGGAAGACTGGTCGGCGACAAAATCGTCCTTCCCGGATCAATCGACATCGGCGTCGCCGTCGAAGTGGAAGATGGTGTCATAGTGCCAGTATTCGCGAACCTCGATAAACAACCGCTCGCAGAACTACCCGCTCAGTACAAAAAGTTCCTTCAGGCCGCAAAAGAAAAACGTTTACCGGAAGAAGCAAAGCGGCCCGCCATCGCTTCTGTCACAAATTTCGGCACGCTGGGAGTCCATTGGGCAACACCCATTCCGCTTCCAAGCGAAACACTAATCGTCGGTCTCGGATATGGCGAAAAGAGGCCCTTCTGGGATGAAAAAACCGAACGTTTCATCCCGCGCCTCGAAGCAGAACTGACCATCAGCTTTGATCACCGCGTCATTGACGGGGGCCAATCGGGTCGTCTTGTGCGCCGGATTATGGAGCTTCTTGCGGCACCGGAAACCTTGTAGTTTTGCTTAAGCGAAACATCCCTGATTTGCTTTTGCGAGTTTGCATCAGGGCGCCGATGCTTCGATTGCGCGAAACTGAAGGCTTGGCAGCCCTGTCTTCTCCGCTACTCTTCAGCCTCAGCGTGAAGCGTTCCTTACTACTTTCATCGCTTCTTATCTTCGTTTTCACCGGTGAGCTCCAGGCCCAGATTCATGCGCCTGATCTGCCGACAAATAGTCGTCCGTTTGACTTTTACGACAGAGGACCTTACCGCTCGGATCTAGCACGGCCTTCAGATTTTTTCGGATATGAAAGTGGCGATTTTCTGACGACCTACGCGCAGTATGAAACTCTGCTGCGCGAGTACCAAAGACACTCGGATCGGTTGCGCGTTTTCACGATAGGCAAAACTCCTGAACACCGTTCCCTGTACATCCTGGCCATCAGCTCTCCAGGCAACCTGGCTCATCTCAATGAAATCAAGGATCAACTTGGGAGTTTGATCGACCCGAGGAAGTTGAAGGCCGGCCCCGAGCTTGGACCAGTTGATCCAGAAACTGCCGATCGTTGTCTGGCTCTCCTATAGTATTCACGGGAGCGAATCGGCCGTATTCGAGGCAGGGATCCAGGTCCTTTATCAGCTTCTTGCTTCTGATGATCCCTCGATCCGCGATGCACTGGATCACACCCTGGTCCTGATCAACCCGTTGCCAGAACCCGGACGGCCACGAGCGTTTCGCCACCTGGTACAACGCCCATGGGACCGGCCGACCGGAACAGTTTGCCTACGAGCACCAAGAACCGTGGTCCATCAGCGGGCGGCTTAAACCACAATTTCTTCGATCTGAATCGCGATTTGATCTCATTGTCACAACCGGAATCAGAAGCCGCGACCAGAGCCTTTCTTCAGTGGCATCCGCAAGTCCTCGCGGACCATCATGGCCAGACCAAGGAATACTTCTTTCCGCCTCCCGCGCCTCCAATTAATCCAAATTTGCCAGAGAAAATCACCACCAAATGGCTGGAAGAATTCGGGAGATCAAACGCGAGCGCGTTCGAAAAATACGAATGGCCCTTTTTTGTGCGCCAGATGTTCGACCTTTTTTACCCGGGATACTGGGACAGTTGGTCCTCGCTTCATGGTGCCACAGGCATGACTTATGAAACAGACGGTGGCGGCCCTTTGGGGTACAGATGGCGTCGGGACGATGGGACGCTTCTGACGCTCCGTAACGGGATCGCCAAACATGTGACCGCCGGACCTCGCGACCGTGATCGTCGCAGCAGCTAATCGCGAAGCCAGGCTCCGAGATTATCGAGAGTTCTACGAATCGACTCTCAAAGAGCTGAAACGAAAATTCTATCTCATCCCCGGCAAGGATCCACAGGAGGCCGCGCAGCTGGTCTCACTCCTGATGAAACATGGAATTGAAGTTTCTCGAACGAACGCCGACATTAAACTTCTCAAGGCCTCGGACTACTTTGGCGACGCCCCAGGCGAGAAAATGATTCCCTCAGGCTCATTTGTCGTGGATACGGCGCAACCTTATGGCCGAATTGCCACTTCCCTCCTCGAGACCGAGACACCGGAGGACGCAGAATTTCTGAGGCGCCAGGAAGCATTACGCAAAGCGAACGAAGCCAGAGGGAGTGAAGAGGCAAAGCAGGAGTATGAGTTTTACGATGTGACCGCCTGGTCTCTTCCCTTGGCAATGGGAATCGCGGCGTATTCCTCGGATGAGCAGATTCGAGTGGATGTCACGGGAATGACGGCGGCATCGCCGAACCTCGATGTTAACCCCATCGAGACATTATTCGGCAGAGAACTCCGCACCGAGCCGTGTTGAGCCAGGGGTTGCCTATGCGTTTGAGCTTCCTCCATTCGGGCCATGCGAATGGCAATCCAACTTTTGCGACAGGGATATCGCCTTGAGACGTCGAATGAGCCGTTTCGGGCGGGAGACAAAGATATGCCGCGCGGCAGTTTTATTCTTTGGGGAGAGCGAAATCCCGGCAATCTCTGCGAAATCCTGACGAACCTTTCGGCGAAATTACGGGGTGACAGTCCAATCGATCCGTTCATCACTTCCGGACAACAACCGTCGCGGCATTGGCGCGGAAACAAATTTCTTCCTAAAGCCTCCGAAGACAGCGATTTTAGCGGATGAACCTGTCGAGCAGACCAGCTACGGTCTGATGCTGTTTTTGCTGGAACAAAGGAGCGGGCTGAAGTCGTGCCGGTTTCGCTGGAAAAGCTGACTCGGGATGTCCTCGACTCAGATCAATGTGCTGATCTTGCCCGATGGCCAGGCTACGCATTACAAGAAGGCTTTGACGAAAGCCTGCTCAGCGATCTGCGAGACTGGGTCAGCCACGGCGGGGTCCTGATTTGTATCGGGGGGCCAGTGAATTCGCGGCCGACCCGATGCCAAACTCACCCCTTCTCGGATTGTTGGCAATGAAGAGAAGCCGGACGCCCCCACTGAAAAGCCCTCTGCAGAAGCCGACAAAAACCAGACCTCCGCCTTCTCAAAAGAAAGAATCGGCGATCAGCAAACCGATTGAACTTCCCGGATCGATCGTCAAAGCCAAGGTCAATCGGGACCATTTTTTGACGATCGGGTATGATTCCGATACTCTTCCCCTTTTTTACAAGGAGACGTGTTTTTCAAGCCGAGCGAAACAGGCGCAAACGCTCTAACTTTTGAGGGTGACAAATTGAGAATCAGTGGGTTTTTCTGGGAGGGTAACACAGAGCAACTTCTCCGCGGTTCCTCGGCGTTGATCGATGAACCCATCGGCGCGGGTCATGTGATCCTTTTCAATTTTCAGCCCGGCTTCAGGCTGATCTGGACCTCGACTGTTCGGCTTTTGCTCAACGCGATAGTCTATGGGCCCTCGCAGCCGAAGAAATCAGAAGATTGATGACCCAGGCTGGCTTCCTTTCCATTCAAATTCCAATTTTCCTTCCGTGTCGCTTCTTAGTTGAAGGCTTTCTCGCGCGAAAATCTCACCAGCACTTTGGCTGCTTAGATTTTCGCCCCAGCTAGTTCCATCCAACCATGCATCGGGCGAGTAATTGGCATAAGCCATTCCAGATTCGCGGATCAACCTGGACATAAAGTGCAATGCAGACGAGCAACATCAGAAAGCCTGTTTTGACCTCTCTCATGGGGGCAATTGGCAAAAGCACAGCGCATGCCAAACAATTTTCTATCACGCAACACGTTGTTAGTCAGTGTCTTGTGATTGAAGAGTCCCTCGCGCTTCGGAAGGACCGCGCAATTTAAGTCCCATCTTTGGGACGGGCACTTTCCGTTTTCGCAGCAAAACAAACCGCAGATTCCGAAGATTGAAGGAGAAGGGAAGACGGATTTACCAGCGGTCTGGGCCAAGTTGTTCATCGGCTTTTCCGAGTCCGCCAGCCGGCAGGCGACAAATAGCCTAGTGGGTTTTAGGTTTCTCCAGCCTGTATCTTACCCCAAACTCCGAAATTGAGGACTCGTCCTCGTGCTCGTCGTCGTCCTTCGTCCTCGAGAATCCCGATGTGTGACACTCAGACTAACTGGACAAAATAATTGCGGGACAATCGGACTCTCTTCGCTGCAGAAAACGCCGACTGATCGAGGACGACCACGACGACGAGGACGAGAATCCAAACTTCGGAGTTTAGGTTTACGCACCAAGCGGGAACTCGAGACAATCCTAAGCCCCTTGCAGGTGGTTTACCTTTCGCCTTTCAGGTCAATCTGACCTTCGTGCGTGCCGCGGCCGTTCTCTGCGCAGGAAGTCGCGGGAAACGATAGAAATATGGGAGGGCCCTCCCGCTAACTTTCGAATCTCGGCACGTTCGAATGCGGTAATCGTCTGGCTTAAATTGGGATCCAGGCCCCGCATCCGGGAGCACAACGTGTGAATGTAGGCGCGCATAAATTCGCGCTTTGCCTCGTCGCTCAATGCGCCATTGGCCTCCCTGAGAAGGTCGATCACCCGGGCATTGCGCATCGCGATCGCACGAATTTCAAACAATCTGACTCTGTTTTTCTCCCGCTCCTCGGGCGAAAGCTGCTCTAAAGCCCGGAGATTTTGGGTCGCCTTGGAGCCGTCACTCTTCAGAATCGAGGGAGAAGGCAGCCGCAAATCCGGCGGCTCTGCCGGGAGTTGATTTGATTCCGGGAGCAAATCAGGAGCGGCCTGGGGTTCCGGCGTTCCTGAAGGTGTGGGAACTTCCTCCGTTTTCGGAGCAACAGTAGGTACGGCCGGGATCGGTTGCGCTTTCTGCCCAGCGGCAACCCCGGCGAAAAGTACGATCATTACCACCACAGGGATCACGAACTTCATTAGATCGGATTTTCGATTGTTGGCAGCGGCACGGGACTCGAACCCGCCTATCTTTCAACAACTTGCTGCTCTTTTTACGTTTAAAGCCCGACTTTCTCTACACCTCTCTACGCTACTGGAAATGAACCAATATACCCCTTTTGGCGCCACCCGGTTTGCGCTCTCTCAATTGCTCGAGTCAGGGACTAAAGTAAGGGAAACCTCCGGAACAATCAGCTGTCGCGCGACGTGGTCATCCGTCGACACGCTGGTCGATGGGTATGTAGGATGCAAGCGGCTCGCCAATGTAAATCTGCCGCGGACGACAAATGCGTCCGCCTTCGCTCTCACTGACCTCGCGATAATTTGCGATCCAGCCTGGCATGCGGCCTATAGCAAAGATTACCGTGAACATTTCCAAAGGGATCCCAATGGCGCGCATGATTATACCACTGTAAAAATCAACATTTGGATAAAGCTTGCGCTCAACGAAATACGGGTCGTGCAAAGCCGCTTGCTCGAGCTGCAAGGCGATGTCCAACAGCGGATCGCTGATCTTCAGTACTTTGAGCAGCTCGTCGCATTGCCTTTTAATGATCTTTGCGCGTGGATCGTAGTTCTTGTAAACGCGATGGCCGAAGCCCATTAATCGACGCCCGCTCTCCTTATTCTTGGCCGCTTCCATGAAACGCGACCCGTCGTCGCCTTCGCTGTAAATTTGTTCGAGCATTTCGATCACCGCTTGGTTTGCTCCGCCGTGCAGCGGTCCCCAAAGTGCACAGACACCTGAGGCTGTGCTCGCAAAAAGATTTGCCTTACTGGAAGCGACCATTCGCACCGTGGAGGTCGAGCAATTCTGTTCGTGGTCCGCATGGAGCAGGAGAATTAAATCGAGGGCACGCACGACTTCCGCTTTCAATTCGTAGTCGGCGTTTGGCCTGGAGAACATCATGTGCAAAAAATTCGCTGAGTATTTGTATTCAGGCTTTGGGTAGACAATCGGTAATCCGCGCGACTTGCGGTAGGCGAAGGCGGCGATCGTGCGAACCTGAGAGAGGATAAAAGCAGTTTCGTTGGTGAAGTCTTGCAACTCCTGCGGCGCAAGCAGTTCTGGATAGTAGCAGCCTGAGGCATTGATCATTGAGGACAGGATCGCCATCGGGTGAGCGTTGGCCGAAAATCCTTCGAAGTGAAACTTCATGTCTTCATGAATTAGCTCGTGCGTTGTCAGCAGAGCAGAGAAGCGCGCAAGCTCGGCATGCCTGGGTAGTTTTCCGTAGATAATCAGAAAGGCGGTCTCGACGAAGGTTGATTGCTCCGCCAGTTCCTCGATCGGGATGCCGCGGTACCGGAGGATGCCCTTTTCCCCGTCAATAAACGTAATTGCGCTCTCACAGGAACCTGTGTTCCCGTAGCCGTTATCGAGAGTTATCAGACCTGTTTGATCCCGCAATTTGCTAATGTCGAGTGCCCGCTCACCGGCAGTTCCTTTGATCAGGGGCAGCATTACTTTGTTGCCGTCCCAGTGTAGTTCAGCAAATTCACTCATGTTTGTTCTCCCCGCATCAAGCATCTGAGCACCGCCCCGCTGAAACGCAAGCCTCTGCTTCGCAATGTATCTGCGGATTCGGCACGCTCGGATCTGTGCCATTGGGCTCATTGGGACATTGCCTGGACACTCGGGTTCAAGGGGAAAGTTAATACGGCCTTCATATCCCCCGCGGAATAGTCAAAATCCACCGTAAACCCGGCCTTCTTGGCGACTCTCTGCATTCCGTAATTTTCAGCCAGAATGTGACCATAGATGCCTCTCAATCCTTCCTGCCGGCCAATATCCACCATCAACTTCAAGAGATGGCTACCAAGCCCCTGTCCTTGCAGATGGTCAGTGATAACGATGGCAAACTCGGCTGTGTCGGCCCCTAGAACCTTCATTAGCCGGCCTACCCCTAAAATTTCTTCTTTTCCGGTTTCGGGGGCCTGCCCGCTAACCACGATCGCTATTTCGCGGTCGTAATCGTTAAAACAAATGTGAGTTAAGCGTTCGTGAGTAACCCGCAGCTCTAAATTAATGGCGCCAAAGTAACGGAAATAGACGCTTTGTTCAGATAACCCCTTATGGAAAGTCACCATCAATGGCTCGTCTTCAGGGCGAATCGGACGAAAAGTTAAGGGCCTTCCATCGCCCAGATTCCAGTGACTGACATATTGCCCCGGATAAGGACGAATCGCGAGCCGCGGCAGCTTTTCTTCTCCAAGCTCCGCTGGATGAAGAACGATCCTCGCGCCATGGGCAAAGATTTGAGTGGGCGACACAAAAAGCGGGTCAATTTCGATCTCTTTAATCCAGCGCTGTTCGGCCACTAACAGGCTGAAATTTACAAGCACGTTTTCAAGCTCCGTTAAATTGACGAATGCGCTCTTCCCGGGACCTTTAAGGGCTTCATAAACCCGCGTCCGTTCCATCATTCGCCGGGCCAAGGTAGCGGTTAAGGGCGGAAGCCCAAGCGCCTGATCTTGGCTGGCCCCGCCAAATAGGCCCCTCGCGCCAAAACTGAGCACCGGCCCAAATTGCGGATCAATTCTGCTCTTCAAGGTGAGTTCGCAACTGCCTGACGCTTGTGTCGGCTTACCGAGTGGTATCTCGTAGGCCTCGAGAATCCGCCTGGATTCTATCTTGGTCAATAAAGTGCGCTTTGCTTTGCGGGTTTTCTGGATGATTCCATTCGCTCGGGCGTGGTTTACCGGTTTACCGTTCGCTCGGGCACTAAGCGCCGGTGTCTCATAAAGCGCCTGTAAGTTGTGGGTATAACGCCACATGTAACAAAAAGCGCGAGCCGCCGTGTCCGGGTACTGGAAGGTAGGAATCCCGGCCGCGTTAAGGATTGCCTCGCCATCGGCCACTGCGTCATTGCCCATCCAGCTCGCCAGAATCGGTTTGCCGGGGAGCTTCTTAAACTTTAGAAGCTCCTTAGCGACCTCGGTGGCATCGGTCATGGCCTGCGGGGTAAGCACTACCAGTACGCCGTCGTTATCCCGGTCAGCGCTGACGATCTCGACCGCCTTCGTGAACCGCTCCGCGGTGGCGTCTCCCAGGATGTCCACAGGATTGTTCCGGCTCCAGTGAGCGGGTAAGACCTCGTTTAGTTTATGGAGGCTGATATCGGAGAGCTGGGCGATTTCGCCTCCTTGGGCGATCACCATGTCTGTTGCCAAAACCCCCGGGCCGCCGGCGTTGGTTACAATCACCAGTCGTGGACCCTTCGGCCGTGGTTGTTTGTTTAGAACCTCCGCCATGCTAAAGAGATCCGAGATGGTGTTTACCCGTAAAACCCCAACCCGCCGAAGGGCGGCATCGAATACCTCGTCGCTACAGGAATCGGTGCCGGTATGAGCCGCGACCGCTCGCGCTGCGGCTTCGCTTTTGCCGGCTTTGATGACGATGATTGGTTTACGGAGCGAGATTTCGCGTGCCGCGGAAAGAAACGAGCGGGCGTTGCCGATTGATTCCATATAGATCAAGATGCTGCGCGTATCGAGGTCACCTGCCACGTGAAAGAGCAAATCGCCCCACCCTAGATCGAGCATCGAGCCGACTGAAAGAAAGTTGCTAAAGCCTACTTTCTCTCTCAGGCTCCAATCCAAGATGGACGTGCACAATGCACCGCTTTGACTGATAAGGGCGATCTTACCGGGTAACGCCATTGTTCTAGCTAGGGTGGCATTCAAACCCAGTCCGGGAACCATCACTCCGAGACAGTTGGGCCCGATCAGGCGCATATTGCCGCGGCGCGAGAGAATTGCCTCTTCCAGCGCCAGGCCGCTCGGGCCGCATTCTCGGAACCCGGCCGAAATAATGACCGCCCCTTTTACGTCCGCCGCCGCACATTCGCTCACTACATCCGGAACGGTAATCGCCGGTGTGGCAATGATAGCCAGATCAACCGGGCTTTTGATATCTGCGATTCCTGAGAAAGTTTTGACGCCCAGCACGCTGGTTATTTTTGGATTGACCGGAAAGAGGGCTCCGCCAAAGGAGCGCAGATTTTCCATCAGCGTGCGTCCGGCGCTGCCCGGCGCCTCAGTCGCACCAATCAGTGCCACGCTTTTTGGATTCAACATCGTACGGAGAAAATTCATGTTCTTTCTTATAGGATCCTGTCCCTGAACAGGAGGTAGCTTATTGCGATGAAAATGGGCCGGCGGCTGCGTTGCTCGTCGGTCACGTATCGATTTCAGATACGCCCCTCCTTGCGCCTTGCCGCCGGCCCATTTTCATCGCAACAATTTGTCCGGGGCCAGTTGGCTGTTTTTCCACGTTGCTTATCGACCCGTATGACCCAGATGTCGGCGCCTCGCTCACGGCTTGAAAAACAGCCAACTGCTCCTTCGATAATATACCTGCTATTTCGGGCACAGAACACGGGTTACGCTCCACGTGCCTTGAATGTGCTCGCCCGATGCTACGGCGAAGGATTTAATGCATTCATGAGTGACCACATCTACAAAAAGATCGAGCTGGTCGGTTCCTCTCAAAACGGGATCGAAGACGCAGTGAACAACGCTATCAGTCGAGCCGGCAAAACGATCCGCAATATGAATTGGTTTGAAGTCTCCGAGGTGCGCGGCCATATCGTGAGATAACAAGGTTGCGCACTGGCAAGTGACGGTGAAGGTCGGCTTCACTTTGGAAAGCTGATAAGATGGAATTGCGAGCGGCAGGCCTGCACGCTCAAGTCGCCGCGAGATTCATGAGTACATCGCAAGGACATTCTCGATCGGCACATCGGCTTGGATATGATGCGATCCCGCGAGAATATAGCCGCCATTTTTACCAAGCAGCTCACAGGTATACCGAACTTTTTCTCGAACCTGTTCGGGAGTGGCCTTGGGCAGGAATTGTTGGATGTCAATGCCTCCGTGAAATGCGATCCGGCCGGCGAATTCCTGGGCAAGCCTTTCGGGATTCATGTTCTTAGCCGAAGGCTGAATCGGATTCAGAATGCTTAGTCCCATATCGATCAACCGGTTGACCAGCAGATAGACCGACCCGCAGCAGTGCATCATTGCACGTTTGCCGCGGCTAACTGCGAGGTCGATAATCCGCTGGTGGAACGGCTGAAGGTACTGCCGGTACATCTCCGGGCTCATCAGAAGAGCATCTTGCGATGCGACGTCGTCATAGAAGTAAACGATGTCAATCAGGTCCCCGGCAACATCGAGAACCCTCTTCAAGTTGTCGAGGTGGACTTCGGCGATGCGTTCCATGATGTACAAGGGCAACGCTGGAGTGATGGCCAAATCGACCAGGAACTTCTCAAGGCCGACAAGTGACCACGCAGTTTCAAAAACTGATCCGACCCTGTAACGAATGTTGTAGGCCTCCGATTCATCGAAGGCTTGAATTGTTTCAGGAAGTCTACTGAAATTCCACCACTCTGTTGTCGGCCAACTATACTGTTTCAAATCTTCGAGGGTATTCGCGTCCTCGAGCGGAAAGGATGCCAACTCGTCCAGGATGCCAAAGGCATTAGCAACCCTTCTTCGGTGCGCTCCCCAGATATCGCGATTGCTGCCATCAGATTCGACTCGCCGCCACATGCCGCCGACAGAAGATCGCTCCTGCGAGGCGCTCTGATCTATCTCAGCTTGTAAAACGCCTGGAGGGGAACAGAAACTGTCGTATGAAACAATACGACAGTCGACGTCGAGCCTTTTTAGAATCGCGTTGCGATCGTCAGTTCCGAAATGCTTCGCCAACTTCGTCCATACTTCCGGGACCGCGGCGAAATCGCGCGGCGTCCGATCAGGCTTCTGAAAGGCGACGGCGTGGTTGACTCGATCTTTGTGTATGGTGCTCTTTTGGTTCATCTGGACTTTCTTTCGCGTCAACCAAACACGTTTATGAGCTTATATCTGATTTTCACGCAATCAAGCTGATGACCAAGCAGGAGAAACGTATTGGCGTGCCGGCTTAGCGTGCTCGATCCGCCGATTCGTTTCCCAAAATGATCCTGCTTTCTCTTTTGAGATTGCAAGATATGTTGCAGGACACGCCAGCTGGTGTTTAACCCCCCTCGCACGCAAATATGGATGTGGCGAATCTTTATCTCCCAAGTGATCAATCACGCGCCCGGTGGAACCGCTTGGATGCAGCCCAGATCCTTAAGCGATTCTTCTTTTGCGAGCGGGCAGTAATTGTCAGCGCGTCGAGTTGGATACCGCGCCTTGCACGGCTTGAGCTTAAACTGGAGATCCCCTTGCTCTGCTGGCAAAATGCCGAAACGGCGAATGCGTTACGCCAACGGGTCTTTGAGCTTCGCTTTCCGAGCCGATTGATGGAGCATGAGGGCGCAGACAAACCCCTGGCCGATTTCCTGAATCTGCTCCGCCAGGCTCCTTTCGAACGAGCATTCGTCGAGGCCCTGGCAAATGTGGTGCTGCCGGCGCTGCGGGATGCTTATCGCGAATTCCTCTCTTATTCTGATCCGTTGGCCGATGCCCCGACGTATCGATTCCTGGAACTTTCGGTTCGCGAGAAGGATCAGCAGATTGCGGATCTTCGTCGGTATCTAATCGAAATGACGGCTGAAGGAATCGGAACCGAGGCAGTTAGCCGGGCATGGGTGAACGATTTCGATGAGCAGTTGAAGATGCTTGGAGGGATCGGAACCGACCGGGCCCCTGCCGATCGAGTCATTACGCCGCCGGTTGGCTCGCGGTCCTGGGACATCCCAGACACGCCGGCACGCGATTCGCGTTATTGGCCCTGCCGTTTCTATTGGCCAGATATTTTCGATTCAGAGTTTTCCGTATGGCAGCGGATTGCGATTGCAGTTGCGCTCGGCAGTCAGTCACCTGAACGAGGTATGGGCAGTTGAGCACGGCGGTATCGTACTCAGCGGGTTTGCCGATGTTTTGCCGTGGGAATGGATCTATGATGCCGCGCGTTGGACCTACGATGAATCCCGCCATTGTTCGATGGGCAAGGTACGCTTTGATGCCTGGGGATTCGCGCCCGGGGAAATTCCGCTGGGATCGTATATCTACGAAAGTGCGAGCGGTAGTGATCCGATCTACCGACTCGGAATGCTGTATTTCTTCGAGACCAAGAATATCGGTCGCAAACCCGAGCGGACGGCGGCTTTCAAGGAGATCGGCGATGCCGTCAGCGAACATGACATGGATTTTGATTGGGCTGACGAGACGATCCACGCGACCTACGGCAATCGCTGGCTCAAGTCGTTGCACGAGATCGATCCCGAGCAATATCCTGCTCCCAATCTAGTACGCCAGCATTGCGAGGAGCTGGTCCAAGCCATGATTGCCAAGGCATCGAACGAAGAAAAGCGAGCGATCACTGACCGCGCTAACGCCCTGATCCAACGCGCCAGCATTCTCGCGGCAAGGTAAGTACGTCTCTTCGCCCGATGACCCCGGAGGCCATTCCCAAAGACGCAAACCAGTCGACCGATTTAAAGGGACGAATCCGTTCACTAATTGCCGCCCGCGAGACCGGTGTATTGCTTGCACTGCTGGTGATCTGTGTGCTTCTTGACGTTCGCAACGGACAGTTTCCTAACCGTCCGAAATCTCCTTAACGTCGGTCGCCAGATTTCGCTGCTAGGCATCATGGCGATCGGGATGACTTTCGTGTTGGTTTCCAGAGAGGTGGACCTTTCGGTTGGCTCGATTTATGCCATCAGCGGTCTCGTCACCGGAATGCTGATCGTCAGAGGATTCACTCTGATCCCCGCGCTCAGTGTCGGCCTCGCGCTAGGAATCGCAATTGGCACCGTCAATGGCATCCTTTCTACCTACGGAAAACTTCCGTCGTTCATCGCAACTCTCGGAATGTTGAGCGTTGTCCGAGGTACCGCCCTGCTGATTACCGACGGTCAACCAGTGACGGTCGATACAACGCGGGGTGGTCGACCGGAGGTGGTGAATCAATTCTACGAGCTTGGACAGGGCCAACTATTTGGTGTGGTTCCGATGCTCCTTGTTTGCTTTGTCGTTGTGGCTGCCATTTTTTGGTTTGTTCTCGCGAAAACGACATTCGGCTTTCGCGTTTACGCAGTTGGTGGCAGCGAAAAGGCGGCCCGACTTTCGGGTATCCAGGTATTTCGGACGAAGATTTTGACTTTTGGACTGATGGGTCTTCTGAGCGGGTTCGCCGGGATCCTCAGCCTCGCTTTCCTGCCGAGCGGTCAGGCCGGTCGTACCGGCGTCGGGCTCGAACTAGACGTGATTGCTGCAGCCATCGTCGGAGGAGCATCGCTTTCGGGTGGCGAAGGTACGATTCTCGGAACAGTATTTGGGGCGCTGATCATTGGGATTCTGAGGAACGGGCTTGTTCTCCTGAGCATCTCTCCGTTTTGGCAAACGACCGTGATCGGACTCGTGATCATCTCCGCCGTTGGCCTTGATAAATGGACTGCCCTGCGGCGCAACCAATGACTTTTTCTTCAAACCAACAACGCTCCATATCTCCCCAAACATGATCATCCACTCACTTCAGCACCGAACTAAATTTTTGGGCTTAATGCTTGCCGCATTTTTGCCGGTCATTGTCTCCGCCCAGGACAACAACTCTTTTACCCTTGCAAGCGCGATCCAGGATCGGATGGCGAAGGGCGAGAAGCCCATCATTCGCGTTTCCTACCACGACGTCTCAAATGAATTCGCGCCCTTTATCAGGAAGGGAGTTGAGAAGGCGGCTACCGATTTTGGCGTCGACGTGAAACTAGTCGGACCTGTCGGCGCGGATGCCGAGAAGCAGGTCTCTGAAATCGAAAGCTTGATCGAAAAAGGGGTCGACGGCCTCGCCATTTCGTCGGTGAGCACGGACACGCTCGCCCCTGTCATCCAGCGGGCGATAGCTCGCGGAATACCGGTCGTGACCTTCAACACCGACAATCCGACCAGCAAACGGCTCGCGTTTGTCGGCCAGAATCTGGTGGAGTCAGGAAGGGTTGCCGGTAAGCTGCTCGCCGACACCTTGGGAGAGAAAGGCAACGTGATTATCACGACGCTGGATGCCGCCGCGCAATGGTCCATTGATCGGGAGAAAGGCGCTCGCGAAGCTCTCGGCAAGTATCCGGGCATCAAGATTCTCGACAACGGTGACGACAGGAACCGAACCACAACAGATCTACGGATCGGTGGAGAATGCGATGCAAGCCCATCCGAACGTTGACGGGATTTTGTCGCTAGAGTGCTGTTCGACTCCCGCTGCCGGACAATATGTCCAACGAAATGGCCTGGTCGGCAAAGTGAAAATCGTTGGCTTCGACATGCTCCCGGAGACGATCAAGCTGGTCCAGGGAGACGTGATCGCGGCAACAATTGATCAAGTGCCCGAAAAACAAAGCTACGACGCTGTTCGCCTTCTCTTGGACGTTCTCAAAGGGAAGAAAATCCAGGACGTCGATACCGGTGCGGGCGTTTACACTTCCAAAAATATCGGAGATTACGTGGTGGCTTCGAAAGAACAAAAATAGTAACCGCCATGGTTACGACGGCTCCAATGTGCGCCGCGAACGTTCAACCCGCAATCGCGCTCAAAGAAGTCTCCAAGCATTTTGGTGCCACCCAGGCGCTCGACAAAGTTTCTGTCGCGATTTGGCCCGGGGAAGTTCATGGTCTGGTTGGAGAAAATGGTGCGGGCAAGAGCACGCTCATCAACATTCTTGGCGGTGAATTTCAGCCCGATGCGGGCGAAATCCTGCTTTACGGGGACCGGGTCCGCTGGAAAGATCCGCATCATGCGTCTACCAATGGCATCAGCGTGGTTCACCAGGAACTATCGCTATGCCCGAATCTTACCGCGACAGAGAATATTGGGTTGGCTCGGGTAGCGGCTAACGGCGCTTGGCAGTTGATAGATCGTTCGCGGATGCGACATGACGCGCAGGTTCTTGTCCAGCGTTTTGGGTTTCCGGAAGGTGATTTGGACAAACAGGTTCATCGCCTTTCTCTTGGCCGGCGACAACTCGTCGATATCGCCAAAGCTTTGGCGACGAACGTCAGAGTTTTGATCTTAGATGAGCCAAACTCAGCCCTGACTGCAGACGATTCCGCTCGCTTGTTTCAAATTATTCGCAACCTTCGTGACCAGGGTGTCGGGGTTGTTTATGTCTCGCATCGTCTCGAGGAAGTGTTGGAGCTGGCGGACCGAATTACGGTGATGCGAGACGGGGCTGTCGTAGACGACGGTCCAAGGGATGCCTATTCGATCGAACAACTGATCCGCAAGATGGTGGGTCGAGAGATCGATCACCTTTTTCATCGTCAGCCTGTGAAATTGCCTGGCAGTCGCGAGGTCTTCGCGGTTCACCTGCTGGGCGATCGGAAACTGCTCAAGGACATCTCCTTCTCCGTTAAACAAGGTGAGATTTTTGGTGTGGCTGGCCTGCCAGGTTCCGGGAAAGACGAGCTAGTCGATTGCCTAACCGGTTTGCGGGCGTATACGGGGCAGATCCTCATAAATGGAAAATCGCGGTCAATTCGGTCCCCAGAAGATCTGTTACGCAACGGAGTTGCGATCGTGCCGTCCGATCGGCGGATGGCTGGCGCGTTCCAGGTTTTAAACGTGTTAGCTAACATCGCAGCCGCAAATCTAAGAAATGCTCAGTCGTTTTGGCGTGCTTCAACCGGACGCGATGCGAGCGCTAGCGAGTAAGTATGTGGACCGGTTTCAAATAAAGACCGGCTCCCTGAATCAAAGGGTTGCAACGCTCAGTGGTGGTAATCAGCAAAAGGTGATCCTCGCCCGTAACCTCGCAACCGATCCGCAGGTTTTGCTTTTGCATGAACCAACTCGCGGCATTGATATCGGAGCAAAAGCCGAAATCTATCGAATCCTGAATGAACTGGCAGGAGCCGGAATCTGCGTAGTGATCATTTCCTCCGAATTGCCGGAATTAATCAGCCAGTGCGACCGAATTCTAACCATGCACGATGGTCGAATCTCAGCGGAATTCGAAAGAAGCGAGTTCTGCCAAGAACGAATCCTGGCTGCCGCTATGGGCCAAAATCGGGATCGCACGGGACTAAGGTTTCATGAACATCTCATGAAAAAACCAATCATCACGGTTGTCGGAAGTTTTGCCGTCGGAATGACGCTTCGCGCCGAGAGGATGCCTATCTTTGGAGAGACCTTGATGGCATCTGAGTTCGATCTCGGACCGGGTGGCAAGGGATCAAATCAGGCAGTGGCTGCGGCACGACTTGGGGCGAAGGCGCACTTTGTTGGGCTGATTGGGGATGATCCGCTCGGGAAGATCGCGCTTGACCTTTATGCGGCTGAAGGTGTTGACGCGAGCCATCTGGTCGTTTCAAAGGAACTCCCGACTGGAGTCGGCTTTATCATCGTCAATGCGGAAGGAAAGAACGGCATCTTGCTTGATATGGGCGCTAACAAATGGATCGACCGTCCCTTTGTCGAACAAGCCGAACCGCTGATAGCCCAGAGTGACGTCGTCCTTTCTGTGTTGGAGATTCCGGTTCAGGCAGCATGCACGGCGATGGAGCTAGGTCGAAAGCATGGGGTGAGGACAGTGCTTAACCCAGCGCCGGCGATTGCCATACCCAAAGACGCGTTTCGTTCGATCGATTTACTGACGCCAAATGAAACAGAACTCCGAATCTTGCTTGGATTACAACCGGATGACGCAACGCCGACCGTAGAATTAGCTTCCCAGTTGCAACGCGAGTACGGGACAACCGTCATCGTAACCCGAGGCGAGCATGGCAGCCTGTTATTAACCGAGGAAGACCGTCGAGAATTTCCTGTTGTTCCGGTTAAGGTAGTGGATACCACCGGAGCGGGTGATGCTTTCACTGCGGCGCTGGCTGTCGCTCTGGCGGAAGGCAAGGACATTGTTACGGCCATCAGATTTGCCACTTGCAGCGGCTCCTTCGCCTGTACTCGCCTCGGAGTGATCCCCTCGTTGGGACACCGGACAGAAGTCGACATATTATTCGACCAGCACTTTACCCACCAATATTCGAAATGAAACGACACGGCATTCTTAATCTGGGCCTCAACCAGGCAATCGCGGCAATGGGGCACGGTGATTATCTCATCGTTTGTGATGCAGGTTTTCCGATTCCGAGCGAGATCCCTCGAATCGATCTTGCGGTAATTCCTGACCTACCGGACATCGAGACGGTTCTCACTGCGATCAATCGCGAATTCATCGCGGAAAAGGTCGCTTACGCGGCAGAGATGGCGCAGAATAATCCACGATTAAAAGAAAAGGTCGACCGCATCTTTACGGGTGTTGAGTTAACGACTGTGTCCCATGCGGATATTCTTGGGCCGCTATCTCACAAAGCGAAGTTTATAGTTCGTACCGGAGCGTTCGATCCATGGGGCAATATCCTATTGTATTCGGGCGTTGACGTGAAGCAATGGTTTACCAAGCCAGGAACTGTCGTGCCGGATTTCTATAAGGCTCGGATGAAGTGAGGAGGTTCCTACTCGATCACACGACGCTAGTGCTAGTGTCCTGTCCCCGAATGGCGCGAAGATAAGCAGAATTTGGAGCGATCTATTGCCCCGGAGGTACTACAGGACTCAGCCCTGGGTTTCAACCCGGGAAGCATTCAATTAAGCGGTTCGCCCTGAAGGGGCGTAAGATTTGCCTGGATCAATCCCACACCGCTCTCTATCTTGCGCCCTTACAGGGCGCGTCGCCAAGGGTGTTCCGTTTCCAGGGTTGAAACCTCCTGTCCCTTCGGGACGAAGAACCATCCCAAACAGCCCTTATCTTCGCGCCATTCCGTCCTGTCCCCGAAATAGCAGGCATATTGCCGACGGTCAGTTGGCTGTTTTTCAAGGCGCGAGCGAAGCGCCCGGTTTGTCGATCACCTCATGGTCCCGTGACGCCTTTAACAGCGCGACTGATCGCTGAAAGATGTTCGGACGTGGTCCCGCAGCAGCCTCCAACGATCTGTACGCCGGCGGCAAGTAGCTGTAATGTGGTGGACGCCATCTGCTGGGGCGTGGCGTCGTAAATGGTCCGCTCGCCTTCTGTTCGGGGGGAGCCGGCGTTCGGCTGGATTACCACGTGCGCACCACCCGCAACGGCGACGATCTGTTTTGCAAGTTCGACGTAATCCTTGAGATCGAGCAGAGTGCCACAATTTGCCCCGACGATCTGCGCGCCGGAATCAATTGCGCGCTGTATGGCTTCCTCAACGCTAGTGCCCATCATCGTGCGGAAAACTTCCGGCGAGGTCTTTTGAAAAGCATAGGTCACGATCAGCGGTACACCTGCTTTGGAGGCCTTCGCGGCCTCGATTCCGACGACCGCCTCGGCGGGGTCGCTCATGGTTTCGAGAAGGATCGCATCCGCGCCTCCAGCAAGCAGCGCCTCTATTTGCACTTGAAATATATCTCGCAACTGATCGGGTGTGGTCTCGCCAACCGGTTCGAGGAAATCACCGAACGGTCCGACATCGCCGAGCACCCACCCGGTGTCGCCCGCCGCATCGTGCGCGATTTGCGCGGCGGCACGATTCAATTCCCCCGTGCGATCGGCGAGGCCGTGGTGATTCAGCATGAAGCTTGAGCCGCCGAACGAGTTTGTCGTGATCAAGTCGGATCCGGCCGAGCGATAAGCATTGTGGATCTCGAGTACATCGGCAGGCCGATCCACATTCCACAGCATGCCACACTCGCCTCCCCTGAGGCCGCGGGCGAGGAGCTGGGTCCCCATCGCTCCATCGCAGCAGAGTCGCCTTGTTACCAGTTCGCTTAGAAGATCATTTCGTGCCATGTAAGTCTAACCTTTACAAGCGCGAGGCGTGGTACGCAATTGAGAGCACGAAATCACAAGAGAATCATCCAGCCGCTGGTCTGGCGGACATGTGCGACTGGCGGGCCTGCGAGCAGGCAAGCCACTTTCCCGCGACGACTTCAGGAGGTAAGTTTGCTCAGCCTCAACAAATAGATCTATGAAAACCATGACCTCGCGCCAACGTCTCGTCACCACCCTAAAGCATCGCCAACCAGATCGGGTCTGCGTAGACTTCGGAGGCACCTGGATCACCGGCATCCACACCTCCATCGTCCACCAACTCAAACAACGGCTTATCGGACCTTCCGCCACCCTGGCCCGTGTTCATGAACCCTACCAGATGCTTGCAGAGGTGGACGCCGAACTCAGGGAAGCGCTCGGTGTCGATGTTATTGGCGTTTGGCCGCGTAAGAACCTTCTTGGTTACGAAGCCACTGATTGGAAACCGTTTACGTTGTTCGATGGCACGCCTTGTCTTGTCCCCGGAAATTTCAACGTCTCGCCAGCTGCCGATGGAGGCTGGCTCATGTATCCTGAAGGCGACACTTCCGCCCCACCATCTGCGCACATGCCTTAAGGCGGATATTTCTTCGACACGCTCATTCGACAGGAGCCGATCGATGAGGACAATTTGAACCCGGAGGATAACCTCGAGGAATTCGGCTTGCTCTCCTCGGAGGACATTGCCTACTACCAGCAACAGGTGACATGGTTGGACCAAAATGCCGGCGACTACGGGGTAATCTTGCTTGCTCCCGGCACCGCCTTTGGCGATATCGCTCTGGTTCCTGCCCCGTTCCTCAAGCATCCGAAAGGCATCCGGGACATCAGTGAATGGTATATGGCCACCGCGGCGCACCCGGACTATGTTCATGCTGTGTTCGAAAAGCAGTGCGAGTATGCTTTGAAGAACCTCGACACACTCATTGACATGTTCGGCGACCGAGTGCAGGCGGTAGTTACCACCGGTACCGACTTCGGAACGCAGAGTAGCCTGTTTATATCCATAGAATCCTATCGGGACTTGTTCAAACCCTATCACAAGCGGCTAAACGACCTCATCCATCGGAAGTCGAACTGGAAAGTGTTCATCCATTCCTGCGGCGCGGTAGGGCAGCTGATCCCGGATTTCATCGAAGCCGGCTTTGACATTCTAAATCCAGTCCAGTGTTCCGCCGCCGGCATGGACCCCGTTCAACTCAAGCAAAATTTTGGCCGGGACATCGCCTTTTGGGGTGGGTGTGTCAATACCCAGCACACCATGTATCAGAGCCCTGAGGCAGTGTATCGCGAGGTGCGTGAGCGCATTGACATCTTTAACCAGGGCGGCGGTTTCGTCTGCAACTCCATCCACAACATCCAGGGAAATTCGCCGATCGAGAATATCCTCGCGATGTTCAAAGCCATCCACGACAGCAGCGACGAGCTGTCTGCTGCTGCTCCGGGTGGTCTGGCGTCGGGTTCCGGAAACCAGGGGCATTCGCTGGAAGAAGTCGAACAGAATTGATCGCGCAACGAATAGGTCAGCAATTGACCGCACGAGTTCTCATAGGGAGAAAATGGGCGATTGCACCGGAGACGAGCCAATGTCGCACTAACTGATGATCAAACGGGAGAAACAACAGTCCGCCGGCGAGGGACTACCGCGGCTTGCGCTGTTTGCCTGTCGGGTGTTCGAGCGGGAAATTGCGCTCCACGCGGCCGGCGCCGAACACATCATGGAAATCCGGTTTTTCGAGGTCGGGCTGCACGACCGTCCAGACGAACTTCGTGCGACTCTGCAAGCAGCCCTCTCCGAGGCGGAACAAAGGGACGACATCGAAGCCGTGGTGCTGGCCTATGGTCTATGCGGCCGTGGCACGGCGGGATTGCAGCCATCGAGGCACAAACTCGTCATCCCACGTGCGCACGACTGCATCGCGGTTTTCATGGGCAGCAAGGAAATCTACGCGGAACACCAACGCCGCTGTCCTACCTGCTACTTCTACACGCCCGGCTGGAATCGCGAACGACGTGTTCCCGGCCCGGAACAGCTGGAATCAATACGGGCCGAGTTCCTGAAAAAGTTCGATCCCGAGGACGTGGAATTTCTCGTCGAAACCGAGCGCGAACAATGGGCGATGTACGACACGGCGACCTACATCGATTTGGGAACTGATGATGCCGCGGCGGAAGCGGAGTACGCGCGCCGATGCGCCGACTGGCTTGGCTGGAAGTTTGAGCGCATGCACGGCGACCCGGCGCTCCTGCGTGATTTGCTCTGGGGCAACTGGGACGCCGAACGCTTTCAAATCATTGAGCCGGGTTCGCGTTTGGGCCACTCTCCGGACGAAGCCATTCTGCGCTCAGAGCGGGTGGAAACCCAAGACGCCCGAATCATGATGAGCGGCGAAAAGATCGTGGTGGAATTGGAAGACGGCCAAAGCCGGACATTCGCCATCCCTTCGGGAACCCATTCGCTGGCGGATGTGCTTGCGTTGCAAGGATTGCCGTTGAACACCCGCTGTGGCCAGCGTGGACTGTGCCGCGGCTGCGAGGTGACTCTGCACGAAGGCACGCTCGACACCGACGGACGGCCCGTCAATGCACCCGCCACGATCCAGGCTTGCCGGGCGCGGCTGGTCGGTGGCGCAATCATTCGTATCCCGGCACGCTCGCGCATGGAACACAAACCGCAGGTTGGCGAGACGTTTGAAATCGCCGTGGCTTATGCGCATCAACCGTTGTTTGCGCCGGTGCTCCGGCATTCACGATATGGCATTCGCGGTGGACGTGGGCACGACGACGGTCGTCGTGCTGCTGGTGGATTTGGTGACGGGCGAGGTAGCTCTCGCGAGCAGGCGGGTTCAACGAGCAGATTCGCTTTGGCGACAATGTATTGACACGGATTGACCAAGCAAGGTCGCGGAGGCCATTGCGTCCCTGCAATATGCCGTGGTGGCGGAAACGATTGCGCCCCTGCTGCGGCGCGCCTGCGGGCGGGCGGGGCGGATGCCGGATCGAATCGCCGGGGGAGCTGATCGTGGGCAACACGACGATGCTCCATCTTCTCGCCGGCGAAGACCCTTCCTCGCTGGGAGTCGCGCCTTTCACACCGCGATTTATTAAGGGCCGTCGGCTTGCCGCCCGCCAAATCGCGCTTGAGCTCGAAGGTCTGCGTCCGGAGACGCCCGTTCAATTACTCCCGGGTATCGCGGCCTACATTGGCGCGGACATCACGGCGGGCGTGTATGCAACGGGGATGGTTTTCGACGAGACCCCGAGCCTGCTGGCGGACGTCGGCACGAATGGGGAAATCGTTCTGCAAAGCGGCGGCCGGCTCACGGCCTGCGCGACGGCAGCCGGGCCCGCCTTTGAAGGTTGTGGGCTGAGCTGCGGAACCAGGGCGAACGAAGGAGCGGTGAGCGATCTGCACTTTACGCTCGATCCGTTCCTGTCTTGAGGTGGAAACCATCGGAGGGGTTCCATTGGCGCGAGCAACCGGGGTATGCGGCTCGGCGTACATCGATTTCCTGGCGCAGGCGCGCCGAAGCGGACTGCTTGCGGAGACAGGACGATTTGAAACGGCGGCCTGGAAAAAAATCCCGGACGGTCACCGCGAACTGAGCGAAGACGAAAGGGCGTTTCGCCTTGGGGATAGTCGGCCAGGCTCGGGCAATGGCGAATCAGCGAAGTGGATGTGGCGCTATTGTTGCAAGCCAAGGCGGCGATCGGGGCGGGCATTGAAACCCTGCTGCTAACGGCGGGGATCCCTGCGGAAAACGTGGGGCGGGTCTATCTCGCCGGTGGATTCGGGATGCATTTGAACGTGGCGCACGCGATTGCCATCGGACTGCTGCCGGACTTCCACGAAGAACAGGTGCGCGTGGTCGGCAATACCGCGCTGGCGGGCGCGTTGCTGGCGCTGGTGGACCGCAACACGCTTGAGGAAATGGAGGCGTTGCGCGCGCAGATTGAAGTCATCGAACTGAATCTGGCGGACGGTTTCGAAGACCGCTATATCGAGCACCTGATGCTGCCATGAATGATTTTCCCGCCGTGCCGCTGCTGGAATACCGGCCCTACGATCGGATCCGAGAGTTTTACCTTTATCAGGAACCGCATCTGCATCGCTGCCATCCGCCGGGGAGACCGCGGCGAGGCGAGGAGGATCATCAATCATGTGCTCGTCCATATTTACAGTGCCGGCGAGGGACGGAGCGATCTGCTCAAGGGACTGTTATTGGAGCTGGTAGTGATGATTTCAAGGGCGGCGGTCGAGGCGGGGGCGGTGCAGTCCGAGCTGCTCGGCATGAGCTTTCGCCTATTGACTGAGTTGGCGGATATTGACGACGACGAACTATTGGTCGCATGGCTGCGCAAAGACGCTAGAGAATCTCATGAACGCTATCGAACGACAGGAGGATTTCACCCCGCCGCTGCTGATCAAAAAAGCGCTCGATTTTATGAGGGATAATCTGCACCGGGAAATTTCACGCGACGAAACGGCGCGTTTTGCCGGAATTTCGCCGAGCCATTTTTCACGGTTGCTCAAGGAACGCACGGGACGCTCGTTCACGGAATTGTTGCGGCAATGCCGGGTCGATTTGGCCTGCGAACTGCTCGTTAAGACCGACCGGTCGCTGGCAGAGATAGGCGGCGCGTGCGGCTTCTGCGATCAGAGTTATTTCACCCGGGTCTTTCAGGACGTCAAAGGCGCGACGCCCAAGCAGTTCCGGGCGGCCGCGAAACCTGAGACCGTTTAGCCTGCACCGCTCACAAAACTTTAGAGATTTGTGAGCGGTGCAGGCTGGATGCAAACCCACGGCATCGCAAAGCACGAAATCAACAAAGAAACGCTCCAAAGTACAAGACCGGTTCGTGAGGATCAATTAATCTGGGACACACCATGAACGACGTACATCCTCTTACGCAGGCCATCATCGCGGGGCGCCGCAAGGAAGTCTCAGAACTGGTTAAACAATGCATTGATGCGGGCGAGAGCGCCGGCTCCATCGTGGAGAAGCGTCTGGTGCCGGGAATGGCGGCGGTAGGCGAAAAATTCAAGCGGCATGAAATTTTCGTGCCCGAGATGCTCATTGCCGCCCGCGCCATGAAAGAGGCACTGAAAATCCTCGAGCCACTGCTCGTCGAGGCGGGAATCAAACCCGAGCACAATGCCGTTATCGGGACTGTAGAGGGCGACCTGCACGACATCGGCAAAAACCTCGTTGCCATGATGTGGAAGGGCGCAAACATCAACGTGATTGACCTGGGCGCGAACGTGCCACCCGCGAAGTTTCTCGAGGCCATCAAAGAGCATCAGCCTAAGCTGGTGGGACTGTCCGCGCTCCTGACTACAACCATGCCCGCGATGCGCGACACCGTGAAAGCCATTCGCGATGCGGGACTGAGCTGTAAGATCATGGTGGGAGGAGCTCCGATCACCTTGGAATATGCCCGCGAAATCGGTGCCGACGGTTACGCACCCGACGCCGGCAGCGCGGTGGATGCGGCGATGGCAATTTTACAGGAAAAGGCCTGAACCCCGGCCCCCGATTACGGGAATACAATCAAAGGGAATGTGGAGGCACTCCTCGGCGGAGACTGACTCTGTTTCACAAGAAAAAAAACAATCCACTATGTATTTCAAGTCCCTTGCCATTGATGATCCCGCGGACCTGATCTTTGGCGTTGCCCCCAAACCGTTGACGACCCGCAGCGGAATGGTGATCGGCGGCGGCACTGTTTATCCGGAACTGAACTTTACGCTGCCACCAATGACGATCGATGCGGGCAGCATGGGAGAGGTTCGCCGCAACTACGAGCAAATCATTGAGTTGGCCCTTCGCCGGGCTGCGGAGCTTGATGCGCCCGGCGTGGTGATCGAGTTTGAGACCCTGCCGCCGATGACAGAGCATCCCGCGTGGGGCTTGGAAATAGCGAAGATTCTGCTGGAGGGCATGCAGCGCGAGCAGAACAAGAGCGGCCTGAAAAGTGTTCTGCGCATGACGCCCAATGACAACCGCGAGTTCGAGCGTCCCCCATTGATGCGTCATGGCCGCTACTGGGAAGCGATGCTGGAATTGTTTGAAGGCTCGGCGGCAGCTGGGGCTGAGTTGTTAAGCATCGAATCGGTCGGTGGAAAGGAGCTGCACGACGAGGCACTGGTCAATGGAGACCTGGCGCGGAGCCTGTTTTCGCTCTGCATCCTCGGCGAACGCGATATGCGCTTTCTCTGGACGCATCTTCAACAGATCGCGGATAAACACGGGGTGAAATGCGCAGGGGATACCGCGTGCGGTTTTGGAAACACGGCAATGGTGTTGGCTGAACAGAAGATGATCCCGCGGGTCTTCGCCGCCGTCGTGCGTGCCGTGACGGCCGTCCGTTCGCTGGTGGCCTATGAATGCGGCGCAGTCGGGCCGGGCAAGGATTGCGGCTACGAAAATCCGATCCTGAAGGCGATCACCGGTTATCCCATGGCGATGGAAGGCAAGACCTCGGCCTGCGCGCACCTCAGTCCGATGGGCAACCTGGCCGCCGCCGCCTGTGATACCTGGTCGAACGAGTCGGTTCAGAACATTAAGCTCCTCGGGGGCATGGCTCCGACCTGTTACATGGAGCAACTTATTTATGATTGCCGCCTGATGAACACCGCGCGCGCAAGCGGGCGCGACTCCGCACGAATGCTCCAGCGTTGGCTGGTGGATTCCGACGTGGCTTCCGATCCGCAGGCGTTCATCATTTCCCCGGAGTCCTCGGTCGAGCTGGCGCGCGTGATTGTCGCCGCCGACTCACACTATCATGCAGGTGTGGCGGTGGCCCGAAAAGCAGTGGAGTTGCTGCGAACGGCGCATGAGGAGGGCAGGGTGCGGATTGCCAAGAACGAAACCAACTGGTTCTGGCACGATGCAGGACGCTCTTGACGAATTACCAGAAAGCGAGGGACGATTCATCGAGACGCAACTTGCCCTGGCCGACACCAGTCAGTTCCTGCAGTCGGAATACGGATTGTGAGGGCGACCGGATGCAAGTGTCCTGTCCCCGAAATAGCAACCGAGCATCAAGCCTCATCTTTGATAAGCATGCACATCCAATGAAAATTGATCAAAAGTCATGCCTCTTGACAATGCTGCCACTTTTTCCAGTTTGTTATCTCTGGGCTTTTGGTTCATTCCCTACCGCCCATCCCCTAACTAACAGATAAACTCCTCCCCCCCACGTTATGCACAATTCGCACCCGATCGTCTCGAGGTTTTTCCTCCTCGGTTTCCTTGCTTTAGTCAGAGCTTAGTGAGCGTGCCGTCTAAGGCCGCTACTTCTGACCAACTCTATGTTGAGGTGTCCGCTCTTGGCAGCCTCGACTATTTCTACGATCACAAATTGGGCCTGCAGGAGGCGGGTAAAGCGATGGGCGTGCAAACTGCCTACGTAGGTCCCGCCAGCTATGATATGTCTGCGATGGTCACTGCGTTTGAACAGACCATCGCGCGTAAGCCGGCAGGCATCATCGTTGTCGGCTTTGAATCTTCCCTGAACGCAATTGTGGACAAAGCAGAAGATGCGGGCATACCCGTCGTGACGGTTGACGCTGACCTGCCTGGTTCCAAGCGTATCGCCTTCGTCGGCACCGGGAATCTCCAGGCGGGATACGAAGGTGGCAAGACGCTCTCGCGGCTCATTGGGGGAAAAGGCAAGGTGGCTTTGATGACCAAGCCGGGACAATCCAACCTCGAGGAACGCATCGCGGGCTATAAGAAAGCCTTTAGCGAAAGCAAGGATATACAGCTGGTACAGGTGGCTGATACCCAATCCGATCCGAGCGTAGCGGCGCAGGCAGCGGCGTCTCTTCTCCAGAAATTCCCCGACCTGGCTGGAATCGGTTGCGTGGAAGCGGCGGGCGGCAGCGGGGCAGCGACCGCGGTCAACGAAGCCGGTAAAAAGGGGACGGTGAAGATTGTTTCCATGGATCGTGGCAACGAAGTGTTACAAGGTATTAAAGACGGTGTGATCTCCGCGACCATCGTGCAGCAAACCGCCCTCATGCCCTTTTACGCGCTCCAGATTCTCTACAATCTGAAGAACCATCCGGTACCGATCACCAACGATAACGCGGCGGCGCATGTTCTCGGTGTCCCAGCGGTAGTAGATACTGGCGTGATTATTGTCGACGAGCACAATTACCAATATTTCATGCGCAAATAGGCATTTTTTTGGCGGCACTTAACCTGGTAGGGAAAAGAAATCTTCTGGCGGCTACCCAGGGCAGTTCGATCGGTTTTCGAAAAAAAGATGGATTTCCGATGGATGAATCGAACATGCTTGAGCTTCGAGGCATCACCAAAGAATTTCCAGGGGTGCGCGCAATTGATGACGTCAGTTTTGAACTTCGGCGGGCAGAGGTGCATGCTATTGTGGGGGAGAATGGCGCCGGCAAAAGCACGCTGATGAATATTGTCGGCGGGGTTCTGCAGCCCGATGCCGGCGAGATCTTGTTAGAAGGCAATCCGGTTCAGTTTGCAAATGCGGCCGCTGCAGGCCGCCGGGGAATTGCAGTCGTCTTTCAAGAACTCAGCTTGGTTCCGGAGCTCAGTATCGCTGAAAACATTTTCTTCAATCGACAACCGGTCAACGCCCTCGGTTTTGTCGCCACTGCTCGTCTTTACGCGCAAACCAAAGAACTGCTGAGTTTGTTCAATCTCGCGCTTAAACCTGCACGTCTCATCAAAGACCTGTCGATGGGAAACCGCCAGCTGATTGAGGTGCTGAAAGCCATCTCTCTCAAGCCTAAAATCCTCATCCTGGATGAACCAACCTCATCACTGGGCGCCGCGGAAAAGGATCTGCTCTTTGCCAATATTCGGCGCATGAAGTCAGAGGGTGTAAGTTTTCTTTATATCTCGCATCATCTTCCTGAGATTTTTCAGATTTCCGACCGAGTGACCGTTCTGCGTGATGGTAAACGCGTCGGCACCTTTCCAACTTCGGAGCTTAGCAAAGAAACGTTGGTCAAACGCATGGTCGGGCGGGAGTTGACGAACATGTACGGGCAGCGAAGGCGGTCGCGAGGGGAAATCTGTTTCCGATACGATCGCTTGAATGATCAAAGCGTTGCCCTTGAGCTGCGAAGCGGTGAAATTTTGGGAGTCGCGGGACTAATCGGTTCCGGGCGATCAGAGCTCGCGCAGGAGATCGTAGGTATCATCCCCAATTCCGCGGCAAGAGTTTACCTGGATGGCCAGAAATTTAGTTTCAGGCACCCGGCGGAAGCGATTCAGCGCGGTATCGTCTATCTGACAGAAGACCGGAAAGATTCTGGTCTGTACCTGTCCATGTCTGTGCAGGAAAACTGTGTGGCGCCTACATTGGCAACCTTTGCGAATTCTTTCGGCTTTCTTTCGGATCGGAAAATCGCCTCAACTGCTGTCGCGGCCAAACGGCGTTTTAATATTGCTACTCCCAGCATCCGTAAACCGGTCTCGCAGCTGTCCGGGGGTAACCAACAGAAGGTCCTTCTGGCAATGTGGATCGGGGCAAAGCCGCGTGTGTTGATTGTCGACGAACCAACGCGAGGTGTGGATGTAGGAGCGAAGTCAGAAATTTACCGCTTGCTGCGAAATCTGGCTGAAGACGGGTGTGGCGATTCTGATGATTTCCTCTGAACTTCAAGAAATTCTGGGTATGAGCGATCGAGTCATTGTATTTCGCGACGGCCGGAAGGTAGCCGAATACGACCGCGACCAGGCTACTGAAGAGAGCTTGATTCTTGCCGCGACCGGGGTGGGGCCGACCGCTATCCAGGGGAGGGCGGCGTGAAAGGAGGATTAGAGCCTGCGGTTCAACCCGAAAAGTCGTCCGAAGATCGCCCCCAGGCCGGGTCACGTCCACTGATCGCGCGGCTAACCGATTTCCGGGAGTTCATGATCCTGGCCATCATCATCTTCGGCTGTGTACTGATGAGCTTTGCGTCTCCGATTTTCATGACATTCGGGAATTGGTCGGCGCTGCTTCTTCAGGTGTCGGTGGAATGCATCGTGGCGATCGGTATGACCATTCTGCTGGTGAGCGGCGGGTTTGATCTATCCGTGGGCTCGACGTTTGCCTTAGCTGGCGTCATCACGGCAATGTCGATGTCCTCTGGAGTGCCGGTTTTTTTCGCGCTTTTTTTCGGCCTGGCGATCGGCGTTCTGGTCGGGTTGGCCAACGGATTGATCATCGCAAAGATTGGAATCAATCCTTTCGTTACCACCCTGGCCATGATGAGCATCCTGCGTGGCACTCTTCTCGTGATCACGGGCGGCCGGAATATTTCGGGCCTGCCCGCCTCCTTTAAGGTTATCGGGCAAGGCAACTTCCTCACGGTACAGAACCCGATCTGGATCGCGCTAATCCTTGTACTTATAGGCGACATCCTGCTTCGCAAATCGCGCTTTTTCCGGCAGAACTATTACCTTGGCGGCAACGAGCGGGCCGCGTTTCTGTCCGGCATCCGCGTCGAGCGCCTGAAGATCTTTAATTATGCACTGACCGGTATGCTTGCGGCGCTGGCTGGAATCATCATGACCGCTCGACTTGGGACCGCTTCCGTAACGGCTGGAACTGGTCTTGAGCTCGCCGTAATTTCTGCAGTGATTATCGGCGGAGCGAGCCTCAAAGGCGGAGAAGGAACCGTTCTGGGTTCCTTTCTCGGTTCTTTGTTGATGGGAATTCTCGTGGGAGCCCTGACCTTGCTCGGCGTCGACGTTTATTGGAACACCTTAGTGATCGGATCCACGCTCCTTATCGCGGTGCTTATCGACAACCTCGGGCGACGGAGGCGCAGCCTGCAGTAACACAAGCTTGATCCAAACGCAGGTTCTGGACTCCAAGAGGAGGACACCTTTGCTCCTCAGCCTTCACCAACCGGTTGGTTGATTGGCTTTGCCCAAAAAATTTCCTTTCGGGCGGAGTAATCGTAACCTGATACCGCAGCGCAACTGTGACCGGTTTTCACGGTCTTCCATGAATCCGCAGGTGTCTTCTAGTCTAGTGTCTCTTAAATAATAGTGACATTCTGACAAGAAAATGTTTGGATATTTGGATGTCCAAGCAGCGTGGAAAGCTTGTGTTGAGTTCCGCTGAAAAAGAGCAACTTCGGCAGTTGATACGCGCCCAGAGCACTCCGCAAGGCTTGGCGCAGAGAGCGCGAGTCGTCCAGTTGGCCGCGCAAGGAATGGGGGTCCGTGCCATCGGAGAGCAGGTCGGCATGCACTTTAACCAGGTCGCGAAGTGGAGACGACGATATCTCAGAGGCGGACTTGGGGCGCTGCAAGATGAACCGCGCTCGGGCCGCAAAGGCAACCTTAGCACGAAGGTCCTGCGCCAGATCGTCGATCAGGCCACGCGGCCTCCGCAGGGCCTGTCACGTTGGACCTGCCGCTCGATGGCTCGGGAGTTAGGAGTCTCCAAGGCGACCGTGCAGCGGGTCTGGAGTGAGAACGAAATCAAGCCGCACCTGACGCGGGTTTTTAAGCTGTCCACCGATCCGGACTTTGAGGCGAAGTTTTGGGATGTCATCGGTCTTTACCTCAATCCTCCCGAGCGGGCAGTGGTGCTTTGCTGTGACGAGAAAAGCCAGATACAGGCTCTTCAACGCAGCCAACCGGGTCTGCCGCTGGGCAAAGGCCATATTCGCACCCAAACCCACGATTACTATCGCAACGGTACGGTCACCCTCTTCGCCGCGCTGGATTATCTGCAGGGCAAAGTCATTGCTTACACCGCCCAAACACACACCCACCGCCAGTGGTTGGAATTTCTCAAGCAAATCGACCGCGAAATACCTTTAAGTCAGCACGTCCATATCATTCTGGACAATTACTCCACCCATAAACATCCCGTCATCAAGCGCTGGCTGGCACGCCATCCGCGCTTCGAGCTGCACTTCACGCCTACGGGTTCATCTTGGATGAACCTAGTCGAACGCTTTTTTCGAGACTTGAGCCAGGAGGCAATCTTGCCCGGCAGCTTCGGCAGCGTGCGCCAACTGGTCGACGCTATCATGCAATACCTCGCCCAGCATAACCTCAATCCCAAGCGGTACGTATGGAGGGCTAAAGGTGAGGAGATTCTAGCCAAGATCCAACGAGCCTGGAAAGTGGCCCTTGGCGAAAATAACAATGTAACTATTATTTAAGAGACACATGACTAGGTTATTGATTCTGTCGAAAGAGGCGATGACTCGACCAGCACTTGGAGAGCAGTTGCTCGCAGCTCCCATAGGTGTTGCAAGCAAAACCTCTCCAGTAGACTTTGAAGACAACCTCCCTCCAGAGTTCCCTGGACGGGGAGCGCTTTTCAGCAGAATCAACATGTCAAAAAACTAGCCAGCATGGGAACACAGAACGATCCGAGTGTCAACGTCGGGGCCCAAAAAAGATGGGTCACCGGGAAGGTCGGTGAATGGCTTCAAGGAGTTGACAACGAAGGAGCTCCGATAGTTTACGCTCTGGCTGTAGGTTCATCACCGTTCCGGACACTGACATCGGTCGAGCCTGCTAAAACGCTTGCGGTGTTGATAAATCCGGATGCACCCGCCGAGAGTGCAAAGGTACAAAAGGCGATAAAGGAATTGGCTTCCAGCTATGGGTTCATTGGCGACTGCACCTATCGCGTCACGATCAGCGGCTCGCCACCGCGCGGGAAAGGCCTGGGTTCGAGCAGTATCGACGTCGCTTCCGCGTTACTCGCTATCAACCACCAACGTGGCTTGCGGATCTCCGCTCCGGACTTATTTAAGCTGATGTGCCGGGTGGAACGGTCGGATTATCTCTTCCACCCGGAGCTAATCGTGGCTGCAAATCCAAGTGACGGGAGCTCTTCGGTTGTCGCCCGGGCACCAAAATGCCTTGTTCTTGCCTGGGATACCGATCCAAGGGCAGCAGTAAAAACCGAAGCAGTCCTGTATCTGGACATTGCCCGTCGATCTTTCAGCAAAGAGTACCACGAACTCTCTGGCATGATAAAAAGCGGAGAAACAGAGAGGCTGCTTCACGCAGCCACCCGAAGCGCAGAATTAAATGATCGCATTCTGCCGAAAAGAGGTTTCTCCACGGCGCAGAAACTGGTGAACGAGCTGCGCACTGTAGGTCTGATCGCTGCGCATACTGGAACAATCCTCGGCTTCGTCCTGCCGGAAGCGGTCGACAGGGACCTGCAAAGATACATTTGGGATTTCATACTCGAGCAGTATTCGGCTACACCCATGGTCTTCGAAGTGGGCACACCTCCCGCGCCCTAGTGTCACGCACTTCTGGACGTGCTCCAGCGTGAACACCTGATGGGTTATTATTTTCGGTAACTACTAGGAAAGCAGGTTGACTTATTACAATGATCAGACTCAAAGACAAGATTGCGATCGTGACAGGTGCGGGCGACGGCATCGGCCGCGGAATCGCTTTGGCATTCGCGAACCAAGGAGCGAAGCTTGCCGTTTGCGATTTGAACAACGCGGCAGTTCTGGAGACGGCGGCGATCGTGCGCGAGACGGGCGCGGAGGTCATCGCGAAACAGATCGATGTCCGGAACCCCGCGGAAATTGAGTCGTTCGTATCGGTGGTTAAAGATCGGTTCGATCGGATCGATTGCCTGGTCAACAATGCTGCTGTCATGCCGATTGCGTCAGCAGACTCGATCGAGCCGGATACAATCGACTTGATTCTGCAGGTTAACTTGCGAGCACCTATTCTTTTCTCTCGCTTTGTTATTCCCTCGATGCGCGAGGTCGGAGGCGGCTCGATTATTCACATGGCGAGCGTAACCGGTCACAACGGACACCCTGGCATCTCCGTCTATGGAGCAAGCAAAGGCGCCCTGATTGCGTTAGCGCGCGGACAGGCGATCGAACTCGCGAAAAGTAACATCCGGGTTAATACGGTCTCCCCCGGCACTGTCGATTCACCGATGCTCCACCGATTCCTGCTGGAAAATGCTTCGGACTTCGAGAAGGCCAGATTAGCATTCGACCGGATGCACCCAAGGGGAAAGGTCGCTTCGATTGAGGAAGTCGCTGCAGTGTTTGTCTTCCTGGCGAGCGACGAAGCAGCAAACATCACAGCAACCGACATTCGCTGCGACGGCGGCTATGCCGTTCAAGGCCAACAGCCTACCACCTGATGAATTATGGGAGAGTTATTTGCGAGATTCCGAGAGAATAATCTTCAGGCGCCGTGTATCATCGTCCGGTACTCGATCAGCGCTTTTGCCCACTCCGGGTTCATTCTTTCAGCCGGCGTTTTCCAGATCAGGGTGTGCAGATAAGCCAAGGTCGGGCCATCGGCCAGTAAAGCGCGCCTCTCTTGAGCGCTTAGGACACCGGGGCCCCCTTCGAAAAGTCTAGCCGCCAGCGCCGCACCGTAATCATCCTCTTCGGACGAATTTGTCGCTCGTTCGCGCTGAAGCGAAACATGCACCGCATTATAAAAAGGATCGAGCACGGCGTGAACAAATTGATCCCCATCGCGAAGCTGCAGCTCGAATCTCAAGGATATCTCTGTCGGCGGCCGGATCTCCTCCGGGGTTAGAAACAGTCAGCGGAACAAATAAGTGTCCCCGCTGACCTTGGCCACCGGGATAGCCAGAAAGAGCCCGACTAACAACGGCGAAAGCCAAGCCAGATAGGTCGGTGAAATCGACCAGGCCAGCGCGGCCAGGCCGGCGCCGACCAGTGGCAGCGGCCAATACTCCCGCACGATATCAAGCCAGCGCGGGCCCGCGTTCCCGCCGCGTGTCTGGGTATTCCAGATCACCGTTTTGCCCTCAATATTCCTCAGGACAAACCGGGTGTGGAACCAGATCAGGACAGGAGTCGTCAGTACCGAAAAAAGTGTTTCCAAGACCACTCCCGCCAGCACCCGCATCGGGCCGCCAAATTTGGCGAGCTCCCGAGGCCGCGAAAAAAGATGCATCACGCTGAGCACCTTTGGGCCAAATAGCAACACCGCCGTCATCACCAAAAGCACGCCCGCAGAGGCGCTGGGGAACGTTCCAACCTGTCCACGGAACCGGTCTATCCCGGCCTGCATCGCTCCCATAAGCACAAAGAGAACCAATAACGGAGCCGATACATAGGCCAGGATTCCCTGGATCAGGTGTATGCGGCTGATGGGCTGGATGCCCCGGGCCAACAAAAACCATATGTGCTGCAGGTTGCCCTGGCACCAGCGACGGTCTCGCTTCACGTACTCGGTAAGATTTGGGGGCAATTCTTCGTAACTGCCGTCCAGATCATAAGCAAACCAGACCTGCCATCCGGCATCGAGCATCAGCGCCGCCTCAACGAAGTCATGGCTTAGTATCTTTCCGCCGATCGGCGCTTTTCCGGGCAGAACAGGAAGTCCGCAGCTGGCTAAGAACGGTGAAACCCGAATGATGGCATTGTGACCCCAGTAGTTTCCCACTCCCTGCTGCCAGAAATTTAAGCCGGCAGCAAAAACCGGGGCGTAAAGACGCGAGGCAAATTGCTGGATCCGTCCAAACACGGTTTCAGACTTTATCAGTCTGGGCATGGATTGGATGATCCCGGCCATGGGATTAGCTTCCATCAATCGGACCAGTGATGAAACTGCTTGCCCGGTCATCACGCTGTCGGCGTCCAGGACGACCATATAACGGTATCGATGACCCCAATGGCGGCAAAAGTCGGCGATATTTCCGCTCTTGCGGTTTACCGGGAGTTTGCGCCGGCGATAATGAATTTTACCAAACCCGTTGGTCTGGCGGCAGAGATCCGCCCAGGCCATCCCCTCCTCCGATGCCTTGGCCGGGTCCGTCGAGTCGCTCAAGATAAAGAAGTCATACGAGGCCAGCTCTTCTCGCTCCTGGAGCGAATCGTGCACCGCCCGAATGTTCCCAAAAACGGTCTGCGTATCCTCGTTGTAGACCGGCATCACCACCGCCGTGGCGGCCAGAGGCACGCTATTATCGAGAGTATTTGTGATCTTGAGTGGCTCATGTCCTCTCCGCCAGGACCAGAAAGCCGAGAAATGCCTGAGTAAATCCGAATGACAAAGAAGTGAATAATAGAGCGAACAATCCCATCTCCGCCGTCTTTAAGGGCGTCCATCCGCCGACGCCGACAACATCGAGCATCAACCAGAACCCCAGTAAAGAAATACCGAATGTTACCAGCGCAACCGCCCATCTTCTCCGCCTGACCTTTATTCGAAAAGCGCCTTGGAAAGCCGCCGAACCGATGGTTCGATCAGCTTTTCATTTCTGTGATTGATGTCCATTATTAGCCATACCGAAATAGTGTCACGACCTCACTACAGATGTTATTACTGTGCCGCTCCGACGGCCTGCATCGAGTCTAAGCCATCTTCAATGTCATCGGAACGGATTTCATCTATGCGTCGATCGCGGCCCTGCTGGCAACCCGCTATCGCCACCTCCAGAGGAGCTTCGATCATAGAGATCATAACCTGATATGCGGATGCTCAGCGTTTATCCTTACCTTCATTTTCATCCAAGATGTCGCTAAATATTTAGTTTTCTCGCCACAGGTGCGAGCGACAAGTAAGTCGTCGGTTGGATCTCAGAAAAGCCGCGTGTTCACATCTCCGGACGGATTGCCCTCTGCGGCCAATAGTATCGACTTAATCTGCTGAACTGCCTGCGGGATTCTGACGATTGGCTTCATGTCCGCCGAAACGCCAAGCAACGCGGCCTGGGATACCCTCGATCTATGCCCTCGATGTGGGCGGATCCCCTTCTGGGCTATCCAAGCCCTTTTCAAGCCAACGGTATGCCTGCCGCTTATAAGACGATGCAGTAGGATTTTTGCCAAGGGCAAGCGCTTAGGCTTCTCGCGCCGTCCTGCGAAGCCCCCGAATCGGTTGCTCGTAAATACGTCGGAATGCATGCGGGTTATCTACCTGGCTACCCGGCATCGCACGGTTGTGTTCGGATGCCCGGGACCTTGCGGCGGAATTCTTTGCCCGGGTGCAGATCGGCACGCCGGTGAAAGTGAGGCCGAAGTTTCCGGACTGATGGTGCAAGTCTTTGTTGATGATCCTGAAGCTCCCGGTCGGGGTTCCCCAACCTCTTTCCCCGAAGCAATCGGCGAAATGAATGCCACCCGGCCATCTTCGAGCAAGTAGACCGTCTGCTCGGTGAGATTGACGATCACGGATGTCTGATGAGCGTTTAGATTGGCAGTCAACCCAATCGCAAACAGCACAATCGTTAGTTTGGTTGGGGCGCTCATAGCTTGCCTTGCTTCATTGTTCGTTAGAGAACACCGTGGTGGATGCTGTCAAAGATAGATCGGATTCGACTATCGGAGAATTACCCAGAAGGATTAGCCCGGATATTTCATCGTTTTCCAGTTTTGAGCATTTGTTCGGGTGACTAATCGTGGACAGCCGAGGAGCGAGACTAATAAGAGGATTTTGCGATGATCTTTCAACGCTGGAAGACACCGCGGGCACAGCCTCCATTTTTTATCAGGTGCCGGGGCCAGCACCATCGGAAGAGTTACCCGTAAAAGTAAGCTAGGCAGGACTTGAAGAGGTCTTGGAGCGGAAAGGCACTGGAGAACCAGATTCTTACCCGCCTGGTGTTTCGCGTGATCACCGCACCGATCTTCAGTAACTTGAGCCGGATGGTGCCCACTTGCGCACGAGCCAGTTCCGTGGATTTTAGGCCAAGCCGACGCAAGGCTTCTAATAACACGTAAGCACAACTAGAAAGCAGCAACCGGAACTGATTGGGCCACCAGTAATGACAGCTGGTCCGATCGCTGAAGAGTCCGAGCTGTTGTTCTTTAATGCGGTTTTCCATCTCCCCTCGAGCACAGTAGATCTTTTCGTAGAGCATTTGTGCGTCCCCGATCAGATTGGTGACCACGAAACGAGGATTGGCTCCTAAAACAGTGTGCTCGGCTTTGGCAATAATGCGTCGCTTCTTATCCCAAGTACCGGCCCGGTATTTGAACTGTTTAAAGAGACGGACTTTTTCGCCGCTTTTTTGATGTTTGCGTTCGGCGCGCTGCCCCAGTTTGGCGCTCAGAGCCTTGAGCCGATCATTCTTGGCGATCCCTACGATGTAGTCAACCTGGTGAGACTCGCACCACCGTAACATTTTCCACCGACAGAACCCGCTATCGGCACGCAGGATAATTTTTACTTCCGGCCAATGTTTTCTCAGCGCACTGACTAGCTTGGATAAGATCGCCCAGGCATGTTTGGCCGGATCGATGTTACTTGGCCGCAGATAACTGACCAGCAGCTGGTCTCCGCAAAAGACGTAGAGCGGCAAGAAGCAGTAATCATCGTAGTAGCCGTGGAAGGCTCCGCCCACCTGCGCGCCGTGCACCCGGTCATCGGTGCAATCAAAATCCAGGATCAGTTCTTTGGGAGGGGCAGAAAAACTGCCCACGAACTGTTCAAACAATACTTGATGCATCAACCAAGCTTCCTTTCGCCCAGCCCGATTCTCCAATCGGCATAAGGTTGAACTGCTTCCTAACTCCTCGCTCCGATCTGTGGCTGTCTGCCAGAGCAAATCGTGCCGTAGAGAGTCATGATCATTAAGGTCCTCATATCCCAGCGCCAAGCCATAGATGCGCTGGCGTAAAAGACTCTCTTGGGAATGTTGAATTAAGAGCGGGTTCCGTCCGTCGGGCAAAATCCCGTCTAATTGCTTTGTAAAACCTAGCCACCGATCAACCTGGCGCAGCAGCATCAACCCACCGTCACTGCTAACTTGCCCTCCGGCGAAATTCGCCTCGATTTTTCTTCGACCTAAAGCTGGAAATTCAAATCCAAGTTGGTTATCTTGTTCCACTAGCGAAGCTTCCTGTTTAGTTGTCTTTAACCATCTCAACCATAACAGGTTACTTAAAAGGCTTCGCTACTTTTTTGTTCAAAAGGGTGAAAAATTGGGGTTAGAGAGCAATGGTCCAACCCCATTACAGGACTGGAAACTGCCTCCGCCAGTGATCACCTGTGCCGATTGGCGCTGACTAGCAATTAATTTATCAACCCCTCTCGTATTGTCCCGGTCGTAATCGTGATGCCGGTGCCCGCGGTGCGAGTAGTGGTACTCATCCGAGTGGCGGTAGCGGCGGTAGAATGATCGAGACTGAAGACCACCGTTGGACGAGGGTGTAGATGATACGACGTCAGTTTTCGTTAAACCTGAACCCATGAAGCAAATCGTTTCTGACCGAGCTCCGCGATTTTGACCGTCGAGCGATTCTTTGCGATCGCGCACCGGTTCTTGGCCAGCGCCGACCAATCGGAGAAAAAATGCAAAAAAGTGCACTCAATTGCGCCACTTGCGAAGTGGCAAACAATCGGGACATAAGTGGTCGGGCGACCGCTGGACAAGTCAACCGCCTGTCGCGGATTCGAAAGAGAAACAGCATTGGGCGCATCATCGGCTTGACCGTTCTCGGATTCTTGACGACGGCTGGTTTCATGGTCGCCTTAGGACCCATGGCCGCACGGGCGGGCGAGGATGAGGGAGGAGTGTATAAGCAAATTGAGGCTTTGGAGGCCAAGGTGTCCGCCTTGCAGGCAACTGTTTCCATATTGCAAGGACAGGTCTCTTCGCTGCAGGTTCAGTTGGCTGTGGTCCAATCCAATCCCGCACTCGCGCTAGGTCCTTTCGTCACCGTCGATCCCGACCCGGAGATTGGTGTGGTTGGTCCGAATATCACATTTAAGGGGGCCAATATTCATATCGTCAGCGGCACGGGCTTTACGGACGACAACGACCATCCCATTGGTCTTGGCAATTTGATTATTGGCTATGACGAACCACCGGGCAGTCTCAGCAGCACTGACCGCAGTGGGTCACATAATTTGGTAATCGGAAGGTACAATAGGTTCACCCACGCTGCTTTTGGTGGCCTTGTCGCGGGCGAACTAAACACGATCAGCAATAGAGAGACTTCCGTCACCGGCGGCGCAAACAACATCGCCAGCGGTCTGCTCGCCAGTGTTAGCGGCGGAGTGTCCAACACCGCCAGTGGCGGCCAGGCCAGCGTCAGCGGCGGCGTAAATAACGCTGCCAGCGGCTCCGGAGCTAGCATAAGCGGCGGTGAATCCAACACCGCTTGCGGCTCCGGAGCAAGCGTCAGCGGCGGTATGAGCAATACCGCCTGCAGCAGCCAGGCCAGCGTCAGCGGCGGCGATGGCAACACCGCCAGCGGAACGCAGTCCAGCGTCAGCGGGGGTGCGGGCAACACCGCAAATGGATCGGCAACGGCAGTCATTGGAGGCCAAAACGTCACCGACAACGTTGATGGCTCCATCAGGCCGCAACCGCCCTTCACCCCCTGATGCCCAATCCGCCTGGCTGCTCAGGGGAGATATTGCTCGAATTGTGAATCCATCTGCAAAGCCTTTTCGGTGAAATTACTAAAGAGCCTCCCGAGGCCGCCAAAATTCTCAAGGATTGGATGGCCAAAGCCCTGGCCCGTGACACATTCATTACGCCCTTTCGGCGCGAGGCGTTATTGTTAACTCTTCGTATTGCGTCGGTCTGTGAGTTTGATGTTTACGATCACCGCCAGCGCGATCACAAGGCCCACAAACGCATCCTGAATATAGGCGTCTGTACCCAGCAACACGAGTCCGGTTCGCACTTCGGCCATGATAAACGTGCCGATGAAGGTGCCAACGATACTTCCGACCCCACCCGCCATCGATGTACCTCCAATCACTGCGGCCGCGATGGCCTCCAATTCCAGCCCGGTTCCCTGAGTCGGTGTCACTGTTTTGAGGTATCCAAGTGATACGAGCCCTGCCAGACCCGCGGCGAATGACGTAATCAAAAATCCAACCCTCTTCACTTGGGTAATCTTGATCCCGGCAAGTGTGGCAGCCTCAGGATTGTCCCCCGTCGCATACAACTTTACACCAAAGGCGGTTCGATGCAGGAGCAGGAAAAGCAATACTCCCCATGCCACCATCCAAAATATAGGCACCGGTATGGTACCGAAACCCTTGCCGCGGCCCATAATGTCGAAGAATGCGGTCTCAAACTGAAAAGAAGAAATCGGTTGCCCCTGCGACAGCACCATGGCGATTCCGCGATAAACCATCATCGTGGACAGGGTAGCGATGAAGGAATTGATCTTTGTCGTTGTTACCAATAGTCCATTCAGCAGTCCCAGAATCAGCGCGGACGCCAACCCGCAGATGGCTGCCGCCCAGATCTCCAGCCCGAAGTGCTTTGCCAGCAAACCCGTAACCACGCCGGTTACGGCATAGATCGCACCTACAGAGAGATCGAACTCCCCTGAGATAATGAGCATAGTCATCGCCATTGCAATGATGCCGAGTTCCGCCGTCTGCCGTAGCAAATTCAGCAAGTTGTAAGTGGATAGAAAGACCGGTGAGGCTAAGGAAAACCCTAACCCGATTAGCAGGGCCACGATTGCGATCCCGAAATCGCGCATGAGAAACGCGCGACTCCACGCGCTTCTGAATCCGCTCGTCGGATGCCTGGCGTCGTTGGCTCCGCCTTTGCTGGCGTAGGTTGATTCAGGTAGTCGCTGCATGGATGATCGATTCTTTGGTCGCTTCGGCTCGGTTCAGAATGGTTCTCACTCGCCCTCGATTCATCACTAGCACGCGATCACTGAGCACTAGCAATTCTTCGATCGCCGACGAAGTAACGATGAATGAAAAACCTCGCAGGGTAAGAGCAAACATGAGGTCATAAATTTCCTTCTTCGCGCCCACATCTACCCCGCGGGTGGGTTCATTCATAAGAATGATCGCCGGCTCGAGCAATAGCCATCGTGATAACAACACCTTCTGTTGATTACCGCCGCTAAGTGATCCGATGAGATCGTCTTCGTGGCGGAACTTGATGGAAAGCTCCTTTTTCATCGACGCGGCGCTGTCACGCATACCGGCGGTGTCCTTGAAAAGAAGATCCGACTGCTGAGCAGTTCGCGCGATGTGCAGGTTTGTCTTGATGTCCTGATGCGGAAACAGACCCAGTGTCTTTCGATCTTCCGGGATATAGCCGATCCCCTGTCGAATCGCGTCGTGCGGAGACCGAATCCGGATCTGGCGATTATTGATCGTCACTTCGCCGGATTCGACCTTGTGCAGTCCAAACAAGCTCCGGACCAAGACGGACCGACCCGACCCCGTCAGCCCGGCGATCCCTAAAATCTCGCCGGCTCGCAGCGAAAAAGTGACCGATGAGAAATGGCCGGTCAGACTGAGATTGCGAACGTCGAGTACTGTTCGCTGCTCGCTACTGGGCAAATCGCGCGCCGGCGGGATAAGAGTCCGCCCGGCAATCATTCTCGACAATGTACTTACCTCGAATGCCTCTCTGGCCAACGTGCCGATATGGCGTCCGTCGCGCAGGACCACGATGCGGTCCGAAAGTTCAACGAGTTCCTCCAGCATGTGACTAACGAAAATGAAGCTGATGCCTTTCGCGCGAAGGTTCCGAATTACACGAAACAGCCGCCCGACTTCGGGCGGTGTGAGCGCCGTCGTCGGCTCGTCGAGAATGATCAGCTTCGCCTCGCGCGAGAGCACTCGTACCAGGAGAGCCAACTGCCGTTCCGCAGCGCTCACATCGCGGATCAGTGCCCGCGGATTAACATCTTCATCCAGGAGAACGCGATACAAATCGACACAACGAGCCTCCATGACACGCCAATCCGGCATGAAGTATCTTTTCGGCATTTGCGTTCCGAGAAAGATGTTCGCCGTGATTGAGAGATGCGGACAAATCGGGATCTCCTGGTGAAAAACCGCCAGACCGGCTCGGCCCGCTGCATTTGGATCCTTGGGCGCGTAAGGCTTTTGATCGAGGAAGACAGAACCTTGATCGGCCGTGTGGATACCAGCAAGAATCTTGATCAGCGTCGATTTACCCGCGCCGTTCTCGCCGGCGAAGCCAACGATCTCTCCCTGACTGACGCTGAAAGACACTTCCGACAAAGCTTGTACCGGTCCGAACCGTTTGCTGACATTTTCAATGCGGAGCAGATCAGCGGACATGAGCCGAAGATTGTGGTGGGTGCAAGCGCACTCTACGATGAAATCAAGCGGAGCGGGGCCGAGCACCAGATCTGTGTTGAAAGGGCGGGTTTAGCGGTATCCTTGAGCAGCCAACTCCTTTACCTTTGCGACATTTTCCTGAGTAACTGGAGCCACACCCGTGTTGATGTCGGTCGGAGCCAGGTTATATCGCTTAAGCAGATAAAGATTGATCACACTCTGAAACCCTTGCAGGTAGGGCTGTTGATCGATCGTGAACTGCATCTCGCCTTTTTCAATTCCGTTAAGAACATCCGCAACCAGGTCAAACGAACCTCCCGCTACTTTACCCTTCAGATTGTCGCGATCGATGATCTGTGCAATCGCCGACCCTGTAACATCTTCTACGCCGAACATGCCCTTGATGCTCGGATCCGCCTGCAATGCTGACGAGATGAGCGATACCGCTCGGACCATATCTGTTCCAGTAGCCACGACCCGGTACGAATATTTTCCGCTCTGCTTATCCAGCACATCCTTCACCCCTTTGATCCGAGCTTCCAGATTTTCCGCTCCGGCCGTGTGGATGCACAGCAATACATGGCCCCCGTCGGGGACAACTTTAAGGATCTGCTGTCCCATTGATACACCCGCCTCATAGTTACCTTGGCCGATGTAAGCGAGCCGTCCGCTAGCCGGCGCGTCCGCGTTCAACGCGATTACCGGAATGCCGCGTCCCATTGCTTCCTTCACCACATCATTAAACGCGGTAGGATCAGGCATCGTCGTGGCGATGCCATCGACGTTCTGTGCAATGGCAGATTTGATGAAATCAATTTGCTTCTCAATATCGAACCCGGAAGGGCCGGTGTAAGTCACGTCCGCGCCGACCAATTTCCCGGCGTCTTCAGCGCCTTTTCGGACGGGTACGAAAAACGGCACAGCGGTGGCATGTGTGATGACAACAAACTTGTACCTCTGGTTGGGCTTACCAGCCGTGTCAGACCCAGCAGCGAGAACCTGAGGAACTGCAAGGCTCAACCCAATGAGGGCGAGCCCAATAAATGCAACGAGTGCTTTCGGTAGAATCTTCATTTAGTCTAAGGGGGGTGTGCTTTCCGAACCACTGGTCGATTAACCGCATTCGGCGTGGTTCGGTAGAACCTCACCCTACGGATTGTTTGATACAAGGTCAATGAATTGAGGCCCTCGGCTGGCGCCATTCATGCCGCTCCGATGATACTGCGATTGTGCTCGGGTAGTGAATTACTCCGGTTTCCGAAGAGAGTAAGAAAGCCTAATCTGTGGGACCCGCGTGGCAAACGGGCGCATTGAAAAAGCCACAGCGCAGAAAGAAACTGGGAAAGCTCAGTTAGCGGAACGCCGCGTAAGAGCTTTTCGCTTAACGCTGTGTAACGTACCTTCAACGCTATGCCCTCAGGAGAACAGGAGACCAAGACAACCAACCGCCTTGTCACCCCCTTCACCGCCAAATCGACCGCCGCGGAGGTGATGGCGGGCATCGACCTCACCGGCCGGCGTGTGATCGTCACCGGCGGGGCGTCAGGCATCGGCATCGAGACCGCCCGGGCCCTGGCCTGGTGCCGGCGCGGAAGTGACCATCGCCGTCCGCAATACCGACGGCCGGCAACCGCACCGCGGCCAAAGACATCGCCTCGACGACCGGCAACAGCAGATGTCCGGGTGGCCCACGCTCGACCTGGCCGATCGAGCTTCGGTGCGCATCGTTCGTCGACTGCTTGGGACGGCCCGCTGCACATCCTGGTCAACAACGCCGGCGTGATGGCGATCGCCCGACGCTGCGGACACGCCGGAGGGCTGGGAGATGCCAGTTCGCCACCAACCACCTCGGCCACTTCGCGCTCAGCGCACCGGACTGCACCGACGCGCTCGCGGCAGGCCGGGGAGCCCGCGTCGTCTCGGTCAGCTCCGCGCGGCCATCTGCTCTCTCCGGTCGTCTTTGACGACATCCACTTCGAGCGTCCGCGCCTATGAACCGTGGCCAGCGCTACGGCCAATCCAAGACGGCGAATGTGCTTTTCGCGGTCGAGGCGACCAGGCGATGGGCCGACGACGGCATCACCGTCAATGCGTTGATGCCCGGCGCGATCCGGACGAACCTGCAGCGCCACGTCTCCGATGAGGTAGAACTTAACCGGATGGCAGCGCCTGCGGATGAATGAAGCGACCGATCTTCAGTGGAAGACACCCGAGCAGGGCGCGTCCACCTCGCGTGCTGCTGGCCGCGTCACCTCTGCTCGACGGCGTCGGCGGCCGCTACTTCGAGGACTGCAACGAGGCCGAGCCCAACCGGCCAGGAAGTCGCCGCGGCGTGGCCGCCTACGCGCTGGATCCGGAGGCGGCTGCGCGTCTTTGGCAGGTTTCGTTGGACATGCTGGCCTCGTAATTGGGACCAATGACCCTTGCCTCGTCGAGGCCGACCTGATCCGTCAGAGGTCAACGTTCTCCTTTGTCAACGATCCGGCCGAATGAGATCAATGAATAGGAGTGGCGCAGTCACTGTGCTAACTTTTCGACCCTCCGATAAGACCAAAAAACGGCTTCAGGTTCCAGCAAAGGCTCGACGAATCAATTCTGTGAATTAATCTGCTGATGGCAACGGGAAAGGATCGACCGTAATGAGGGATATGGGATTATGACGACAGGCAATGAGGGGGAGGACAAAGACTGTAACGATGCGCTCCTGCTCTTGATCAGACACCTTGAAAACGAAGTCCGGCGTCTTGCGGCCGAAAACAACCAACTGAAGGCGGAAAACGCCGAACTGACAAAGGTAAACGACTTCCTGAATTCAATCGCCATCCGAGGACAGGACAAGCTCGACGAAAAATGATCACCGACTCGTTCTCCCAAGGCTCACAGTGCGCGCCAACCTATTTTTGAGATCCGCTGATTCCGTAAGATTCGAATGCCTCTCAAGCCTCATCCCATGGTCCGGCAGGCTTAGCAATCCTCGAGATCAAGTCGTTTGTGTAGTTCATCCAGCCTCTTTCTGAGATCAATTCGTAGGTCATGTGCTGCTTGACCAATTCTTTCTGTTCCGAGCAATCCGTAAAGGGTGCGACAAAGAATCACAGCGTCTTGAAGGCAGTGTCTTAAGAGCCTATTCTCCGCTTCAAGCGCATCTATCCGTTTCGCGAGCCTGTCTAAGTCATCCCGCAGGTCCATGAAATGACTTTCGGCCAAGATCGTCAGGAGAACAATACGAAGCTACGGACTTTACACACTAGCAGCATCAGCTATCGCACTAACGGCTGCAATAGCTTCCATTATTATCTCCACGGCTACAGCCGCTAAGACTTGAGCACAATAAAGCCGTTACGAAACTTCCAGTTATCAGTTTCGTCATAGAGAAAAAATTTGATCCGTCAATCTGCTGCGTCCTCCCGTATCGCAGCGTCGAGAATGTCCGCTGTTCCAGGACCTGAAACCCCGGCCTGCGGATCGATACGCACCGGTACGTCGCACCTTGGACAAACGTCTCGATAACTTCCCGCTCTTCGGACGCTGAGCTCTTTTTCTTGAGAAATTCGGCGTATTGATCCGTGCCTTCGCCGTCGTAAGCGTCCCAGGCGCAAACGATCCGGCCCTCTGCCCTGACGAAAACGCAACCGGACCGCTCAACGGTCCAGTCGATCAGGGTTCTTAGTACTCCCACGTCTTTCGTATTTTCCCTCATCTTTTTTAAGCAAAAGCGTGATCCTGAAACAGGAAACGAAAAACATGAAATCTTCAAATAGCATTGGGCATCTCATCGGAGAATGATAAGGTCTGGTCGTATGAAGGCTAAGCCATCGATTCCCCCCTAATGACAGAATTCGATCCACGCAAGCAGTCCCGCAGGGATTTCATCGAAACGCTCGCGAAGTCGGCCGGAGCCGCCGCAGTGCTTGGCGGTCTGGGCGCCAGCCCGGCCGTCGCCGCGGAAATGGCGAAGGCCACCGGCCGGTCCGAGAAGCCGCTGAAGGCGGCGTTCTCCAACGCCGGCCTGCAGGCGACCTGGTGCGCCCAGGGCAAGCAGGCGGCCGAGTTCTGGGGCAAGCTGTTCAATGTCGAGGTCACCTGGTTCGACGGCGAGCTCGAGCGCCACCAAGCAGCGCGCCGCCATCGACAACATGGCCTCGCAGAAGTGGGACTTCGTGGCGATCCAGGCCTTCGGCATCGGCACGCTGACCGACCCGGTCAAGAAGATGATCGACGCCGGCATCCCGGTCATCGACATGGACACGCTGATCGCGCCGCTCGACAGATCAACGTCCACAGCTTCCTCGCCCCGGACAACGAGTTCATGGGCTCGGCTGGTCACCCAGGCGCTGGTCGACGCCATCGGCGGCAAGGGCAAGATCATCATGACCCAGGGTGCGCTCGGCCACACCGGCGCGCAGGGCCGCGCCAAGGGCTTCCAAGCGGTCGTCAAGAAGTACCCCGACATCGAGGTGCTCGACGACCAGCCGGCCGACTGGGACGTGACCAAGGTCGCGCGGATCTGGGAGACGCTGCTGACCAAGTATCCCGAGATCGATGCCGCCTTCTTCCACAATGACGACATGGCGCTGGCCGCCGCCAACGTGATGAAGGCGCACAACCGCACCGAGATCCTGATCGGCGGCGTCGACGCCATGCCGCCGGCGATCGAGGCGGTCATCGACGGGCGCATGCTGGCCACCGTCCGCAACCCGTCCTGCCGCATCCACGGCGGCGCCATCGTCGCCGGCGTGGCGGCGGTGGTGGACGGCGAGAAGACCGGCCCCGGCGGCATCCCGAAGCATGTCATCACCGACGGGCCGGTCGTCACCAAGGCCAACGCGCCGGGCATGCTGTGGATGGAAGAGCACTTCCTGATCTGAGCGACGGCACTGAGGCCGCGGCGAAGGTCGACGCCGCCTGCCCGACGCAGGTATGCCGAGTGCGCGACCGCCGCTGGAGCTGTCCGGCATCTCGCAAGTCGTTCGGCGGCGTCGCTGCGCTCAACGGACGTCGACTTCACGCTGCGCGCGGGCGAGATCCACGGCCTCGTCGGCGAGAACGGCGCCGGCAAGAGCACGCTGATGAAGATCATCGCCGGCGTGCATGCCGACTATCAGGGCACCATGCGCATCGACGGCCGCGCCAGTGCACTTCCGCTCGGCCCGCGACGCGCTGGCCGCCGGCATCGGCATGGTGCACCAGGAGCTCTGCATCGTGCCGGAGCTGACGGTCGCCGAGAACGTCTTCCTCGGCACGCCAGCCGACCAACCGGCGCGGCATCGTCGCTGGCGCCGGATGGCGCGCGAGGCGCGGCGAGCATCTGCAGCGGCCTCGGCATCGACGTCGATCCGCGCGCGCGCATGGGTCGCCTGCCCCTCGGCCTGCAGCAGCTGGTCGAGCTCGGCCGCGTGCTGTTCTCCGGCGCGCGGATCATCATTCTGGACGAGCCGACCTCGGCGCTCTCGCCGCCCGAGGTCGAGCGGCTGTTCGCGGTGCTGCGGCGGCTGCGGCCGCCGGGCCGCAGCTTCATCTTCATCTCGCACTTCCTCGACGACGTTCTCGCGCGTCTCCGATCGCGTCACCGTGTTCCGCAACGGCCGCAGCGTCGCCACGGCGCGGACGGCGAAGATCGACAAGCATGGCTGATCGAGCGCATGATCGGCGCCGGCCACGACGAGCTCGAGGAGAGCTACACCGCGAGTTCCGCTCGACAGCCGGCCGGACGCGCCGGTCGTGCTGGAGGCCGAAGGCCTGTCGCTGCGGCGGCGCCTACCGCGACGTGTCGCTGCAGATGCGCGCCGGCGAGGTGCTGGGCATCTACGGCTTCATGGGCTGCGGCCAGCTCGAGCTGGCGCGCACGCTGTTCGGCAAGCTGCGGCCGGATGCGCGGCCGCTGCGCCTCGACGGGCGGCCGCGTGCGGCTCGCGCAGCACCGCGCGCGGCCCGCCAGGCGGGCATCGCCTTCGTGCCGGAGAGCCGGCGCAGCATGCTGTTCGCACCAGGAGCCGGTCTACAAGAACATCTCGATCAGCATCCTCGAGCGCATCGTCGCGCCTGCTTCTGCAGGCCGGACGGAGGAGCGCCGCATCGCCGGGCCAAAGTCGACGCAGCTGCACATCCGGCCCGCCTCGGTCGAGCGCGCGCTGCGCACGCTCTCGGGCGGCAACCAGCAGAAGGTGGCGCTGGCCCGTGGCTCACGCATCTGCCGAAGGTGCTGGTCCTGAGCGAGCCGACGCGCGGCATGGACGTCGGCGCCAAGGACGACGTGGTCCAGATCGTGCGCGGCCTGCAGGAGCAGGGCATCGGCGTCGTCGTGGTCTCGACCGAGCCCGAGACGGTCCTGGCGCTGGCCGACCGGATCCTGGTGATGAGGAAGGGCGAGATCGTCGCGCGAGTTCGCCGACGAGACTGGTCAGCAAGGACCGCCTGCTCGCGGCGGCATGAGAGCACGAGACCGCTATCGGAGGCGAGCGGACAGCACCGACAGGTACGCCGACCTGCGCCGCGCCGGCCGGCCTGGCGCGCTGGCTGCGCGGCCAGCTGCGCAACATCGCGCCGTTCGTCACGCTGCTCTTCCTGGTCGTCGTTCTTCAGCGTCGCCAGCCCGTCCTTCGCCACGGTCGGCAATCTCGCCAACATCCTGCGCCAGGTCTCGATCACCGGCGATCATCGCGACCGGGCTGACCTTCGTCATCCTCTGCGCCGAGATCGACCTGTCGGTCGCCGGCATCGCCAATGTCGACCGGCATCATGGTCGCCTTCTTCACGCTGCAGGAATGCTACGTCAACATCGCCAACCTGCCGCTGCCGGGCGGGCTGGCGATCCTCCTGGCGCTCGCTGGCCTGCGTTCGCGCTCGGCTGCGTCAACGCCTTCGGCGTCACGCTCATCGGCATCCCGTCCTTCATCATGACGCTGGCCATGCTGCAGATCGGCGCCGGCATCTGCGCCATGCTGGTGCGCGGCCAGATCGCCTATGCCGTGCCGCGACTCGATCAAGACGCTGGGCTGCGGCTCGCTCGGGCCGGTGCCCTGGATCGTCATCGTCGCCGCGCTGTTCCTGCTCGTCGGCCATCTCGTGCTGACCTACACGCGCTTCGGCCGCTACGTCTACATGGTCGGCGGCAACCGCGAGGCGGCGGAATATTCCGGCGTCAACGTCAAGCTGATCATCGCCGCGGTGATGGTCATCTCGGCGGTCTGCTCGGGCATCGCCGGCATGCTCGGCGTCGCCTATTTCGGCAGCGCGCAGCAGAACGAGTTCGACGACTTCCTGCTCGACTCGATCTCGGCGGTGGTGGTCGGCGGCACCAGCCTCTTCGGCGGCCGCGGCGGCATCCGCAACACGCATCGTCGGCCTGTTCGTGCTGGGCGTGCTCAACAACGGCCTCGACCACGTCGACATCGACAGCTTCCTCAAGATCCTGATCCGCGGCCTGATCCTGCTCGCCGGCGCTGATCATCAACGTCTACGCCCAGCGGCTGCGCGCCAAGCAGGACTAGCGGGGGACCGGGGGGCAGCGCGTCGGCTCAGGCGGGCGCCTCGTAGGGAGCAATCCCTTGGCGGCCAACTTTGTTGGAGCCTGGCGAGCGGCTCGTCAAAGCCTGAGGGCTTAAAGTCAATAGGGCCGGATCTTCAAGCAGCCGATCAAGCCTTGGGCTAGCTTGGTGGATGCCAATGCTGCACCAAGCTCGGTTAGGCCGCTGGGCACAGAGATCGGATTATTCGGCAGCAACCCTTGAAGCGTGCTCCGCTTTCTGTCGCAACTTTGCCATTTCTTCCGGGATCGTTCGGAAGTTGCCGTATTCCGTGATCAGCGCGGTGACCAGGTGGCGGGGCGTCACGTCGAAAGCATAATTGAGAGCGGGGCTGCCCTCGGGCGTCAAACGGACCTCGCAAACCTCACCTTCTTTCGTGCGCCCCGAAATGTTCGCGACTTCCTCCGGTGAACGGATCTCGATCGGGATATCCTTAATTCCGTCCTCGATCGTCCAATCGATGGTGGAGAGAGGCAGGGCGACGTAGAAGGGGACCTGGTTTTCTCGCGCGGCCAAGGCCTTCAGATAAGTACCGATCTTGTTGCAAACATCTCCGCCCGCCGTGGTTCGATCGCTGCCGACGATGCAAAGGTCAACGTGTCCATGTTGCATGAGATGGCCGCCCGCATTATCGACGATCACAGTGTGCGGCACCCCGTGGTGGCCGAGTTCCCAGGCCGTCAGCGAAGCGCCCTGATTTCGCGGCCGAGTCTCATCAACCCAGACATGAACCGGGATACCCGCCTCGAAGGACTTATAGATTGGAGCCAGAGCGGTTCCCCAATCGACCGTTGCTAGCCAGCCGGCGTTGCAATGGGTCAGCAGATTAACCGGGCGCAACCGCCCGGTCTTATCCCAGGCTTGCTCGATGAGCAAACGTCCATACTCGCCTATCGCAGAACAGTTCGAGACATCTTCATCGCAAATCTTTTTGGCTACCGTGAACGCTGCAGCAGCACGGTCCTTCGGGTGTAGCAGGTGCAGCGCTTCCCGCATCCTATCGAGTGCCCATCTCAAGTTCACCGCAGTCGGTCGGGATGCGAAGAGCAGTTCGTAGGCCCGCTGAAACGCTTTGTCGCTGGGATCGCGGAGCATGCCAAGGGCAAGGCCATAAGCAGCGGAAGCTCCAATGAGCGGCGCTCCGCGTACTACCATGTTGCGAATCCCTTTCACAACGTCCTCGACTGTGCGCCATTCAACGATCTTGAAGTGATGGGGCAGTAAAGTCTGATCGATGACGCTGACAGAAATTCCGTCATCATTTAGCCAAATGGTCCGATAAGGTTTACCGCCAACTTTCATAGTCTGAATACTCCTCGCCTGCTGCAGCGGTTACTTCATCAATCTTAGCGAAATTCTCAGCGTTTATCACCAGCAATCGGCCAATCCGTAAAGCATGGCGTTCGCAACGGCTCTGAGATCGGGATCAAGGATCGCCTCAAGTTCCGCAACATGAGCAAGCCCAAGAATGCGCCGAATCATCTTTAAACCCGCAAAGCCAAGCGCATCGTGAAAGAGGCGATGCAGGTAACGTCTTTGCTCCAGGATCAATGCTTCCCAGGAGGCAGGGTCGGTAAAAAGGCTGGCATGATAAGCATCGCCAGTAACGTTCTCCCGCCAAAGCTCAATGAATCTCTTTTCGAACCGATTCCATACTTCCTCCACTATCTCCAAAATCCAGCCGCGATACTTCGCGCGTCCGCCGGGATAAGGCTCGTGACCTTCTTGAGCAAAAAATGCGAGTAGCAGATTGCCGATCACCGCACCCGCATCAAATCCCATTGGGCCATAGAACGCGAACTCTGGATCAATCACTCGCGTGTTCTCCGGTGTGGCCATGATCGAACCGGAATGGAGGTCACCATGGATTAGCGCCTCAGCCGAGCTCAAAAACTTAAGCTTCAGTCGCTGTGCACTGGCCTTGAGAGCGCTGTCTTGCCGAAAAGCCGATGCGATTCGTCGAGTTGAGGCGTCGTCCATCGGTTGAGTTTCGCGAGGCGATAGGGATCGGTGAAAACGAGATCCTCCGTAATCTTGCAGAGCTCGATGTTTTCGCAAAATAGCGCCATCCGCCGTTTCTTGGAGGCAGCGTCCAGGTAAAGGTCAGACGTTTTGAAGAGTGTTTGCGCCATGAACTCTGCGACATCACTGGCCAGCCGAGGGTATGTAATGCCCTGAATGAATCCTTTGCGCAGGATAATGTGGGGAGAGAGGTATTCCATGACGATCGCCGCGTGTGCTGCATCGTAGTGGTAGAGCTTTGGTAAAAGCTCCGGCACAAGCTTCGCCTGTTCAGCGAGCGCCTCATTTTCAAAGAAGGCACGTTTAAGTGGAAGAGCCCAGGCTTTACCAACTACACGAACGTAAGGGAGAGCTTGTTTCACAACGACCCCGCCCTCCGCACCTTTGACGATAAAAACCAGGTTCAGATTTCCGTCGCCCACCTCGCGCGCGAGCCAGCTTGCAGGGTCGCTCCCTAAGTGTTCGCACGCGGCAGGAATCTCCGCGACAAAATCAACGACGGATATCGCGTCGAGAGGCCGATAATCTACAGGCACATCGAGTGGCTTGTTCACGGGAGAACAGTTTGCTCATTGAGCTCAAAACTTGGCACACTTGGTTAAAGTCAGGCTTCTATGAAGCCGGCCTTTGTCCGAATTCTCGACAGACTCTCGTTGTCAAAAGAGATATTGTCAAAAGTTGTATATGGTGAGCAGGCGCATCCTTGGTTTACAACAGGTTAGGAAGTTTGTTGGGTTATTTCTTTTCTTCGTCGGCGCAAACTGCTCCAGTGACTACTTTTGGCATCAAGTTCAATCCGTCCAACCGACGCCAGTGTTGTTGAGCTTGGCGCCGAGCTTGAAGAACATGGTTAAAGTCGCGATCCGCGAGCCGAAGCTTTGGTCCTTTGAGTGCGAGGAAGCACTGTAGCAAGGCCGATTCGATCGGATTGGTGTCTGTTACTATCCACTCGCTGCCAAGCGGCGAACTTCGCCGGCGCGATACCGTAGACAACAAGAACACATACAAAGTATGTTACACTCTGGTACCTCGCCAGAATAGATCACTACTGGCACGTATCCTTCGGTCCGATTCGCAGTGAACCTCTCCGACGCGCAACTGGAGCTTGTTGCGGAAATATTGTCGGCCCTATATTCTTGAACAGCGGTTTTTGGTTCTGTAGAAACCTCCCCATTTTTGGACATGGGCAGGACCAAATGGTGTCTGCTTCGACCAAGGATTGCGCCGCAGGTGAAAACCTCGAAACGCATGGTATGAGGTTCCCCCGTTTTGACGGACAGAGATTTTGGGCGAAACAGAGTGACCAGGAATGGAAAGGACATTATCATTGAATGCCGTGCCCAAGAAGTACGATGAAAGCTTTAAGCGCCAAGCCGTGGAGATGGTTCTGCAGGGCGGAAAGACGGTCAAGCAAGTGGCGGAGCATCTTGGGGTAAGCCAGTACTCGACCTACCAGTGGGAGAAGAAGAATGTTTATCCGGTTGGGTACCGTGTCGGAACCGATGGGAAAAATCTCAGGTTTAACCGGACGAAATAAAGAGGCAAACGGAATAAATAGAAATTTGGATCTGCCGAAAAATTCGGGGCAAGCGCACCGGAGTCAAGACATGTTGTCGTGGACGGCATGAGGTGCGACTCGAAGGGGACCCGCAGAATTGGTAAAGGAGACCCACCATGGTTCAAGCGATCAACGATCCGGAAAGAATTGTCGGCGAAGTCATCGAAGGCCTGATCTTCGCGTCACATGGGCGCCTTGTCCAAGTGCCGGGCGTCAACGCTGTGATGCGCCCGAAGATCGAGGATGGCAAGGTTGCGCTCCTCATCGGGGGCGGCAGCGGCCACGAACCCATCTACACAACCTATGTCGGCCCCGGCTTCGCTGACGCCGCGGCGTGCGGCAACATATTTGCCGCGCCATCGCCGCAGATAATCTTCGAGGCGACCAAAGCCATCCATCGAGGGAAGGGAGTCCTCTACGTGTACGGCAACTATGAGGGTGACGTCATGAATTTCGATGTCGCCGCTGAGATGGCCGCCGCCGAAGGAATCGAGGTCATGTACGCCCGTACCATGGATGACGTCTCTTTGCCGTAAAGGCGAGGGTCGGAGAGGAATCGCCGGCTCTTTCTTTCAGGTCAAAATTGCCGGCGCTGCGTGCCGCAGTAGCCTGAGCTTGGCAGAGGCGCAGCGGGTGACCCTTCGCGCACAACACAATATCCGCTCCCTCAGCGTCGCGCTCCGTCCCGGATCGTTGCCCGAGACGGGCCAGCCGACCTTCACTCTGGGCGAGGATGAAATCGAAATCGGCATGGGAGGCCATGGCGAGCGCGGGGTGGCGCGGAAGAAAATGATGCCCGCCGATCAGCTCGTCGATCTCATGATGGATCAACTCGTGGAAGACTTTCCCCTCGTCCGCGGAGATCGTGTCGCGCTCCTGATCGACGACCTTGGGGCGACAACGATGATGGAGCTCTTGATCGTTAACCGGCGTGTCCGCCAGATTTTGGATCAGCGTGGCGTGGCGGTGCACGACACGCGGATCGGTCCATATATGACCACCCAGGAAATGGCGGGATTCAGCATCACGCTGTTCCGGCTCGACGAAGAGCTTGCGCGTTATTTCGATCAACCGGCGTCCAACGAGTCATTTCTCAAAGCGTGAGGAGCCCATGAGCGCGGGACTCGACCTGTCGGAAACGAAATCGCTGCTATCCGCGGCGGCGCGTGCGGTCATCGCAAATAAGGAGCGATTGACCAAAGCGGACCAGGCTATCGGCGACGGCGATCACGGGGTTGGCATGGCGCGGGGATTTGCCGCAGTCGAACAGGCCACAGCGAAGGAGGTCCGCACGATGCAGGAGCTGTTTCGCGACTGTGGCCTGGCCCTCATGATGGCGAGCGGCGGCGCCTCTGGCATCGTATTCGGAACGATGTTTCTGGGCGCCGCCGATGGGCTGAAAGGCGACGTGTTCGACGCTCAAGCCCTGGTGCTGGCTTTCGAGGGTGGACTGAAGGCGGTACAGGACCGCGGCAAAGCCAAGATCGGCGACAAGACCATGGTGGATGCGCTGGCACCCGCCGCGGAGGCGGCCCGAAAGGCGCTCGCTGGGAATGGAGCGATCGAAGAAGTCGCTGCGGCTGCGGCCAAGGCCGCAGCCGATGGGGTGGAAGCGACGCGAGGATTGGTTGCGAAGATCGGAAAGGCGAAAGGATTGGGCGACCGCACCGTTGGGTTCATCGACCCCGGCGCGCTGACCACGAGCATTCTGCTCGACTCGATCGCCGAGACGTTGCGAATGCGCGTCCGCTAGCGCCCGCGCGCGAACATTCATCGTCTGCCATGGGTGCCGCGCGGAAATCGTCGATCCGCATTCACTTCCATGCCTCCCACGATGGCTCCAAATTCTTCCTGCACGGGGTTACTCGTACCTCCTAAAACTCTCGAACTCTCTACGTTTATAATGTTGCGTTGTCCGACCACGATGCCCCCACTGGCAGAAGCTCCGAACTCGTTAAAAGATCCTATTACTAAGTTATGAGTTCCACTACCATTTCCCGCTTAACGTATATTCCCTGAACTTCGTCATATCCGATAATGATCAATTAGTGCATCGTCTTATGTAGCTGGCATATGGCATTTTTCAAGGCGCGAGCGACGAGCATATCTAGATTATACGTGGAGCGAGCAACGCGGAAAAACAGCCAACTGACCTCCGCAAAATACCTCGTATTTCGGGGACAGGACACTAGTGCGATGAAAGCCTGAGAAAAACTCTTCAACCGCAATGGAAATCGAGTTAAGAACGGGGAGAGAAGCATGCGCTCGCCAGCGATCTCGCTCGATCAACTCGCGTCTTTGCCTGCGGTCTATCGGGCAGTGATCCCGCCCGCCTACGAGGACCGGAACGGCCATATGAACATGCGCTGGTACTTGGCCATCTACGACGAGGCCGGGAACGTGATGTACCCGATGCTGGGGCTCACCGCGGATTACTTCGCGGCGTGGAGCGCGGGCGGCTTCGATCTTGAGCATCACCTCTGGTATTTCTCCGAAGTGCGAATCGGGGACACCGTGGTGATCAGGGCCCGCATTCTTGCGCGGAGCTTGAAGCTTTTCCATTATATGATGTTCATGGGAAACGAGTCCCAGGGCATGCTCTCCTCGCTCTTCGAGTGCGTGCACGCTCATGCGGACCTGAGAGCCCGTCGCACCGCCCCCTTTCCGGCCCAGGTGGTGGCCGGATCGACGCCTTTATCGACGAGCACCGAGCGCCGGATTGGCCCGCGCCGATCTCGGGGTCCATGGGCGTCAAAGCAGCCTCCAGCGAGTGAAATCATGATGGACTGGTTGAACGCACCGACCAGAAAAGACTCGCGCCGATCGATCCCTACGATCTATGAGAAAAATCACGGTTTCGGCCCAGCGGACTTCCACGGATCGCTGTACCAGGTTGCCGCCGCGCACTGGTGTGTTATGGATTTGGGTAAGGAATGCTCAGCCTGCGAAATTATTGGTCCCCGTGTCGGACCAGTTCGGCTCGTTCAACCACTCGACTGTTAACGACAAGCTTAGCACGTTTAACTTCCGAAGTATTGACAACCAATACGGCCCTGGGAACTGGCATCGCTCTCTGCCTTGGCACCAGTCTGACCAGATTTGGCTACGGGATTCGTTTTGTCGCTGATCGTCCCAGTTTTGTTGTTCGAACACAGCATCTAAAAACGCTTGATCTTCCTTGCTGATAGCCCGGGGTACGTCACTGTAATTTAAAGTACCAGCGGAATTCCCCCTTTGAGCGGTGACATCTCCTTTGTGGGCAATGACTAATGTTACGAGGCCCAGACACATGCAAGCCCCGAGAATAACGACCAGGACGGGATTCGCCCATACTTTTACCAAGATACACATAACGCCTCAGCCGATAAAGGAACCACAGTCGGCAAGATGATGTTCACATTGGCATAGAAGATAGACGCTTGAAGCAGCCCAATTGTTCATCGCGCGTCCATTGTTAGAGCCAATCTGGAAAAGTCATATTTTGGCTGCGAGCCGTCTCACCATCCATTGTATCCTGGCGATTCGGATCCACCCTCCGGTGGTTTCGGGTAAGGCGGCGAAGTCGTTACTCAATCGGCGCGATCGCCAACCGAAGTTGCGCATCTGGCCGGCGACAGAACACGTTCCGGAAAAAAGCACCAGACAAGACAACTGAACCGTTAAAGATTCTCCTCCGCAAGAAGGTATTGTGTGTTCGGGTATCTGCCGGCGCGTCGGCCCAGACGGTGTTCCACCGGCTCACAGATGAGGTTGTCAATCGTGCGCAGCAGTCGGAGCAAGTCGAGAGGCTTCTCCATCAACACGGCGACTCCAGCTGCAGCTGCCCTTGGGTATTGATCCGGGCGCGCCTTTATGGCGATGACCTGCAGCAGAGGACTGATCGTTGAGCTGCTTGAAGGCTTCCCAGCCGCCTTTCACGGATCACCTGGAGCGGGAGGGAAACTTGACGGAACCTAACCTTAGGTTGCAGCCAGACCGAGCCCAGTGATTTTATACTGCATTCGTCTCCGGCTTGGAACAACTCAACACGAAATTCCGCGAGCCGATTCAATGGAAATAGGTAATGATTGCCCCGTACACCAACTCTGGTCGTCTATCCAACCAAATGCAGAAAGAATTGTTTGAAACATGAGCAAAGAAGATCTCCCTATTTATTTGAATGATCATCTTGCCGGCTCCGTGGGCGCCTTGGAATTATTGGATCGCCTTATCGAGACCTATAAAGGCAAGCCGCTGGAACGGTTCTTCAACGATCTCCGCAACGAAATTCACGCGGATCAAGACACCCTCCAGGATCTGATAGAAAAAATCGGCAAGGAGGAAAGCGCGGTGCGAAAAGCCGGCGCGTGGGTGGCCGAGAAGTTCTCACGCGCGAAAGATTCGACTGAGTGATTCTGAGGAAGGACAGATGGGACTTTTCCACGCCCTCGAAGGCCTCGTTCTCGGAATCAGCGGCAAACGAAGCCTTTGGACCGGTCTAGCGGCAGCTGCCGATACCGTGCCGCAACTCCGCGAATTGGATTACGGACGGCTGATAACGCGTGCAACGGATCAATGCGACCGCGTCGAGGCGAAACACTTAGAGGTTGCGCGAGCGCTTTCCAGTTCAGACTAGTTAGTGTACCGTCGCCACAGCCTCGCCCTTGTTTATTATAAGCGCCGAAAAAAGCATCCACGATAGATAGGCGGGCGATTGGCCGGACAGGGGTGTCGATTCACTCGTTCTCGGCGTGGAAAGCCTGTGCCAATTCGCCCGTGCCAAACGAGGATTCTTTTTATGAAACCTTGAGCCACCCTCGCACAACGCGCCCCACGACCTCCTCGACTATGGAGAGTTATTTCCGATAAATCTCTGAGTAGAATCCCTCCATAGAGAGTTGTGCGTACTCTCATAACGCTATTCCCATTTCGACGATCCGAAGATATTAAATAGCTATTCTGCTGGCACTGGTGTACCGAGGCTCAGAAGGCCGGCGGTACATCCAAATGATAGGTGATGGAGCGAATAACAGGCACAAGGCTGAGGCTACCGGAAGTTAGAATCTGCCCTGGGCTGGGACAAGTCTGTCCATCCGACCGGTAGTCTGACTTGAAGAAGGTAGCCAGTCAGTTTTTTTCTGAAAAAAAATTATGGACGAACATCAAGATCCCGAGCTTGTAGGACACACAGCGGCAAAGACAATCTAAAGGACGCTGCGGCCGATCTCAAAGAAGCAGCTAGCGCGAAGGTAGAAGATTTCCGTCAAGCCGCAGGCCAAAAGGCAGCTGAGCTTCGGGAGGCCGCGCAAAGCAAGTCTCAAGAGCTCAGAGGCGCTGCGGAGAGTGCCTGGTCGGATACGAGTTCTCAAGCCAAGAGTTGGCAAGCTGAAGGCGAGGCCTTCGTTCGCGACAATCCAACTAAGGCGGTTTTCATTGCTCTCGGCATTGGCCTTTTATTGGGTTTACGTCTCCGAAAATAACTCATGGAGTCTGATCCTTCGCAAGATACTCGCGCTTCGGTACCCTCATCGCCAATAGACTCAATTCGAGATCTGGTCGTATTATTCGTTCGTTACTTAGAACTGCGGCTGAAGCTCTTAGGATTGGAGTCTCGGAGACCGCGATTCATTTGCTGGGTCTTTGTCTTCTTTTGGTGAGCAAACTGCCATCTGTTTTGGCGGCTTTATCATAATGTTGGTGGTGCTTTTGCTCTACCTGATGATGTTAACATTGCACTGGGAATGGGGTTGGAGCGCCCTGGCACTTGCTGGTGTGCTTCTCCTTTTTAGTGTAGGCGCGGCGGTAATCTTCAGATTCAGTATCGTATGTCCACTATTCCCAGCCACTTTCGCCGAGTTTCAAAAGGATCGTGAATGGCTGAAGCACACCATAAAAAACAACAAATAACGGCCGCACTGACAGACGTAAGAATTCAGGTGCAAAATGTAGCGGGGCACCTACGGCGCGCCCTCAATATGAAACAGAACTTCCCGGAATCGATCAAAAATCATCCGTGGGAGTGGGCCAGCGGCGCCGCCATCTGCGGCTGGTCTTTGTCTCGGGTGCATGCGCGTAAAAAGAGGATCTCTGCGTACAGATCAAGTCAAAAGCCAATTAAAGCCCGTGACTCTGGACCGCTAGGCAAGCTTCGGCGGGGATTCTGGAAACTCTCCAAACCCATTGTCGCGGCGTACCTGGCTAAGCTGTTGGCGGAGAAGGCCAAGCGTCTGAAGGCCATTGATTAGCCTAACTCAGGAGGGCATTGAGAGGCACTGAGCTATCCAATCCCCGTATGCGTTTGACTAACTGCATGGACACAACAACGGCAGATCGGGCGGATTATTTGCCGGCATTAAGTTGCAGTCTTTTCTGAGGCGGTTAATTCAGGCGTCCAGAAAGTTAAATGCGCGCAGGATTTCACACGTGGCAGACGTCACATTTTTTGCGGCTCTCTTCCGACGTGGTTGCAGGAGTTGCAGGACCTGAAAGGAGTTTGGAGTATCCAGTTACGACGGTCCAGCGCGGGAAGGCGCGCGGCGTTCTCAGCCAAGTTGCTTAACTCCCGTTCAGGATGTTCCAGAAAACGGCTCAGCCGTGTCCAAAAGCGTCAATGTATCCTGCAATGTATTAAGGAGCACCGACTTTGGAGGCGTCTGTCCGTGCCATGTTCAGATGCTCCTGAGTAAGACCAACCGTCAAAGGTACACTGGCATCCATAACC